>JANOAU010000159.1:0-69472 GCA_031411275.1 Saprospiraceae bacterium | reverse complement strand
AACGGAAAATGGAAAGTTTCTTATTTTTAGCTAAAAATAAGAAACTTTCCATTTTCCGTTTACTATACCTCTGCGAAGCATTGTATGTTGAATATACTGAGGGGTCAATTTTCAATGTCTTCCAAAACGTGTTCAGCTTTTTTTATGGCCATAAACTCCTTCATTTCGCGCCAGCGAGAGCCAAAAATTTTATTCATGCCTTTATCCACCACATAGTGTTTAGCAATCATAATTGCTCCTTTTGCCCGACGGATATAGCTTTCATTAGCACGCAAGGCTATAGAATAACCGCCATCCACATACTCAATATAATGCCAATAACCACTTGGCATAAAGATAGTCTCGCCCGGTTCAAGTACCGTTTCCCAACCGTGTGCTTTGGCAAGAGCAGGATACTTTTCGTAATCGGGGTTATTTATATCTACATAACTCGCTACGGAATAAGGCAAATGATAAAGGAAAGTAGATTGCTCAGGCGAAAACAAAACGACACGTTTTCGACCGTGAATTTGATTCAAAAACACATGGCTCATGTCAATATCGTAGTGCATCGGCGTTATAGCACCTTGCCCGCCAAAAAACATCATAGGGAAATCATGAAAAAAGCCATCCATAATATTAGGAATCTCAAAATCTTCACACATCTGCGGCGCGTATTTGAAGATATTCCATAAAAAGATACGGTAAGGCATAGGACCCCGTTCCAAAAGCGTTAGATACTCGCCAAAACTCATGTGCATTTCAGGCTCCATGTAACCTTTGCCGGGTTTTGAGTAATTGGGTGATACAACAGGGACATCAAGTTGTCCATAATTTTTTTTCAAATTATCAATAGTCCAATTGGTTTTAGCGGGCCATTGATTCATTAAGTCAGTAAAAACCACTGGTTGATGTGGTTGCAGATACTCGGTGGCGAAAGTCTCGCGGGTCAAACCGCTTTTTTTTTCGATTGGATTGAGCGTCAGCATGGTGTTGAAGTTTTAAATTGATTCATAAGAAATAAAAGTTAAACTTTTAGGCTTTGAATAGCCCTCCGAATATAAGGTTTGTATTTGAGACTTCAAAGTATTATTTTCATAGTATTAAGTTTTAATAATTATTTTATCTCAAAAAACAAAACGAGGTATTGAAAAGACAAAATTAAGTCAAAAAAAGTTCGATTACTTAAAAATAGCACTTTTATAACACTAAATTAATCATTTTTGTTTAAAATAAAAAGTAAATATTTTGTTAATAGTAACCCCCTTGATGAAAAAACGAAAAAGGAATTTGAAAAGGATGATTTTTTCACGTAATTCATTTACTCAAAAAAATTGACTTAATATTATAGGATAGTAAAATAACAAGATGAATATTATGAGGATTGGGGGGAATTTAGTTTTTGTTGGCTCATATACTTAACATTTTAGATAAATATAAAACTGTTTATGAAGTGCCTATATGCTCAAAAACTGTTTTTTTTGACAATGCATTTCCAAATCTGAACTATCTTTTAACCACTTTTTTGATAAAATAACTTGTATGTGTATAAAATTTTAGCATATACATGCCACTACTGAGGGGGTCTGTTGAGAGTTGTATATCAAAGCCCGCGTTGTTACGTTCCGTTGCAGTTTGCCAATCGAGTTGAATTTTGGCTTTGGTGAACCCTAAAATTACCACGACTTTTTGACGGTTTTTTTTATCACGACTTTATGTCGGTTATCACGTTTTAAAATAAAAGTATTTGACATATTGATAAATGAAGTTTGATTTGAAAATAATACAAATAAACAGTTCAAAATATCAAATAATTGTATGACAAAAAGAAATATAGGCCCAAATATAATACCCATTTTTTTATAACAAAAAAGACAGCCTCACGAATGAAACTGTCTCTTTTTTATTGCTACGAAGGGAATGCCCCTCAGTATTTTGCTATCAAATTAAGCTTTTACCAAGCCTTTTGCTTTCTCCATAACACTTTCAGCGATGCCTTTTGGCGCTTCTTGATAGTGTGAAAATTCCATTGTTGAAGAAGCACGACCTGAAGTGATGGTACGTAAGTGTGTTACATAACCGAACATTTCAGACAAAGGCACGTCCGCTTGAATAGCCACTGCACCACCCATACGTGTTTCTTGACCTTTTGGCAAACCACGACGACGGTTCAAGTCACCGATAACGGGTCCGACATACTCTTCTGGTGTTACAACTTCCAATTTCATGATAGGTTCTTGGATGATAGGCTTACATTTCGGAGCTGCTTCACGGAAACCCTCTTTTGCACACAATTCAAAGGCAATCGGTTTCGAGTCAACAGAGTGCATACCACCGTCTGTAACACGTACTTTCATTGCTTCGATATTGTAACCAGCTAAAATACCGTTGCTCATCATCGCTGTGAAACCATCAGTAATAGGTTTGATATAGTTTTTATCAATCGCACCACCGACAATTGCCCACTCGAATTGGAGTTTTTTCTTGCCTGATTTGAAGTCATCGCTTTCAAGGAAATCTTCGTCAGCAGGGCCCAAAGTGAATTCCATATCTGCGAAGAGACCAGAACCACCCGATTGTTTCTTCAATTTTTCACGGTGTGTATATGATTGTGTCAAAGCCTCTTTGTAGTTAACTTGTGGTGCACCTTGGTTACATTCAACGCCATATTCACGCTTCATGCGGTCAACCAAAATTTCCAAGTGCAACTCACCCATACCACTGATGATGGTTTGAGCTGTATTTTCGTCGTATTTTACACGGAAAGTAGGATCCTCGTCAGACAATTTTGCTAATGCCATACCCATTTTGTCCATGTCTTTCTGTGTTTTTGGCTCAATTGCCAAAGAAATAACAGGCTCTGGGAAAGTCATTGATTCCAAAACAATCGGACTATCCAAAGCGCACAATGTGTCACCTGTACGGATTTCAGAAATACCGACAACGGCTACAATATCACCTGCCTCAACCGAATCAACTGGAATTTGCTTATTGGCGTGCATTTGGAACAAACGCGATATACGTTCTTTTTTGCCTGAACGGGTATTCAAAACATAAGTACCTGCATCCAAACGACCTGAATAAACGCGTGTGAAAATCAAACGACCTACATATTTGTCAGTAACAATTTTGAATGCTAAAGCAGAGAATGGCTCATTCACATCTGGTTGACGGCTTTCTTCCGCTTCAGTATCAGGGTTTGTACCTTTAATGGCTTCAACGTCAAGCGGAGAAGGCAAATAAGCACAAACAGCATCCAAACAAGCTTGAACACCTTTGTTTTTGAAGGCAGAGCCACACATAACAGGTGTCATTTTCATATCAATAACCGCAGCACGGATAGCAGTTTGTAACTCATCTACAGTAATTGATTCTGGATCCTCGAAGAATTTTTCCATCAATTCATCACTATAACCTGCAACTTCTTCGATGAGGAAGGCACGTGTTTCTGCAACAATATCAATCAAATCTTCTGGAATAGGCACAACGTTGAAAGTCATACCTTGGTCATGCTCGTTCCAAACAATCGCTTGATTTGTAACGATGTCTACAACACCTTGGAATTTATCTTCGTTGCCAATCGGCACTTGCAGAGGAATAGCGTTAGAGCCTAATTTCGCTTTCATGTCTTTTACAACAGCGAAAAAATCAGCACCCGCACGATCCATTTTATTGACGAAAGCAATACGCGGTACGCGGTAGCCATCAGCCAAACGCCAGTTTGTTTCAGATTGTGGCTCAACACCGTCAACAGCTGAAAACAAGAATACAAGACCGTCCAATACACGTAATGAACGGTTTACCTCAACCGTAAAGTCAACGTGACCTGGTGTGTCAATGATATTCATCGGATATTCTTCGCCTTTCCAAAACCATTTCGTCTTAGTAGCCGCAGACGTAATTGTGATACCACGCTCTTGTTCTTGAGCCATGTGATCCATTGTCGCTGCACCGTCATGCACCTCACCAATGCGGTGAGAAATACCCGTATAGTAGAGGATACGCTCGGTAGTTGTCGTTTTGCCTGCGTCAATGTGCGCAGCGATACCGATGTTCCTCGTGTATTTTAAATTTGTAGTTGCCATGATTTTTAAAATTATGCTATTATAAAATTTTTATCGAAATAAATACACCCTATATATAAGGTGTAAAAATGTCTATTAAGTTAATTGAAAAATGCGTCCTTTGACATTTGATATTTTTCAAAAACACTCCCTCAGTATAAAACGACTTTTTTGGCGTCTTGTAAATGACTGAATGTTAATAAACAGTCACTATTTACTGAGGGGTATAAAAGTAAGGCGGCATGAGAAGGATATTTTGAATTTTTAATAAATTTAATGTCAAATATTTTGCCAAAAAATTTAATTTAATTCATTTGTCATAATAAATATAAACAATACGCCGAATAAAAACTTTTAGTCATTTTTGTAAGGAAAAACGCATTTTCGTTTGAGAAAAGACGTTTTTAAAAATTCTTTTTCAAAACGCCCGCAAAGATGAGACTTTTTAACGAAACGAAAAAACTTTTACTCACTTTTAGCCCGCAAAAAGCGGTTACTTAATTTATATTTAAAATGAAAAACCCATTATTCGTTTTTGCTGCTTTATATGTTTTCCTATTGCCGCTCCCTATTTTCGGGCAAAATATACTTCCTGCATTGATAACTCCTTTTGAGCGTGATTCGGCGCATACCGCCACATATACTGAGGGGGTCGCTTATTATCAAAAATTAGCGCAGACTTTCCCTTCAAAAATTAAATTGTCAACTTTTGGATCAAGTGACGGTGGTACACCTTTATATATAGCTGTTGTCGGTGCTGACCAAACGTTTACACCTGAATCTGTCCGCAAAGCAGGGAAATTAGTGTTGTTCATCAACAATGCTATCCATCCAGGCGAGCCAGAAGGTGTTGATGCAACCATGCTTTTTGTACGCGATTTGTTGATAAACCCTAAGAATGAGGTATTTTTGAAGCACATTACCGTTGTTATCATCCCTTTTTACAATGTGGATGGTGTTTTGAATCGCAGCACAACCAGCAGAGCCAATCAAAATGGACCCACCGAATATGGTTTTCGGGGCAATGCCCAAAACTTGGATTTGAATAGAGATTTCGTCAAATGTGATACACGCAATGCAGTTGGGTTTAATCAAGTTTTTACAAAATGGCAACCTGATGTTTTTATTGACAACCATACTTCAAATGGCGCAGATTACCAATATACGATGACGTGTATTGCAACCCAACAGTCTAAACTCGCACCACAATTAGCTGATTATCAACAAAATGCGTTGTTACCACAATTGTATGGTGCTATGAAAACGGCTGGATTTGAAATGACTCCTTATGTGAGTTTTGAAGGCTTACCTGATAAAGGTATCGTGGGTTTTATGGATGGCCCCCGTTATTCGACTGGGTATGCGTCTTTGCATCATGTACTTGGTTTTATGCCTGAAACGCACATGTTGAAGCCTTTTCCTGCGCGTGTACGTGGTACTTTAGCATTTTCAAAAGCTATTTTTAAAATCTGTTTTGATGATAAAAGTAAAATTTTAAAAGCCAAACGCGCCACTATTAATTTTTACAAAACCGAAAAAAAGACCTTTGAATTGCAATGGAAACTCGATACTACACAACGTAAATCATTGATATTCAAAGGCTATGAAGCCAAATACAAAACCAGTGATGTGTCTGGTTTGTCTCGTTTATGGTATGATAGAAACGCTCCTTATGAAAAAACAATTCCTTATTTTGATTTTTATACCCCCTCAGTATCCGTTCAAAAACCGAGTGCTTATATCGTTCCACAAGCCTATCAAAAAGTGATTGAACGATTGAAATGGAACGGTGTCGTCATGCGTTCTTTAAAAGCAGATACAATGGTTGAAGTCGACATGTACCGCATCAATAATTTTAGAAGTTCTACAAACCCTTATGAAGGTCATCATCCAAACAGTAATGTCGAATTGAGTAGTGAAAAGAAAAAACGCCTATTTTATAAAGGTGATTTTTGGATAGATGTGAATCAAAATGCCAATCGCTACATCGTTGAAACACTTGAACCACAAGGCATGGACAGCTATTTTACATGGAATTTTTTTGATGGCATTTTGAATCAAAAAGAAGGCTATTCTGATTATGTTTTTGAAGACCTCGCTGCCGAATTTTTGAAAAAGAATCCCAATTTGAAGAAAAAATTAGAAGAAAAACGGCAATCTGACCCTAAATTAGCAGCTGATTCAGGCGCACAATTGGATTTTGTTTATAAAAATTCGCCTTATTTTGAACCGAATCTTCGCCTTTATCCGATTGGTAGGGTTATAAAATAACTTTACAATGTTCGTAATATAAATCATTTTCACAATTTTAAACTATAAAAATCATGAATCAAAAACCATCAGCTGCATTTGTCGGTGCATCGTGGGTAGCCTTAGGCGTTGGTATGGTCGGCTTTTTAGTGGGTCTTTCTCGGGCTGAAATGCCGCTTAATGAAAAAGGTTATTACTTCACGGTCTTGATGTATGGGCTTTTCTCTGTTGTATCGGTACAAAAAAGTGTACGCGACCGTTTGGAAGGTATTCCTGTCACCGACATTTACTATGGCTTGAGTTGGTTCTCAACATTATTATCCATTGCCTTACTGATTATTGGTTTATGGAATGCGACAATGTTGTCAAGCGAAAAAGGGTTTTATGCCTTTGCATTTTTATTGGCACTTTTTGGCGCCATATCTGTACAAAAAAATACACGCGATTCAAAAGAGGCATAAAAAAAATGCCGCATATCGAATACACGAAATGCGGCTTAAAAGATGTTCAGACAAGTTCGAGGGAAAAATTATAATTTACTGCTTAGGCGCGCTTAAAAGGCTTGGTGCATTAGAAGGAACGCTTGGTTCAGCAGGTTTTTCAGTTACTGTACCATGGATTGTCAAAACGCGCGGTTGATCGCCTTCGTTTGTTTCGATAGTAACAGTTTTAGTGAATGGCCCTACACGTTGTGTATCATAGCGGACTTCAATTTCGCTTGTTTCACCTGGCATAACTGGTTCTTTTTTGTAGTTTGGCACAGTGCAACCACAGCTACCGCGTGCATTTTTGATGACAAGTTGTTCTGTCCCTGTGTTTTTGAACGCAAATTTACGCAGCGGATCAGAACCTTGTGCGATTGTACCGTAGTCCATATCTATTTTTTCAAAAGTCATAACGGGACCAGAAACCGATTTTTCAATTGTCGTCGTTGCAGTTTGAGCTGAAGCGAAAGCTACTAAAAGAGCGACCATAGAGCATGTTGCAAGGAATTTCTTCATTTTGAAAGAGATTTTTATTGTTAAATTGAAATAAATTTTATAAGATTAAATTTTGATTCAAAGCTACGAAACCTCGAATGGTTTGCCTGTTAATAAGCTGTTAAAAAAATGTTATCCAAAGGTGAAACTTAATTATACAAAACAATTTAAAAATGTAATTGTTTGAATATCATGTCTTTAACAACAAAAATAAATGTTTTATGTTAGGATTATCGTTTGCTGCCAGAGCCGTTCGCGCCAACCGAGTCGTTTTTCTTTTCAAGAACTGTGCCTTTAATTGTTAAGGTATGTTGAGGGTTTGCCTCATTCGTCTCAACAAAAACGGCTTTACTAAATACGCCAGGACGATTTGTATCGTATTTGACTTCAATCACGCCTGTCTTGCCAGCACCAATCGGTTCATTGGGCCATTTAGGTACTGTACAACCACAGCTACCACGTGCATTTTTGATGACGAGTGTTTCCGTACCCGTGTTTTTGAATTTGAAGATACGCACACCATCTGCACCAAGTGCAACGTTGCCATAATCAATTTCAGATTTTTCAAATGTCATCACAGGACCACCCTGTGCCGTTGCAAAACTGGCAAATAAGACCAGTATTAAAAACGTGGGAATTACTTTTTTCATGTTGTTCAAATTTTAGAATTTATTATAATTATTAAGAACGATACAAAGGTAGGGGAAGACCGCTCAATTGTCGTGTTAATGAAGTGTAAATAAATGTTATTTATATTTAAAATTTATTAAATTGTTTTTAAATATTCTTACAACTAATTGACTTTCAGTTAATTAAATAATTTTATTAATATTTAATAGAAATAAAAATTATGATAAAAATTTTAATTCATTTAAAAAAATATACTAAACATGAAATAATAATGTTATTTTACTGCTCTCAAAAAATGTTTTTTCTCTTTCTTTTTTGCCTTAATACTGAGGGGGGTAAATTGAGTGAAATATTAAACTCTACTGGGTACACGAGAATAAAATAACAAGTTGTTATCGAAATTAAATTTGGAAAAAAGTCATATTATAGTCGAACTGCCATATTTTTATAGTGAAAAACAATCTTTCAAGAAATTTTGTTACCTTTGTGGCCTGAATCCAGCTAAACTAAAATTTTCATTCAACCATATATGAAACCATTCAATAATGACTGAAAATCTCGAACTCAATATTACACTTGATTCTCATCCCTCGACAGATAGCCCAATAGACTCTTTTGCTGATGCGGTTAAAGCCTATATAGACGAAGTGCTGCGAGATTACGAACTCTGTGTATTGAGCCGTGAAATCAGCCTTATAGGTCGCCGTGAGGTCTTAACTGGCAAAGGAAAGTTTGGTATTTTCGGAGAT
Source organism: Saprospiraceae bacterium (assembly GCA_031411275.1). GTDB lineage: Bacteria > Bacteroidota > Bacteroidia > Chitinophagales > Saprospiraceae > JAAFJT01. The sequence goes on along the minus strand of JANOAU010000159.1, from coordinate 60,820 downwards.
GGGAAGGAAACGGCTCAAGTCGCTATGGCTCGTACCTTTAAGAAAGGAGATTGGCGAGCAGGCTATTACCGTGACCAAACGCTTATGTTTGCCTTGGGTGTCTCTTCACCAGAGGATTTTTTTGCACAACTTTATTCTGATTGTGCCAATGACCCCTTTAGCAGTGGTCGTCAAATGGATGCTCATTTCGCCACGCCCAATGTGGACAAAAAGACAGGCGAATGGACGAATCACTTAGACCTCTATAATATGTCGTCTGATGTTTCTTCAACGGCAGGACAAATGGGTCGTGCTGTTGGTTTGGCATTAGCTTCAAAGAAATATCGTCAGATTCCTGAATTAAGCACATCAACGCAATTTTCTAATAACGGAAATGAGGTCTGCTTTTGTACGATTGGCGATGCCAGTACTTCAGAAGGTGTGTTTTTTGAAACCATCAATGCCGTGGCGGTCATGCGTGTGCCGTTAGCTGTATTTATTTGGGATGATGGCTATGGTATCAGTGTACCAACTGAAATGCAAACGGCAAAAGGTAGCATATCAGAAGCTCTTCGCGGCTTCGAAATGGACGAAAAGGGCAATGGCATACATATATATACTTGCAAAGCTTGGGATTATGCCGCCATGTGCGAAATTTTCGAAGAAGGTGTAGAAAAAACACGTCGGACACATATCCCCTCCCTCTTCCATGTTCAAGAAATGACGCAGCCACAGGGTCACTCTACCTCGGGTAGCCATGAACGTTATAAATCTAAAGAAAGATTATTATGGGAACGAGCATTTGATTGTAATGTCAAAATGCGTCAATGGATTCTCGATGCTCAATTTGCCACAGAGGAGGAATTGGTAGCCATAGAAAAACGAGCAAAAGCACGCTCTCGGGAAGCCAGAAACAAAGCTTGGAACGCATTTCAGAATCCTGTCACTGCTGAAAAAGCACGTCTAATTGCAATTTATACAGCCATTGCTCAAGCTTATCCTGCAAAATCCGAAGAAATCAACAATGCTCTCAAAAACCTAAGCAGTTTGAGAGAACCCTTGCTTTTTGAATTAATGAAAAGTGCCCGCCAGTTGAGTTTGATACTGAGGGGAGAGATTTTAAGAGCAATAGGGTCAACTGATTCCCCTTTGGCTTTGCTGAATGAATGGATTAGGGAGAAAAAGAAGTCAGCCGAGCATTGTTATAGTACAAATTTGTACAGTGCTTCACCTAAAGCGGCCTTATCTGTACCCGTCGTTTTTCCAATTTATTCTAATATTTCTCCCATAAAAAACGGTTACGAAATCGTTAATGCATATTTTGATTACATCTTTGAACATCGCCACGATGTCTTTGCTTTTGGCGAAGATGTGGGTCATATTGGAGATGTCAATCAAGGTTTTATGGGTTTGCAAACCAAATTTGGCGACGAGCGTATATTTGATACAGGCATACGTGAGTGGACAATCATGGGACAAGCTATCGGTATGGCTATGCGAGGCTTAAGAGCGTTTGCAGAAATACAGTACCTTGATTATATTTATTACGGTCTAACGCCTCTTGTTGATGACCTGACGACTTTGCGCTACCGTACAAACGGTCTGCAACAAGCCCCTTGCATCATTCGGTCAAGGGGACATCGTCTTGAAGGTATTTGGCATTCTGGTTCTCCAATGGGTATGCTCGTCAATGCTTTACGAGGTATGTATATATGTGTGCCGCGCAATTTTGTTCAGGCAGCAGGGATGTACAATACTCTTTTGAAGTCTGATGACCCTGGTTTAGTCATTGAATCCCTCAATGGTTATCGTTTAAAAGAACGTTTACCAGATAATATGGGAGAATATACGGTTCCTTTGGGCGTTCCCGAAGTTATTACTGAGGGGGGCGATATTACGCTCGTAACGTATGGCTCATGTGTACGAATTGCTCAAGAAGCTGTTGATATTTTAGCAACACATCATGTATCAGTTGAGTTGATAGATGTTCAAACCTTATTACCTTTCGATTTAGAACACGTTATTGTTGAGTCATTAAAAAAGACAAGTCGCATTGTTTTTCTTGATGAAGACGTTGAAGGTGGCGGCACAGCTTATATGATGCAAGAAGTTTTAGAAAAGCAAGGCGGGTATCAATATTTGGATGCCAAACCTAAAACCATTACAGCAAAAGAACATCGCCCACCCTATGGTTCTGATGGTGATTATTTTTCAAAACCTAATTTGGAAGATATTATTGAAGTTCTATTAGAGGTTGTTTCAGAATAAACCTGTGGCGTGGTACTTCTTAATTCTTCATACAAAAATCCCTGTTTGGCGACTCAATGTGCCAAACAGGGATTTTTGTATGTATACTCTTCAGTTTATATAATAACGCATTGAATTTTAGGCAAAAAAAAATCCGCTCCTATGGTGGGAAGCGGACGTCAACTAAACAACAAGAATGTATGAAAACTAAACTCATACGCAATTAATAGACCACAAAATTGCACGTTTAGTTCCATACGATGGGTAAACTTTTTCTTAAACTTTAGCAAACAGTTCATTTTATCCTTTTTTGCTTTTTTTCAAAATTATATTTGATTTAAACTATTATATTTTAATAAAAATTTTGTACGCCACACCACTTGGAAAGTAAACAATAGCCTCTAAGTATATATTTTATTAAAAAAGTTCGAAAACTAAAGAGAGAAAACTCCTAAAAACCTATCTTTCCCTTCTTCCGGTCTGAAATCTCTTGCTTCAACGCCCCCATCCGAATCGCTGTAACCGCCGCTTCGACCCCTTTGTTGCCATGTTTGCCACCAGCCCGGTCAATCGCTTGCTGTTCGGTGTTTGGGGTCAATACGCCAAATATGAAGGGCTTAATCATCGTAATTGACAGATTTTGCAATGCATTGGCGACTGATAGATTGATGTACTCATCGTGTTTGGTTTCTCCTTTGATAACACAACCCAAGCAAATGACCGCATCTACTGAGGGGTAGTGCCCTGCCAATAAACGCGCAGCCACAGGCAACTCGAATGTACCAGGTACTTGGGCGATATAGATTTTATCATCCGTCACGCCATGTTTTTTCAAAGTCTCTAAACAGCCTTCATAAAGAGTGTGGGTAATGTGTTCATTCCAATCAGATACAACAATTCCGAAAGTCATATCTTTTGCCGAAGGAATATTTGAGTCGTCGTAGTGCGACAAGTTTTTAAGTTCAGTTGCCATTTTTTTTGATTGATGAGTGATTATGTGCGTAAATGATTGACAGTAATTATTTTAGAAGGAAATAGTCAATCCAAAAGGGTTATTTTTTTTTGCAAACAATTTGGTTTTTATATTTTACCGAAATTGAGCCATAGGTTTTCCAGCCTTCATAAGGCATGGCTTCTTTGTAAAAAGTTTTGAGGCGGTCTAATTTTTCATCAAGGTCATCGAGTGTGCCAATACGTATTTTTTGATCTCCGAGAATAGGTATCATGGTAAACTCTCCAGCGGGATCTACGACGATTTGTTGTATCATCGGTGCAAAAAACGGGTCAGCATTCAGCCTTTGAACGAGTAAAAAAACATCTTTTAAGCCATATTTTTTACGCAACAAAAAATCATTAACATGTGGTGGCACCGCTCCTGTCACAATAGGCACACGGGCTGAAAAGTATTTCGATAAGGGCATACGGATACCATTTTTGTCGAGATAATAATTCAAACCATTGTTATCAATAACCCTTAAAATGGGTTCCCGTTGAGTTATCTTAATGTTGAGATTGCTCGCCGCATCAATATAGGCTTCTGCATTTTCAACAAAAGGGTCGTTTTCCAAGACCGCTTCCACGCGTTTGACATCCACAGTCCCCACTTTTGATGACGATAAATCCCCTTCAAATGCCCGTTTTATAATTAACTGAATATCTTTTTCCTTTATGAAGTCGCTTTTGCCATCTGATAGGTGCGTTATGTCAACTACAAGGTCTTTGACAGTGCTTTCTTTTTTGCGGAATATAAACAATAATATGAGTATTATCAATAGAAATCCAAGAAGGACACCACCCATTTTGCGACGATTAACACGATATTTTTTTTGTTCTGCCACGGCTATTGTCTGTTGGATATTAAAAAAATAGAACATTACAGCATTTCAGACGCTAAATTAGCTAAAAAAACAAAAAGAAAGGAGAAATTACAAAAGGCAAACTGCAAAAGGTAAATTACAAAGTCAAAGAGGGAAATCACGCCCCCTCAGTAAAAAACACAGTTTAGAGGTCATTCCTTGAACTTTGTTCAATACCAATATATCGTTTTGACCCTTTCCACTTTACCATTTGCCCCTTGCATTTTGCACTTTGCCTTTTAAAAAAGAAGCGGATAAAACTTAACTTTTCCAAGTGAATTAAATTCAAGCGTAGGAGAAGGAATTTTAACAAAATTAAACGTCCGAGCAAGAGTTTTAATGAATTTTGATTTTGTTTTAATACGACTTAAATCAATATCAAACGACAAATAGTATTGGCGATGACGGGGATAAGCGGCTTCTGACAAACGAAATTCAGGCGCAGTGGCAGGCCATTCGTTTTTATAGCCACCGTACATATTTTCCGCGCCATAGCCTACGGCGACGTTCAACCAATCGGGCAAATTGCTATTTTTATAAAAACTTTTAGGATTTACAGAGACCCAAAAAATAAGGGCGTTATAGTCTTTAAAAAACGTCTGCGTATAATTATTACCGTAAAGGTCATTTGCACGCTCCCGTAAGGTGGTTGTTTTTGAGCCATCTATTGAAGGAATCGTTGTCAAAGGATATTTTCGAGGCGTATTAGACACCTTAATAACGATGCGTTGCTCGTCCCAAGCCGCTTGCTGCAAGCCGAAAAGGGCGCAACCCGCCGTATTGGCAGTAATATCTGACCAAGAGAAGCCCCACTCAGTCGAAAAACCATCGAGGGTTTCTAATGTCGCTTGAAAAAATGTGCCGACAGCCATACCGAACCAAGCAGCACGATTGTTTTTCATGCCTGACCAGCGCATTGCACCATACACCCATTTACTGCCTTGATATGCCGAAATGACGTGTCCAGCTTTGTCCATTTGCATCCATTCACCTTCGTCATCGAAAAGGTGGAAACGGCTGCGCGGATATTGAGCATACCAAACATTATTGAGCAAAGCAATCGAACTGATATAGGCAGCACTGCCCGTACTGACTAAAAACCAAAAACGACGACGATTAAAAGTATCCGAAGGTGTGAGTAAACTTCCTATTGATGGGTATTGAAGACCTGAATTTAGTGAAATAGAATGATTGAAAGCCCTGTTATCAGTGTTTATACTGAGGGGATGTAATTCAATAATGGGTTTTGTGAAAAACGTTTTGCTTGGGGGGACGATAGATTTAGCCAAATCATTTATTGTGATTTGGGCAAAAAAAAGATTGATAATCAATAAATTAAGAACAAATAAAATCAGGACTATTTTTTTCATTACATCGGATTTTAAACACAAAAGTAGTTTTAAATAAATACACACAAAGTATTATGTCTTTAAATTTTATATTAAAAATCTGATTTAAAAAAATCACTACTTTGTTTTTTCTCAACCCAATGATTGTTTTACATCAAAAATTATCAACTATCTTCTATCATCTAACCCAAAAATGGTATCTTTTGTTAAAAATTTAGAATTAAAAAGGAAAGTTGTAACTTTGGTCACTTTTTTGAAAGTATGAACCATAGTTAAATCTTACAATCGTTCCTCCCATTTCCAAAACCGATATCGTCGCCCATGAACAGAATCTTATACACTCTAGCTTTTATCTGCCTCATTTCGGCTTCCGCGCAAGCGCAACAAATGCCACTTTTCACCCAATATCGCGAAATGCAAGGGGTTATCAACCCAGCGGCTATCAATTATGCCTTTTTCACAGATCAACACAAGGGTTCTGTGGGCGTTTCTATTCGCCGTCAATGGTTGGATATGCAAGGGCCTCCGACCACTCAAATACTGAGGGGGGAATATTTTGCTGCTGACCACACAGGCGTAACCGTTCTCGCCGGTGGTTATTTGATGAACGACCAAACGGGACCCACTGGTTTTACGGGCTTGTACGGACGCATTGCGGGAGTCATTACGTCTGATGCCGAATTCAGCGGTTTGAGTTTTGGTTTAGCCGCAGGTGGCGTGCAGTATCGCGTCAAATCGTCGGAGCTTAAACTCCGTGACCCTGACGATATTCAAGCCACTCAAGACCGCACTCAATTTTATCCCGACCTGAGCCTTGGGGCATTTTGGTATCAACGACTTGATGGCACTGCCGACAGAGACTATATCTATGCTGGGGCAAGCATCCCACAAATCATGGGTTTAGACCTCTCCGTTCCGACAGGTACTGCCACGCAAGACGTGCGTTTACAACGTGTTCGGCACTATTATGCACAGGCAGGTTGGTATCATTTTTTTGGCGAAGGTTCATTTATCGAGCCTTCAGTGTGGTTGCGTTATGTACCGAATGTGCCTTTGAGTGTGGATATGAATATCCGTTATCAAGCAGCAGATAACTTTTGGATAGGTGCAGGTGGCTCGATTCAAGGCATGATTCACGCCGAGGCGGGTTTCATTTTAGGTAAAAACATGGGCTATGACAGCAATATAAAATTTGGTTATGGCTTTGACTACTCAACGAAATCTTATGGTGCCTTTGTCGGCACAACACATGAAATAAATTTAAGTTTTGCATTTTAAGATACATACAAAAAATATGAAGCCGTTGATAATGAATCAGTTATCAACGGCTTTTTGTTTTTAAAGGCTTTATTACACCGTAAAAAAAAATCTTATTATGTATGAAGATAGTGTCATTTTTTTCTGTAAATTGGGGCTTCATGCAACCCCCTCAGTATAAACTCTGTCAATAAGGGTATATTACTCATCGGGACATAAATTAAGACTAAACAAGGTGGATCAACATTATAGCATAGTTGAAGCGTGTAAACGGGACGACCGAAAGGCACAATTTGAATTGTATCGTCTATATTCCAAGGCGATGTACAATATCTGTATGCGTATGCTTGGGTCGGTAGAAAATGCAGAAGATGTTCTGCAAAATTCATTTATTGATGTGTATTCCAAACTCGATTCCTTTCGTTTTGAATCGTCTATAGGGGCTTGGATAAAACGGATTGTCATCAATAATTGTATTAATTTCTTGAAAAAACGACGATTGGCATTTTCGGAACTTACAGAAAATGCTGCTTTTGTTACGACTGAGGAGGATATGGATACCTCTTCGGGAGCGTTGTTTTCCTTAGCTGAAAGCCATTTGGATGTGGCTAAAATTCAAAAAGCGATTCAGCAATTGCCCGATGGTTATCGTGTCGTATTTACTTTATATGCTATGGAAGGATATGACCACGAGGAAATCGGTTCTATCCTCGGTGTGACTGAAGCGACCTCAAAATCGCAGTACAGCCGTGCAAAAGCCAAGTTGAGAGATTTATTACAGTCACCACGCCATGTTCGCATAGGGTGAAAGCAAATGTAAAGCAGATTTACAAAATTTTAGAAAATTCGTAAATCTATAATGTTCCTATATTATTCATTGATTATCAATGAATTATCAAATAAAATTAGTATGAAAAATTTAGAAAAATACATCGCTGATAACAAAGAAGCTTTTGATACAGAAATCCCTAACTTTCACATTTGGACAGCGATAGAGAAACAATTAGCTTCTGAATTGGATTTGGAAACCTTTATTAAAGACCATAAAGCTGACTTCGATACCCAAATCCCTAACCTCTGCGTTTGGGCAGCGATTGAAAAACAATTAGCACCCGAACTGGATTTAGAAGGCTTTATTTCAGAAAATAAAGCCAACTTTGATACTGAAATTCCTAATCTTAAAATTTGGGCGCAAATAGATAAAATCATTAATCGTCCTGCTGAGCGAAGGCACATACTGAGGGGGTGGTTTTTACGCTGTGCGGCGGCTGTAGCTTTACTCGTTATAGGAGCGACTGCTGGTATTTTTATGATTGAAAAAAGAGCAGATACACTTGTCGAAAAGCAGATAGAACAAGTCGCACCAGATTTTCAAAAAACAGAAAAATATTATAACCAACAAGTACAAGCCAAATTGACGATATTAGCAACTTATCAAAATGCAGACCCCTCAGTATTGTCCGATTTGAAACAAATTGATTTGGTACAGGAGGAGTTAAAAGCAGAATTGGAAAATGCGCCTACTTCAACACGTGAAGAAATCGTGCGGCGCGTGATTGATAATTATAAAATAAAAATCGGTATTTTAGAGCGCGTTTTAGAAAATATTGGGGACAATCCCGCAGTAAACTTGGACAATAAACAAAAAATAAAACAGCAAAATGATAGCATTTAATATAAAAAAGGCATTTTTCTTAGCAATTCTCGTCGCCACATCAAGCCTTGTGGCATTGGCTAACCCTGTTTGCAATGACCCCGGTGATGATCAAAAAAAGGATTCAATCAATGGCGGGTATCAGGATTTTACGAGATATTACAATAAAAACTTCTCTGTCAACAAAAATACAACAGTCGTTTTATCGAACAAATATGGTTCAATAGATGTGCATACAGGTACGAGTTCACAAGTCATTGTTAAGGTAAAAGTAACGGTTACATCCAATACACAATCGCAAGCTGAAAAGGTTTTTGATAGGGTCAATATAGCATTTATTGACGGCCCAGAGTTTGTAAAAACCGAGACTATGATTGAAAATCAACCCAAAAGCACCCTCGTTTGGACTAGTAGCGAGCCGCAAAATTGTGATTTTAGGATTGATTATGATGTAACAATGCCCGCAGGCAATCGTCTTGATATAACAAATCGGCATGGAAATTCAACGATTGCAGCGTTAACCACATCGGTTAAAATAGACCAAAAATATGGTGATTTTCGCTTGGATGGCGCATCGTCTGCAACGGTTGTTTTGGCTTATGGTGGTGGTCAGTTGAGTAGTTTGAACAACTTAAACGGCACGATAAGTTATGGCAAATTGACCTCTCCCAGCATCAAAAATGGTCACATAAAATCCATTTATTCGCAATTTCGTTTCGACCAAATCGGCTCATTAGACGTTCAATCGACTTATGACACTTACGATATTAACGACATTGAAAACCTAAAAGTAGATTGTAAATATGGCGCTATCAATGCTTTAAATGTTGAGAATTTAAATGCCGTTAGCTCTTATTCAGGCTTTAAAATTCAGAAATTAGCCAATAATGCCGATATTGAAAGCCTTTTTGGGACGATTCGTATTGGAAGTATTAAGAATAATTTTGGTAATGTCAACATTACAGGAACAAATACGAATTGTATTTTAGTGATTGACCCTTTCATTAGTTATCTCCTTGATATGAACGGTTCTTATACCAATATGAATCAACCTGCTTCGATACGCACCACGGTTGATAATAGAGAACCAGCGCATCGAGAAATTATGGGTCGTGTGGGCAGCGATTCGAATACAAAAAGTACGATTCGCGTGCGTATGACTTATGGCGAGTTTAAGATTAAGTAATGCCCGCATCGCCCCATGTCGTTAAAGTTAATCTGTATGTTTGCGCCAAAAAAAATCAAGCTGCATGAATGACTTAGTGGTTCTATGTTTTTTTGCTTTCCTTGCGGGTTTTATTGATTCGATTGTCGGTGGCGGTGGCTTAATACAAACACCTGCCTTATTGATAGTCTTACCACAGGTAGCTGTACCGATGATTATGGGAACAGCTAAAATTTCCTCTATTGCGGGTTCCACCATGTCCTCGATTCAGTATGCCCGCAAAGTCACTTTTCAAAAAAAGACTTTATTGGCTACCATCGTAGCCGCCATGATAGGTGCATTTCTCGGTGCGCGGCTGATTCATTATTTGCAGCCAACTATCGTAAAACCAAGCATTTTCTTCCTTTTAATCATCGTTTTCGTCTATATGCTCTTGAAAAAAGACTTTGGACAAAGCAAAAAGGAGTGGGTTTCTGAATCCAAATCCATACTATATGGCGGGCTTTTCGGTTTCGTCGTCGGCGTTTATGATGGTTTTTTAGGCCCTGGCACAGGCAGTTTTTTGATTCTTTTCTTTGTTTCTGCCATCGGTTTCGATTTTCTTTTAGCTTCTGCACATGCCAAAGTGGTCAATTTAGCGACGAATATCGGTGCCGTTATTTATTTTTTGGCGACCAACAATGTGTTGTGGGCTTTTGCTTTGCCGATGGCATTTTGCAATTTAGCAGGTAGCTTTTTCGGGTCACGCATGGCAATGTTGCGTGGCAATCGGTTTATCAGATACTTCTTTTTAGGTGTCATCTTTCTGATGATAATACGCTATGGTTATGATATTTTTTTGAAATAGCCCCCTCAGTAAAATGAAAAAACGGCGATTCGTTGTTAAAACCAATCGCCGCATCTTTAGAATAACAATAAAAAAAAATCCTCTTTTACCCCAGAGCGGGTTGCTCCAATGATTTCAGATTCTTCTCGGTTTTTGGGCTTTTCAACTCTTGTTCTTTATTCAAGATCCATTGAGCGAAAAGCTCAGTCAAATAAATATGGTTCGCATTCATTTTTGTCAAAATTTAAAATGTTAAACAATCGGGTGATAATCTTGAAAAAGCGTTTTTTTGTTGTTTTCTTTACACACTCCTCAAACGCTCCTGTACTTCGATTATTAAAGTAACGTTATAGAGACACACTTAGTGTAATTTGGACACACCTAAAAATTGATTATTCTATACGAAAACCCGTTATTCAAGCTATGAAAGACATAAATCAACCACGTGTTCAGCTTCTAACACCGTTTATTACTTTGTTTTATAAGTCTGCCACTTGCAAATATTTTTTTGTTTTAGGCTACGCCAATTAATATTTGGTAAGTGATTTTTGATGTTTTTTTTGAAAAAAAAATACGTTTAAGCTTAATCAAAGATTGATAACCGATAGAAAATACACTTCCCCCCTCAGTATTACCCTCGTCATTGCAAGGAACGGAGCCATCTTTTTAGCTTTTAGAAGACAACTACCCAAATTGCTTCGTCCCTCGCCATGACAAATTAAACTAATAGTTGACGTAGATACATTTTTTCAAAACTAACTGAATTAGAAGGTGTTTCAACAATGAACTTTACTGACAAAATGAAATAAATTTCACAAATACAAAAATCATGAGCTTCCTTAATGCAGAATGGCGAAAATTAGCAATGGCAAATTATGCCATTGACTCTAACATTCTCAAAAAGTACATACCCGCAAAAACCGAACTGGACTTGTGGAATGACACCTGTTATGTCAGTCTCATCGGTTTTATGTTTTTGAATACCAAAATATTAGGCATTAAAATACCATTTCATATCAATTTTGAAGAAGTCAACTTAAGGTTTTATGTCAAATACAAAGACGGGACGCAATGGAAGCGTGGCGTTGTGTTCGTGAAAGAAATTGTACCCAAGCACGCTATTACATTCATTGCCAATACTTTATACAAGGAACATTACGCCACAATGCCGATGAAACACGCTTGGACAGAAACCGATGATACGCGCATATTCGAATACAATTGGCGATGTAAAAAGCAATGGCAATCGTTTAAAGTTACAACCGAAAAAGACTTAGCACCCATAACGGAAGACAGCGAAGCCGAGTTTATCACAGAACATTATTGGGGTTACAGCCGAAAAAGTGACCATAAAACGGTTGAATACGAAGTGACGCACCCAAAATGGCAACAATATATCGTGAGGGATTTTGAAATCAACGTTGATTTTGGATTGGTTTATGGTTCAGATTTTGGGTTTTTAAATGGTTTACAGCCTAAATCTGTTTTTTTGGCAGAAGGTTCGGGAATAACGGTGGAGGGGAAAAGGGTGATTTGATGCCCCCGCAGCTTCAATGCGATTTTGTGTCGACAAAGAAGGGCGAAAACTCAATATCTGCTCTGGCTGAGGCGCAGAAGTAATGAAATCTATAATTTCGTCAAATGCTCGATACGTAATCATTTTTTATTATTTTCAACAAAATTACTTGTTTAGATTTGAGTATGCAAATTATCGGTTGTCGCCCCCTCAGTAAAAAGCGAAAATGCCCAAATCTGTTATAGATTGGGCATTTTCATTAAAAATGCTGAGAAATTTCCCAATTAAGCAACGGCATAATCACTATACTCGCGCATTTTAGGCGATAAAAACCCGAGTACAATATCCGACTTAGGAATGGCATTTTCTCTAAAAATTGTTTCTAAATCAATATCTGTCATATTGCGTTGTACCCATATTTTATCGTCAATAATATCCATATGAATCGGGCAATCGTGGACAAATTTTCGACCATCCCAACCAATTGTCACGACTTGGTAGCGATGATTTTCCTTGTCAGCAATCAACTTATTTTCTGCATTGAGATTTGAATACCGCACTTTGGCGTATTCTTCTAAGATACTTAAAATGACTTTTTGATATTTTTTTATTTTAACCATGATACGATGTGTTGAGTACTGGATTCGTAAAGGATAATTTTGATTTTATTTTTCGTCAAAACACGCTGAATTAAGAGTTCTGAACCGTATTCTTCATAAGTATCTATCGGCATAGCAAGATAAAGGACTCGTTCTGATTCGATAATTTCTAATGCTTCTCGATAAACAATGTATTGCCCAACAGCATCATAAAAAGCGGTATTGAAAGAAAGTAAACTGAATGTTTTTATTTCAACAGCTATTTTTTCTCCGTCTTTTTCTGCGCCAATGATTTTTTCCGCACCTAAATCAATTTGAAGGGGAATCGTACCAATTTTGATATACAAAGGGTCGTCTGTAATATTCCAACCCTCATAGACCAATGCTTGCTTAACTTCGTAATGAAACTTGTCTTTTGCCATAAATCTTTTTTACAAAATTATAGTTTTTTGAGAATATGGGGCGAAAATTTTATAAAACTATGAAAAAATGCCCAAATCAATGACAGATTTGGGCATTTCCCTTTTGTTGATTCAATAAAGTACATTCAAAATATGTATTTTTAAGCCGCCGCTTTTGTTTGATTTTTTTGACTTTCTAAAGTACCAATAACAGAAGACAAATATTCTTGTGCTTCCTGTCGTCCTTTTTCGCCTTCCAAAGCTATCAGTTCATGGAGGTTTTTTTCAATAACATCGGGCGTTTCCAAATACCATTGAGTCAATTCCTCAGAGGATAAACCGAGTAAATAGTCTTTCAAAAGAGACTTTTGTTCTGCTATGGTCTTGGCAGATTTGTGTTTTTTTACAAAAATATCATATTTTGTCATAAGATGTTTTTTTAATCCTGTGAAAGTATTTTAATTAATTTATCAATCTGAATCATTCTGTCTAAGCAAAAGTCGCGTAATTCATCGAGTTTTTTGTTACCCATTTTTTCTAAAAACTCTTTTTCATTTTCAACACTAAAATCAAGTGCTTGTTTTCTGATAGTCCGCTCATGTAAGAGTTTTTCTATCACTTTCTGTTTGTCTTTCATAGTAAAAATGAGTTGATTTCGTTTCTCAAAATAAATTAACCTATAAATTTATACAAAATTATGCTTTTTTTCAAAACAAAGCCGTTAAACACTTATCAAAAGTCTTTAACGGCTTTGGTTTTACAATCAATATTCTACCGATATTCCGCATTTATCCCCACCAAAACACTTCCACTCGGAGTCAAAACGTCTTTTTTCAAGGCGTTCAAAGGTGTATCAACCGTTTTGATAACCTCGTGCAAGTCTGCACTTTTAGTATCAATATAAATCAAACCTGTCAAAACCTGTCCTTTTTGACGCGATTCACTGAGGCTTTTGAATGCTGAATCGCGGTCTGTGGGATCCCATCCTGCTGCCAATTTGTGCAATTGAACGTGCGAACCATCGTGCAATTCTACTGTTTTAGCGTCTCCTTCTGCATATTCAACAGTGATTTCACTGGCTTCTGGAACGAAGTCAATCATGGACAAAGCTTCGATATGCTCGCGGGTGTAGTCATACGATTTTGTCGAACCTACATTGTTATTGAAGGTGACGCAAGGCGAAATAACATCAATAAACGCAAAACCATTGTGCGACAAAGCGGCTTTTATCAAAGGAATCAACTGCGTTTTATCACCTGAAAAACTGCGTGCAACAAATGTGGCACCCAATTCTAAGGCTAAACCTGCCAAATCAATACCCTCAAATGGGTTGGCAGCACCGCCTTTGTTGATGGAGCCCATGTCGGCTGTGGCAGAGTCTTGTCCTTTTGTCAAACCATAACAACCATTGTTCATGACAATATAAGTCATGTTCAGATTGCGACGAATGGCATGAACGAATTGACCCATGCCGATTGAAGCGGTATCGCCATCGCCCGAAACGCCCAAATAGGTCAATGATTTATTGGCTAAGTTCGCACCTGTTGCCACGGATGGCATACGTCCATGAACAGAGTTGAAGCCATGCGAATTACTCAAAAAGTAGGCTGGTGTCTTTGATGAACAGCCGATACCCGACAATTTCGCTATCCGATGCGGTTGAATGGACAATTCATAACAGGCTTGGACAATCGCCCCACTAATGGAGTCGTGTCCGCATCCCGCACACAGAGTCGAGATAACGCCTTCATAATCTTTCTTCGAGTACCCCTCAGTATTTTTAGGCAATCCTGGGTGACTGAACTGTGGTCGTTGAAATGACATAACATATAAGTTATGAGTTATGAGTTATGAGTTATGAATTATGAGTTATGAATTATGAGTTATGCTAAAGCAGCAATAACTCATAACTCATAACTTATAATTCATAATTCATAACTCATAACTAATGAATTAATTTTGTTTTACAAGCCCTATTTCAGGCACAACTATATTCAAAATAGCATCCGCTGTGATGGGCATACCATCGAAATTGAGCACTTTAATCAGTTTTTTAGGATGCACTTCCAACTCATTGACGAGCAACGAACGGAATTGCGCATCGCGGTTTTGTTCAATCACAAAAACCTTGTCGTGCGATTCGATGAATGCTAATACTTCTTTTGGGAACGGAAACGCCTTGACACACATCGCATCAATCGGCATACCCTCACCCCTCAGTAAATCAATGACTTCGAGGGCAGAAAAGAGCGTTGTACCAAAGAAAATAAGCCCATAAGGACTGGTGTTTTCTTTTTGATAAACCACAGGCGCAGGTACTAAAGTCTTACAGGTGTCCCATTTTTTTGCCAAACGATTCATGTTGCGGACATAAGCTCCGCTGTCCTCTGTATAACGTGCATTTTCATCGCGCGACGAACCACGTGTGAAAAAGGAGCCTTTTGTTGGGTGCGTTGCAGGAATAGTCCTGTACGTAATGCCGTCACCATCTGAATCAAGGTAGCGACCAAAAGAAGTCATGTTTTCTAAATCATTGGCAGACAATACTTTACCACGTTTATAGGCTCTGTTTTCATCCCAATTTAACGGTTCGCTCATGTGGTCGTTCATACCCAAATCGAGGTCGAGCATGACGATGACAGGTGCTTGAATCTGCTCCGCCAAATCAAAGGCTTGGGCTGCCATATCGAAACATTCCTTTGGTGTACTTGGGAAAAGCAACACTTGTTTGGTGTCGCCATGAGAGGCATAAGCTGCTGATGTGATGTCCGATTGTTGCGTCCGTGTCGGCATACCTGTTGAAGGACCTGTTCTTTGAACATCAAATAAAACCGTCGGCACTTCTGCAAAATAAGCCAAGCCAAGGAACTCACTCATCAATGAAAGCCCCGGCCCACTCGTCGCTGTAAACGACCTGGCACCATTCCAAGCTGCACCGATGACCATACCAATAGCCGCTAATTCGTCTTCTGCTTGAACGATGGCGACATTCATTTTACCTGTTTCGGGGTCAATGCGGAGGCGTTTGGCGTATTTTTCAAAACCATTGACCAAAGATGTTGAAGGCGTAATCGGATACCAGGCCGCTACTGTTGCGCCAGCAAATAAACAGCCGATACCCGACGCGGTATTGCCATCAATCACAATCGAATCACCTACTAAATCACGGGTTTCTACCTTGAAACCGATGGGATTGGGGTAGTGTTCCCGAATAAAGTTGACACCTAATTGTATGGCGTTCATATTCGGTTCGATGAGTTTTGGCTTCTTTTTGAACTCATCAGAAATGATACCACGCACCACTTCAAGGTCAATATCCAACAAGGCTGCCATGGCACCGACATATATAATGTTCTTGAACAACTGACGCAAACGTGGGTCGGTGTATTCGCGTAAGCATATTTCCATCATCGGAATACCGATGTAGGTGATGTCTTCGCGGTAGTAATCTTTACGTAAGAACTTGGTGCTGTCATACACAAAATAGCCGCCTGACTTGACCGAATCCACGTCTTTAGCTAAACTTTGAGGGTTGAGGCACACCATGATGTCCACTCCTTCGCGACGACCGAGATAACCTTTTTCGCTCACACGCACCTCGTACCATGTCGGCAAACCTTGAATATTCGATGGGAATATATTCTTTGCGGTCATGGGAACGCCCATTCTGAAAATGGACTTTGCGAACATTGTGTTGGCACTCGCTGAACCCGTACCGTTCACATTGGCGAAGCGCACGACAAAATCATTAACTATCCTATTTTGCGACATTGATTTCCTGCTTTTGTTACTTGATAAATATATTTCATCATATCCCAAGCTGATGTTGGGCAACGCTCGGCACATAAGCCGCAATGCAAACACAAGTCTTCGTCTTTGACCATGATGCGTCCTGTTTTCAACGTGTCAGACACATACAAGTCTTGTGTCAAATTCAAAGCGGGAGCCAACAAGTTCTGACGTAAATCCATTTCATCTTCTTGATTCATCGTAAAAGTGATACAAGAAGTTGGGCAAATATCCATACACGCATCGCACTCGATACAACGCATTTCAGAAAAAACAGTTTGCACATCACAGTTCAAACAACGTTCAGCTTCCTTGAAACCGAGTGCTTGACTAAAGCCCAATTCCACTTCTTTCTTGCGGTCTTTAAGCGTCAAAGCTTTTTCAGCATGAGGCACTTTGTAGCGTATATCCATCGCTACATCGTTGTCATAAATCCATTCGTGAATACCCATTTTTTGATTAATGAGATTGGTATATGGCGCAGGGCGTTCCGTCAAGGACTCTCCTTTTAAGAACAAATCAATCGAAATCGCTGCTTGATGCCCGTGTGCAACCGCCGTAATGACGTTTTTAGGGCCAAAAGCCGAGTCACCACCAAAGAAAATGTTTGGAATCGTGGATTGGAAGGTCACAGGGTCTAATATCGGTGTTTCCCATTTGTCGAACTCTAAACCTAAGTCGCGTTCCACCCAAGGGAAACTGTTCTCTTGACCAATCGCTACCAACACATCATCGGCTTCGATAAAAACATCAAGTTCTCCTGTCGAAACGAGTGAACGTTTGCCTTTATCATCATAAATAGCTTTTACTTTTTCAAACAGCATACCCCTCAGTATGCCGTCTTCTACGACAAAAGATTTAGGGACATGGTTTTCCAAAATTGGAATATCTTCCATCACTGCATCTTCAATTTCCCAAGGCGAGGCTTTCATTTCCTTGCGCGGGCTACGCACCACCACCTTTACATTGTCGCCACCGAGACGACGAGACGTACGGCAACAGTCCATCGCTGTATTACCTCCACCTAAAACGATGACATTTTTACCAATCTTAGACGTGTGTTCAAAAGCCACAGAAGCCAACCACTCGATACCGACGTGGATGTTCTTTGCCGCTTCCCAACGGCCAGGCAGTTTATCCAAGTCTTTACCACGTGGCGCACCTGTTCCAACGAAAATAGCATCATAATCCTTCGCCATCACTTCGCGCATACTCGAAACAAAAGTCTTAAATTGGGTGTGAATACCCATATCGAGGATGTAATTCACTTCTTCATTCAACACCGTTTCAGGTAAACGGAACGACGGAATTTGCGAGCGCATCATACCGCCCCCCAAGTCTTGTTCATCAAAAAGATGAATCTCATAACCGAGCGGGGCTAAGTCACGCGCCACCGTTAAAGAGGCTGGACCACCGCCAATCAAAGCGATTTTCTTACCATTTGGGGCAAAAGGTCCTTGTGGCATGAGGGATTTCACTTCACCTTTGTTGTCCGCTGCAACCCGTTTGAGTCGGCAAATAGCCACAGGCTCTTGCTCAAGCCGTCCACGCCGACAAGCAGGTTCGCAAGGACGGTCACAGGTACGACCCAGAACGCCAGGGAATACATTCGATTCCCAGTTGACCATATACGCCTCCGTATAACGTTCCGCCGCAATGAGCCGAATGTATTCGGGTACAGGCGTATGCGCAGGACAGGCGTGTTGACAGTCAACAACCTTATGAAAGTATTCTGGATTCTTAATGTTGGTAGGTTTCACAGAAAAATGTTTGATATAAATAAAAAGATGCGAATTTTAGCGGCGTAAAAATACATAAAATGCCTGTTTGATATAAGAAATGATTGTTTTTTTGATAAAAAAGAACGGAAACGTTATCGGAATAAGGTTAAAATACAAACGTCGGAAAGGTTTACAACCTCGCCGACGTTAAATTCAATTTTAGTTGAATCGTTATATATACTATTGTTTAATGAACTTCACCTGTTCTAAACCAACTTTCAAGAAATAAGTCCCTTCTGGCAAAGCTGATACGATAATACGTTGTGCCATTTTGCCGGTCAGGACTTGTTGCCCTAAAAGATTAAAGATTTGAAAATCCTCCCCCCCCTCAGTATTGAGGCTCAAGAAGTGAGAAACAGGATTGGGATAAACTTTCAGTTTGGTGCGACCTTCGGTGGTTAGAGAAATAGTTTTAGATACGGTTTCTTTCTCGTCATTGTCTCTTTGCCGAAGGCGATAGTAGTTAATATGGCTGGATGAGCCGCTTATACTGAGGGGGGTTTTGTCAATAAAAGAGTATGTAGATGCTTTGCCTTGTGCTACGATATTGCCGATTTTAGTAAATTCTGTACCATTTGAACTACGTTCAATATCAAAGCCCTGGTTATTGATTTCTGATGACGTTTGCCACTCGAGCGTATTACCATTCTCTGTTACCCAACCCTTAAAAGCAGTCAACTCAATTGGTAATGTAGAGCCTGCTGAAATAGTCCCTAATGGAACAGTAAGACCAGCAGCAAAACCATCTTGTGTGCCAAATAAACCGACGACAACTAATGTATATATAGTATTGGCAGCCACCGAAAAGGTCAAATTCGTACCCACTGGGTCATTACCCACCGCTTGAAAGTTCGAACAACCTGAGGCGGGGTTAAAAGTACCTGTGTACCAAAACAGACCGGTATCGTCGGTACTGCCCCCATCTGCTGTGATGATATTACTTATATTAGCAGTCACGGTTGTAGCTTGATTGCAATGAAACGCAAACGTTCGATAAAGGTCAGTACCTGTAGCCAATGTACAACTACCAGAAGTGGAACCGAAAAGTGGAAACTTCGCTGTAGGCGCACTTACTGTCGTTCCTGAAATATTGATACTACTCTGTGCAAACAGTGCCATTTGGCACAGAGCAAAAAGTAAAATTAGAGATTGTCTTTTCATAATTAATATTTTTGAAATGTAAAGTAGTTATTCAACACACTAATTAGGCGATGGGAAAATGCCCGTCAAAGCTATAATATAGACCATAGTGACATAAGGGGGCATTTTATTGACAACTTGGACTGAGGCATTGGTATTTGCCAGTATAGTGTTATTATTGATACCTGTTGCACCGCCATCCGTCACTCCTGCGCCTTGAGTGCCCGTACCTCGTAGTTGAATAAGGTTAGTCGATGTAGTAATAGAAGGCATATTAGCAGAGGTCATTGTAAATCTTTCTGTACCACTTTTTTGTCCTAAAGCTACCTCTGTACCTACGCCGCAGGCAGCACGTCCTTGCAAGTCGGGCAAAGCAAAATTGGTTGTACCATTGCCGCCAAAAGTTGTACCCAAAAGGCTAAATAAGGCTTGGTTTTGATTGATGGGCAGCAATTGTCCAGCACATCTTGCCCACCCTCTGGGTGCAAAGGTGAAAGGAACCAAAGCTATTTCTCCAATAAAAGGGTCGGTTGTGAGTGCTGAATAGCTTTCTTGAGCCAATCCAAAGGTTTTATTATTGCCAAACACAGAACCTGAGGCAGTCAATGCTGCTATGAAAGCCATACTGCGCTGAAAAAAGGAACGCCGAGATGTAGTCATTTTATTTTTTTTATAAATTCGTTGATTCATTATTTTAGTTTGCACATACTTAAGTAGATGAACAGAAATAAACGTGAAATTGATTTCGTGGAGATATTTGATAATCAACGTTTTACGCTATTCATCGTTCATCATTTATCATTACTTATATGCACATTTCAAAGGAAAATTTTACCAAACTATGTTAAGGTCGAGGTGGAAAAATGCCTTGCGTGGCAATAATATAATAAAGACCAAGAAAAGGTGGTCTAATATCAATCGGCGTAGGCGTTGCCGAACCCGACAGTGTCGTTGCACCAATGATACCGCCTTTTGCTAAGCCCACACCTTGTGTGCCACCCACACCTCTGACCGTAACGGCATTGGCAGTGAAAATTTTTGAAGGTAAATTATTTGCTGCTACGGTCACGTTTTGAGTACCAGCCATTTCGCCAAGCGTTCTATCACTTAATCCTGGACCTTGTCCAGTACCCATAGCTACCGCATTTCTCAAATCAGGGAGGGCAAAATTGGTTGTCCCATTGCCACCATAGGTCGTCCCTAATAGGCTAAACAATGCCGTATTTTGAGCAATAGAAAGTATTTGACCTTCACATCTTGCCCAGCCACGCGGAGCAAAGTTGTAGGGGACTAAGATGATTTCAGCGAGATAAGGTTCACTCGTTAAAGGTTTCCTTATTTGAATTGGTGTATTTGCCTGTTGAGCATTGGTTTTTGAAAAAAACCTTTGGAAAAAGCCTCTGCGAGATGTCGTATTGTTCATCTTCTTTTTGAATTTAGTTAGGTGATGGATAAACGCCGTACAAGGAAATGCAATAGTTGATGCACATAAAAGGGGACACAATACTGAGGGGTTGCGAACCACCTGTGCTGGTGAGAGAGGTTGCACTATCTACACGTCCATCGACAACACTGTTGAGAGCGGTACCCACTGCCCGATTCTTAGTAATTGGTACATTTTGAGCATAAGTTGGGATTTGATTGGCAGCCAAATAAACCACTTCAGTACCAGCTTTTTCACCGATAGTGCGATTACTCAACCCCGAACCTGTGCCATCACCAATCGGAATACGCGCACGTAAATCCGGAACGGCAAAGTTGCTCTGCCCATCGCCACCGTAAATTGTGCCAATTAAGGTAAATAACGTGTCATTTTCTGCAATAGACAATAATTGTCCTTGGCAAAATACCCAATCTCGGGGTGCAAAATTACCTGCAAACATCATGATGTCACCGACATAAGGCATCGAACCGAGCGGCTGTTCAATCCTATTGCCTGTAGCATCATAACACTTGCCTGCATGAAACTTTTTCCCGGAAATAGATTGTATAAAAGGTTGCTCCTTTGTAAATAAAGCAGACAGGTAAGACAAAAAGGAAGCATTTTGCCTTTGGGCATTGCTTTCTAAAATAGATAAATCTGTCATGAATAGGTTGTTTTTAAATACTGGTGTTATAAATAATGTGGTTGTCGTGCCATCCAATAATGATGCCGCTTACCTTTGTTTTTGCCATTGTTTATTTAATACTCCGTATTACCTTAGGTATACTATGGAGTTATGTTGTTGAAGGTTATCAATTATTGAATGAAAATTATTCGGGAATTAATCAAAGTCGTTCAAGTATCACCAAATTATTTACTCACCAAACGTTTTTGTGTTGCCACTTCTTTGTCAGCGAACAGTAACTCGCTCCAAAGAGAGAAATGCCGTCTTAGTCGGCAACAACTAAGTGTGAAATAAAGGTCTGAACATGACTATACACATTCAGGTTTGGATGCTTTTTAATTTCGGTTTGCTAATGTAAACTATTCTCCATGAAGTCAATTTTATTTAACACTATTTTACTCAAAATCTTACAATACTATCCAAGCATGGGAAACGCACTATAACAACTTCAATAAATGCGGTTCTGTGCGAATTTTTGTATTGCGCTGTTTAAATTTGTCTCACCAGAGTATCTTTACACGAAATTCATCATTCATTTTTCACCAATACAAGCATGATTTTCTACCACATTACCACACCCGAACAATGGGATAAATACGAAAACGACGATTTTTACGCCGCCGAAAGCCTTTATACTGAGGGGTTCATCCACGCCAGTTTTGCAGAACAAGTCGAAAAGACGTTGGCACTGCACTTCAAAGGCATCGAAAAAGTATGGATTTTAACAATAGACTCTACCTTGTTGACAAACAAATTAGTCATTGAAGCATCGAGAGATGGCGAACTCTTTCCGCATATTTATGGTACGATTAATAAAACAGCCATAATTAAAATGGGTAATGGGTAATAGGTAATGGGTAATTATTACCCATTACTCATTACTTATTACCCATTACCTATTACCCATTGCCCTCCATTAAGTTTGTATGACCCCTACATTGAATTTTTCAATAGGGGCATTATTGGCGGCTTCAATACCCATCGAAATCCATTGACGGGTATCCAGAGGGTCAATAATGGCATCCACCCATAGGCGGGCGGCGGCATAATGCGGCGTGGTTTGGCTGTCGTAACGGTCTTTTATTTTGTTATAAAGGCTCAATTCATCTTCTTCGGTTAGCACTTCACCTTTTGCTTTCATGGAAGATGTTTGAATTTGCACCAAAACCTTAGCTGATTGTGCGCCACCCATGACGGCAATCTTAGCGGAAGGCCAAGCCACTATCAGCCGTGGGTCGTAGGCTTTACCGCACATGGCATAATTGCCCGCACCATAAGAATTGCCGATGACAATGCTGAATTTTGGCACGGTCGAGTTGGCAACCGCATTCACCATTTTTGCACCGTCTTTGATGATGCCACCGTGTTCGGAACGTGTACCGACCATGAAACCCGTGACATCGTGTAAAAACACAAGCGGTATTTTCTTTTGATTACAATTCAATATAAAACGGGTGGCTTTATCAGCGGAATCGGAATAAATAACGCCGCCAAATTGCATCTCACCTTGTCCATTTTTGACCACAAGTCGTTGATTGGCAACGATTCCGACGGCCCAGCCTTCGATACGAGCGTAAGCGCAAACCATCGTTTTGCCATAGTCTTCTTTGTACAAAGTCAATTCTGAATTGTCCACCAAGCATTTCAATACCTCAACCATATCATAGGGCTTTGAACGATTGTCGGCAGGGAATAACTTGAGCAATTCTTTGGGTTCATACTGAGGGGGTGCTGCTGCTACTTTTGAGAAGCCCGCAGTGTCGAAACGCCCAAATTTATCCACCAATTTTTGAATTGTTTCAAGACAAACAGTATCATTTGGCACTTTATAATCGGTTACGCCACTGATTTCTGAATGTGTTTTTGCCCCACCTAACACTTCTTGGTCGGCATTTTCACCAATAGCTGCCTTGACCAAATAAGGACCCGCTAAGAAAACGGAGCCTTGTCCTTCTACAATCAAAGCCTCATCGGACATAATTGGCAAATACGCTCCACCAGCGACACAACTGCCCATAATCGCTGCAATTTGTGGAATACCCATGGCACTCATCTTCGCATTGTTTCTAAAAATGCGTCCAAAATGTTCCTTATCTGGAAAAATTTCATCTTGCAACGGCAGAAAAACACCTGCTGAATCCACTAAATAGATAATGGGTAACCGATTTTCCATGGCAATCTCTTGCGCCCGCAAGTTTTTTTTGCCCGTAATCGGAAACCACGCCCCTGCTTTGACCGTCGCATCGTTGGCAACAACAATCACTTGTCTGCCTTTGACATAGCCGATGACGACGATGACACCTGCCGCAGGACAGCCGCCGTACTCCTCATACATCTCATAACCCGCAAAAGCACCGATTTCTATCTGAGGTTGACCTTCATCGAGCAAGAAGGCAATGCGCTCACGCGCTGTCATCTTACCTTCTAACCGTTGCCTTTCCAATCGTTTTTTGCCGCCACCTTCATATATTTTCGCCAAATGGCGATTAATATTGGAAACAGCGAGTTTCATAGCGTCTTCGTTTTGAGCGGCTTCCATTTCTTGTTTAGTCATATTTGGATTAGATTATTCTTTGAATTATCAGTTTTGGATTCTCATTGAGGCGTAAAAATAGAAAAATCGAGACAATTACTGAGGGGTAAGTTAAGCCTTACTCACTCTTTATGCGCTTCAATAACCGCTTTGTCTCGGGCAAGGGTTCAATATCGAACTCTTCTTCTAAGACTTTGGCGCATTGTTGATACGTTTTTATTGCCATAGGACGGTTGCCTTTCAGAAAATAAGCTTCCATTTGTATGCGATAAGCGTCTTCCCAAGCGGCATCAATCAACAAAGCTTTTTGAGCAAGGCGAATACTTTCCATCGGATTTTCGGGCAACAAGAGTTCGGCAAGGGTAATTATCGCACCTAAAGCAAGCACTTGAAGGCGTTCCCTTTCATCCGTTGACCAGTCTTCATAAAGCCGATTCGGCAAATACATACCTTGATAAAGGTCAATCGCTTGTCTATAAGCATTTTGAGCGATGTGCGGGTGTTCATTCAGCGTTTGATTACCTAAAGCAATAAAAGACTCTAAAGCGTCGGCATCCACCCAAACATCGTCAAAATTCATTTGATAGGTTATGCCTTGACGCATAATATAATGTGCATCAGCATGACTTTTCTTGTTGGGTTCTAATATTTTATTGATACCATGCAAAGCCACTTTGAACGAGGAGTCACCGCTATCACCGTCTTCATTCCAAAGTCTGTCCATGATTTGCTCTTTATGTAAAGCCTTTCGATGTCGTGCCGTTACAAAAAACTGAAACAATTGAACCGTTTTGTCGCGCCCCCACTCCTTTTGTGGCACAGGCAGACCGTCCAGCCATATCTGAAAATTGCCCAATGTTTGTACTTGGAGGATTGCCTTTGTGCGTTTCGCTTTTAGGACTTCAATATGTTGCTCAAATTGATTTAGGTTTGTCATTTAACATGAGGCACTTTTCACTTCCCACTTTTCACTTTTCATTTTTCATTTTTCACTTTCTTAGAGAGTTTATCTACTTTTTGGTTGAGCGATTTGATTTCATCAGACATTTGTTCAAGCATTTTCATAATGTTTTTATAGTCCGATTTAGAAGAAACGAGCCATTCATCCACCTCTAATTTTTCACGCACATCTTCCAATTTTTGAGTGAAAGCATCGCCGACTTGGTGCATTCGTTCTTGTATTTGCTCTTGTATGTGTTCTTGTAGGTGAGCCGCTTGTTTTTTAGGGTCTTTAAGCGTGTCCAACACCAATTTAGGCGTCTCTATAGCCATGCGTTTCCAAAGGTCAAAGCTCTTGGCGAGGATGCCTTTTTGCTCCTCGGGTGTTTTATTTTCAACCGCTTGAACGGTTAAATCCGTCAAAGATTCTTGAATAAACTGAACGACTTCATCGAATTTCGAGAAGTTTTTTTCATCGCCCGATTGGACATGCCGCATATTACCTCGCCATTGTATTTGAGCTTCTCCTTGTTCATTTTGAAAGATTTTTTGTGTAAATCGTAGAACAAATGAAGCTGTTTCGTCTTTTTTAGTTGCCATCTTTATTGTTTTATCTTAAAAAGTACAAGGTAAAGATACTTAAAGACCCATACAAAACAATTACAAACAAAGAAATTTAGCGAATTTACGCAAAACATAATGCTCTCTTTTTCAAAAAATCCTAACTTGGCACGCAGCCGTAGAAATGACCCATAACAACTATTTTATAGTTTAAAAACAGCAAAATAAGAATGAAGAAGAAACTTATCGAAAAACTCGACAATCCTCATATCACAGCGATTTCAGGTATGGATGCCGCCTTTTTATACGCCGAAACGCCGACCAGCCACATGCACGTCGGTTCAGTTGTCGTTCTTGAAGGCTCTATAGCGTTTGAAACATTTAAAAAAACCATTCAGTCACGTCTCCATCTTATTCCAAAATTGCGGCAACGACTCATGTATGTACCCCTCAGTATAGACTATCCATATTGGGTTGATGACCCTTATTTTGATATAGATTTGCATATTTCACATATCGCCTTACCCAAACCCGGTGGCTGGCGTGAATTGCGGGAAACAGCGTCTAAGATTTTCAGCGAGCCACTCGACCAATCCCGCCCTTTGTGGTCATTTACGTTTATTGAAGGTTTGGATACGATTCCGCAAGTGCCACCCGGTTCTGTTGCTATCATTTCCAAGATGCACCATGTGGCTATTGATGGCGTTGGTGGCGCAAGTATTTTAGGGCTTTTGTTCGATTTAACACCTGAGGTCAAAGAGATTCCAGAACCTAAACCCTTCAAACCCAGACCTTTACCCAATGAATTATCTTTGATTTTAAAAAGTACGCTCAGTTTTGCCGATGAGCCTTTGAAATTTCCAAAGATTTTAGTAAATACATTGACAGCTACTATCAAAGCAGGTTTTGTCACAAGGGTGCAAAAACGGAATCTACCAACAGCTCCATTTACGGCACCTAATACGCCACTCAATGGCATCATTTCGGCAAGGCGCAAATGGAATACCGCTATTTTAGCCTTGGACAGGATTTTGGCTTTAAAAAAAATCATGGGGACGACTATGAATGATGTGATGCTGGCAATATGTGCAGGTGCTTTGCGAAAGTATTTGTTAGAAAAAGACAAATTACCGAATAGACCTTTGGTGGCGATGATGCCCATTTCCACCCGTTCCGATGGCGATTCAGAAACACAGGGCAATCAAATTACACCCATTTTAATACAAATTGCAACCAATATCGAAGACCCGATTGAACGTTTGGAAGTCATACATGAAAACACCTCACGTGGCAAGGCGTATCACGGTGCCGTCGGTGCAAAAACATTGTCCGATATGGCAGAAGCCGTACCTTTTGGTATCGCCAATCAAGCGGCGCGTTTGTATTCACGTTTTCATGTTTCAGAGTTGCACAATCCCGTTTTTAACGTAACCATTACGAATGTACCCGGACCTAATATTCCTTTGTACATGAATGGTCATCAGATACTGTCTATCATGGGTATGGCACCGATTATTGATGGTATGGGCTTGATTATTACCATTTTAAGTTATAATGGTTTGGTGACAGTGAGTCCCACTTCTGATGCGAACTCGATGCCTGATATTGATGTTTTTACACGCTACATAAGAGAATCTGCTAATGAATTAGAAGCGGCTATTTTGGCACACCGAAAGGAAAAGACAGTTAAAACAACTAAGAAAGCTGAAAAAGCAGAGTCCGATAAATTGTTTGATAACTTAAAAAAGTTCTTAAAAAAACAACCCAAAACCGACCAACCCAAAGGCGGTATTTATCAATTTAAGGTAACAGGTGATGTGCCGACTGAATGGAAAATAGACCTTAATACTGTCCCAGGTACTGTTGTGAAAGGTGCGGCTATCAGCCCCGATGTCATTTTTACGATTGAAGATGAACACCTTATGAAAATTGCAACGGGTAAATTGAATATTCAAACCGCGTTTATTCAAGGCCGTTTGAAAATTGATGGTGATTTTGCAATGGCTTTGAAGTTGGGCAAGATATTGGGGAAGATGATTAAGGAGGGGGAATAATTGTGCTACGAATTGCACGAATTTTACGAATTGACTAATTAGGGATAGGTTATATTTTAATTAGTCAATTCGTAAAATCCGTGCAATTCGTAGTTCAATCTACTTTTAAAAAACAATACGCTTGTATATTTTCGCCAAATCAATAGCACAATCAAGTGATTTCAAATAAATAGAACTGCCCATATCATTGACAATTGTATTGCGCCAAAGATTCTGTTCTTCCCGAAAAAAAGTTTCAACAGCGCATTTTTTTTGGTCAATCAAGACGTATTCACGCAGCGATTCTAAGGATTTGTACTTCGTAAATTTGTCGCCACGATCATATTTACCCGTGCTTTTTGACAAAACCTCAACAATTAATATAGGATTAATCAACAAAACTTCATTATTGTCCCAATGCAAAGGGCTATCTGTAACAACCAAAACATCAGGATAAACGCTTATGTTAAACGCTGGTAAATAAACGGCTTTTTGACCACTTAATACTTGATAATTTTTGTCCTGTGCATCTAAAACATTGTTTAGCGCAGTGACAACATTTGACGAAATATGATTGTGTGGTGTTCTTGCCATAGTAAGTTTAGTTATAATGCCGTCATAATATTCATGCAGTTCACTTGAGTTTTCTTCACGACGTAAATACTCTGCCAGTGTGTAACGGCGTGGTTCTTTTTCTTTTTTTAGAACAGCTAACGGATTGATGGCAATATTTGTATCGTCAAACATGATTGTATATTTTTTACAAATTTAAGTCAAATTTGGGTATTAACCATAATTTAATTCAAAATCACCACACTCACATTCACAGGATACCGCCCAAAGTCCTCGCCATAAATCGCAAGCCCCCCCTCAGTATCCGCTTGTATTTTTAAGGTCACAAACCCTTGACTGATCGCTTTTTTCAAATCTGCTTTTGACAAAGGTACTTTGACCAAATAACCATACGAACCTGCTTCACGCAACTTTTTGTCTTTCAATTGATTGTGCCACGACAATACGCCCCGATGGTCGGCAGGATCATCGGCTAATGTCAACGTTTTAGCTTTCTGACCATTGACCAACACGCTGATGACTGAGGGGGTCATTTTTTCATCTGTCATTGGATAAGCATTCGGATTTTTATGTGGTGACACCAATGCCCCTAACATATAGTCTTGGTTTTTTTCAAATTTAGTGTCTTTATCTTTATCAAAAAGCTGTTTAGCAGAGGCTTCAAAAAGGATATAAGCCTCTTTTACGCTACCTATTTTCACCGTTTTTGAAATCGGTATTTGATAGTCAAAATAGCCTTTACCTGCACCATTGACTTTCAAACCGTCCAAAACTTCCCATTTCTTCAGCGACCACTCCCCTTTTTTATAATCCTTTGGTTTTACGTCAAAAATATTTGTATTTGCTTTGTTTTCGTTTGATTTTACAACAAAATTAAAGAAATTGTGGTGTAAAACAATACCGTCAGCATCACGTAAAGTCATTTTAACAATGCCCAAACCTGCGAAGGCAGGTACTCTTATTTGTAAAGAATTGAGTTGCTTTTGCATCCACGGTTGATAATCAAAAGGCATTTTACCTGTCGTTAAAGTCTGTGTTTCACCTGTTTTATCCATGAAATCCACTGTGTATTCCACAAAAAGCTGATTGCCTTTCATCGATTTTCCAGACATGATAGAAATATAAAGTGGTATGTCAAGCATGTCGCTGCCTTTTACAGTTTTACAAATCTCATTGCCTGTTGAGAGGTAAAAAACAGAATGAAAATCCTTATCCGTCATACCCGAAACCAATTCATTCAAGCCTGTAAATTTCTTGCTGCGGTCAAAACGCCAATAGCCGTTCCACTCATTTATGACATCGTGGTGTTCAGTATAAAGCCAACCCGCTACCTTCGGATATTTGCGGAAAGTATTCATCATGCGGTGATAATCCCACGACCAATCCACGTCGCCTGAACTGCCGTCGTAACCCCAAACATTGCCACATTCTGAGTTGATATTCGGTTGATTGCCTTGTTTAAAACCCTTCTCAAAATGAAAAGTGCTGCCATCGAAAGTGTTTTTATCAATCATGGCTAAATGTTCTTCCCAACCCCAACCTGGCAAATACTCATGCCAAGAGTTAATATCCGTCTCCGTATGCCCACGTCCGCAGCAAATTGAGTTGTCTTCAACTAAGCGCGTTGGGTCAAGTGATTTGGCGAGATAATACATCGAAGCGACCCAATTTTGCGTTTTTGGGAGATATTTCGACATTGTTTTATCATTTTCAAGCACTTTTGTTGTTAAACCCCACGTCTCGTTAAATGTTATCCATGAAAAAATAGCAGGGTGATTGTAGTCCCTTTTTATCATTTCACGCAGCGTAAATTCCGATTCGGCTTGGGCATTTGCATCGGGTTCACCCCATGAATTAGGCAAATCAGCCATCACCAACAAGCCCAATTTATCAGCCCAATACAATTTGCGCGGCACGTCAACTTTAATATGTGTCCGCAAGCCATTTAAGCCAATATCCTTGCACAACTGTATTTCTCTTTTCATAAAATCATCCGTCGGAAACGTATAAAATCCTTCGGGATGGTAAGATTGGTCGAGCGTCAATTGTAGGTAAATGGGCTGATTATTCAAGGCGATGTATGGATAATTGGTATTCGGCAAGTTAACAACAGAGATTTTACGCATACCAAAATAGGTTTTTACCACATCGTCGCCTATACTCACTTCTGTTTCATATAAAAACGGGTCGTCCAAATTCCAAAGGCGTGGATTGGGAATGGCGATGTCAAAACTTCCTTTTTGAGCATTTTTACTGAGGGGGTACTTTTTGATAATTTCAGCATTAGGCGTTTTAATTTTAAACGAAATTTCAGACGCATCTTTTAATTCATTTGACAATGAAACTTCTGCTTTTACAGTGTTATTATCAATATTTGGCGTAAAATGCACTGTTTCTAAATGCGATAAGGCACGCCCTTCTAAGTAAATTGTTTGCCACAAACCTCGTGCATTGCCATAGCCTTGTTTGCCATACAATGTAAAATCACGTCGTTTATCATCTACCCGAATGACCAAATACTGAGGGGTTCCTTTTTTAACATGAGCAGTGAGTTCAAAGGAAAAAGGCGTGTAACCGCCTTGATGTTTACCGACCAAAACACCATCAAGCCAAACGCTTGTTTCCCAATCCGATGCGCCAATCGTTACAAAGACGCGTTGGGTTGTCCATGCATTAGGCACTGTAATCGTACGTTTATACCAAGCAAAATCGGCTTCATCTTTGACACCCGACAAAGGCGAACCCCAAGGAAAAGGCACGTTTATTTTTTTTGAAAAAGTGGCTTTGCCGTTTTGCCAATTTTGGCTTAAACCGACATTGAGACTGTCAAATTCAAAATCCCATGAACCATTGAGGTTCAACCAGTTAGCCCTTTCAAAATCGGGGCGCGGATGTTCGGGAAGTGGTATTTGTTGAGAAAAAACGTTTATGCAAAAGCATAGGAGAAGAATGGTGTAGTTGACTTTCATTGTTGTTGATTAATTATGATTTAAAACTTTTTAAGACCTCTTAAGCAGGGGTCTTAAACCAATAATTCCTTTTCAAAAATCTCAATTTTGCGATACAACCTTTCAAAAAAACGATGGCGATTGACTTCATTAACACCCATAATATTAAGAGAAAAAGATTTCATTCGATTAAAGAAATTTAAACCGACTTTATACATCTCAATATTGGCAGATACCATAAAGTTTGGTACATCGAAAGAGTTATAAATCAATCTTTTATGTGGCGTTTCACTTAAAATAAACATGCCGTTTTGGAACAATTCGTTGTACCAAACCCGAATCGGGGCGGTGTTTTCTTCTACTGATTTTTTACCACTTCCGACAATTATTTCAAAATGGGTAATAAGCTGTTTGATGTTTTCAGTCAATATTTTGACATCTTTTGTATCCTTGAACAAGCCTGCATTCAGACAATAACGAATTTGATTGAGGGTAATATCAAACATATTGCTATTCCAAATTTCTTCGCTTTCAATCCGATTATACATTTCAACCATGTTTTTTAAGTGCATTTGAAGCGGCGAATCATTCGTAAATTCCTTAAAAGTAAACTTGTTTAATGTGTAATTTTCTAAAGGCATCAAGGTGCGTTGCCACATATAAAACTTAAAAGCTGACAAAGCAGGGGACGACAAATAATAGAAAATAGGTACTTCTAAGGCGGCAAAACGAATGATACTTTTAGGAAATTGGCTTAATTCTGCCAAGTCCGTTTCGATTAAATTAAGAAATTCTGCCAATTTTCTGGCGGGCATCAAAAGTGTTGGTAGCTCAAAACTAATGGCTAATGGGTTTGTCAATTGCTCAAAAGAAATATCGTAATGTTTTATCAAAACCAGCAGTTGTTCAAAACTGATAATCGTTTCGCCCGACAAACGACGATACACAGCACTCGGCGCAATTGATAAAAGCTGACCTAATTCAGCCGACAGTTTGCGCGGCTGTATTTGTTGTTCAATAAGAGAAAATAGCTGCTTTTGAATGTCTTTTGGATTCATACATTTAGGTTTTTCTCAAAAAACGGGAATACACACTACACGCTTTCCCGATTAGCGGGAATAAAAGTAACAAAAAATTTCTTTTTCCTTCTTTTTGAGAATAATAATTTCTTATTTATCGCAAATAGGTATCAAAGTTGTTCCTATCACTCCACTATTGAAGCGAACTTTACTCTCATACAATTTCTATAATTGCCTTAAAAAAATATTTACTGACGACACTCGATTAAATAAAAAAAGAATGAGACCTGCAACTAAAAATGACAAAATACTCGTCGAACATATCATGACGGAGTCTTTCAGAGACAATCCGAATATTAACTATATGATTCGACCCATCTTCAATAAAGAGACGATGATAAAACGTTTGGCTGACTATGCCTTTGAATTTGCCTTAAAACGCAATGGTCTTTTTATTACTTCCGATTCAAAAGGCTTGGTAGTGTGTTGCCAACAACCGATAAAAATGGATGCAAGAGATTATTTCAATCTTTTCAAACTCATCGTTGGAGCTTTGAATTTGAGAAAACTCACCAATATGTTTCGCCGTGATGCTTATATCAAATCAGTCCGCCCTGTTGACGAAAAAGGTATATATATATGGTGTCTCGCGCTATCTGATACACTACACAGTAACAAAACAGCTATCGAAATCAAAAATTTCGTATTTGAAAAAGCCAATCAAGCCCATTTACCTATTTATGTCGAAACAGCCCTGTGGCGCAACAAAATCATTTTTGAACGTTACGGTTTTGAAACTTATCACTATTGGGAAAGTGCCTCTTATCGTCTGAAAACTTGGTTTTTGAAGAAAAAAGTGAATCCTTTTATACTTTCCGAAAACAACTATTTGCAATAAAAACAGACCCCTCAGTAAAACGGCTATTATCGGCATGAGTTAAAATCACCTCGACAATAGGACTTGACACGCATTTACACACTATGGTCTACAATAATTAAGTACCGTTTAAGGAATAAGTAGAATTCAGCAGTAATTTTTGAAAATAATCGGATTATTTAGGTAGGAGACGACTGACTATTGTACTTTTACAGTTCAATTTTCATCCAAAACCTATCAAAAAATGAGTAATATACGCATTGAAGAAAGCTGGAAAAAAGCCTTATCAAGTGAGTTTGAACAACCCTATTTTCAAACCCTTGCCACCTTTTTAAAAAATGAAATCGCTGCTGGCAAAACAATATATCCGCCTGGGCCTTTGATTTTCAATGCTTTTAATACCACGCCATTCTCAAAAGTAAAAGTTATTATATTAGGGCAAGACCCTTATCACAACCCTGGGGAAGCCATGGGTTTGTCATTTAGTGTGCCAAAAGGTGTCAGAATACCGCCCTCATTACAGAATATTTACAAGGAGATTGAAGCCGATTTAGGATTTGAAAGACCTACCCATGGCGATTTAACACCCTGGGCAAATCAAGGCGTTTTTCTATTAAATGCAATGCTCACGGTTGAAAAAAACAATGCAGGTTCACACAAACAAATTGGTTGGCAGTTTTTTACGGACGCTGTCATAAAAACTTTATCCATTGAGCGTGAGCATTTGGTCTTCATGCTGTGGGGTAATTTTGCCAAAAGAAAAAAAGAATTAATAGATACAGATAAACATCTGGTTCTCGAATCTGCACATCCGTCACCACTGGCGGGCAATGCATTTTCGGGCTGTCAACATTTCTCAAAAGCCAATAATTACTTAACCATGAATGGTTTAGAGCCAATTGATTGGCAAATAAAATAGTCAAAAAAAATGAAAAATAAAAACGCACTGTTAGTCGCAACCCTACTCGCAGCTTTAGCTGTTATTCTGGGCGCATTTGGTGCCCATGGCTTGAAAACGCTTGTATCTCCCTTGCAAATTGAAACGTTCAAAACGGGGGTACAATATCATTTCTATCATGCCTTGGCAATGGCGCTCGCCGTTATCATTTCCCAATATTTTGATAATCAAAATATTCGGCGCAGTATGGGTTTGTTTGCTGCGGGCATATTATGCTTTTCAGGCTCACTCTATGGTTTTACGCTTTCAGAGGCACTGGGTACTGAGGGGCTACGGTGGTTAGGCCCCGTAACACCGATAGGCGGATTGCTGTTTATTTTGGGTTGGTTAAATTTATCATTAGGTATTTATAGGTCGCAATAATATTGTTAAAAAAAATATTTTAAAATCCTCATAAACCTATTTCTTTTTATCTAAAAAGAACCTAACTTGCCCTCGATTCAAAACCCATTTTTTCACATTTAAACCAATTTTCTATGAAAATCTTGAGAACCACTCTCCTGCTCATTATGGGCGCATTTTTGTTCATTCAACCTGTTGGTGCCATCATTTCTTCAACACATGCTTCTGCGACCACTGTTGAACAACAGTCAGCCGCTTTGAAAACCGAGTTCAAAGCACAAAAAAAGTTAGCAAAATTTGAGAAAATGTTTTCGAAGGCAAGGATTGATACCAGTGATCCTGTCAAAAAATGGCTTTGGTTTACGCTTATAGCTGTCGTCGCAAGTATCGTATTATATGCTATCGGTCAATACACACTTGGCTATATAGCATCATCAGCGGCGGGGATATTTTTTGTAGTTTGGCTACTTAAATATTTTGATATTCTTTAGTAACAAAAAACCCTTCCAAATTCGTTTGGAAGGGTTTTTCATTTATGCAATATCTGCAATTTCTTCTTCTAATTCTTGGTCTTCATTGCCTTTCTTATTTTTTATCCACACGTAAGCGATGCCGCCCACAAGCAAATAAGGCATAGCAAATAGCATCAAAATACCTGCATTGATGCCGCGTCCCATCGTTCCGCCATTTTTTAGATTGCTTTCCAAACCAGTGCGGCACATCGGACATTGGGCATTTGCCTCTGTATGATGTAAAAATATCAAGGCAATAACTAAAATTGCCCCCCTCAGTATTTTTTTCATTTATTTATAATTTTGGACAAAGATAAAACGAAATTTTACTATTTTTAGCTATTCAGACACGGTATAAGAATTAAATAAACGACAGGTCCCGTAATTGCTACATACAACCACACCCAGAAAACCCATTTTGCCATCCGTTTATGCTTTTCGACTTGCATCGTATAACCTCTGACAAATGTGAACAAAATGAAAGGAAAACTAACGGCTGCCAAAACCACATGTGTTATCAACAAAAAGAAATACACTGTCCTTATCGAACCTTCTCCACAATATTTCACTTCTGGCGTTGTGATATGGTATAAAACATACATCAAAAGGAATAATGTAGACATTGTTAATGCCCCATATATCATTGTACGATGTTGTTCCACTTTTTTTTGTCGAATGAAATTTAAAGCTAATACCAAAAAAACAGCGGCTAATAGGTTTGTAAAGGAATAAATAGCGGGTAAAAACGAAAAATCAATACCTAAATCAAGGCGTGGAATTTGGCGCATCGTCGCTACTAAAAGTAAAACAGCGGCAGAAACGATGGTCGCATATACATTCAATTTCTTTGCTAAAGGAGTATTCTCCATAAAATAAGTGATTAGGAAATGATGAATGAGGAATTATAAAATGAAGGTTATAAAAAAAATTGATTTACAATGCTTTAGAATTCAAAATGGTAAATTTTATTTGCCTCGTTTTACATTAATATTTTTTTTATAAACAATTACGAATGAAACTCTTACAAAAATTCATCATTTATAATTCACGTTATTACATTTGCTTTTGGTTTATCTTTTCAATTGTCTTTTTTTTCTTTAATGGCATGATTGAAATATGCTCAATGAGAATTTTACGTTCATTGGCTTCACGAATATCATAAAAACGACGTATGATGCCACTTGTATCAATTAAAGCGATTGAAAAATCATTGGGTAATTTTATGCTATGTTGAATGTCATTACCCCCCCTCAGTATCCACCACTTTGCGCGTTCATTTCGGGTCAAATTGAAGTAATATGCTTTAAAAAAAGTAGAATCTGCGGCGGTATCAAAGGTCAAAAATTGGAGGTTGTCAATTTCCTCTTGAAATTGCGGAATACGATTGATGGTACGCATAATGGATAAAATTGAATCACGACTTTGCGGTGTTGCCCATGAAGCGACAAGGGTTTGACCTTTCAGTTTGGCAGGATCAAATGGCTCATTTGAGTAATTAGTTGCTTGAAATTGAGCTGGCATTTGACCTAAATTTTTCTTCAAATCCTTGTACAATTCAATGCCTTCTGCCATCCCTTTTCTTTGGATAAAAAAAGTTACCAACGGTATAATAACCAAAAATAAGGATACTAATAATACTTGAATAATGCCTTTACTTCTTTTTTGCTTTTCAGTAGTCATGTCGATAAGGATGAATGGTAAACAATGAATTATGAATTAAAAAACTGATAACTAATGAGCAACAATTAATTTTATTTCGTCATTGATTACCATTGTAACAAATTGATTTTCAAAAAGTTGAGTGATTAAACAAAAAAGGCGGAACTGTTAGCCCCGCCTTTTTTGTTATTGTATTTGGCTCGGTTCGAGCGTTTTCGTATCTATCATACCCGTAGGTTTGGAGATAGGTTTGACAACCTTTTCATCTTTATCTTTAATCTGTTGCCTACGTGCGCCCCATGAGCCGCCCTCTTGGAAGAAAGCAATGACCGCCCAAACGAGGAGCAAACAAGGCAATAAAACACTCATCGCCAACCCTCTGACTTCATAAGCCATGTGCATAAAATTATAGACAATCCAATAAGCTTTATACAATGACATGGAAATCATCACAGGATACATGACATATTTCGGCAAATGAAAACCTGGAATAATATGTCCATTACCAATTAAGGCAACAAAAACTTCACCAATAGTAATCGCACCGAGCAACCAAAAACCGCGTTTAACGACCGCTAAGCCTTCTTCGTAGCTGACCATTTTTATAAATTTTATATTTTTTCGAAAAATTGATTTCTTTTACTGAGGGGTATTTATCATAAAAGATAAAATACCAAGAAGACAAATACCCAAACCAAGTCAACGAAATGCCAGTAAAGTCCAATCTTTTCAACCATTTCGTAATGATTTCTCCGTTTTTCGTACAAGCCACTGCCTACATTCATGGCAATAATAGCCAAAAATAAGACACCTGAAAAAACGTGGAAACCGTGAAAACCCGTAATAAAGAAGAATAAAGCCCCAAATTGCTTGGGTCCAAACTCCAATTGACCCTTTTCACCTGTTTCAGTAACATAAGTTCTTTGTATAAATTTAGTATTACCTGCTTCATCTGCTACAACTTCATGATTCGCATCATGTTCAGCATGAATCAAATAGCCTTCCCCTTTTTTGAACGTTTCTGGTGTCACACCTTTTTCGTAAGGGTGACCATGTTCATCCATTGTATAAGTCCCTGCAATTTCATGGCGACCAAAAGGATTGCGTGTCACACTCATGTTTTCACCTTTAATTAAAGTCGTCCATTCCCATGCTTGGCAGCCTAAAAAAGCAGCCCCACCTATAATGGTCAATAACATCCAAAAAACAACCCCACCTTTATTGCCGCGATGTCCTTCTTGTACCCCACGAACCATCGTCACAGAAGAGACAATAAGAATAAATGTCATAACTGTTACGAAAAGAAGTGGCAAATGTGTTTCACCAGCGAAAGGGAAGGTGCGGAAAACAAAATCGGGAACGGGCCAAGTCGGCATACTGAACCGTAAAGAGCCATAAGCAATAAGGAAACCTGCAAACGTAAATGCGTCTGATAGCAAGAAGTACCACATCATGAGTTTGCCATAACTCGCATTAAATGGTTCATTCCCACCACTCCAATCTTCTATCGCAGGAGCATGGTCGTCATGATGTAGGTCTTTTTCTAAAATGTCAGTTGAAGCCATTAGTATAAAATTATTTTTTGACTTTGCTTAAAGTATTGATTGTCAAATTTTTATCTTAAATACCCTCTCAGTAAAAACTGCTTTTATTACGATTGAGAAAGGAAAAAAGAGAACAGATAAATCCATAAAAAATCTACGAAATGCCAATATGTTAACGTCAATTCAAAGCGCAATTTGCGTTTAGCCGTGGGTTTGAACGGTAATGAAAAAGCATGAACTATAGCAATGAACAGTACAGCAATACCTCCGAGAACGTGTGCGGCATGAAAACTTGTAAAGACATAAATAAAATCACCCGAAGGATTTAATGTCAATGGTACGCCTATACTTTTCATATTCATCCAAGCCACATATTGCAAAACAACGAAAGAGATACCTAACACTGTGGATAACAATAATAAGCCTTTGTATAACCCTTCTTTTTCACGTTTGAAACTCATATAAGACAGTTGTAAAACAACGCTACTCAATAAAAGGACGGCCGTATTGACAAAAAATATGCTTGGCAATCTGAATTCTAACCAATTTCCGGCGGCTTGTCGCACAACATAAGCACTTGTCCATGCAGCAAACATCATCGTTATACTCCCGCAACCGAGCCAAAGCGCGAATTTCCAAGGGTGAATCTTATTTCTTCTGTTTATTATTGCTACTGACATTGTAAATAATTATGATTGATAAATGTTGATGATAAATTTGCTAAAATATCTATCAAACAATTTTATCGAAATAAAGCGCGCAAAGTGCAATCGGCAAATATACGAGCGAAAAAAACATTTGAGCGCGAGCCGCTTCACGTGAACATTTCTTATACAAATCCCAACCGTAATAAACAAAAACGAATGCTAAAATGCTTAGAATGATTGCTGAAACAATACCGGTTGCGCCCAATAAATAAGGCATCCAGCTTATAGGTAAAAGAAAGAGGGAATATATTATTGATTGTTTACCAACTCTTTCATCTTTTACACCATCGTTTGTTGGCAATAAATAAAAACCTGCGTTTTTATAGTCTTCATCACCCAACCAAGCAATGGCAAAAAAGTGCATAAACTGCCATATAAATTGCAACCCAAATAGTGCCCATGCCAAAGATGTCAATTGTCCATTTTGTGCAGCCGTACAACCAATAACGATGGGTAAAGCTCCCGGAATAGCACCAATTGTCACAGCAAAATTAGATACACGTTTCATAGGTGTATACACAAAAGAATACAAAATCAATGAAACCATACCTAAAAAAGCGGTCAATGGATTGAAAAACGCTAAAAGTGAAATACCAACCAGGCTTTGTAACCCTGCAAATAAAACACCATCGGAAACCGACATACGACCTGTCGCAATAGGACGATTCTCGGTGCGTTTCATCAATTTGTCATAATCTTTTTCGATAACTTGGTTCAGTGCATTTGCCGCTCCAGTTGTAAAAAGTCCACCAAGAAAGAGTATGAGTAAATCCGACCAAACAACATTAGAGTCGAGGGTTATCAAAAATGCCATAACTGCTGAAAAAACAACAGTCAAAGACAATTTGAACTTCATAAGAACACCATAATCCCTAACTTTCAGAGCAAAGGATGAACCCAACTCAATATTTTCGTTTTTTATAACTGACACGTTGTACAGAATTTTATTTTATTAATGATCGCCTGGCGTTTCGCCTGGTTTCATCGGTTCAATTTGAGGAATGTATTCGATACCATCTTTACCATAGTCGTACGCCCAACGGTGTACAACAGGCAATTTATCACCCCAGTTACCATGACCTGGAAGAATAGGAGTCGTCCACTCTAAGGAATTTGACTGCCAAGGGTTTTTGTTTGTCATTTTCTTACCGCGCCAAATACTCCAAAAGAAGTTGACGACGAAAAGAACCTGTAAAGAGAAAACGATGATAGCGGCAACCGTAATAAACTTATTCGTATCTGCGAACCCTTTGAAAGCATCAAAAGCATCGAAACTGTAATAACGACGCGGCACACCTGCCAAACCTAAATAATGCATAGGCCAGAAGATGGCATAAGCTCCAATAATTGTTCCCCAAAAGTGAATTTTACCAAGCGTTTCGTTCATAAAACGACCGTACATCTTTGGAAACCAGTGATAAATACCTGCAAACATACCAAAGAATGCTGCGATACCCATAACAATATGGAAGTGAGCCACAATAAAATATGTGTCGTGCATTGGAATATCAATAGCAGAGTTACCTAAGAAAATCCCCGTCAAGCCACCTGAAATAAACATGGAAACGAAGCCCATGGCAAATAACATAGGTGAATTGAAACGAATATTGCCACCATAGAGCGTTGCTATCCAATTGAATACCTTCACAGCAGACGGTACAGCTATTATCAATGTAAATAATACGAAGAAATTAGAAATAAAGGGATTTACACCAGACATAAACATGTGATGTGCCCAAACGATGAATGACAAAAAGGCAATTGCCAAAATCGAATAAACCATGGCGCGATAACCGAAAATTGGTTTACGTGCATGGGTGGATAAGACTTCTGATGTCAAACCCATCGCTGGCAAAATGATGATATATACCTCTGGATGTCCTAAGAACCAGAACAAATGCTGATACAAAATAGGGCTACCGCCAACGTGTTCAAGTGCTTTGCCGCCTATGAAAATATCACTTAAGAAAAATGATGTACCCAAACCTCTGTCACACATCAATAAGAAAAATGCTGATGCCAAAACAGGGAAAGACAAAATACCCAGAATCGCTGTAATTAAGAACGCCCATATTGTCAAGGGCATACGCCACATAGTCATCCCTTTTGTCCGCAAGTTCAATACAGTTGTCACGTAGTTGATGCCACCCAACAAAACTGAAACGACAAATAAGACCAAACTGACCGTCCACAAAGTCATACCCGCACCAGAACCATCAGAGGCTTGTGGCAATGCACTCAAAGGAGGATAAGCCGTCCAACCGCCCGCAAAAGGCCCTGTCGAGAGGAACAAAGAATAAAACATAACAACACTCGAAAGGAAGAAAAACCAATACGAGAGCATATTAAGGAAGCCTGATGCCATATCACGTGCACCTAACTGCAAAGGAATCAATAGATTGGAAAACGTACCAGACAAGCCCGCCGTTAGTACGAAAAATACGATGATTGTACCGTGCATGGTCACAAGTGCATAGTAAAACTCTGGTTCGAGTTTACCAATACCCGAGTCTTCATTAATGACAATCCATTTTCCAAGCAGAGGACGCAACCAACTGAAATCCGACTCTGGGAAGCCTAATTGCAAACGGAAAATGATAGACATACCCGCACCAATTAACGCCCAAATCATACCTGTAATAAGGAATTGTTTGGAAATCATTTTATGATCCGTGCTGAAAACATAGTGGAACAAAAAGTTAGTTTGGTATTTATCACCATGGTGGTGGTCATGAAAACCATCTTCCCACCCTGTTTCTTCCACGATGACTTCCGGGTCTTTATATGTGACGTTAGCCATTTTTTAAGCGTTTTATGTGTTAAACCTAATATAAGGTTATTTTTTATTGAAAATATATAACCCTCAGTATTTTCAAATTATGTTAATAAAAAGGGTCATTATTCAGCTGAATTAAATAAAAATTCTGTTTATCAATTAATGGGTAGTCTCAACCGGTGGTATGGTTTTTTCTTCTGATGGCTTTGCTTCTGTTGTCGTAGTTTTAGCTTCTCCATTGCCTTTCCACCATGAATATTTACCCGCTTCTACTTTAGTTTCAATATTTTCAGGGAAAAATGCTTTTTGTTCGGATGCCCATTTTTCGTATTCAGCCATCTCCACTACTTTAACAACACGGCGCATTGAAAAGTGTCCTTTACCACACAATTCAGCACAGGCTAATTCAAAGTTAAACACTTCCCATTTTTGGAGACCATTTGGCTCCGCAGGGTCAGCTGGCACATGATATTCAGGATATTTTTTCAAATTCATCCGATATTCTTCAGTTGTCAGTGTCGGTGTAAAGACAAAATAAGTTGGCAGTCCTGGAATGGCATCCATTTTTACAGAAAAATGAGGTAAAAAGAAGTTATGTAAAACATCCTTTGCAGTAATACGAATACGTACTTTTTTACCTTTTGGTATATATATAACTTCACTACCTGCTAAAATGATGTCGTCTTGGCTTTTTGGGTCGTTGAAGTCCACGCCAATATCATTAACACCAGGTTCAATATTTTTATAATATTTAGTACCAATAGCACCGTCAGCACCAGGGTAACGCAAAGTCCAACCAAATTGATAGCCTGTTGCTTCAATTTCAAGATGCTCATCACCCTCTTTAACATCGCCCATTGCATCATTCCAAACCCATAAGCCACCGACGACTAAGCCGCACATGACCACTGCTGGTATAACAGTCCATATTACTTCCAGTTTGTTATCATG
This sequence comes from Saprospiraceae bacterium, assembly GCA_031411275.1. Lineage (GTDB taxonomy): Bacteria > Bacteroidota > Bacteroidia > Chitinophagales > Saprospiraceae > JAAFJT01. The sequence continues at coordinate 18,221 of JANOAU010000159.1, read as the reverse complement.
TGGCATAAATAAAACTTTGCGCCCTTTTACACCCCGATATTTATAGCCAAACCAAAAGAGTGCTATATGTGTCACAACGAAGACAATACCCGTGAAGAATAATGTCCAATTGAACAAAGATTGAATCTTTTTGCCATGTTCTGAGGCATGTTCTAAGGGACCATATCCAATCATATAGTTTTTATAAAACCAAGCTGAAGCGACACAGAAGACTAAAAAGCCTACCATAAAGAACATACCCAAACGTGAGTTGGATTTATTGCTTTCCTCTTGAACAGCTTCTTCGCCCCGAATTTTCGCCGACAATTCACTGATTCGTCCGATTTGTACTGCTACGACTATAAACAGTACGATGCTTGCCAGTACGAGTAACGTTGTCATTCAATTATATTTTTTGCAAATTTAGCACTAAATTTTAGTCCTTTACCTGCCTTTGTTTTAAAAATCTATTTAGATTTTTTATAAATTTAAAAAATAGTCTAAATACTGAGGGGTCTCTTTAAACAATTATTGATTTTTCTTAACGCAACGATATATTAACATTCAATGTTAAGCATGATGGTGTGTCGTCTCTTCTAAATAAGGGTCATTTTCGGGATAAAGCGATGCTTTTTCTAAGCGGCTGAATACAAACCATACAAATAAAGCTGTAAAACCTAAAAATGTACCTATCTCTAAGATACCTGGGATACCAAAACCTGGTGTCATGTCTGATGAATAATGGAAATAATTATTCATATTCATTTGATTTAAAGCATCTAATGCAGGTGTTGCATCAACTACTGCTTGAGCAACTTCATGTCCTGCGGCTTCAACTGTTTGCGCTGCACCTGCTGCATGTTCACCAACAGCTTGAGCTACATGTTCACCTACGCCATGTGCTACTTCTCCAACTGCACCATGTGTACCCCCCTCAGTATGTTCACCACCATGATGTGCCATAGCCGATTTGTAAGGACCGATTTTAACCATTTGGAAAAAATCCCACCAGTGACCAAAGAATATCAAAGCAGAAGTAAAAGTTAGCGTACCAAATTTTCGTTTTGTATCATTACGCATTAAAATAAGGAACGGCAAAACAAAATTCAAAACCAAGTTACCATAAAACAGAACAGGGAATTCGCCCATTCGTTGACGATAGTATATTGTTTCTTCACCAATATTAGCATACCAAATAAGCATATACTGCGAAAACCACAAATAAGTCCAAAATATTGAGAAAGCAAACATAAATTTACCTAAGTCATGTAAATGCTCATCTGTTACCCAAGTAAAATAACCTTTACCTTTTAGGTATATCAAAAATAACGTTGTTAAAGCCAAACAAGTTACCCACCAGCTTGCAGTCGTGTACCAAGCAAACATGGTCGAATACCAATGTGCATCAAGTGACATTAACCATAACCAAATAGCCGCAGCACTTGTAAAACCTGCAATTGGCAAAAAGATAGCACCCCAAACTTTTACCTTTTCATACCAGGGATACACTGTTTTTGATGTAGGTAGGGTTTCATCTTGCGCTAAGGACATGGTACGGAACTTAAGCATAAAGAAATACCAAATACCTCCAAAGCCCAAAGTTGCCAAAAAGAACATCGGCAAGTTTAAGAAGCCTGCTTTACCCGTCAGTATTTTATCTCCTTTAACCAAATCCGCATCAGCCCAATGATAAAGATGATGCCAACCCATAGCCGCACCAATGCCGACAATAGCGATACCTAATAAACCAATAGGTAGAAATAAACCCATCGCCTCCCACACCCGTTTGAAAGCGGTGTGCCAACCTGCATACATTGTAATAGTCGCACCTGTTACAAAAATAGCCGTGAACGCAATACCGCCAAAAAAAGCAGAATTGTGAAGAAGGTTAGTCCAAAAACGGGTATGATGTTCCGTTGGGTCAATAAAAAATGAAGCCGTAAGACAGATAGCACCAAGAGCTATCAAACCCATCAACACATTTTTTTGCTTTGTCTCGAACGCAAACTGTTTCATATTAAGACATTAAACAGCGACATTTTAGTTCGCCGAATTATTTTTAACTTATTGATTTCCAAATTATTAGCAAATCACAGGTTGTTTTTTAAACAATTTGTGATTTTTACTGAGGTGATTTCTTAACGACGTTTACCTGTCGAATGACCACCTGTAGTAGGTACTGTTTCTACTTTCGTTGCTGGCATAGGTTGTGTTGCCTTCGTTTTAGCTGCTGACAAAACCTTCATTAAAGAATCTGATACAGCTTCTTTTGGTTTGAATGTATTCCAAACTTCATCATATTGAAGTTTTTTAACTTCTGCCTGACATGAACGAATATAGTGAATAACTTCCCAACGTTCTTCATAACTCAATTTGTCAGCATATCCACCCATGACATTTTTTCCATATATAATACCATGATAAATGCGCCCTACATTGCCATTAGCAAAAGTGTCGAGTGTCAAATTGGCAGGTTGCGCTGGATATTTGCCATCGTCACGAACCAAATAACCATCTCCCGCTCCTTTTGCACCATGACAAATACCACAATATATCGTATATAACTCCTTGCCTTTTGCCAACCCTCCTTTCGTTATTGGAAAAGGATTAATTGTTATTTCTCGTGTTGCACGAGTTCGTTCTATTTCATTGTCCCCATAATAATATGGAACATTACCATTTACAGGCGTCGCAATGCCTCTACTACCCGTTCCATTTAACTGAGCAATATAATCTGCATTATTACCATGCGCTGCAATGCCTACCGAACCACGCGGAATTGTACCTTTTATCGGCAACCGTGGTGTACCCCATAACTCTATGACCGTTTTGACACTGCCCTCATTCCAGGTATGGAGTGAATACTCATCAATTTTGTTCGGTTCGTAAGCAATGGAATGCGCCATATCGGGCATATATTCATGCCCCGTTGCGTTATCATGCGCTGGAGAACAAGCCTCGAACGCAAATACTACCAGTGTTGCAGCTATTAATCCGCCTAAAAATTTCTTATTCATTTCGATTTATTTTCAGAGACTTTTAGTCTAAAAATTTCTTTAAAATGCCTTTTTTACTGAGGGGTAGCTTCGTAAAACTTACGAAAGTTTTAAAACTTTAGTTAGTCTGTACTCATTATAACCCTCAATCAAATTAACTTCTGATTAATTTCTGATGCTCCCGATGTGCTTAAAAAACTCTTAAAACTATCTACCTCATCTGAACTGGCTCCCGTTATATCGAATGCTACACAGAATTTATCATCTGTAATACGGTCATCAAGCGTAGGGTTTTTAATGCCAGGTCCCATGCCGCAGATTGTGTAAAACGTTACCGTCATACCAATTGAAGCAAAAAGCACTGTTAACTCAAACGTCACTGGAATAAATGCAGGCACAGGCCAATACGGTTTATTACCAAAAATGATGGGCCAATCACTCCAAAACGCCCAAGTCATAAACAAAAAGCCTGTCAATAATCCAATCATACCATATATAAACCCTGCTTGGTGTAATCGAGATTCGGACAAGTGCAATTTAGGGTCAAGACCATGCACAGGGAATGGTGAAAACACATCCCAAATATCCAAATGCGCTTTATTGGCTTGCGTTACGGCTGATAACAACTCTGTTTCGTCATTATATAAGCCAAAGAGAATTTGTTTATTATAAAATTTCATTGTATAGATAAATTAAAACTTTCAAAAGTTGAAGGTAGACCCCTCAGTATTTATCATGAAAAAGCTATCACATGTACGTAGAATGTTAAAATTTCCAGAACTTTTGCAAAATAATACTGCTTAATGATGAGCGTGTTCCTCTTCGTCTTGTCCATGTCCGAGTGCGGCTTGGTCTGCAACTGTATTTTGTCTAATATACTGATCGCCCATTGTTTTCAAGATTGATTTAACCTCTGCAATAGCTACAACAGGTGCTATACGTGTAAATATCAAGAAACAAGTAAAGAATAAGCCCAAAGAGCCGACAAACAAGCCAATTTCTACCCAAGTGGGTGAATAATAACTCCAAGATGATGGAAGATAATCCCGCGCCAACGTAGTTGCAATGATAACGAAACGCTCGAACCACATTCCAATATTGATAAAAATAGACATAAAGAACGTCACCCATATATCACGACGCAATTTTTTACTCCAAAACAACTGTGGTGAAACGACATTACACAACATCATACCGAAATATGACCACCAATATATACCAAATACACGATTATAGAACGCAAATTGCTCGTAAATATAGCCTGAATACCAAGAAATGAACAATTCCGTCAAGTAAGCTACACCAACGATTGAACCTGTCAACAAAATGACTTTGTTCATACTTTCGATGTGTTCCAAGGTGATATAGTCTTCTAATCTTAACAATTTACGGACGACCAACATTAAGGTCAATACCATAGCAAAACCTGAGAAAATCGCCCCTGCAACGAAGTAAGGCGGAAAAATAGTGGTATGCCAACCTGGAATGACCGACGTTGCGAAGTCAAAAGATACAATTGTGTGAACTGACAATACAAGTGGTGTAGAAATACCTGCCAAAACAAGCGACAAAGCTTCCCAACGTTGCCAATGTTTAGCAGAACCTGTCCAACCAAATGCTAAATTAGCATACATTTTACGTCTCCAACCTGTGGCACGGTCACGAACTGTTGCAAAGTCAGGTACAAGACCTGTGTACCAGAACAATAATGACACGGTAAAATACGTCGAAATCGCAAAAACATCCCAGAACAATGGTGAGTTGAAGTTTGGCCACAATGGACCACGAGTATTCGGGTAAGGAAAGATGAACGGTGCCATCCACACACGACCCATGTGAATAATCGGGAACTGACCCGCACAAATAACAGCGAAAATCGTCATCGCTTCTGCTGCACGGTTTACACCTGTCCGCCATTTTTGACGGAACAACAAAAGGATGGCTGAAATCAAGGTACCGGCGTGACCGATACCGACCCACCAAACGAAGTTAGTAATATCCCAACCCCAACCGATGGTACGGTTTAGATTCCATGAACCGATACCGTTCCATACTGTCCAGAGTACACTGAACAAATATAAACCGAGACCTGAAACTGCCACGATAAAACCGATAATCCACTCTTTCGAAGGTGTCGCCTCCGTGGGTCGGCAAATATCTTCCGTGATTTGGTGGTAGGTTTTACTACCAAGAATTAACGGCTTCCTAACTTGTGCTACAATCGTACTCATTTCTGATTGATTATTAGCGATTAACCTTTAAATGATGAATTATGAATGATAAATGATGAATTTCATCACATCTCTTTCAATATTCAACTATTTAGAAATCAATCGTTTATGATTCTTTTTATTAAAATTATCTCTAAAAACCCTCTTTATACTGAGGGGGTACTTTTAAACTAAGAATGAAAAATTATTCATCTTTAATCATTCATAATTCATCCTTATTTAGGCATCTAAAGTTTCGTCTTTGTTAATCACTTTCGCAGAGTACGAAACATTAGAATCGGTATTTACTTCTTCTAAAACGCGATAGTTCAATGATGATTTCAATGTTTTGCTGATGTCGCTGCCCTTGTCGTTACGATTGCCAAAATTAATCGCTCCTGTCGGGCAAGCTGTTTGACAAGCTGTTTTAACATCGCCATCACGGAGTAGGCGTGATTCTTTTTTAGCTGTCAATTTACCTTCTTGGATACGTTGAACACAGAAAGAACATTTTTCAATGACCCCACGTGTACGAACTGTAACGTCTGGATTTAAAACCATACGTGTCAAGTTGTCTGCACCCCAAGGCATTTCTGAGGAGAAACCAAGCGTTGAACCCGTCAATTTGCGCTCGTTCCATGGAAAAATATCCGCCGTTGTATAGTCTTGCCAGTTGAAACGACGCACTTTATAAGGACAGTTGTTAGCACAATACCGTGTACCAATACAACGATTATAAGTCATTTGATTCAAACCTTCTGACGAGTGATTGGTGGCATTTACCGGACACACGTTTTCGCAAGGTGCGTTGTCGCAATGTTGGCACATCATAGGTTGGTACACCGTATTAGGGTTTTCGACATCACCATAATAATAACGGTCAATACGAATCCAAGTCATTTCGTGATGCCGTTGAACCTCATGTTTACCAACAACAGGTACATTGTTTTCAGCCATACAAGCGACGGTACATGCACCACAACCAATACACGCATTCAAGTCAACGTGCATTGACCAATGTAAACCACTTAAATATTTATCTTGGTGACCACGATACAATGTTTGAGCATTGAGGTGGTCAAATTCTTTCTTTTCTTCGTGTAGTTTCTCAACAAGACCTTTCAAATCTTTCAAATTGCCTTGACGGATAACTGTTCTATCAACTAAAGAACCTTGAAACCCTTTGTAGCCCAATGATTTTTCATCGGCATTGATAACTGCACCTTCTTCTTTACCCAATGCTTTGACACCCATCGTGTGGTGGTGTTGTACACAAGCGAAGTCATCGTCGCGTCCTACTTTATTACTGATTTTTGCCGTTGTAAAGTATTGAGGCATGCCATTACTGAGGGGTATTGCAGGGTTAACATTTGTGCCATAACCGCTACAAGTACCTGCTTTCGCACGACCATAACCGAGAGAAATAGCGGCTGTACCTTTCATTTGACCAAATTGACGCACCGCAACACAGCTGTATGTTCTACCGCCCATCTCAACGTCAACTTTGTCGCCATCTTTTAAGTTATTGAAACCCAAGAAGTTATTAACGCCATCGAATTCAATTGGCACTGATAAAACGTTACCCCACACAGTACGTGTCACAGGGTCAGGCATCTCTTGCAACCAAGGATTGTTCGCGTATTGACCACCACCTATGTTAATCGTTTCGTAGAAGTTGATTTCGATAGCGTCTTTATTAGCATTAGGTTGCGTTACACCGCCACTAATCGCTGCTGTAACTGCGGCGGCGTTAAAACCGCGTGCGCCACTTACATCACTAACTGCCAAAACGCCATCATGCAAAGTCGCATCCCAAAAGGCTTGGAAAGAAGTATATTCACGTTGTTTCGGGAAAAATGCCCCTTGCCACAACGCTTTCAAATATTCGTAAGCATCTGTTACAGGCGCGCCCGCCCATGTAAGCAGACTCGTTTCTGCTTGACGTGTTGCGAATACGGGCGTAATTGTCGGCTGTATTAAACTTAAATGTCCAATTTTAGGCTGTGCATCACCCCAAGACTCGAGGTAATTGTGAGAAGGAGCGGCGTACTGACAAGCAGCCGTCGTTTCATCAACCAATTGATTGAACGAAACTGACAAGCCTACTTTTTTCAAGCCTGCTACGAATTTATCACCATTCGGCAATTCAAAAGCAGGGTTGGCATTCAAAACAAAAACAGCATCAACACTACCTGCTTCCATTTCTGAAATCAAGTTTTGTATGTCTGTGTCATTGCCTTTGCGCATCAAATTAGCACTTGCAAAATCAAGCGTTATACCGTAGTTTCCGAGCGCATTATTAATCACATTGACTAAAATTTGCTCGTTAACATTGTTAGAACTGGTGATAACGATTGATTTACCTTTAGCAGCAACCAATTCAGCCGCTACTTTTGTCAAACCTTTTTTCGCTTTATCGTTCAACGCAGGCACATTTGCGGCGATGCCTAATTGAGATGCCAAGAAAGCGATAGCTGCCCCTTGTTCGCTGGGTTTCACCAAAATACGGTTGTCAGCATTTGAGCCAGTCATGCTCATCATGCTTTCAACTTGAATGTGGCGACTCATTTTAGGATTTTCAACAGATACCTTACGCTTTGTAGCATAACCCATTGCGTTTTCTGTTGGTGAACCCCAAGTGCCTAAGAAATCAGCACCGAAAGAAACGATTACGTCCGCTTCTTCAAATTTATAATCAGGAATCACAGCTGAACCAAATGTTTTCTCGTTAGCCGATAAAATAGCTGCGGAAGAAACAGGGTCATAAACCACTACCTGTGTATTCTTATATTTTGTAGAAAAATCTGCAATTGCATTAAGCGTCATTGGGCTGATTATCGTATTCGCCACAAGACGGATACGAGAGCCCTCAGTAATTTTGCCGCCTATAATACCGTCTAACTCAGAAAAACCACCTTTCAAAAGCGTTACTGCACCCTCTTTGATAGTACCCGCACCTTGAATACGATTGATATCATATAAACTCAAAACAGAGGCTTGGGCTCTGGCACTTGTTCCCCCTTTTGTTACGCCTGACATGGCGTTGCCTTCGATTTTAATCGGTCGACCTTCACGTGTTTTTACTAAAACCGAGCAATAATCACCGCCTTGAACAAAAGAAGAAGCGTAATAATTCGCTATGCCTGGAACGATGGTATCGGGTTTGGTGACATAAGGAATAGCCCTTTTGACAGGAATTTCACAACTGGCTGCAATGGTTGCTGCACCGAGACCAAAACCGAGATACTTTAAAAAATCACGACGATTGGACGCAAATCCGTTGTTTTCAGATTGCAAAGCATCTGTCAATGTTGCTGGAAACTCCTCTTTTGATTGTGCGACAAACTGTTTGTCTCTCGTCAAATCCTCTACCCCAACCCAAACTTCTTGGTTATTAAAATCCATTTTCTTTAATTATGAATGATGAATTATAAATGATGAATTAGAAGCATCATCCCTATTCAGTTTTTACTAAAAAATTTCAACAACTATACCCCTCAGTAAGGAAGGTTATTTTCTAATAATTTTTCTTTTTTCTATTGCCTATATAAACAAGTACTAAAGTCATAGTGAGCGAAACAAAAATATTTCTAACCCAACTAATCGAACCACCGTTTGAAAATAAGTCGAATAATAATGTGCCTACAAAAGCACTTAAAAACAACCAAACAGTGTGCGGTATCTTGTTCATAATAATATTGAATGATAAATGATGAAATATGAATGATGAATTTCAAAAGCGAATGTTTTCTAATTCATCATTCATATTTTATCATTTATCATTATTTAATAATGGCATTTTTGACATTCCAAACCACCGATGTCTTCAACAGTGACTTTTTCACGCGTCCCTTTTTTGATTTCTTCATGGTAACGGGCATAGTTCTTATAGAAATCGTTGTCTTTGAATTTCACAGATGAACCTCTGTGGCAATTGATACACCAGCCCATACTGAGGGGGGCATGTTGTTTCAAAACTTCCATTTTTTCAACTTTACCGTGGCAATTTTGACATTCGACTTTACCAACTGCTACGTGTTGCGCATGGTTGAAGTATACATGGTCAGGTAAATTGTGAACACGATTCCACTCTATAGGACCTTGAACTTTTGTTTTAAATTCTGTTTTCAATGAAGAAGCAATATTCTCCCATTGGTCATTCACAAAAGATTGTTCATCCGCAGAAGCTTTACCTTCCACATCCATTTGCCGTTCCTCCCGATAATTGAATGAAATCCATTTTTTGTAGATAGCCGCCACTTCTTCTTCTTTCAAATTGTCATAATTCTCGATATACTGACTTGTATAGGGGTCAAAACCTGTGGAAACAAAAATCTTTGTCAATTCAGCTGTTTTGTATTGTGACCCGACCTTAATCGCTTTGTGGCAATTCATACACGTATTAGTAGCAGGAATAACAGCACTTTTAGAGCGACGTGCACCGTCATGGCAATATTGGCAATCAATTTTATTGATGCCTGCGTGCGTGGCATGTGAAAATTTTATGGGTTGGTCGGGCGCGTAGTTTTGTTGGCGACCAAAAGAAATAGCGTTATTGACAGTGGTGTATCCACCCAAGACAATCAAGGCGAAAATGATAAATCCAATAACTCCTTTGCTTGTCAATGCTTCAGTCCAAGTACGTTCCGTAAAAGTTTCTCCTGCTTGTTCAGCCGATGTTTTTTTAAGGTTATTGATAATACGTGAAAGAACAATTGCCAAGACAGCCAAAATAAAGAATGCAATACCATATAATAAGGTGTTGTCTTCTTTCGCTGCTTCTACTTTCGCGCCACCGCCACCACCAGCTGCTGTTGCAGGACCCCCTTTAACCGTTTCATCAACATAAGCAAAGATATTGTCAATATCATCGTTTGTTAAGGTTGGAAACGCATTCATCTGGGTTGGCTTGTACTCATTCCATACTGCAACAGCCCTTGCATTACCTGAAGCAATCATGGCTTGCGAATTACGCACCCATGAATACATGAGCTTCATGTCACCACCCCAATTCTCAACAGCTTTAGCAAGTGGTGGACCCGTCAGCTTATCTTTCATGTTCTTCGCATGACACTGAGCACAGTTCGCTATGAAAAGGGTTTTACCCGCTTTAGCATCAGCAGCAGACAGTTGGAACGAGACCAACAGTAGAAAAAAAACTTGTAAAAGCCTGATTTTTAATAAATTAGACATCATTTGTATGACGATTTTATTTTTTAACCTTCGGATACTTGCACTTAATTTGTCAAATATCCTTTAAAAGTGATGCAAAAATACAATTGCACCTTGCTTTACCAAATAGTTAAGAACTTGTTAAATCTATTTAGACATTTTCTAAATTTACTAGAAATCTGAATTTGTTTTTATTTTTTTGAAAACTTAAAGAAATGAAGATGAAAATCACTTTTTGTGAAAATAAAAAGTAACTTGGAAAGGATTACTCACTAATATGGTGATTTTTCGTTTTCTAATTTTCGAGGGCAAATATAGATATCTATATACGTTTGCCAAATAAAACATTGCAAAACTTTGACAAAAAGTTTTCCACAGTTATTTTTGTCATTTGAACGCAGTGAAAGAACCTAAATAAAAATACATTTAGATTCTTTCACTGCGTTCAGAATGACAAAAATAACTATTGAAATCTTAGACCGCCACAACAGCTTTAATATGTGGATGCGGGTCATAATTTTCCAAAGTAAAGTCTTCATATTTAAAGTCAAACAGGTCAGATACTGAGGGGTTGATACGCATGATTGGTAAAGGGCGTAATGCCCTTGACAGCTGCAATTTTGCTTGTTCAATATGGTTTGAATACAAATGTACATCACCAAACGTATGTACAAACTCACCTACTTCCAATCCACAAACCTGTGCCACCATCATCGTCAACAAGGCATAAGACGCTATATTAAAAGGTACACCCAAAAAAGTATCCGCAGAACGCTGATAGAGTTGACAACTCAATTTACCATCAGCGACATAAAACTGAAACAAACAATGGCATGGCGACAAAGCCATTTTGTCTATTTCCCCTGCATTCCATGCATTGACAACTAAACGACGTGAATCGGAATTACGCTTGATTTCATTCACCACCCAAGTCATTTGGTCAATCACTCGCCCATCTGCTGTTTCCCAACGCCGCCACTGTTTGCCATAAACAGGTCCTAAATCACCGTTTTCATCTGCCCATTCGTCCCAGATTGATACCTTATTGTCTTTCAAATATTGAATATTTGTTTCACCGCGCAAAAACCATAACAACTCATAAATGATAGAGCGCAGATGCAGCTTCTTAGTCGTCACCAACGGAAAACCCTCGGCAAGGTCAAAACGCATCTGATAACCGAAGCAACTGATTGTCCCAGTGCCTGTTCTATCCGATTTTTCTGTGCCTGTATATAATACGTGTCGTAAAAGGTCGTGATACTGTTTCATATTGAAATGGGTAATAGGTAATGAGTAATGGGTAATGATGGCGCAAAGCTAATTTTTTCTCTTGAAATGGTTACTTTCAACCAAATTGTAAAAGCTTCTTTTTTATTGAGCGAGTAAGTAAAATAAGACACCCCTCAGTATTCTCCCTCCTTTTTGAATCTAAATAAGCTTTTCCAATAAAATAATAAGAATGAATAAACACTCAATAAAGTTAAATTCCAAAACAAACAATTTAATCACATAAAAAATACAGCCATTTATAGATACTTTTGACCTTTATATTTATGCAAAAATTAACTAAATTCATTCATTATGAAAAGAGCAACACAACTTTTCTTAGTCTTCTTATGGGTACTACTCTATAGTAGTCTATTCGCCCAAACATGTCCTTCATTCCTCATGCAAGGCTTTAATTACGATTTTGGAAAATATGGCGCAGGTTATAGATGGGCAGATACTTTGCGTTTAAAAGCCGATTGTCTCGGCAAAGCAGGGTTTACACATCTTTGGTTTCCAGGACATTATGGCGATGGTCAATACAGTTCGGGATATAATCCTCGCGATTTGTACATGGGTGAAACGACAGGTCTCGGCACACCCAGCGAAACCAGAGCGATGATTGCCGCTTTAAATACGGCGGGCATTGACCCCATGGGTGATTTTATTTACAACCACAGAGATGGCGGTAAAGCGGAAAAAAATCCTGCCTTAGAAGAATACATCCAATATCGAGCAGGTGGCAGCCAAAAACCTTTCCCTTCTGACCGTTATCATGTCGTTATTCCCTTAGGCGGCTCTTCAGGAAATGGGGCTGGCGATTATTATATCAATATCAATTCGCGTACGCAAACATACAATGGCGCAAAATATATGTTTCATGCCACAACCGCTAAATTAGGCGGTAGCCGTTGGTCACCACTCAACGGACAAGGTGCAGACCCCGTTGAAGGCGCAGAACCTTTTACAGCCATTTTAGGTACTAATTATGAAAATACGATAAATTCCAACGGCGATTCCGACGAATTTAAAGTCACCATTACGTCAAGCGACTACAATGCAGCTGGTGATCAACTCATTATATATATGGTCAATACAAACGGCTATGCTGACCAAAGGATTTGGAAAATTTGGAATGGTACGACTGACATCGTCGGTAAAAGTGGTGGCTCAGGCCCCAACAACGTCGCAAATGTCTATAACGATGTTGTAGAATACCATTCCTATACTGATTTTTCAACTATGCCAAGCGGTTTAGGCAATATGAATTGGTCAAATTTCAGACCTAATTACAACCCTGTTTTTACAGGCACATCTGGTAATTGGACTATCGAATGTTTATGCCCTGAATACAGTATGCGCAGTTTGGACTATTTTTATGACTATGACCACATCGTCAACGATACCCGCGATAAATTGATAGAATGGACAGAATGGAATTTTACAAAAACCGTTGGCGGTAGTAGCCCATTGGGTATCAAAGCCTTACGCATGGATGCGGTTAAACATTTTGACCCTATTTTTGTCGCCTCCATGCTCAATCAATTATACACCGATGGCATCACGCCAAGTATGGTAGTCGGCGAATATTTCGGAACCAATAGAGATGATTTAAAAAACTGGGTCAATTCAGTGTATAGCAGTGGGTTTAATGCTTCGGCACCCATCGCTATGCACCCGCGCGTTTTTGATTTTCATCTACGCGATGCCCTTAGAAATGCGACGAATAATCGGTTGAGTACAAGCGATTTTAGGTATATCTATACTGAGGGGTTAGTCAGTGGCGGCTATTTAAGCGGCAATAATGTCATTACTTTTTTGAATAACCATGATTTTAGGCATAATTACGAACCCAATCATGGCGAATCCTTAGTTCATTACGACGCGATGTTGGCTTATGCTTACCTCTTGACTAATAATCAATTAGGTGTGCCAACGGTCTATTATGACGATTATTTTGGTTATCCAGCAGCATCCTCTCCTTTGTATCAAAGCTATTTTCCAACCACTTTATCGCCTATGAAGTGCGAAATAGATGCTTTAATGGCAGTTCATAAAAAATATATCTTTGGTTCACCTTCTGTCACGTATCTGAACAAATCAGGTAGTGGCTTTTCTTCAAATTTCAGTTCAAGTACAACTGAAAAATCCTTAATTTATCAACTCAATGCACCGAGTTCTACGAATAAAAGAGTCATTGTTGCCATCAATTTTAGCGACAATACTTTGAAAGTAGATCATCAAATTAATGGTGTGGCTACGGCAGGAACACATTTTACCGATATGCTGCGCCGTTCAGCCTTTCCATTTGCAACCGTCAATGGTAGCGGACAAATTTACATGGAAGTACCGCCACGCAGCTATTCCGTTTGGGTTGAAGGCGATGACGAACCCGTCGTTCCAAAGCCAACGATTGCAACGATTCCCGTGGCTGTGGATATAGCGTCTGTGATGACAACAACCGTTAACGTAGGAGAAACCTTTAAATTAATGGGCAATTATGTGTCAAATACGACTTCTTGCCCTTCGGTTGCGCTAACACCTGAAATTACTTATCAATGGACAGGGCCCAATGGCTTTTCTTCCACCCTACAAAATCCAGAAATAATAAACGTAACAACTACACAGGCAGGCGATTATCTTTTGACTTTAAAATATGATTGTGATGCTTGCGCCAGCACTCAAGTGCTGAATCGCTTAGTGGTCAATATGATATTACCTCTAAATTTACTTTCTTTTAAAGCCAAAACTCAAAATGGAAGCGTTCTTTTATCATGGCAAACTGCTAATGAAAAAAACGTACAACATTTTGAGCTACAACACAGTCCAAACGGCAAAGACTTTGCCCCCCTCAGTATCGTACAAGCTAAAAACGATAAAGCGCAATCGTATCAGATATTAGATGAAAAACCTTATTCAGGCATTAATTATTATCGGCTCAAAATAACAGATTTAGACGGGCATTATCAATATTCTAAAACAGAATCCGTTCATCTCCTTCAAAAAGGGGCGTTTAACGTTTATCCAAATCCCGTAAGCAAAAGCAGTCAATTGTGGATAGAATCCAAACAAAATGACCCTTTCGAGTTTACCTTGTTCGATGTTCATGGCAAGCAAGTTTTTAATCAGAAATTCAATTCCGCCGCCAATAGTATTGATATTCAAGCATTTGCAAAAGGTTTTTATACTTATAAAATAAAAACAGAAGGATCGAATCAAACGGGTAAAATAGTTATTGAGTAAAAACAAGTTTGGTTTGAAGGCAAGCAGAGTACTTTTAAGTGTTTGGTGTTTAGTATTCGGGTGTTTGGAAATTCAGAAGTTATTGATTGTCAATGAATTCCAAAGCATTCAAAAAACCAAATACAATACACTAAATACTTAAAAAAACAAAAGCCGCTCATCTCATTCAGATGAACGGCTTTTGGTTTAAAATAAAAACTACTGCTTCACAAAACGCACAGGCGCGCTCGCTAAGCCGTTTTTATCCATCAAACGGACAAAATAAACGCCATTGGGCAAATCTGTTACATTCACTTTCGAGCGATTGTCATTGTATTGACGCACTGCCCTACCTGTCATATCAAAGATTGAGACCCCCTCAGTATTGCCGTCTGAAACAAGGTTCAATTCTGATTTTACAGGATTTGGAAAAACTGCCAACGATTTTTTACTACCCTCTACACTCACCGCCACGACTTTTGAATAAGTCATTTTACCATCATAATCCACCATTTCCAAGCGATAATAGTTGATTGTACTGAGGGCTGCTTCGTCAACGAAATTGTATTTCGCGCCACTTGGATTGTTAGTGGCTTTGACACTACCGATGGTTTGCCAAGTTTGGTTGTTGGCGCTGCGTTGGATGTTGAAATGGGTGTTGCCAGCTTCAAAGGAAGACAACCATCCTAATTTCACTGAATTATTAATTTTTTGAACATTAAAGTCTGAAAGTTCAACAGGCAGCACAATACTCATATTAATATTACACCCAGTGTATCCATACCCTACACTACTTTGATTTAAATTTGCTAATTCCAGTCTTGGAGTAGTCTGACCATTCAAGGTAATAACGATTTTCCAATTAGCACCAGCTACACTTGAATTATCAAAAGTTCCTGTTACAAAACCTGTAAAAGGGCTACCTCCGTTCTGACAAATTTGTCCAATTACACTTTCTCCAAATTGTGTATCACTATTGACCCAAATGGTGTAAGTAGAACCAGATATAGAATGTGCTACATAATTTCGAAATGTAGCAGCATGAAGAAACACACTTGTAAATAATACAAGCATACTAGTAAAAACTCTTTTCATAATTAATAAATTAAATTGTTAGGAAAAATTTGTATTGCGGCACAAATATAATTCAAGTTTAATGAATCAAAAATAAATGAGGGAAAATTTCCTACTATTACATAAAATAGACTGTCACAGTTAGAAATAGACAAATAAAAAGTTTAAGCCCTTATTTTACCATTCGAGGAAAATAAGGGCTTCTAAAAGGCACTTTACAAGTAAAAATGAACTATTGAAAATTCAAATCATCCAAAGCATCTTTAACATCGCTTTCTGTTTGCCGCAATTTCTCACGACACATTTTGATTAAATCAGAGGCTCGACGCACCTTTTCGGCAAGGGCATCAACGCCAACATTTTCGCTTTGGAGTTCTGCGACAATGTTTTGGATTTCTTGCATCGCTGCATCGTATGAAAAATCAGATTTCTTTTTGGACATAACTTGTATTGTTGTGTGGCTGTATTGTTGAATTGTTATAAGATTTGACTTAAAATTATGCCGTCTAAAACTTGGGTTTCAATATTTTCCCCTTTTTCGATTTCGTGAATACTTGAAACAACTTTTCCATTTTTTCTGGTAATAGAAAAGCCCCGATTAAGTATAGAGTCAATACCTATCAAGTCTATGATTTTCAAAGTATTATCTAATTGATTATTTTCAAATTTCAATATATGAGCGACCATTTTAGGTAATTCATTGGAGTAATAATCTAATTTTTGTGCTTGGTTCTTCAAGAAAAACGTGGTTTGAAATTGGAGGAAGTTGTCTATTTTCGACAAATCAGCCCCCTCAGTATAAAGCTTATTTTGAACATATTGATTCAAAGTATTGCCCATTTCGACAAGGCTGCTTTCAAAATGTAAATGGCGTTCAATCAAAAAATCTGCTACGGCAGTCGGCGTTTTTAAAGCTGTATAAGCGACCAAATCCAAGACTGTATTATCAACTTCATGCCCAATACCTGTCAAAACAGGCAGGGGAAAACGTGCCACAGCACGACATAAGGAGGGGTTATCAAAAGCTGTTAAATCCAACTTGGCACCGCCCCCCCGAATAATGATAACGCAATCAAAACGGTCTATTTCAGATTGAATACGCGCTAATTGTTGCAACATTTCCTTTTCTACAAATTGCCCTTGCATTGCCGAGGGAAACAACTGAATATCAAACCGATAAGCGTACACGTTTTCTGAAATATGATTCTGAAAATCTGCCCAACCGGCTGCTGTTTCGCTTGAAATGACTGCAATACGCTGCCATACTGAGGGGGGGCTTAAAGTGGCATTGAGACCTAAAAGTTGTTCGTTTTGCAATTCAGCAATGAGCTGTCGCTTTTGAATTGCTAATTTACCAATCGTATAAGTCGGATCAATTTCTTCTACAATGAGTTTTAAACCATATCGCTCATGAAAATCAAGGCGACCTTTCAAACGGACTTCCATACCCTCTGAAAGTACTCCGTTAGTAGCTGCACCAAAAACACGTTGCATACGCTTAAAATCAGATGACCAAACGACTGCCGACATTTCTGCAATAATATCATCCGCTTCTTTTTCAAGCAAACGGATGTAATAATGCCCTCGAGACAGCGAAATTTGCCCCATTTCGGCCGTTACCCACACCGATTCACTGAAATTAAGGGCAACAACACGCCGTAAGAACTCATTGAGTTCGTAAAGAGAATAAGTTTTCAATGAAAAATGAATAAAGAAAAATGAAAAATCTTTTATTTTTTTGTCTATTGCCTGTAACCTTTTGTCGTTTAAAACATTCTTATAGTCGAAAGCTCACAAGGTTAAAAAAAAGTCACATTTATTAACAAATTTTTAACCTTAAAATGAACTTTTTCTGTCAAAAAATTGTAATTTTGTCGTCTCTAAAATTTAAAAAAATTCGCCACAATGAAAAATAGGTCTATCAAATCAGCATTCTTAGCTTCATTAATCTTATTGAGTTTGACTTGTTTCGTTTATGTCAACACAACACCGATTGAGCGTGTATTGAGTGTCGAAACGATTACATCTTCAACCAAGTCTGATGAAGATAAAGTTGAGAAGGATTCTAAAATGCCCGATTTAGTATTGGTCAAAAACGTTTTGATTATTGTTGAAAAGTTTTTACCAGCTAAATAGTAGACATGATTACCAGATTTTACAGTTTAATAAAATTAGCACACCTGTAATTTTTGTCAATAGTCATTAAAATTAAAAAAGACAGCCATTTTCTATAACGAAAATGGCTGTCTTTTTTAATTTTAATGACTATTGACAAAAATTACAGGTGTGCTAATTTTATTAA
>JANOAU010000158.1:0-14734 GCA_031411275.1 Saprospiraceae bacterium | reverse complement strand
GTATGAACAAAAAAAAGATTCTATATTTGACGCAATAATTTAAAGCGAACATATACATTACCGAAAACCGTTGCCTATTTCTCATTTTTAGAAAATCGTATTTTGACTTGAACGAGGAGCTACAAATTATAATTCTCAACTTTAAATTTTCTGCTCTCCTTAGGTTTTTAATGTCCATTTTTTATTTTTTGAAAAGAAAGCAATATAAACTATGAACGTGTGCTTCCCATGATGTCACGAACTTTTACACAACACAATTGCCGCAAGCATTTTTTTCTTTTAATTTTTACTGTTCTTACGCTTTTACAAACAACAACCTTATCAGCTCAAATATTGTACTGCCCCTATTGCCCCGTCAATTGGAAAGATACAATCGAACCCCATGCGGTCTGCAAAACGGCTGTCACGGGCTACCTCGACACAGTGGGTCGTAAATTCATATCACCTCTCGTTCTTGACAATTTTTCGACGGACAATTGCCCTGTTATTATCCTCAGTGCAAGCAAAACGAATTATACGTGCGCCGATATCGGTACACAAAACGTCATTCTTTATATCCGTGACACCGCAGGTAATCGCGCACAATGCACCACAGCCGTAACGATTATTGACACGATTCGCCCAAAAATGCTCAAATGCCCAAAAGACACTACAATGATGCTCGGGGCGACTCAATGCACCAAAACCTTTAGTTTCGCGATGCCCACCCTCACAGATAACTGTTCGTCAAACCTAACCGTTACCCAAAGCACAGGGCAAGCCTCAGGTTCGGCGTTCCCTATCGGCACGTCAACGGTCGCTTTTACAGCCAAAGACGCTGGAAATAATACCGTAACATGCTCGTTTCGCGTGACCGTCAACGACATTCCGCCGAGTGTAGCGTGTAAAACACAATTTGCCCCTAAGTTAGTCAGCGCGACATCAAGGCTTGTGGTCACGCCTTTTAACGTAGCGGCATCCATTACCGACAATTGTACTCCCCTCAGTAATTTGACCGTAAAAATGCGTCGAACAGGTGTTGGAACAGGTTTTCCAGATTCTTCATCGCTCACTTTTGGTTGTAGCGACACAGGTAGAATCGCTGTTGAGATTTGGGCAAAAGATCAATCGAATCTTATAAACAGCTGCACAACAACTATTTATGTTAACGACTCTAACAACATTTGTCGTCCTGTCCTGACACCGCCCATTCCTGCGCTGCTTGGTCAAACCATGACAGAAGAAGGTCGTGCCATCTCTGCAAAAATCGCTATGAGTAGCCCAGTGATGTCTCCGATGTCTCAAAACAGCACACCGACAGGCACCTATATCTTCTCAAATTTGGTCAGAAACGGCGATTATAATCTTACGCCACGACGTGACAGCGACTGGATAAATGGTATTACCACGTTCGATGTTGCTCTGATGAGCGGTCATATCCTTGGCTCTCAATTATTTACATCGCCTTACAAACTCATTGCTGCCGATGTCAACCGCGACGGCTCGATAGATGCACTCGATTTGCTCATTACAAGGCGGGTTGTATTGCGTCAAATGGACAGTTTTCCAAACAATCGTTCATGGCGTTTTGTACCGAAATCTTATACATTTCCAAGCGGTATTGACCCGATTTTAGTGACTTTCCCCGAATTTTTGACTTATATCAATGTGACAGATACCGTTTTCAACGCCGATTTTGTTGCCATGAAAACAGGCGACCTCAACGGGTCAGCCACGAATACGCCTTTGACAAACAGCATTGAACCACGCAGCCAAAACACTTTTGTTTTAGAAGCCGAAGACGTGCTTTTAGAAGCGGGTAAAACCTATGATATCGTTGTCAAAACGCCTACATTAACACCTGCAGCTTTTCAATTTACTTTAAATTTCGATATTCATTCACTTAAATTTCACGCTATTGATCCGTTAGACTTATACAATTTTTCCTCCTCCAACTACGCTCTGTTTGCCGATAGGGGCAAAGCCACGATCAGTTGGAACAGCTTCGACAGCAATGCTGAACCCATGAACATGTTTATTTTAAAGTTGCAAGCCACCCGCCCGATTCGTTTGAGCGAAGCCTTGCACCTGTCCTCCGACTTGACACCTGCTGAAGCCTATTCCTCGGCAGGTGATCGGATGGCGGTTGACCTCCGTTTTACAGGTAAAAATACTGAGGGGGGTGATTTTAGGTTGTATCAAAACGACCCCAATCCTTTCAATGGTTCGACCCGCATCCAATTCCGATTGCCTGAAGCGAGTGAAGCTAAACTCACTGTTTTTGACGAAATAGGGCGCATTTTGAAGATACAAAACGGCACTTTTAAGAAAGGTAATAACGAAATAATTATAAATTTTGACAATAACAAGGCTGTATCAGGCGTACTTTTCTATCGACTCGATACGCCAAAACATTCAGCAACGCAGCGAATGGTGCTTTTAAACTAACTATTTTTTCATGAATGGAAGTGATGCCGTGCGGCTTAGGTGAAGACCTTTGTCGCACGTTTTTTTTAATGTAAGTAAACCTACTCCCTGAGTAATCAATTCAAAAGGTTTTCAGAATTGCATAAAAGACTTTATCTTGCACGAAAATTAATAATCATGCAACAATTTGATTTTATTACAACGAACCCTTTAATTCTCGGCGGCAAACCTTGTATTAAAGGAACGCGTATCAGCGTTGAATTTATTTTAGAATTAATTGTATCAGGCGCATCTATCGCTGATATTGTCAAAGCATACCCATATTTACCTGAAATTGGTGTCAAACAAGCTATCGAGTATGCAACCTGTCAACTTAAAAACGATGTCGTTTTTGAAGTTAATCATTAAACCATGAAACTTATCGACTATGCGTTTTTAACTGATGAGAATATCAATCCGATTATTGTCCAATCATTGCGACAACGAGGTTGTAACGTTTTTGATGTCAAAGAACAATAATTAAGTGCCTATACGGATACGTTTTTATTGTCACTTGCTACTGAACAGAATCGCATTGTTTTAACACATGACAGCGACTTCGGCACATTAGTCATTGCTGATGGAAAACCTTTTATTGGTATCATTTACTTAAAACCTTGTCATATTCTTCCAGAATTTACGCTACAATCGCTTGAAGCCATATTTAATGAAATTGATTTTATTGAAAATCCATTTATTATTGTTGCTAAACACAATGACCTCACAACCAGAGTTAGGGTTAGACAATTCTAATATTTAACACCTCTCAGTATTTCCAAAAATTTCTTCCTAACTTTGCGCCATCAATTCACATTCAGATAAAACATAAGGTTATGAAAAATAAAATTATCAATCCTCGTTTTTTTGCAGTTACCATACTCATACTCGTTGCGGCGCTCAGTCGCCTCCTCCCCCACCCGCCTAATGCAACCGCTATGGGTGCAATGGCTTTGTTTGGTGGTGCCTATTTTAGCAATCGTTGGGCATCGCTCTTTGTGCCATTGGCAACCCTTTTTGTCAGCGATTTGATTTTGAACAACGTCGTTTATGCGGCTTTCAATAAAGGTCAATTCGTTTGGTTTTATGGCGGTGCTGCTTGGGTATATGGCAGTTTTGCAGCAGCCATCGTCTTGTCATGGTTTTTATTGAAAAAAGTGGATGCTAAAAACGTATTCATGGCGAGCATCGCAGGTTCGATTTTGTTCTTTGCTGTCACCAATTTTGCCGCTTGGCAAAGTCCATTTATGCCTTATCCAAAGGATTTATCGGGTTTGGTAATGTCTTACACAGCCGCTTTGCCGTTTTTCGTCAATTCGTTGGCAGGTGATTTATTCTTCTGCGCTGTCCTTTTTGGTGGTTTCGAATGGGCGCAACGGCGGTTTCCGACTTTGGCAAGAGCCTAAATTTAAGATAAAGACATTATCAATCAAAAAAACCGACCCCTCAGTAAAAGGGTTGGTTTTTTTGATTTAAACGTGTATTTTTGTAAAAAAAGCATAAAATATGGTCGCAACAGCAGTTTCAAAGCAAAAGAACGATATGACAGAAGATGAATTTTTCAACTTCTGCCAATCCATCGAAATGCGCGACAAACGCATTGAACGTACTAAAACAGGGAAAATCATCATTATGGAACCAACAGGAAGCAAAACAGGTAATTTTAATTCAGAAGTCACTACCGAAGTCAGTATCTGGAATAGAGAATCACATCAAGGTCGTACTTTCGACTCATCAACAGGCTTCACATTACCCAATACAGCCGTCAAATCACCCGATGTTTCGTGGATTACCCGCGAAAGGTGGGAGGCTTTGCCAAAAGCTTTAAGGAAAAAATTTGCACCCATTACACCCGATTTTATCATCGAAATTCGCTCTGATACCGACAATTTGACCGATTGTAAAGAAAAAATGGACGAATACATGGAAAATGGCTGCCGTTTGGCTTGGCTCATTGACCGCCTTGAGGAACGCGTTTATATCTATCGTGCCGATGGTAGTCAAGACATCATCACTTCTTTTGAAGAAACACTTTCGGGGGAAGACGTATTGGTTGGCTTCACATTACGGATTGCCGATTTAGATTGGGAATGATTTTTTTATGAAAATACTGAGGGGGTCGCTTATATTTGTCAGAAATATAAGTCCTTACCAATGACAAAACGATTTTTACTACTCACAACCATATTGATTTTTTTCAGCTTCACGGATGAAGACCGCTCGCTCATCGAGCAAAATTACAACACGCTCATCCCTTCTCTACGTACCGAGCCGCTGAAAATGCTGCCTTTGCTTGAATTATTGATAAAAAAAGCCGAAAAAACGCTCGATAGCCACGATACGCTACTCGCCAATATCCAATTCAGTCTCGCTAAAATTTATTGCGACCGCAACGTCAACCTTGCCGAAGGTATCCGTTTATACCAAAAATCTCTCGCTATTAGACGTGAAAAACTGCCTTTTGGCAACTCAAAAATAGGTATAACGGCAGGTAATCTCGCTCTCGCTTCTCGTCAAATCGGTCTGTTTGAAGAAGCGCGTTCTTATGCTCAATTGGCGATTGAAGCCAAACAAGCGGCTGCTAAAATTGATACATCTTCTCTCATAAAATCCTACAATGAACTCGCTGTCAATAACCGCCTTTTGGGCAGTTACGCCGATGCCTTAGCGGCTGCCGACAAAGTTTTGGAGCTTGCGACGGCTATAAAAGACACACTTTTTATAGCCAATAGCCGTATTACCGCTGGTTCTGCGCATTATTCAACCCAAAAATATGAAGAAGCGGCAAAGGAGTATCAAACCGCTTTAACCCTTTACACCGTTCTTTTAAAAAACAATCAATCAGCAGCTACGCCCCTATTTCCTATTCAAAAAGAACGAGCTGCCACTTTAAACAACCTCGGTGTGACGTTTCGGCAACTCAATAAATACAATGAATCCACTACATTTTTAAACCAATCACTCTCTAACTATCACACGCTTTTTGGCGATACAAAAGACTCGTCGCTTATTGTTTTTATTGCAAACGCGTTGTTTGAACGCGCACAAACAGAGGAAGCCAAAGGCAAAACAGAGAACGCGACAGCGGATTTTGAAGCAGCAATCGCCCTATTTGGTCACTCCAATAACCCTCTTGCCATTGACTGTTTTACTAAATATGGCAATTTTTATAAAAATAATGGACAAATAAGCATAGCTTTAAGTACTTATAATCGAGGTATTGCAGCGGCTTTTCCAAACTTTAAAGCGGATGATGTATCAAAAAATCCAGATATTAATGGCATTGCTTTTCCTGAATTGTTAGACATTTTTGCAGCAAAAGCCTTCACTTTGAAAGAAGAAAACGACTTAAACGCCGCTTTTGAAACTTTTCAAAAATGTGATACGCTCATTCAGTCTTTATTAGAAAAATATCAAGCCGACCAATCCAAGTATTTCCTTTCAGACAAGGCTTTACCTATTTATGAAAATGCGATTGCCCTTGCTTTATCATTTTTTGAAAAAAACAAGCACCCTCAATATGCAGAAGCGGCTATCAATTTCGCAGAAAAAAACAAAGGCCTCGTTTTGCTTGAAAACCTAAAAGATACCCGCGCTAAAAGTTTTGGCGGTGTCCCTCAAAACCTACTTGATGAGGAGCGCAACGGCCGCGCTGAAGTCGCCTACCTCGAAAAACAACTCTACGAAGCCGATACCGATTCATTGAAAACCAAAACCCAAAGCCAACTTTTCAATGCACAAGAAAAACTAAATCGCTTCAATCAACATCTTGAAGCCCAATTTCCTAAGTATTTTGATTTAAAAATAGCGAAAACAGACCCCCTCAGTATAAAAGGCTTACAACAGTCGCTCGATGCTCAAACACTTGCTATTTCTTATTTTGTAGGCGATTCAACCCTCTTTGCTTTTGCTTTTTCAAAAACGGATTGTCAAATTTTTTCGCAAAAAAACACCTCACACAGTTCTAAGGATTTTAAAGAATTAAGAAAGTCGTTAAGTAATGAAAAATTCATAAATGACTCAACCATCCTTGCAGAACAGACATTTTGCTCATTAAGTCATGCCTTTTTCAAGGAATTAATCGAAAAACCACTCGCTGCCCTCAATGCAAATGGCGCATTGACACGCCTACGCATCATTCCCGATGGCTCTTTAGGTTATTTGCCTTTTGAACTGCTTTTGACAAAGCCTTCGACAAAATGGAAAGGACAAGATGTGCCTTATTTGCTTCAAAACTATGCAGTTAGTTATGCGTATTCGCTCCGTTTGATAGAAAATACTGAGGGGTCGGTTTCTGTTCAAAATTTCGGTGGCTTTGGCATTGAATACGATGATGAAACCATAAAAAGCCTTTCAAATGCTGATTCTACATCAAAAAGTGATATAAATACGGCACAATCAAACAATGCTAACAGCTCAAATATTATCCATTATCCATTATCCACTATCCATTCTGAGACCCGTTCTGATATTTTAAGCCGCTTGGCTTTTGCAGATGATGAAGTAAAAAACATACAAGCATTGCTCGGTGGCGGTCAAATTTGGTTGAACGGTGGTGCGACAAAATTAGCTTTTATGAAGAATGCCCCGCATTGTGCCATCCTCCATTTAGCGATGCACGGGGCGATTGATGAGAAAAATCCACTCAATTCAGGGCTTATTTTTTCTAAATCAGATTCATCGAAAGACCATTTTTTAAGCGGATATGATTTGTTTGCAATGCAATTTAAAACAGGTTTAGCAGTCCTATCTGCTTGCAACACGGGCAATGGTGAACTGCGCCGCAGCGAAGGCGTGATGAGTTTGGCGCGGGCTTTTGCGTATGCCGGCTGCCCTTCCACAGTGATGAGTTTATGGTCAATACCCGACGAAAGCACCTCAAAAGTCATGTTGGCATTTTACAAAAACTTAAAAAATGGCGAGCCAAAAGATATTGCTTTGCAAAAAGCTAAACTTGAATATCTCAAAAATTGCCCCCCTCAGTATTCTATACCCAATGAATGGGGCGCAACGGTGGTTATTGGTAGTGTGTCGCCGATTGATTTTAGGGCGTGGTGGGAAAAGACGTGGTTTTTGGTACTCTCGGTTTCTCTTTTAGTCATTGCAATTTTTTTATTTTTCAAGAAAAAATGATGAAATAATAATGTTATTTTATTAATGTTTGAGCATCTTATTCACTTTTATCTCCTTCTTCTAAAAGATTCAAAAAATTGGTCGGCGACAAAACTTTTAATTTTTTCTCTTCTTCAAAGGCTTTTAAGGCACGACCTGCTGCTTTTCCTGCTGTTTGGGCAGCATCATGGTTTTCATTAAAGCCTTGTGCATCGTCAATTTCTGCAATTTGTCGAGTGGCATCTTCTCCAAGCATTGTAAAAATGAGTTCAAAATTGGTCATGTGGTCGCGTAAGTTTTCTTTTTCTAAGCCTTTGAATTTGGCATGTTCACTTGGTTTCAATCCAAAGGTCGCTTGTGCAATTTCAGCAGTCAAAATAGAGTATTCTTGACCCTCTTTCACACCTCTTTTTTTCCATTCATCAGTTAATTCTTTTCTGATACTGATAGATTTTAAACGACGTTCAATCCATTCATTGGTGTAGCCTTTTGCCTTATAAAGCTCTTTTAATCGTTCAAAACCTATTTCAGGATTTTCAGCATCTTCGATAGCTTGCGTTCCGACTTGTGCCAGCCATAGCTTCAAGGGCTCTGCCTTGGGTGAAGGAACAGACATGACTATTCTTAGTATCCCCTCAGTATTGGCGCAATCCGAAGGGTAATTTTTACCATCGTGACCTTTCATTTTCACCTTTTCACAAATTGTGAATAACTGCGGTTCACGTTTTTTCAACATACCCCAATAAGTTGATGGTTTAGGGCTATCTGTTAAAACTTCAATGATATCAATTACTGAAAAGTACCATTGTTCATGATGCCAAACCTTACGAATTTTAGATTCACTAAAAGAAATTATAGTGTTGTTTTCCATTGCGTATTCTTTTAAAATCTTAAATAAAAAATCATTTATGGCTCAAACTTAACCACTTTTCGTACAATCACTTCATTTCCCACCTTAATTTGAACAAAATACAACCCATTTTCACCTTTTATACTGAGGGGATATTCGTTTAGCCCAACTACACTATTAACCGTTTTAGAGGACAGTATTTGACCCATCATATTCAAAACAGACAGATTAACCGTTGCGTTTTTTGTCAAATAAAAATTCACCAAAACATCTTCTGCCGTTGGATTTGGAAAAACGACAACGCTATTTAAGTTTTCAAACACCCCCTCAGTATTGACTAAACCTGCACATGGAAAAGTGACTGTTGCCAATAAATTAGCTGCATTAACTCCATTCAAAATGCCTGAACGCCTGTCTTTTTGCAACAAAAATGCTCGGTAACTCGACCCCATTAATATCGCACATTTTTCTTTTTGCCAATTTGAACTTGTTAAACGACTTGATAATAAAGCAGCAATAGCAGAGGTCTGCGGAGCGGCATACGATGTCCCACTGTGCCGCGCCCACTGGTTGTTGAGCCATGTCGAAACGATATCTTTGCCGATGGTAAAAACATCCACGTTGCGTTTACCAAAATTTGAAAACCACGCAATGCTGTCTGTACAAGCAGTTGCACCCGTGACTATCATGTTTTCGCATTGAAAAGACGGTGAACCATACCAATCTATATCTACATTTTTGGATTTATTACCTGCGGCAACGCTGACGAGTAGCCCGTAAGTTTGTGCTGTATTTATCGCAGCAGCTAACGGTTGCATCGTATCCATCAACACATCACTGCTTATAAAACTGCAATTCACGACCTCTACTTTCTGTTTCATTGCCCAATCGAGCGCACGAATGATATTATATTCGTAGCCTTTGTTTTGTCCGTCTAATACTTTTAAAACATAAAACTTAATGGTATCGCCACCATTACGCTTCAAAATATGTCGGATTATACCCGCTACAAACGTCCCATGTCCTGTACTATCCTTCGGAACGCCTTGATTATTGACAAAATCATAGCCGATTTGGTCGTCTTTATAGCCATCACCGTCGTTGTCAATGCCGTCTATCGGTTCACCTGTTCGGTAAGCGACAAAGGCTTTGAGCGAATCGTGGCGAATCGTTATAGTTGTCAATGGCGCAATACTTTGTATATCAATACCCGAATCCATGATTGCCATCCGCAAAGCTCGTCTGCCCGAGGTACACGTTATGATACTATCCGTCACAGAAGTCAGACAGCCAAAGCCCGTGTTACCAAAAATAGGGATGGGTTCGAATAGCTGCGAAGAGTCTCTTTCTGGAATAATATAAACATCATTGAGCGAAACGCCTTCCGATTGACCACTGTTACAGATGACACCAACAGCTTCTGAACCACCACCACCGCTTGTAATTGCAGCAGAAACAATCGTTCCACCACCCAATTTTGGTATTGTTATCGTCGAACCAACAGTTGCCGAGCAACGCCATAGCAAGGCACGCGATGGGAAAGTAGAGTCCAATTGAACAGCATTTAAAGCAGTTTTGATACTCGTTATGTCTGCCCACGTGGCACTCGGTTTGAAAATAACAACGACTTGAAAATTAATCGTTTGTGTTTTGGCGAAGCCTAAGACAAAGAAAAAAGAGAGGGAAAGCAAGGACTTTTTCATATTATTCCGGTTTTGAGTAGCTCAAAATATAGTATTAAACTTTATAAAAGCACCGTTGCGGATGAACATCCGACGACCTAAGTTATTATCATCGCCGCCGATTTTGACCAAAACATTGTGGTCATAAAACCAGTCGGATTTTAGGTTGATGCTGATATTTTTAAAAACCACCAAATCTATTGAATTATACCACTCAAAAGCTATGTTTTGAGGATTTTTCAAATAATTTGAGTACAAATCTACGACGCTCATCACGATTAGTTTGTCTTTAAAAAACTTCTTGGTCATTTCGCCGCGTAGTTCTGCACCAAACTGAACGTCTGTATTTTCAAATTGGCCATCGCCACTGTTCGGGTTTCCGAGCAAACCGACCCCCTCAGTATTGTCGCCTGTTTGGGCTGCCAAAAAGTTGTTCGCAACGATATTGGCTTTTGAAGAAATGATTGAAAAAAGCACTTTAACATCGCTGTTCGGACGGTACAAAAGTCCAGGCAATACCTTCAATGTTGCAGGAGAAAATGGCTCGGAAGTCAAAGGATATTTGCCACCATAGCTGTCCAAATAACCATTTCCATAGGTAAAAAAGCATTGTGTCCGCAAATCTATCATGCCAGCAAGGTAGATTTTACCGATTAATTTGCGTCCAAGCAATGAATTAACTTGCAGAACATCGGCAGTTTTGCTGAACGGTTGCAACCTATCCCCTACCCTTTGGGCTGCTAATTGGATGTTAAAACGATTGTCCCAAATCACTTTTTTGCCTGTATAATTGACAAAGAGATTTAATAAACCGCCAAAAGCGACATTGTTTTGCCCTTCATTCGGACGTGGATTGATGAGCGAAAGGCTCGAAAAATCTAAGCCAACACCCACACCGATTTCCAGACCGAGCGTCGAATCTGCACGGATATTGTCAAAAATTTCTTTGGTTTCAGCTATTTTTTGAGCCTTTATTTGCCCTAAAAACAAAAATATACTGAGGGGTATCAAAAGCCATGCGGCGAAGTGTTGTGCTTTCATTTTTATTAAATTTTAAAATTCATGTATTGGATTAAAGTATTGATTATCAGTTTTTTAGATTAAGATTTACTAAATTTAAAAAATTTAGTAAATCTCTATTCATATAAACTTGATAAAAAAATCGGTCGCAGCATCATTTAACCACGACCGACGCTTAGGGGGATTTAGAGCCTTTTGACCTCCTTTGTTGTTTTATTTTAAAACACGATGGTAAGGGTTGAGCCGTTGTCTTGGACGTTATACATACCTTTTCTGATGACCAAAGGTTGGTATTGTCGTCTGCCCGTTGCCTGTCCTGAAGCTGCATCTCTTGGAGAAACGATGTTTTCAGCGACTTGGTAATCTTCTTCTACTGTAAACTTGCCGTTTGCAAAATATTTTGCCAGTGCTTCGCGGGTCATGGAGTTTTTGTTGAGGGTCAAAACGAGCTTGTCGTCTTTCATTTCGGCAACGCCGGTGCTGCTGTTGTTACTGGGTTTTGTCATCAATTCGGCAGAAATAATGATGCTGCATACACCCGTACCTGAACAGCCTTGACTTCTGCGACCAAAATTGATGGTGATGGTTATTTTAAATTTATTCGCCGCCATTGTAGGCGTTGTGGGGAGGTAAGTGTTAGCGTTTGCGCTGTTAGAAGCGAAAATTGAGATGAAAGCGATGGCGACGATGATGATTGAATTTTTCATTTTTAAGATTGTTTTAAAGTTCAAGAAAATGTGATTATAGAAAATTGTGATTAAAATCCGTGTGATAATTTGTTGTATCGGAACTGTCTTTTTTACTGTTGTTACCTGTATAATCTCAAAAGGTTTTCCGCGTGACATTTTATTTGAAAAATAATTTTTGGGGTCGTTTTCATTGGTGTTTTATGGTTGTTACATGTATAATCCGAAAGAGATTACTGCGTGACATTTTATTTGAGTTTTTTTTACTAAAAATACTGAGGGGGTATAAAACCGTCCTAAAATTGCGCTAAAGCACAACGTCCACAATACGCTAAATGCCTATTGTGGACTTTGTAATTGAAATATAAACTCTTGATTATCATTATTTTAATTAAAAAACTACTCTCTAAACAACTACTTTCACCGCATTTTTTTCTGTATGAAAACCCCAAGCCGTGATATTCCAAACAATCAAAATCGCAGCAAAAAACCATAATTTCATAAAAACAGCGATACCAATGTGCATGCCGACAGTCGCCAAAAGCCAAAACCGTTGTGTTTTTTTGGGGAAAATAAATAAGGGGTAAAAAAATTCGAGGATGAGGACAGATATGCCCAAAGCAGTCAATAAAGCTGGATAGTTAGCTAAAAAAGTCACATCAAACATCCTAAAATCGAGTGCCATGACGGAACGCCAAATCGCTTCGCCATTCCACCAAGTTGTGCCAAGTGACTTTGAGAATCCTGCAAAAAGATACACAAAACATAGGTGAACCTGCAAAACACGGGTATAAATCCTAAAAACAGGTGCTTGTCGGCGAAACAATCGGCTGTCAATTGACAAGGTGCGGCTGACAGGAAAAAGTAGGCAGTAAAACATCGAATTGGCAATAAACCAGTCGCCGCCATAATTATAAGCGATGCCTGAACCCAAAAATAGGAGTTGTAAAAACAAACCTAAGGCAGCTGCGAAACGGGTCAAAAAGCCGAAAAGCAAACAGACCAAAACACCTATGTATGTCCAATAAACGCCATTCAAAAAAACGACTTCTTGTGCGTCAGCAATGCCTAACCAGTGCATCAAGTAACTCAAACGCAATTGGTAATCGGGTAGCGAAATATCAATCAAATCACCTTGAATATAGCCATATTTGCCGTACAAATCGAGTAAATCTGCTTTCAGTGATGCCATTAAACTCAAAGCAACCAAGGCTGTTCCAATTCTGAAAAAAGCCCAATGGCGCGCATTTGTTTCGCTAAAAAAAGCAGTATCAAGGCGACCAAAATAACTGTTAAGGTCTATATTTTTCAAATTCATAGAGCGCGTGCTGCTCAAAAAATTGCTTGTTGCCATCTCTGAAAGCTTTAGGTGGTGGAAGAATATAATAAGCTGTGATTATGCGTAATTGGTTGGTTTCTGGGAATTTCTCATATGTTCGAGCCGCAACCGAGCGCATGACCAAATCCTTCAAAGTGTCGTTTTTGATGTCTCGTATGAAGTTAGAAGCCGCTGTCAAACGATTATAACCCTCTTGCGTATTAAAAGCCATCGTATTGACTGCTTTACCACCGTTGGCATCGGTTCGCTCAACAACAATTTGATACGGAAAAGGTGGGTCAGGTGAGAAAAAAGAGTAACCCGTGATGCCCGTATAAGTATCGTAAAAACCAATCGTCGTTTGTATGGACTGAGGGATACTTTGCGACACCTTTTCAGCCGCATCTAAGAGTTTTACAGAGCGCGACGGTAAGCCATTTTTAGCTGCCTCGAAAGCGTTTAAGGCGATGATATTGGTCAAAAAAATGCTTGTTAGATGAAAAGCGCAGCCCAAAAGCACTACCAAACGCAACAGTTTAGTTCGTTTTTTCATTGCCTTTTATTTTTAAAAATAAGATATTTTTAGATAATACTGAGGGGGAGAGAAAGAATAAACAGTAGAGGTAGTAGGATTCAATAACATACTTATACGATTGATTTTAAAATAATTACAAACGTTGTTTGCGTTATATAGCCTACTACCTCCTAATTTTGCTTACTGTTTTTTGCTTAGACCTATGGTCTATTATACTTTTAAATTAGCGTGTATAACGCGTCATGATAGCATTGACTTTGTTCTTAATATCGTTACTAACAACCACCGCAGGACTATGAACGACAAGCGTTTCGCTGATTGCGTTTTTCCACATTTTTGTATGGAAAATAACCGTCCCCTTTCGAGCAGTAGCATCATCTGTTGTCGTTTTGCCCGTCATAGCGACATTGATAAGGCTCGCCTGACCATAACTTGCAGTTTGTCTGCCATCGTTCACTTCAAGTAATTTGAAAGAGGTTTGATAAGGTTTGAGTAAATTCAACAAAGCTGTTTTGTCATCCGATGTCATCTGAACACCGTCAAGAACCCACGAACCATCTGATTTTTGAGTCGCTTTCTGAGCGAAAGTAGCATTAGCTGCTAACAGGAAAAGGGCGAAAAAAAGGATCTTTTTCATTTTTAATTTGTTTTAAAAAGTTCAAGAAATTGTGATTAAAAAAAAATTGTGATTAAAATTACGTTTTTACTGAGGGGGTCATTTTTGATTATAATTTGTTGTTCGGAACTGTCTTTTTTTCTGTTGTCATTTGTATAATCTAAAAGTGATTTCCGCGTGACATTTTTTTTGAAATAAATTTTTGGGGTCAGTTTTCATCGGATTTTAAATTCTTATCGGTGTCATTTGTATAATCTAAAAGTGATTTCTGCGTGACATTTTTTTAAAATATTTTTTTTCTGATTTTTGAGTTCCTCTTTTGGTACTTCGATTATATAATCTTAATAGTGTTGCTATGTGACATTTTAAGGTTGTTTTTTTTACTTATTATTTTATTTTATTGTAAATTATTGGTTTTCAATAATTTATATTTATTTTTGATGATGAATTTACACCATTTTTTGTCATTCTGA
>JANOAU010000157.1:0-43788 GCA_031411275.1 Saprospiraceae bacterium | reverse complement strand
GGACGCATGTGGTAATACTCGAACAGCAACACAAACAGTTTCAGTTGGTGATAATACCGCGCCTGTATTGTCAAATGTTCCTGCAAATATCACCTTACGTTGTGATGAAAGTTTGCCAATTGGCACTTTAATAAGAGCAACCGATATATGTGACCCGAACCCACGCATCACGATGAATGACAATATCATCCGCGGCAACTGTGCAGGCAGTTATCGAGTTGTCAGAACATGGACAGCGACAGATGCGTGTGGTAATTTTGCGACAGCAAGTCAGACTATATTAGTCGGTGATAATGAAGCACCGATTATTGCAAACGTGCCTACGAATACAACCGTTAACTGCGATGGTATTGTACCAACAGCTATAAATCCTTCAATATCAGACCTTTGTGATGCAAGCCCTCGTTTGACTTTTGTTGAAACACGTCAAGACGGTGCTTGTGCAACAAGCTACAAATTGATTCGGACATGGACCGCAACGGACGCGTGTGGTAACAGCAGAACGGCATCTCAAGTAGTCAGCGTTGGGGATAATGAAAAACCTGAACTCATAGGGATTCCTAACGATTTATCTGTGAATTGCGGTCGTAATTTAACGGTGGCGAATGTCACTGCTCGCGACAACTGCGACCCAAATGTGGGTATTGCCTTCAATGAACGGATACAGCGTGGGGCTTGCGGCGACAATTTTACCTTGTTTAGGACGTGGACGGCGATTGATGCTTGCGGCAATATTTCATCAAAAATGCAAACAATTAGCGTTAAAGATGATGTTAACCCTGTACTTATCAATGTGCCACAAGACATAACGATTAATACTGCAGCCGGTGAAACGGTTCCTGCTGTTCCAACGGTTAGGGCGACGGATAACTGTGCGAGTGATGTTGTCGTAGCGTTCCAAGAACAGAAAATCAACGCGACTTGTGGTTATACTCTTGTGCGGTCGTGGATAGCAACAGATAATTGCTCGAACCGCGATGCTTTGACTCAAACGATTACGGTTGTTGAATCCATTACAGTTGATGTCGCTTCAACGACTCCTGAAAATTGTGGTCAAAGAAATGGTAAGGTTACTTTTACGCCATTAAACCTTAATTTCCGTTGGTCTGATGGTAGTTCCAATGGTTCACGGAATGATTTAGCCGCAGGAACTTATAACGTAACTGTTTCAAATTCAACAGGTTGTACCAAAGTTGTACCTGTTACGATTACCAATGAGTGTGGTTGTGTGACGCCTGTTGCCACAATCAATAAAACAGATGTTTCCTGCTTTTCAACCAATGATGGCACAGCATCGGTGACTGTGACAAATGGACAATTATCAGATTTTAAATTTATTTGGACAACTAATATTTCAACAACAAATTCTGCGCAAAATTTAACTGCTGGGTCTTATAAAGTACGTGTTGAGCGCGTAGGAAAACCAGATTGTTTTATCGAATTGCCGTTTGAAATCATTGAGCCGACTCGTATAAATGTGCCAGAACCCATTATTACAAAGGCTTCTTGTACATCGCCAACGGGTAAAGTTGAATTTAGATTAGTGACGGGAACTGAAAACTGGACATATCGTTGGAGCGATGACAACACAGGTAGAGTTCGTGAGAATTTACGCCAAGGAACATACACTGTCACTATTACAGATCCTAATTCAAGAACCGTTTGTCCTGTTGAAAAAATAGTTGTTGTAGGTTCTGATAATGCCTTGAATACGACTTTTGATATCAACAAACAACCTGTTTGCGGTCAACCAAATGGTGATGTGACTTTGACAACAACAGGAGGGTCGGGTCAGTACACCTACTCATGGGGTGAAGGCAATCGTCGCTACGTCTTAACGGCTGGACAACATACAGTTACGGCTACTGATGTGGTAACAGGTTGTCAAACAACGGTCACGTTTATTCTGAATAATCTTGCTGTTGATGCAACAATAGTCATGGACACGGTTACATCGGTCACTTGTAACGGCATGAGCGATGGACGTATCAACTATCGTTTGACGGCTTTTGGCAGCCATTTCGTTCAACCCGCCTCGGTTGACATCCGCGATACACAAGGACGTTTGTATGCTAATGGTTCTTTGGCGGCGGGTAGTTATTTGTTGACGGTTAAAGATGCGGGGGGCTGTATTGCCGTTCAACGGACTTTTACGGTGACACAACCTACTATTATGACAACGACTTTTGTGAAAACTAATCAAACGTGCGATTCACTCGGGACGATTAATTTGAACGTGTCTGGTGGCAACGGAGGGTATAAATTCAATTGGGCTGACTTACAAAATCAAGTAAATCAGCCTAAAAATAGAGATAATTTAGCAGCCGCTTTCTATTCTGTCACCATCACTGATGCGGCGGGTTGTACGGCAAATGTGAAAAATATTCAAGTCAAAGACTCGTGCCTGTGTCGTCAACCGATTATAGATTCGGTCGCAACTGTGGCAGCCACTTGTGGCATCAGCAACGGTTCAGCAACGATTTTACTGAGGGGGGGCGATGAGAGCAAATACTCATACAGTTGGTCTCCAGCGATTGGAACAGCTAATA
Source organism: Saprospiraceae bacterium (assembly GCA_031411275.1). Lineage (GTDB taxonomy): Bacteria > Bacteroidota > Bacteroidia > Chitinophagales > Saprospiraceae > JAAFJT01. Next base: position 41,239 of record JANOAU010000157.1, on the reverse strand, counting down.
CCGTAGGCAACAGCCGTTCAGGTATGTCAAGTGGCATTTACTCGGTCTTTATCCGCTTGCGGACAAATCCAACCTGTTTTGCAAGTATCAATGTGGCTTTAGGTAATCTCGAAGGACCTAAAAACATTACTTATACCTCAACGCCCGCCACATGTGAACTATCGAATGGCTCTGTAACGTTGCGCTCAAATGACGTAGTTGATTATATGTGGGTATTTGACAACAGTACAGAAGCGACTCGTTCAGACTTAGCGGCGGGTTATTATCAAGTGCAAGTAACAAAACGCGATGCACCAGAATGTCCATCGGTCATCAACGTTAAGATTGAAAAATCCAATACGTTGACAGCAACAGCGACGATTTCGCGCAAAGCCACCTGTGGTCAACCCAATGGGGCGGCAACGATAAATGTAGCGGGTGGTTCTGGTAGCTACACGTATAGTTGGGGTAATAATGCAACACGCAATGAACTTTGGGCGAGTATTTATAATGTTACAGTTGTTGATAATAATGTTGGATGTAAAGCGGCAACGACCTTTGTGGTTGAAAATGAAGCCACAGGTAGTTCTGTTATAACTATTTTAGAATCAATAGTTTATGTTAATTGCAAAGGTGATAAAAATGGACGTGTCAATTACTTTATTACGTCAGAGACAGGTTATACACAACCCCCGACAGTCAGTATCACCGATGCACAAGGTCATATATTTGAAAACGGCAGTTTGCCTGTTGGCAGTTATTGCATCGTTGTGCGTGATGTGAATGGTTGTTTAACGGCTTCCCAATGTTTTGAAGTTCGTCAACCTGTCAAATTACAGGCTTTGGCGACAAAAAATAATAAAACATGTTCGATTGGTGGTAGCATCAGCGTTTCGGCAACGGGTGGCAGTGGCAATTACGTCGCTACATGGTCAGATTTGACAGGTTTCAATCAACCATTGACGCGTAATAATCTCAATGCGGGGACATATCGCGTAACGATTTCGGATGCCAAAGGTTGTACAGCTATTGTTGATACGATTAATATTAAAGACGAATGCAATACACCAACTTGCTCATTGTCAAGCACTTATGAAGCTCAAAACAAGTCTTGTACTGAGGGGGGTAAAATTTCTATTCGTATCGTCGGTGGCACACAACCTTATACTTTCGATTGGTTCGATTTGGCGGGTGCAAGCAACGGTCAGAACCGTTTTGACCTCGGTAAGGGTTCATATTCTGTCATCATTACCGATGGGGCGAATTGTAAGGACACGCTTAAAAACATCATTATCAAGAACTTATGTTCAGATACAACAGGCGGAATTGTTTGTACGCCACCAACTTTAACCAATGCGACGATTAATCCAACCCGTTGTGGTTTGGCAGTGGGTTCAATTTCTCTCAATGTCATTGGTAATGTCGTTTATAAATGGTCGCCTTTTGTTTCAAATTCAAGTATAGCGTCCGGTCTGAATGCAGGTAGTTATCATGTTAAAATTGCAAACGCAAGTGATACAACATGTTATATTGAAAAAGATTTTATCATACAAAATCAAAACGGTGTTATTATTGGCGAGCCTTCGATTACATCAGCGACTTGTGGGGCATCAAATGGCAAAGCGTTATTCCCGAATGTGGGACATGTATTGAGTTACGCTTGGTCAGACGGTGGCAACGGTGGCACTCGTTCAGATTTGGCAAAAGGTCGTTATATTGTAACTATTTCTGACCCAACAGGTACGGTTTGTGAACAAGTAGCGGTTGTTGAAGTAGGCGGCACATCCACGCTTTCAGTCAATTCAGTTGTTGAAAAACGAGCAACTTGTAGTCAGTCAAACGGTCAAGCACGCATTACGGTAAGTGGCGGTTCTGGTAGCTATACATACAGTTGGGGCAGTTCGGCAACACGTTCAGACCTACAAGCAGGTACCCTGAATGTGACTGTTACAGACAATACAACGGGTTGTACTGCTATTGTTATCATCAATATGACGAATGAAACGGCTGGCCAAGCCACTATTTCGATGCCTTCGACTGTAGTTTATGTCTCTTGCGCAGGCAACAAAGATGGTTTAATTGCTTACGAATTGAGCTATTCCGCAGGGTTTGCACTGCCAGCACGGGTTGAAATTCGCACAATAAATGGTGGATTAGTTAAAAATGACAGCTTGGCTGCGGGGCGTTATATACTCAATATTTTTGATGCTAACAACTGTTTGGCAGCTACACAAACATTTGAGGTACGTGAACCTCAACCGTTTGCAGCAACAACGACACCATTACCAGCGACTTGTACGACTCGTGGTTCTATTGGGCTCAATGTCGCAGGTGGTTCAGGCGTTTATCGCTTCAATTGGTCTGATTTGGTGGGTCAAAACAATCAGCCGCAGCAACGGTCCAATCTTAATTCAGGTAATTATAATGTGACCATTACGGACTCTCGCGGTTGTAATATGGTTTTAAACAATATAATTGTCGGTAAAGATAGCTTAAATTGCACCACCTGCCCACGTCTGGCAATGGCAACAGCCTTTAATAAGACTTGTACTGAGGGGGGCATAATTGACATCACAACCATCGGTGGCACAGCACCTTTCATTTTCGATTGGTTGGATTTGACGGGTACAAATAATCCGCAAAATCGAACAGGTTTGACTGAAGGTACTTATACAGTTATTCTTATTGATACAAGAAATTGTAGAGATACAATTAAAAATATAAAAATTATAAACGATTGTATTTCAACGACTTGTAATATTTTTTTGACAGCAACGCCTCAAAACAAGTCTTGTACTGAAGGTGGTAAAATCACGCTCAATGTATCGGGTGGCAGTGCGCCATACAGCTATAATTGGGCTGATATAACGGGTTCAAACAATACCCAAAACCGCACCGCTTTGAGCAAAGGTACTTACGCAGTAACAATAACAGATACCCGTAATTGTACTTTCAAAATAGACAATATTATTGTTGAAGACGATTGCCCAATCCCTACATGTACGCTTCAAGCGAGTGCCGCAACAACGCCGAAAACATGTGAAGAGGGTGGTACGATAGCAGTTAATATAAGTGGCGGTCATACACCTTATACTTTCCAATGGGGCGATGTGCCAGGTGTGACGAGTATTCAATATCGTGCAAGTATGGCACCTGGCAATTACACAGTAACAGTTTATGATGCACAGGGCTGTAATGTACCTGTCCCATCCATCATTGTCCGCAACGAAGCGACAGATTGTGGTGGCACAACATGTACGCTACTTGTGACAGCGACACCAATTGCGCATACGTGTACTGATGGGGGTAAAATTATTCTTACGACGACAGGTGGTACAGAGCCTTTCACGTATGATTGGCTGGATGTAGTTGGTACAAATGACGTTCAAAATAGAACTGATTTGGCAGCAGGAACTTATACGATTATTGTAAAAGACAGCCAAGGTTGTAGCGATACCGTTAAAAATATTGTAATTCTAAATACTTGTATTGCAAATAATTGTACACTTTCAGCAAATATTTTGGCTTCGCCTAAGACCTGTACTGAGGGGGGTAAAATTACGGTGAATGTCAATGGTGGTACAACGCCTTATTCATTCCGTTGGTCAGATTTGACAGGAACAGGTCAGGTGCAAAATCGTACTAATCTGCCGTCAGGCACATACCGTTTGACGGTCTCTGATGCGAGTGGTTGTGATACCATAATTCAAAATATTATTGTTACAAATGAAGCAGTGAATTGTAGTGGAACGCCTTGTTCATTGACAGCAACGGTTTCGGTTAAGCCTAAAACGTGTACTTCAAGCGGTTCTATCAACCTAACAGTAAGTAGTGGTGCTATTCCTTACACTTTCAAGTGGGCAGATTTGACGGGTACGATACAGCCACAAGATAGAACAACAGTAGGGGCTGGAGCTTATCGCGTAACGGTTACGGACATAAACGGTTGTGATACCATTCTTCAAAACATTATTGTAAAGGACGAAGCGGTGAATTGCGGCATTACGCCTTGTGCGATTGTAGCCACCGCAACGCCTAAAAATACGACTTGTACTGAGGGGGGCAAAATCGCTCTTGAGGTCAGAGGTGGCATTGCACCTTATCGCTACGATTGGTTGGATATGGCAGGTTCAGAGAATCCACAAAATCGCACGGACTTGGTGGCGGGTTCTTATACGGTCATCATAACAGATGGAAATAACTGCAAAGATACTTTACGCAATATTGTCATCGTAAATGATTGTCAATCAACTGTTTGTACGCCGCCAATTATTGATAATATTGTTGTGATGAACACTACTTGTGGTGCAACAAATGGCTCTATCACTATAAAAACAGTACCCAATGTGGTGTTTAATTGGACACCAAACACATCGTCCTCTAATGTTGCGGCCAACCTTGCAGTAGGTATTTATCATGTTCGCGTAGCCCATGTGGACAGAGAAACATGCTTTACAGAACGTGACATTGTTGTGAATAATGCCGATGGCCCAGTGGTTGCCACACCGATTGTTCGACCAGCGACATGTAGTGCTACAAATGGTTTAGTACGTTTTGCAAATCCGAATTTGATTTATGTTTGGAGTGATGGCGTGACGGGATTTGAAAGAGATAATTTAGGGGAAGGACAGTATTCAGTACTCGTTACTAACCCTGCCTTACCGACTTGTCCAAGCCTTGTAATGGTGGTTGTGGGTAGCGAAAACAGTGCTATGGCAGCGACTGTAAACATCACCCGTAAAGCAACTTGTGGCAACACAAACGGCTCGGCAACGATAACTGTAACAGGTGGTTCTGGCAATTATGCGTATAGTTGGGGAGCAAATGCGGTCAGAAATGATTTAAAATCAGGCGTTTATGATGTAACCATCATTGATAATACGACGGGTTGTAGAAGCATTGCCGCCATCAATATGCCAGAGGAAACGACGACGACAGCCACTATTTTAATGGATAAAAAAGTTGTTTACACCAAATGTGTCGGTGAATCAAATGGTCAAGCGATTTTCACTGTTTCGCCTTCAAATTTGTCGTCACTGATTAAATACAGCAGTGGGGTAGCAGTTGCAAATGGCGCTTTGGCTGTTGGAAAATATACGCTTGAGGTACGCGATACGAACGGATGTGTAGCCGCCATCATGGGTTTTGAGGTGAAAAATCCAACACCTATTGAAGCGACTGTTTCAGTTATGCCTAAAAAATGTAGCACAAATGGATTACTCAACGTGACGGCAAAAGGTGGCACAGGGACTTTAAGTTATCAATGGAACGATGGCGTACCATTGGCAAACCGAACGAATGTAGTGCCTAACACATATTGGTTGACGATAACAGATGCCAATGGATGCACGGTTGTCTTATCTGATATTGTGGTTAAAGACGAAGCTGAAAATTGTGGTAATGATTCAACGTGTCGTGTGGTGGCAGTCTCAATGGTCATAAACGGTAATTGTACTGAGGGGGGCAAAATTGATATTTCTGCATCGGGTGGACGTGCGCCTTATTCTTACGATTGGCGCGACATCGCTGGTGCGGACAATGTGAAAACAAGGGTTCAATTAGATACAGGTAAATACACTGTTATTATTCGGGATTCATTGGGTTGTACCGATACATTGAGGGAAATTATTGTTCGGAATACATGTGCTACATTTGATACTTGCCCGTCAGTTTATGATGGTTCACGCTTATTATACGTCAATCAATGTACCGAAAAGGCTTCGATTTGTACGAATTTAGATTTTACAGCTTTTAACCGTTATCAAGTTTTGGACAATGGCGTCGAAATTACATTCGCGCCAGAAGGTTGTAGTCAAGATACTTTATACTCGTATTCGTATTTCTCGTTGCTTCGTTTTTATCCGACGGGACCTTGGACGCTTGATGCTTGGAAGGTAAATGGTCGGAGTCATTCTGCTAAAATAGCGAATCTGGCTGTTTTGGTAGACTCTATGAATCGTTGGGATATTACAGGAAACTGGCGACTTGAACCACAAACACAAAGGGTGACAGGTGGTGACAACCGCAAGACTTACAGCAAAATGACTTGGAGCAAAGAATCGCGGGTAATTGCGACGCTTGAACCGAATCGATATTATGTACCCAATCAATTGAATATTCGTTTGCCAGTCGGTTTGCATTTAGTGGAATTTAGGGATACGGTCAACGGTTGTTACGATTCGCTGAAAGTGGTTGTGAGCTGTAGCCCGCCTACGCCAATACCGCATAACAGTCGGATCGAAAGGAAAATTTATGTGTCTCAATCGGATACGATTTGTTTACTGTCAAATGTGCTGCCTTCTGAAACCGTTTTGACGAATATTTGCAGCAGCAACTATCAAGGTTTTGCGGGTTATGTAATGGATGATAGGATTGATTGTATCCGTTTGTTGGGCGTTCGGGCAGGGCTTGATTCGCTGTGTATCCGCCGTTGTTATGCAAATGGAGTCTGCGATACGACAAAAATCATTATCACCGTGAAGGCTTATGTTACGCCAAGCGATACGAGTTGTATTAATATTAAGCCGGATTCGGTCACTTTGTCAACGATTTGTGGTACACCTGCTTCGTTTTGTACCAATTTGCATGGAGCAGATACAGCGTCTTATCGTATCACTCTTGATGGAAATCCTTATACAGCCGGTTTTGGTTTTTGTTCAAATGACACCCTGATTTCATATACTTATTTCAGTTTGTTGATGACAAACCCTTACGGTCCTTGGGAATTACAGTCGTGGCGAGTAGGTAACAATACATATAGTGGTCAAATTCCAAATATCCGTGTCTTAGTTGACTCAATGAATCGTTGGGATAGTGGCGGACGTTGGGTGTTGGAACAAACAACTTTTGGTATCAAAGGGGGTGTTGCCGGTCGTGATTATGGTTCTATGTTCTGGGCAAAAAATGGTGTGCAGGTAGCAGAACTTAGGTCTAATTTTACTTACAATAGTCGTGGATTGAGTTTGAATGTAGAAACAGGTCATCATGCATTTGTTTTAACAAATATACTGAGGGGGTGTTCAGATACGATTATCGCAAATGTCGCTTGTCGTCCAGGCATCATCATTCAACATATTCCAACAGTTTATGTGGATACAACGGTTTTAGTTGGTAAAACCTTAGATTATTGCTTAGAAAAAACCAATCGTGCGACGCCTTCTGAAACAGTTGTAACGACTATTTGTCCACCAAAAGGTAAAATATCGGCTACAATTAATGACCAAACAGACTGCATTTTACTGAGGGGTCAACGTGAAGGCTTCGATACGGTATGTGTATTGCGTTGTGACCCAACGGGTCTATGTGATACCACTATAATACGTGTAAAGATAGTGAAACCGATGCAGCAGACGTTTAAAACAGTGGTTCAAGATGTTATCATAGATACAGATTCGACGTATTGTGTTGACCGTTCTTTGATGGTTGGTACGCGTTTGACTTTGAAAAATGTCTGTGAACCCAATGCAGTTAATCATGTCAATTTTATTGTTAATGGTTTGTGTATCAACTACTTAGCTGATGAAGTCGGTAGCGACACAGCTTGCCTTGTTCTGTGTGACGAATTCGGAAATTGTGATACGACACGTTTTATCGTGAATGTTAAAACACGCCCTGCACGTTTATTGTCGCCCGTTGCGATGCCTGATAAAGCTACTTTATCGTATGGCTCAAGTATCGAAATTGAAGTGATGAAAAACGACTCGACGTTTAATATTGCTACGCACGTTGAACTTGTCAGCCAACCGAAATACGGAACAATAACGGTCAATCCAGCAACGGGTATGGTGACTTACAGGACAAATTTGAACGATTGCGAACCGCGTGACAGTTTTATTTATGCAATTATCAATGCCGTTGGCTCTGATACAACGATTGTCAATATTGAAATTCTATGCGATGATGTCGTGGTATTCTCTGGCTTCTCGCCAAACGAAGACGGTAAAAATGATGCGTTTACGATTATAGGGCTTGAAAAACATCTTGGCTCTAAGTTATTGATATTCAATCGTTGGGGCAACCAAGTCTTTGAAGCCACGGATTATAAAAATGATTGGAAAGGTAGTTATGACAATAAAGCCCTACCCGATGGCACCTACTTCTGGATTTTGGACTTAGGCGGCGGTAAAACAATGTCAGGTTATGTGCAGTTGTTGAGGTAATGTATAGTGTATAGTGTATAGTGTATAGTGTATAATGTATAGTGTATAAAGTATATGTATAAAACTATACACTATACATTAAAAAGGGCGGCTAAACGGTTGATGGACAACTGTTTAGCCGTTTTTTTAAGAGTACTTATTACCTTGGGTTTATTCCATTTTATCAAAAAATCACAATCCCATACTGAAGGTTTATTTTACAAAAACAAAGTCTGCAAACCGTTCCATAGGGCTTTTTTGCGTTCAACCGAGTTTTCTACAACAGACAATTTATCGGCAAACATAAATTGGCAATAATTGAAAGCAAAAGGAATGTACAAATGCGTTTCGATGTTTAAACCTAAGTGTTTGCCTGTTAGACCAAATAAGACAGCTTTCTCAATTTTATAAAAACTTTTCATTTGAGTAAATGTGGGTATTGTAAGGGCTTCAGGGTGACCCCTCAGTAAAAGGCAGTCTTTTTCTAAATCGAGTTTGGCAGAGCCAATGATTTTATGTAAAAAGATTTCAAGCATCTCTTGTTGTTCGTCTAAAAAACCGATTAAAATACGGCGTTGGTTATCACCAGATACCCATTGATTAAAATTTTCCGTATTGGAAATATTATAAACAGTGAAATCGAAAAAGGCTGTATTCAAAGTAGAAAATTTTATTATTTTATTAAAATTCAAAATAATATTGCCAAAATAAATATCAACAATTAGCGGTTTAAGACAAATAATGTTTTATGAAGGTGAAAATACTGTTAAAAAAACTTGGATTTCTAATCTTAAAAGTTGAAATTTGTTAAAATAACAAAAACACATATAATATTGCTTCCTTGGACAGCGTGTTATTTGGGTGATGTTCAGCCAAGCCAACCAAATCTTTCCAATTTATTTTAAATAATTCAATTATGAACCACAAAATTAATATAAATCTAACTCAAAACTCTCGTTTAGCGAGTTTAGATTTCAACAATATTCCCTTTGGGCGTACTTTTAGCGACCACATGTTTGTTGCTGATTACATAAATGGTGAGTGGACAAATCTCGAAATCCGTCCTTTCGGCAATTTGACATTACATCCTGCAAACATGGGTATTCATTATGGACAGTCCATTTTTGAAGGTATGAAAGCCTCAAAAATGCAAGATGGTACGCCAGCGTTGTTCCGTTGCGAGATGCACAGTAAGCGTATCAATGCATCTGCAACCCGTATGTCCATGCCCACATTACCTGAAGATTTGTTCCGTCAAGCCGTTGAAACTTTGGTTGACATTGACCGCGATTGGATTCCGCCTGCAGAAGGCAGTTCGCTTTATGTGCGTCCTTTTATGTATGCAACAGATGAATTTTTGGGCGTTAGACCTTCTTCAACCTATAAGTTTGTCATTATTACTGGACCAGTGGGTACTTACTATGCGAAACCAGTAACCCTTTGGGCAGAGGAAAAGTATATCCGTGCAGCACAAGGCGGTACAGGTGAAGCAAAATCGGCTGGTAACTATGCAGGTTCTTTGCTCCCGACACGTTTGGCAAATGAGCATGGCTATGACCAGTTATTATGGCTCGATGCCCAAAACCATAAATTTGTTCAAGAAGCGGGAACTATGAACTTGATGTTTGTGATAGATGGCAAAGTGATTACAGCACCGACGGACGGTACTATACTGAGGGGTATCACACGCGATACGATTTTGAAATTATTACCAGATTTGAACATCCCTTATGAGGTACGCGATTTGAGCATTGACGAAATCGTTGCTGCTTATCATGCAGGTACGCTTCAAGAAGTGTTTGGTTGTGGTACGGCTGCTGTTGTCTCTCATGTTAGCGAAGTCACTTACCGTGATTTGACGATGAAATTATCGGATGTCAGCGAACGAAAAATTGGTAATTTGTTGAAAAAGACAATTGACAAAATGCGGACTGGCGAAATAGATGACCGTTATGGTTGGGTTCAACCGATTAAGTCAACTGTTTTAGAAACGGTGTAAAATATTGACTATCAATTAAATAAAAAAGAGGCTGCCTTTAATAGGTTGCCTCTTTTTTATTTGTAAAATTGAGTTTTCTATTTAAGTAGTATTGAGTATAAATGCTAAAAGAGGTTGAAAATAAAGCTGAAAATAGTTCTGATTTTGAATAAACTTGAAAATTTCAAACTAAGTATCTTGTTTTTGTTCTCTGTTTTCAACCGCTTGATAAGCTAAAAATAGACCCCTCAGTAAAATTATGATTTTTTTAATTTTCAACAGGCATCAACCGAAACACATATCCTGGTCGTTCAACACCGACATATATATACCCATCACGCCCCATTTCAACAAAGCGCAAACGACCAATATTTTTCAACAAAATTTCCTCTTTGACGACTTTATTTCCTTCCACTTTGCAACGATTGAGGTATTCAAAACGCAAAGAGCCCACTAAAAAATCGCCTTTCCAAGCTTTGTATTTATCGCCTGTCACGAATGTTGCACCGCTTGGGGCAATGGATGGCAGCCAATAAAGCATCGGTTCTTCCATACCCGCTTTTTTTGTAAAAGGTGTTAAAACAGTACCATCATAATTGATGCCGTAGCAGATGACGGGCCAGCCATAGTTTTTGGCAGGTTTGACAATATTGATTTCATCTCCGCCACGAGGGCCATGTTCGTGCGACCACATTTCACCCGTTGTCGGATTCATCGCCATGCCTTGTTGATTGCGATGACCATAAGAGTAAATTGTTTTTCGAGCTGTATCGCTTTTGAAATAGGGGTTATCGGTTGGAATACGACCATCATCATAGATACGGTGAATTTTGCCGAGGTCATTATCCAATTTTTGCGGTAACAAGGCAATGTGTTGACCTCGTTCTCCCACGGTGACGAATAGATAGCCATTTTTATCAAATTCCAAGCGCGAACCGTAATGATGACGCGTTTTTAGATAGGGTTGAGCCACAAAAATATCCCGTTGTTCCGTCAATTTATTGCCGTTCAATTTAGCACGCATCACCGCTGTTGTTGACCACACACCTCCTGCTGAATCCTTGGATTTTGAATAAGATAAGTAAATAAAACCATTTTCAGCAAATTTTGGATGTAAATCCACATCGAGCAAACCCCCTTGACCTTCTGCCAATACCTTTGGCGTACCTTCAATCAGCATTCTTTTTCGGTTTTTGTCTAAGCGATAAAACTCGCCATTGCGGTCTGTAATCAACAGGTCGCCATCGGGCAAAAACGCCATACCCCAAGGGTTTTTTAAGCCCATAGCGACTGTATCTAACTTTACAGTCATCGAGCTTTGGACAAAAATATTGGATTTGGGCTTTTCATCGAATTTGTATTTTTTAGCTTCTTCAATGCTGTTGAGAATATAATCAGCCAATTCAGCAATTTCATTGGGCTTGAAAACTTCACCAAAAGCGGGCATTTCCTTGTCGGCATAGCCGAAAGTGATGCTTTTTATTAAACTGTCACGGTGGTTACCATGAACCCATTTTCTATCTACGAAGGCATCAATTTTTTGTCCATGACAGCCTGAACAAATGGTTTTATATTTTTCAGCAGCAACAGCAAACTTTGGGTCAACGTTGTCAGTAGAAACTTTGTTACCATTTCTTTGGCACATGATAAAAGTGGCGAGAACCGCAAAAATGAGCAAAAATTTATTCATAATATTTAGTTTAGATGACGTAAAATTGTTTTCACAAAAGTAAAAATGCCAAGCGTAACTTTGTACATTTGGCATTTCGACCCCTCAGTATTTAGGGCTTTTTTCGCCCAATAACTCCTTTTTTTATTGTCTAACCATAGATACAGGCATTGCCCAATCAAATTGACCGCTAATAGTTGGTGTTTGAGCCGATGAGGTATAAGAACGGACGTTTTTATAAACAAAATCATACAATTCACGGATAGTCACGATTTTATTACCATCCACATCAGCTTCACCTTTAAGTCCACGGCTCAAATAATGACTGAAAATACCTGACCGCAAGCCTTGATCTTCGAGCGAATACTCTTGGCTTTTGGATGACATAAACAGAGCCATGCCGCCTTGTGTATTGTCAAATGCTCTGTAAAATGCTTGGATTTGGGGTGCAAGAGGTTGTTTTAGAGCAAGGAGTGAACCTGAAAAACACGCATCAGCAATACATAATTTATGTTTTGCTTTGCTTTGCTCAAAAATAGCTTTGACTTCTGAATGTAAAAGACGGTTGTTCAAGCCATCAAAATCCTGTGGCAAAAATGCGCCATCTAAGCCATGTCCTGAAAAATAGAAGACAATCTCATCATTTTCATCCGCTTTTAAGAGGATTTGACGCATGGTTTGCAGTATATTCACTCGCGTTGCATCTTCATCAACCAATACTTTGATTTGTTTGTCGGGTAAAGCACCGCCTTCTGGACTTTTCAAAAAAGCATAAAATTGATACGCATCATCATCAGAATATTTCAAAACAGGCATAGAAGTATAACGTCCCACACCGACCACAACGGCCCATATTTTCACCTCTGAACTTCTCTCAACATCCACAGTCGCTTGATTGACTTTACTATTTGATGGAATATCACCTATAGGACGACCATATTCCCACATAGCAGAGATAATACGTCCATTAGCGTGGTACATGGTGCCTTCTCCTTGTGGTGCATGACGCTCAAAACGACCCACATATTTATCCCCATTGGCATACGTACACGTACCTTGTCCTTCTGGTACTCCGTCTTTGAACTCACCTATCCATTTTGACCCATCGCCGTATTGAAATATGCCTTTGCCATTTTTACAATAATTTTTGTTGCAATCTTGAAGCGATTCATTTGTACCTGTTGCCGTTTCTGTTATTTTAGACCCCTCAGTATTGGAGGCATTTTGTACCTTAAATTGCCCATTTTGCCACGTACCTTCTACAAAAGAACCATTGCTGCGGTACATTTTGCCGGTTCCGTGCCTTAAATTGTTTTGCCATTGACCGACATATTTCTCATTGTTTTTGTAGTACATCGTCCCGTTTCCAGTGAATTTGCCGTTAACAAAAGTGCCTTCGTAACGGTCATTACCAGTAAAATAATAGATGCCTTGACCATTCGGTTGGTCTTCTTCCCAATTACCAACGTACTTGTTGCCACTTGCAAAATTCATCGTTCCTTGTCCAAAAAACTTGTTTTTTCTGAACGCACCCGAGTAAACATTGCCCGTCATGAAGGTGAAAACGCCCAATCCTTCGCGCATACCTTCGACCCAATCACCGTTGTAACTGTTGTCGTTGCCAAAGACAATCAAGCCTTTGCCGTGCATCAAACCCTTGCGAAAATCGCCACGGTATTTGTTGCCGTTTTCAAATTGGTAAGTGCCGCGTCCATTTTGGCAGTTACCTTCGATACATTGTGCCGATGTTGTAGAGAGGAAGGCTACGTAAGCCACCACTAAGCTCAATAATGCTTTCATACCTTTTAAATTTAGAAGATTTCAGAAATACGAAGTTTCTTTTAGTGTGTAAAAGTGTGTTTTGGTATGCGTCGTTTGTAAATTATTTTAAAAAAAGGATTTTTTACGATTGAGCGTGGAATTGTGTAGTTGCTGTTTTGGATATTGAATGATTTAAAAACCACATTTTTGTCAAATTATTGTCTTAATACTTTGATAATTCATGTTAAAAAAATCAAAAATATAGAGGTGGTTTTTGGGTGATTTAACCTATATTCAAGGGTGCAAAATTCATATTTGGTAAAAAAAAGGGTAAAATGAACGTTTTTTCTTTGAATTTGTATTCAAAACACCCCCCTCAGTATAATTCCACTTTTTGCTTTAAAATAGAATAAGTACGTAAACGAAAATAAACAGGAAAATAGATTTCATGCTGATATTTAATAATCAATGCTTTACGTCCATTCATCATTTATCATTCATCATTCATCATTACTTAATTGTTCTTTTACAATTTATGGGATATACTGTAACAAAGTTATTATCTTGTTGGCGAAAGGGCAATAGTGAGAGCAATGAATTTAATACCTCAATATTTGTTTTACATCAATCTATATCCGACATTTGCAAGCAAAGTCTTTATAGTTAGTACCTTATTTAACAATAAAATTCGTCTTACAATATGGCATCAAAAGTACTCACTTTACCTACCGATAATCCACTCGAAGCCTGTGAATTATTGCGCAAAACCCTTACAGAAAACAAAATCCTATTTATTGTGTTGGGCGATACGGGTTTAGCGAAGGAAACTGTTCGTCGTGCTGATATACTGACGGGTGGTATTCTCGAAGAACCGCATTGGGTGATTCATGCGCCCAATCGCACGGATATTCAAGAAGTTCTATCTACATTGATGGACCCACATGGCTTAGTCCCCGATTGGGATAAACCGCTCGCTGTTGTAACATCTATGACCTTAAACATTAGAGATATGATATTAAGAGATGGCACGCAGCCCATATTTACGCGTATTGATGATGCCTTTTTAGCGGCTGAATTGGATTGAAATTAGGCATGTATTTTCCGAAATTTCTGAACTTGCAGAAAGATGTAATTTATTTAAAATCAATATTTTATCAAAAGAGACCCCCTCATTATTTTACCTTCTTATTTTCTCCTAAAACTTGCTATAATACTCAAATGACAAGGGGCTATCTAAAAATTGAACGACACCATATTGTTCACTAATCGGTTAGACTATCCATTATCATTTATCCATTATCAAATAAGATATAAACAAAGAACAGACATGAAAAAATGCCTCTTTATAACGACGCTATTGTTTTTTTTACCTAAACTTTTTGCACAATATATAAACATTACTGAGATTGACCAATCAGGGCACACCCGACCTTTGACGAAACTCCGTCAAACGGTAGACCTCAATAGTCAACTCGCCATAGAAATTAATAAAAAAGCCATAACAGATGCTGCCAATTTGGGACTTGCGGGCAAGGGTAGCAAACGGGTAGATTCCCTTATCGAAGTGTTGAAATTGTACAAGGATTATATCGAAAAAATACAGATTACGATTGAGCAATATGAACAAGTTTTTCAAGCGCAACAGGATGTATCGGTTCTAAAAAAGGCATTGAGAGACCGAGCTTTGGCAGGTGCTGCCATCGTCAAATTATTCCCTTCAGATTCTCGATTTCAAAGACGACGGGAAGAAGAATTACCTTTTGTAGAAGGCAAAGGCAGTAATGAACGCTTTCGAATCATCATGCGTTTGTTGGCTGAAGAAATGCAATATGCTGAAGACGGACTGCGTGAACTCCGAAAAGAAGAGGGTTTTTATTTTCAGTTAGCGGCTTGGTCGGTCACCAACAATGGCAAAAACAAAATTCACCTTGAAGGTTTTGACGAATTGCCGCCTGGTGAATTTTATGAATACGAGCGCAACCAACTCTACCTTACACCCGACCAATTGAAGGAATTAGATTCCCTCACCGATTTTTTTGAAGGCATGAACAAAGGCAATTCTTTTGAAAAACTAACAGGGGTTTTGGTCGGCTGCTTAGCAAAGGAAATTGATATAGAAAGCATCAGCAAACTTTTAAAAGATTTTCAAGATCGGTTAAACAATACGGGTACTGCTGAAAAAGCTGTAAAAGATAATGTTACGGCACGTCTGAATACACTTACTGAAAAATGGAAAATACTGAGGGGGAGCATTGAGAATCTGAAAACCAAATATACAACCAATACAGGCATGGCATCAGCCGCCTCCAAAACCGATGTATTACGAGGTTTTGCAGACGATATTCAAGGATTAAAGAAACAAATAGACGATATATCGGATTTTGCCTTAAATATTTTAGCGACCGATGATGTCAAAAAACTGGGTGAGAATGGCAGCAGTTTGTCAGAAAGTCTGACAAAATTAGGAACAGATTTTTCAGATGCAGGTAAAAACTTGATTGATTATTCAAGAGACGCTTATCAGATTGCCGTTTATGGCCGAAAAATCAATACAGGTTCACTTGAAATATGTAAAAAAGTGTTGCGATTGGCACTTGATAAAATTCCCAATACCACAACGCTTGACTTGCTGTACACAGGCAAACGCGAACAAGGCGATGTGATTGTTTTAACGGCCGTTTTGTATAAAAGCAATGATAAAGAGCCTTTAAAAACGGAAACCCATAATTTCCCCATGATAAATGCTTTGGGACATGTCCACATGAACGTCGTCTATTCGTATGCCAAACCCGTTGTCCGAGGCTCAAATTTCAAAGGTGGGCCGCTTGTGAGTACCTTATACAAATTCAAAAATTATAACTTGGCTTATCGCAATTTTTTTGACCCAGGCATCGGCTTATTTGTCGCTTCTTATGATTTTAACTCCGATGATACCCCCGAATTTGCAGGTGGTATTGTAACAAGTCTGTTCAAAGACTACCTACAATTGGGGTGGGGTTTTAATTTCAATGCCAATCAAGGGTTTTGGTTTGCGGGTGTTAGGATACCCATACCGAGTTCGCCCATTTCATTACTGGGTAATGAAAAACGTCAATGAAAAAGTTGATGCCTGTAATAATATGTCACCACCAATTAATTTAGAACAGGTTTAGATAAACAAATGATTAAACTCAAATGCTTATAAATCAATGCGTTATAGAAAAATTTAAAAACACCCCCCTCAGTATTTTTTAGCTAAAAGAACATATCGAGAAAATTAGATGCAACAAAACAGAGATTTAAGGCATAACATTTCGCTAAAAGGCAATGAAGTTTTACATTTGCCACAGATACTTTAAATCAATCAAATCATGCAAGAACAAGGTATAACCACCTATTTACCGGTTTTAATTATGATGCTCGTTTCAGTTGGCTTTATTGTCACGACGATGGTAGCGACGCATCTTTTGGGTCCGCATAAGAAATCAAAAGTCAAAGCACAGGCATTTGAGTGCGGCATTGAGTCACAAGGCAATGCGCGGACACCTTTTTCCATCAAATACTTTCTCGTTGCGGTTTTATTCGTATTATTCGATGTCGAGGTCATATTTATGTACCCTTGGGCCGTGAACTTTAAGAAATTAGGACTGTTTGGTTTAATGGAAATGTTTACTTTCCTCGCCATTTTCCTGGTCGGCTTTTTTTATATCGTAAAAAAAGGTGCATTGGAATGGGATAAATGAATTAGGAATTAAAAATTAGGAATTAGGAACTGTAAATCGTCCTAAATTTCTAATATCCATATTTTTTTTAATTTCTAATTCCTCATTTTTAATTCTTAATTTGACATTATGGCAACTACAGCTATTGATATTCGTCCTGAAAATATGCCGCCAAGCTATCAAGGTCAATCCTTTATGGCAACAAGCCTTGATGCCGCCGTTGGTTTAGCGCGCAAAAACTCCTTGTGGCCACTGCCATTCGCCACATCTTGTTGCGGTATTGAATTTATGGCAACCATGGCAGCTACTTACGACTTGTCGCGCTTTGGAATGGAACGTTTGAGTTTTTCACCGCGTCAAGCCGATTTATTGATTGTGGCGGGTACGATTTCCAAGAAATTAGGTCCTGTTTTGCGTCAAGTATATGAACAAATGTCTGAACCCAAATGGGTTTTATCTATGGGTGCATGTGCCAGTTCGGGTGGTATATTCGATACTTATTCTGTTTTGCAGGGCATTGACCGCATTATTCCTGTTGATGTGTATGTACCAGGCTGTCCACCACGTCCAGAGCAACTGTTAGAAGGTATTATGAAAATTCAAGAACTGGCTGCTGGTGAAAGCCTTCGTCGCCGCGATTCAGAGGAATACAAGGCGATGTTGTCCAATTATGGCATTGAATAAATGGGTGTATGGTTAAATTTTTGTATTGTTAAATGGCTCAAACTATACAACAATTTAACCATACAACCATCAACCAATATAGCCATATAACGAATATAGCAATCAAACAATACAACCTTACAACTATATAACAATTCAACAATATGCAAGCCAATATAAAAGACCCTCATTTGAAATACCTAACACCCGCCATTGAAGCACTTAAAGCAAAAGTTGAGGAGACACTGCTTCAACGCTTTGCGGATGGCTTGGTTTCAGCTACTATTGACTACGATTTTCCCGTTTTTGTGGTCAAAAGAGACATTCTTGCAGAGGTTATTGAGTACCTTTATCATGATTCAGACTTGTCTTTTCAGTTTCTAACAACGCTTGCAGCATCTCATCATCCAGAAGAAAAAGAAGCAGAATTGAGCGTTATGTATCAACTGCATAACTTACCAGAGAATACACGCATTCGCATCAAAACTTTTTTGCCTATTGATGACCCCTCAGTAAGAACGATTACATCGGTCTTTGCAACAGCAAACTGGATGGAACGGCAGGAATATGATTTTTACGGGGTTAACTTCGAGGGTCATCCAAATTTGAAACGGATTTTGAATATGGACGAAATGAATTATTTTCCCATGCGAAAACAATATAAATTGGAAGATGCGAAACGTGAGGATAAAGACGATTCGTTTTTTGGACGTTGATATATGTATAGAGTAGATTTACTAAATTTTTAACATTTAGTAAATCTTATTTGTATAACACATTCATTCACCTATTAAAAAGCCAGATAGACTATGAAAAAATTACTTTTTTTAGCATTATTCGTTTTGCCAATGACTGTTTTCGGTCAAACACAAACTGAAATGAATGCACAAGCCGCTAAGGATTATGCCAAAGTGGACAAAAACCTAAACGTTGTGTATCAGCAAATTAGGAGAAAATATGCGAAAGATACCTTGTTTATAGGTTATTTGAAAGATGCTCAACATCGCTGGATTGACTTTCGGGATGCCGAATTTAAGCGGTTTATGCCTCAATTCATGCAAGGCAATACTTATTATGGTACAATGTATAGCTTAGAACGTAGTACATTTATGTCGGAAATGACGGCAGACAGAGTAAAGACATTGAAGAAGATTTTGAAGGATGGTCCTCGTTAAAAATAGGATTTTTACTGAGGGGATGCATTTTTAAATTTTTAAAATCAAAAAAATGAATTGGCGAGAACATATACATTCAGACCCAACTGTTTTATTAGGTAAGCCAACTATCAAAGGCACGCGTCTTTCTGTTGAGCTTATTTTAGAATTATTTGAAATCGGTTGGACAAAAGAAATGATTTTGGAAAGTTATCCAAGATTAACAGATGATAATATCAAAGCAATATTTTCTTATTTAAAAGATTGTTTAAGCGAGGAATTATACTTTCCATTACCTTTAAAAGCGGCTTAAATCATGCGTTTTTTAGCAAATGAAAACTTCCCATTTCCGAGTATGAAAATTTTGAGAAAACTGGGATTTGAGGTTACAAGTATAGCGGAAGATAATTTCGGCATTAGTGATGAAGAGGTTTTACAAATCGCTGTTAATGAACAGTTGATAATTCTAACATTTGATAGAGATTATGGAGAATTGATTTTTAAATATAAAATGCAACCGCCACCAGCAGTTGTTTATTTTAGATTGAAAGGCGATAATGGATTAATCATTGAAAATCATTTTAGTGTGATTGATGAACAAGGAACAAGACAACGCAAACTTAATTGATTAAAGAGTGTATGTTTCTCATAAAATATTGATTTTAAAAGATTTATAATAAAAATGAACGAAGTCATAAACGTTCAGCCAAACGGCGGAAATTTTGAAGAAAAAGAGTATCAAATACTCAATTTAGGTCCAACGCACCCTGCGACGCATGGTATTTTTCAGAACGTTCTGAAAATGGACGGTGAAATTATTGTGGATTCAGAACCCACAGTAGGTTATATTCATCGAGCATTTGAGAAAATAGCGGAGCATCGTCCTTACAATCAAATCACCACTTTGACCGATAGGATGAATTACTGTTCGTCACCTATTAATAATATGGGTTGGCACATGACAGTTGAAAAACTGATTGGGGCAGAGATTCCAAAACGGGCGGAATACCTACGTGTTATCATCATGGAATTGAGCCGTATTGCAGACCACATCGTTTGCGATACGGTTATTGCTGTTGATACGGGTGCAATGACGGGTTTTCTTCATGTTTTCAAATGGCGTGAAGTGATTTATGAGATTTTTGAAGAAATTTGCGGTGCCCGTTTGACGACAAATATTGGTCGCATCGGTGGCATTGAGCGTGATTTCAATAAAAAGGCTTGGGATACGCTTCATTATTTTATGAAGGAATTTCCAAAAGCTTTGAAAGAATTTGACAAACTCGTTACCCGCAACCGTATTTTTATGGACAGGGTAATCGGTGTAGGCGGTATTTCAGCAGAACGGGCATTGAATTACGGTTTTACAGGTCCCAATCTTCGTGCAGCGGGTGTGGATTATGATGTGCGTGTCGCAAATCCTTATTCAAGTTATCAAGACTTTGAATTCGATATTCCTATTGGTGTTTCAGGAGATACTTTTGACCGCTACATGGTTCGTATGGAAGAAATGTGGCAGTCCATGCGCATCATAGAACAAGCGATTAAGAATATGCCCGATGGTAAATTTCATGCCGATTTGCCTGAGTTTTTCCATCCACCCAAGGAGCAAGTTTATTCTCAAATGGAGGCATTGATTTACCATTTTAAAATCGTGATGGGCGAAACTGAAGTGCCAATAGGAGAAGTATATCATGCTGTTGAAGGCGGAAACGGTGAGTTAGGGTTTTATTTGGTTTCAGATGGTGGTCGTGCGCCAGCGAGGTTGCATTTCCGTCGTCCGTGCTTCATTTATTATCAAGCCTATACTGAAATGATTCGTGGGGCGATGTTATCGGATGCAATTATCATTTTGTCTTCGATGAATGTTATTGCAGGGGAGTTAGATGCCTAAAATACTGAGGGGTGTCTGTACGTAACGCGGACTTCAGTCCGTGAGTAAATAAATCTCGGACTAAAGTCCCTGCTACAACTAAAACTTTAAATAATGAACAATAAAACAGTAGTGCATTTCAATCCGTGGCATCATACACCCGTAGGTGACGATGCACCCAATGTTGTCACAGGCATCATTGAAATTCCGAAAGGCACACGCGCCAAATATGAATTGAATAAAGAAACAGGACGCTTGCGTTTAGATAGGGTTATTTATTCTGCTATGTATTATCCTGCAAATTATGGTTTTATACCGCAAAGTTACTGCGATGACCATGACCCATTGGATATTTTAGTTTTATCGCAGATTGAAATACGCTCATTGTGTGAAGTAAATGCCAAGGTTATCGGGGTCATGCGTATGATAGATCAAGGCGAAGCAGACGACAAAATCATCGCTGTGGCTGCCGACGATATCAGCGTTTCACACATCAATGACATTACAGAATTGCCCGAACACTTTTTAAAAGAAATGCGTAATTTCTTTGAAGATTATAAAAAGTTAGAAAATAAAACGGTCGTTGTCGAGGAATTTTTAAATAGAGAAACGGCTATACAGATTATTTTGCAAAGTTTTGAAGATTATAAAAAATACATGAATCAATAGTTAAGAATTATGAGTCATGAATTATGCGTTTTTGTCAACACTCATAATTCATAACTCATAACTCATAACTCATACTTAATTTAGTTATGACTGCAGTTCAAACATATCAGTTTTCAGATGCGACAATGGCACGGGCGCAAGACATCATCAGTCGCTATCCAGAAGGCAAGCAAAAATCGGCTTTAATTCCGCTTCTGCACTTAGCACAAGTCGAATTTGACGGTTGGTTAAGCCCCGAAGCGATGGAATATGTTGCTTCGTTGTTGAATATTCAAGCAATTGAAGCTTTTGAAGTCGCTTCTTTTTATTCGATGTTTAACTTAAAACCTGTTGGACGTTGCTTGATAGAAGTGTGTCATACATCAAGTTGCTGGCTCATGGGTGCGGAAGATGTGGTACGTCATATCGAAGCAAAATTGGGCATTCGCGTCGGTCAAACAACGCTTGATGGTCAATTTACCTTAAAAACGGTGGAGTGTTTGGGCGCGTGTGGTTACGCACCGATGTTGCAAGTGGGTGATGCTTTTCATGAGTTTTTGACGCTGGAAAAGGTTGATAATTTGTTGGAAAATTTTAAGGAAGCGTATGCGGTGAAGCGGACGGGGTATTTATAAAATTATTCTCAATGGATATTGATGATATTGATTATAAACTTAAGCCTATGATAAAAGATTTGGAATGGATTAATCATTTCAATTATTATCTTTCTTCTAGTGATTTTGAAAGATTGTGTATTATTAATAGCTTAGGTGAAATTTGGGATACTGCTAAAAAGTCAGTATCTCAACAATATTTAATGAAAGGTAAATTTTTAGGTGAATCAACGATAGCTTTTAAAGCTTTTTTAAATATTGTAGATTTTACTTATAAAACTCATTTAGATTCAAGAAAAAGCTTAAATCCTTTAATATTAGGTTTAAAGGATGACGTTAATACATGCCAATTCAATGAGTTTCTATATATGACTTTTTCAGGTTTTATATTGAGTATGAGTCAGATATCTGAAAAATTCCTTAAAATTCTTGATGATTTAGATTATTTGCCATTTACAAATGATCAAAAAAAATCTTTACAAACTTTTTATTTAGAAAAAACTAAAAGATTAAAAGAAGAATTAGCAGAGAAGAAAAAACAAGAAGAAAGAATAGCTATAGAAAAAGAAGATAAAAGGTTGCTAAAACTTCAACAACAAAAAGCATCATCATTAAAAACTATTAAGAATGTTAGTAAAAAGAAAAATTGGTTAATTGATATCTCTGAGGCTAAATATGATAAAGTAATTAAAGAGATTAGAGATATTGCAATTGAACAAAATAAAGATGAATGGATTGGGAACATTCTGAATATTTCTTCAAGATGGTTTACGCTTAATGACCAAATCATAAAAGGTACAGGTAATCAACACGATATTTCAATAGAATTGAATAGAATTAATCAATCGCTTTTACATTTTGTTAAAAATTTAGAAGATACTGAAGGATACTAAACAACTGACAATCAACGATTTTAAAATATATGAGCAAGAAATTATTATTAGATAAAGTTCACGTTGCAGGCATACAGGGCTACGAAGTCTATCGTCGTGAAGGTGGTTACAAAGCTGTTGAAAAGGCTTTGAAAGAAATGACCGATGCACAAATTGTAGATGAGGTTAAGAAATCGGGCTTACGTGGTCGTGGCGGTGCAGGTTTTCCGACGGGTTTGAAATGGTCGTTTTTGGCAAAACCCGAAGGTGTGCCACGTTATTTGGTTTGCAATGCTGATGAGTCGGAGCCGGGTACTTTCAAAGACCGTTATTTGATGGAAAAGATTCCTCATTTGCTCATTGAAGGTATGATTGCTTCGTCTTTTGCTTTGGGTGCAAAAACATCATACATATATATACGTGGAGAATATGCTTACGTCTATAAAATCATGGAGCGTGCCTTAAAAGAGGCTTATGCTGCGGGTTGGTTGGGCAAAAATATACAAGGCTCGGGTTTTGACCACGATTGTTATATGCAAATCGGCGCAGGAGCGTATATCTGCGGTGAAGAAACGGCTTTATTGGAATCGCTTGAAGGCAAACGGGGTAATCCACGTATCAAGCCGCCGTTTCCAGCGATTGCAGGATTGTATGGCTGTCCGACGGTGGTGAATAATGTGGAAACGATAGCGGCAATTGTGCCGATTATCCTTATGGGTGGCGAGGAATATGCTAAAATCGGCATTGGTCGCTCGACAGGTACGAAGTTGATTTCGGCAAGTGGACACATCAATAAGCCAGGTGTTTATGAGATTGAATTGGGTGTTCCCGTAGAGGAATTTATATACAGCAACGCATATTGTGGCGGTATCAAAGGCGGACGCAAACTCAAAGCCGTTGTGGCGGGTGGTTCGTCGGTGCCGATTTTACCTGCTGACTTAATTTTGACAACTGCCAAAGGTGAACCACGTTTGATGACTTATGAAAGTCTCGGCGATGGTGGTTTTTTGACAGGTACGATGTTGGGTTCAGGCGGTTTTATCGTTATGGATGACTCAACGAGTATTGTCAAAAATCTCTTTACATTTACGCGTTTTTATCACCACGAAAGTTGTGGTCAATGCTCTCCTTGCCGTGAAGGAACGGGTTGGATGGAGAAAATTCTGCGAAAAATACTGAGGGGTCAAGGGACAGTGCAAGACATTGATTTGTTATGGGATATTCAATCGAAAATTGAAGGCAAAACGATTTGTCCGTTGGGCGAAGCGGCGGCTTGGCCCGTTGCGGCAGCGATTCGGCATTTTAGGTCGGAGTTTGAGGAGTTTATACGGAATCCGACGGAGGATGTGAAGCATTATTTTAGGTTGAATGATGAAACGTTGGTTGCTTAATTTTCAAATTTCTTGCAAAATGACAGATTTTGATTGGAAAAAAGAAATAAGTAGTTGGTTGATAAACAAAAAATCAATTCAATCTTATGAGCGAGATTTGATTGAATTTTTCAATAATGTTTTTGAAAATACTTGTTACCCAGAAAAATCTTTTTTTGGTGTTTTAAAATCAAGTATTAGTTTAACAATAGGTGGGCTTTATTTAGCTGCATATAGTCATGGAACAGAAGCTGGTATATGGCTTTTAGTAGATAAACCACATGAATCAATTGAGGGTGTGCATTTTATGCCAGTAAAATCTACTAATAATTCTAATGTTAAACTTACTTGGCTACACCTTTCTATTGAAAACTTAAATTTGATTCTTAAAAATAAAGCAATTTGGGATAGTTATAAATTGGCATCTCAAATTGTGATTAATGTACCTCTTGGCAAAAGTATCAGAGAAGATAGGAATCAAAATAAAACTAGATTGTCAGAATTTTGGCAAGATGAAATTTTTATATTTCCAGAGGAGATTATTACTCAATTTAAAACTTTTACAGAGGGATCAGTCAAACAAATTACGGTAAATGCTTATGAAAGAGATGGGAAAGCACGACAAGAATGCTTAAAAATTCATAAGTGTATTTGTAAGGTTTGTGGATTTGATTTTGAAAAAACTTATGGGAATTTAGGTAGAGGTTTCATACATGTTCATCATATAAAACCTTTATTTGAAATTAAAAAGGAATACAAAGTTAATCCAGAAGAAGATTTAGTACCCGTTTGTCCAAATTGCCATGCGATGTTACATCGTAGAAAAGAGGTCTTAAGTATTAATGAACTTAAAGCGTTGATTCATAGATGATAAATTTTCAATAAAATAACCTCAAATACTGAGGGGTATAATTTAAAATTAAACAATGAAATCGCTCAATAAAGTACAATTAGAAATATTGCGACAGTTTGAAAAATGCGATTCGGAAGAAGATTTTAAACAGTTGCGAAAGCTTTTAGCCAAATTTTGGCTTGACCGTGCTGTAAAAGAAGCTGATCGAGTTTGGGATGAACGAGGCTATACGACTGAATTAATGGAAGAATGGAAAAATGAACACATGCGAGTTAATGTAGAAGAAGTGAGAAGACATAAAATAACGGGAGGAAAATGATACTCGATTTCAACATAAAAGCCCACCACCAAAACGCATTCGGTGAGTTCATAGTCGGTGAATTTTTGGAAAAACCACCGCATTTTGTATCAGATCAAATGTTTCGTTTAGGAGAATTTGAATTTGAAATATGGGGAATGCCGAAAGAAGGTGTTTGGACGTTTAAATTGGTGACAGACAAAGTGTTTAATATGGTTGTGGAAGAACAGTTGGTACACATGGAAGTTTTGTAAATAATTGATTTTGAATAAAATAGCCCCAAAATACTGAGGGGTGTTGAATATAAAAAATTAGAATATGCCGAAAGTAACGATTGACGGACAAAGTATAGAAGTGCCAGCAGGTACAACCATTTTACAAGCTGCGCGCATGATTGGGGGCGATATTGTGCCGCCTGCGATGTGTTATTATTCAAAATTGAAGACATCGGGTGGTTATTGCCGCACATGTATTGTGAAAGTGACGCAAGGTTCGTCAGCGAATCCGACACCAATGCCTAAACCTGTGGCTTCGTGTCGTACAACGGTGATGGACGGTATGGTGGTTGAAAATATCACCAGCCCAGAGGTTTTGGAAGCTCGGGCGGGTGTTGTTGAGTTTTTATTGATTAATCACCCATTGGATTGTCCGATTTGTGACCAAGCAGGGGAGTGCCATTTGCAAGATTTGGGTTATGAGCATGGCAAAATGGATACGCGCTATGAGTTTCGCCGTCGGGAGTTTGAAAAAATTGATATTGGCGATTACGTTCAGTTACACATGACGCGTTGTATTATGTGTTGGCGTTGTGTGAAAGTGGCAGAACAATTGACAGACGGACGTGTGCATGGTGTCATAAACCGTGGTGACCATGCCGAAATTTCGACATATATTCAAGCCGCAATTGAGAATGAGTTTTCTGGAAATGTCATCGATGTTTGTCCTGTTGGTGCTTTGACGGATAAGACTTTCCGCTTCAAATCACGTGTTTGGTACACAAAACCTGTTGACGCGCATCGTGATTGTCCTAAATGTACAGGTAAAGTACGTTTATGGTTCAAAGGCGATGATGTATTGCGGGTAACGGCTCGCAAAGACGAATATGGAGAAGTGGTGGATTGGATTTGTAACGATTGCCGTTTCCATAAAAAAGAAATTACGGATTGGGTGATTGAAGGTCCTACCAAAATCAATCGGCATTCGGTCATTTCTGCCAATCATTATGAAGACGGTGTGGACGGTTTGAAAGCGATTCAATTTGATACCCGTGTGGCTTTGGCTCGGGCAAAACATTTGGTCAATCCACATTTAGATGGTATTAAACATACTTTAGGGAATGGGCCAATGGATCCGAATAATGGAGAAGTTGCACAAATGTCATTGCCTGAAAGTGTCGAAATTCAATAAATTACTGAGGGGTCTAAAAACGAAACAATTAACTGAATATCAATAGTTTATGTTATCAACGATACTGATTTATAAAGCCTTAATTGTACTTGCTGTTTTTGCAGTCGCTTTGGGCATCGCGGCTTACTCGACTTGGGGTGAACGCAAAGTGGCAGCTATTATGCAAGACCGTGTGGGACCTGACCGTGCGGGCCCTTTTGGCTTGTTGCAGCCGCTTGCCGATGGTGGCAAAATGTTTATGAAAGAGGAGTTTATTCCCGAAGCAGCGAACAAATGGCTCTTCATTTTGGGCCCATCGATTTCGATGTTTGTGGCGAATATTTCTTCGGTCGTCATTCCGTGGGCGCGCCCGACGACATTATCGGATGGCACTATTTTTAATTTTCAAATTTCAGACATTAATATAGGTGTGCTCTATGTCTTTGGCGTAGTTTCGATAGGTGTTTACGGTATTATGATTGGCGGTTGGGCATCGAACAATAAATATTCGTTGATGGGTACACTACGCGCATCGAGTCAAATGATTTCTTACGAGTTGGCGATGGGCATCAGCCTTGTTGCTTTGATTATGACGACTGGCTCATTGAGTCTTAATGATATTGTCGAAAAACAGGATGGTGATTTCTGCAATTTTGTCTATCAACCTTTAGGGTTTCTCATATTTATGATTTGTGCATTTGCAGAATGTAACCGTGCGCCGTTTGATTTGCCAGAAGCAGAATCGGAACTTGTCGGTGGTTATCATACAGAATTCACTTCGATGAAGCTCGGTTTTTACCTTTTTGCGGAGTATATCAATATGTTTGCGTCATCGGCTTTGATGGCTACGCTATATTTTGGCGGTTATCATTTCCCATTTGAGAATGAATTGATACCTTCGCTCGGTGAAAACGGTGTACGCATTTTGGGCTTCGTTTTGTTGATGGGTAAAATCATCTTTTTCATCTTTTTATTCATGTGGGTTCGTTGGACCTTACCGCGTTTCCGCTATGACCAATTGATGAATTTGGGTTGGAAGACATTGCTGCCGTTGTCTATTTTGAATTTGATTTTGACGGGCATTTTTACCGCTTTTACTGAGGGGTGGTTTAAGGGTTTGTTCTAAAATACTTCATAATTTTAACAAAAAAGTTCTTTTTTTTTAAAACACATACTCACATAGGACACATAGTTTTTTCTATGCTACTTTCACAATGATAAAAAAACTATGTGTCCTATGTAAGTATGTGTTTTGAGATTTGCTTATAAATAAGGAAAAATGAAATTAACGAATCGCTCAAAACTCGTTTCCAATAAGGAAATGACGTTAGCTGAAAGGATATATTTACCTGCGATTGCTAAGGGTATGGCCATTACTTTGAAACATGCTTTTCAGAAACCTGCAACAATTCGGTATCCTGAACAAAAGCGGGAGTTTGCACCTGTTTATAGAGGTTGGCATGTGTTAAAACGCGATAAAGCGGGTGCAGAACGCTGCACAGCTTGTGGGTTGTGCGCTGTGGCTTGTCCAGCGGAAGCGATTACGATGGTGGCGGCAGAGCGCAAAAAAGGGGAGGAGCATTTGTATCGTGAAGAAAAATATGCCGCTATTTACGAGATTAATATGTTACGCTGTATTTTTTGCGGTTTATGCGAAGAGGCTTGTCCGAAAGAAGCGATATTTTTGACAGATCGCCTTGTTGATACGGATTTCAATCGCAACAATATGATTTACGGCAAAGATAAACTCGTGGAAACTATGGATAATCGAATTGATGTATCAAAAAGGCAAACCAAAGAGGTGGCTGATTTTAAAACCAACAAGTTTCATGTCCACAATCAAACATGGGAAGACCATTTGAGAGATGAAGATGATAACCATTAACGAATAACCAATTTTTATGATAACGCAGTATCTATTTTATTTCCTTTCTGCTCTTGCGATTGCGAGTGCCGCTTTTGTGGTCTTCACCCGCAACCCCGTTTACAGTGCCTTGGCACTCATCATTACGTTTTTTTCCATTGCGGGACATTACTTTTTGCTTGATTCGTCGTTTTTGGCGGCAGTTCACATTATTGTTTATTCAGGTGCGATTATGGTTTTGTTCCTCTACGTGATTATGATGATGAACTTAAATGTGGATGCAGAACCTGTGAAATCCAATCTTGCAAAAGCTGGAGCCGTTATTTCAGGCGGTTTATTGATGTTGGTTTTAATCGTCGCTTTGCGCGATGCTGAAAAAATGCAAATTAATGGCAATATCAGTGCTGATTTGGGTTCAGTTGAATATTTAGGGCGTGTCCTTTATGGTCAATACATTTTGCCGTTTGAGGTATCTGCCGTTTTGTTTTTAGCAGGTATGGTCGGTGCAGTTCTGTTGGGTAAACGTGAAATTAAATAATTTGATTATTGGATATTAGTTATTCGTCAATAGTTATTGGTTACTTGTTAACCGTCGCTACTATCCAATAACGAATTATCAATCACCAATAACTATAAACAAATATGAATCAAGATATTATAGCAGGTGTTCCTTTGGTTTGGTACTTATGGTTGAGTGCCATTTTGTTTGCGATAGGCGTTATAGGCGTTTTGTACAGACGCAATGCCATTGTCATTTTTATGTGCGTTGAGTTGATGCTAAATGCTGTCAATTTACTGTTGGTCGCTTTCAGTCGTTTTCACAATGACCCGGGCGGACAAGTGTTTGTGTTTTTCATCATGGCGGTTGCAGCGGCAGAAGTTGCCGTTGGTTTAGCTATTTTGATGATGGTTTTTAGAAATACCAAATCAACCGATATTGATTTTTTGAATCGGTTGAAGTTTTAATTTTTGGAAATAATATATTATGGCTCAATTCATTGCAGTTGCTTTAAAATCAACCATCGTTCTTACAAAAAAGCGTATTCAAGGGGATGGTATTTCTGCGGATGTTGCCATCCAAACAGTTAAAGACAATTATGATTTAATTCTTTATGACTATTCAGAAACCGAGCATTTTTACCTTTGGAAATTGAAAGAAGAGGTGTTAACAGCTGAAATTGTTCCTTTTATAGAAGCTGTTTTGACATTTTATTACGCTGATGGAGAAAGCAGTATTAAAAGTTTATTGGGAGAAGTCGGCAGAAAAAAAGACCACGATAGCCTCATGAAAATTACGAAATTAGGCGAATATGAACACTTTGAATTAGACAATACGCAATACGCTCAAATTCATTTGAAGAAACAGGCTCGACATCTTAGGATTGATTTCAACTATATACAACTCTTTAAAAGTGAACGCATTAGGATTGATAATTTTGATAAAACCATGCAGTTTTTAGAAAATTGTATGCAAAAAGCTTTTTCAGAATTCCAATTGAGCAAGGCGTTAGACATTTATATTGCTGATACAAAATATACAAAATGATATTTTAAATCGGAACAAAATTAAGAAGTTGAGAAATTAAGTTCATTTGAATGAGTCTATATAATTTATTATAGAATAAAAGAATAAATAATGATTAAATATCTTTCAATAGAAAATTTTTGTTCTATCAAAAATGAAAATATTGTAGAGTTTGATTTGAATATATCGCAATCAAATTTTTTAGCACATCCGACAATAGGTTTTGCTGGTACGAATGCTTCGGGAAAAACAAACTTTATAAAAGGATTGAATTTTGTTGCTTGGTTTATGAGTCAATCATTTTTCTCAAACGAAACTAAAATACCAATAGAAAAATTTATTGGTATGGAAGAATCAGCCACGAAATTTAATTTATTTTTTAGTCTTGAAAATAAAGAATACGCATACGAACTTGAAATTAATGGAAATAAAGTTTTAACTGAAATATTGAGTTTAGATGGAGAAATGCTTTATTCTCGTTCTTTGAAAAATGTTAAATTTGGTGAAAATGTTTCAGCATTTCCGACAAACGATTTAAGAGATACAAGT
Organism: Saprospiraceae bacterium; assembly: GCA_031411275.1. Classification (GTDB taxonomy): domain Bacteria; phylum Bacteroidota; class Bacteroidia; order Chitinophagales; family Saprospiraceae; genus JAAFJT01. The sequence continues at coordinate 10,344 of JANOAU010000157.1, read as the reverse complement.
TCAATTATTTCTTTTGCAACAAATTTTGATTCTCATATTATTGCTCAAAAAATTAGAGATTATTTTGGCAAAATAAATACAAATGTAAATTCACGCGGGCTTAAAAATATTAAATTTACACCTTCAATCCTTATGGTTCTTTCTCAAAATGAATCAATTAAAAATAAAGTGATTGAAATTGTTCAATTAGCAGATATTGGAATAGTTGATTTTTTTGTTGAAGATAAAGAAAAACATGAAATAGGTTTAATACTTGAAAAATTAAAAAACAATATTCCTGAATCTAAAATAAAAGAATTAGAAAAAGCATACAGCAATGATACACTAAATATTCTTTCTGCTTTTTTCAAACATAAAATTGGTGATTCACAATCTGATTTTACGGAAGAAAAAGAAAGTTCAGGGACATTACAGCTTTTTGCACTTATCTCAATGATTCTACCGAAGCTTGAGTCTGGTGGGTTAGTCGTTTTAGATGAAATTGAAACTAATTTGCATCAAAATTTAGTGGCTTATTTGATAGGACTTTTTCAAAATCAAGAAGTCAATAAAGGTTCTGCACAATTAATATTTACATTTCATAATAGTTTATTTATGGATGTATTACAGCCCGAACAATTATGGTTTGCTGAAAAAAATAACAGAGGAGAGACAGAATTGTTTTGTGCATCGAATTTTGAAGATATTGAGGATATTCATAAAAAAAGTCTTGAAAAACTTTATCGAATAGGGCGATTCGGTGCTAAACCTCAAGGGATTTAAAATGGCAAATCGAAAAAAAAGTCAACCAAAAAAAAGTGTTCCTGTACCACTGTTTATAGTTGAAGGTTTCACAGAATACAACTATATTGTTTTATTAAAAAAACTTTATACTAAAGAAGTTGCTGTGAAAAACTGTTTTGGTGGTGGGGCAAATAGTGTACTTTTAATATCTGATAAATTACTTAGTGATAAAGAAGAATCTTCTTACTATTTTTCATTTGTTATTATCTATGATTTAGATACAGATAACCCTAAATACGATATATTGCGTAACAAAGTGAACGGTTTTGAAAATGTAGAAATGCTAATTTTAGACCCATGTTTTGAAAACTGGCTTTTGCTCCATGTTCATACTAAAAAAGTGAAAAATACATTCAATTGCGCTAAATGTATTACAAAGTTAAAAAAATATATACCTAATTATGAAAAGGATGATTTTAAACAACTAGGGAAGTATGTTTCTAAAGTTACATTTATTGACGCTTGTGATAGGCAACCTACAATTGGAGTTGTATTAAAAGGATACTTTAAAGATAATTAATAATTATTGGTTTTCAAACCAATTGTCAATAAAAAAATTAAGAATAGATTTATGTCTAAATTAGTTTACTTAATACCCTTATTCCCGCTCATTTCTTGGGCAATCATCGGGTTGGCAAATCGCAATTTGTCGAAGTCTTTGACTGGCATCATTGCAAGCGGTTCTGTACTGGCATCTTTTGTCGTATCGGTCTTGATTTTCATGGAAAAACTCCATAATCCAGCACCTGAAACCATTATGGTTTTTGATTGGATTACAGTGGGTAATTTATCTGCGACGATGTCCTTCCTCATTGACCCTTTGTCTTTGATTTTCCTATTGGTCATAACAGGTGTAGGCTTTCTAATCCATTTGTACTCAACAGGTTATATGCACGATGACGATGGTTTTCGTCGCTTTTTTGCATATCTCAATTTATTCGTCTTCTTTATGTTGTTGTTGGTTTTAGGTAACAATTTCCTTGTTATGTTCATTGGGTGGGAAGGCGTTGGTTTATGTTCTTATTTGTTGATTGGCTTTTGGTTTAAAAATATGGATTATTCAAGTGCTGCAAAAAAGGCATTTGTGATGAATCGTATTGGCGACTTAGGTTTGTTGTTGGGCATTTTAATGATTTATACAACAACCCAAAGCGTTACTTTTGATACTGTTTTTGAAGCAGAAAACCTCGCAAAGTTCACACCTCAAATGGTGACAGCCGCTACTTTATTGTTGTTCATTGGTGCAATAGGTAAGTCTGCACAGATACCTTTATATACATGGTTGCCTGATGCGATGGCAGGTCCAACACCTGTTTCGGCACTTATCCATGCCGCTACGATGGTAACAGCGGGTATTTACATGGTTGCTCGTTGCAATACAATGTTCACAATGGCACCCCTCAGTATGGATGTTGTCGCTTGGACAGGAACGCTCACCGCTTTGTTTGCTGCGACGATTGGTTTCCAACAAATGGATATTAAAAAGGTCTTGGCATATTCGACGGTTTCTCAATTGGGTTTCATGTTCGCAGCCTTAGGCGTGGGGGCTTATTCGGCGGGTGTTTTTCATGTTGTTACTCATGCGTTTTTCAAAGCCTTGTTATTCCTCGGTGCAGGTTCTGTCATACACGGAATGAGTGGTGAGCAAGACATTCGTAAAATGGGCGGTTTGCGCTCTAAATTGCCCATTACACACGCCACTTTTGCCTTAGGTTATTTAGCGATTATTGGTTTCCCATACTTTTCAGGTTGGTTTTCAAAAGATGAAATCATTATTAAAGCCCTTGAAAATAAGCCCGTTATCGGCTATTTGTTGATTGTTGGTGCATTAATGACCGCATTTTATATGAGCCGTGTTTACTTCCTAACCTTTTGGGGTAAATTTAGAGGGACACACGAACAAGAGCATCATCTCCACGAATCACCCCTCAGTATGACTATCCCTTTGATGGTTTTGGCGGCTTTGTCTGTTGGAGGTGGTTTCCTTGTCAATGGTTATGTGGAGCATAATTTAAGCACTGTTTTGGCAAATAGGGTGCATGAAGGCGATTTTCACTACTTACATCAGATGATGTGGGGCGTAACAGCAGGGGTTGCGGTCATAGCCATTATGACTTATATGATGTATATTTCCAAAGAAAAACGGATTCAAGCCGATGCAGAAATGACAGGTTTGACAAAAACGGTTTACAACAAATATTATATTGACGAGATTTATAACACGTTGATAACAAAGCCGATTGATGTTATCGGTGGCTTTTTCAGTGCCATTTTTGATACAAAAGTGGTAGATGGTGTTGTCAACTTTTTTGGTTTGGCTACTTATTGGTTATCCGCCAGATTGCGTAAAACACAAGCGGGTAATGTTGATGTCTATTTCTTTGCGATGGTCATTTCAATTATTATTATTTTGATGTTTAAGGTGCTATAATCACCCCCTCAGTATAATTTGTCATTCTGTAAGAATCAGCAAAATTTGAGCAAATAAGAATTTATGATAACAGTTGCACTTATATTTTTCCCCCTTGTCGCGGCTCTATTGATGTTGTTCATCAAAAGAGAAAAGGCGGAATTGATGGCTTTTTACCTCGCTTTGGCTGAATTGGGTTTATTCGGTTATGCGGCGACGCTATTTTCGTCAAAACCTGAAATGCTTTCATTAGATGTGAATTGGCTGCCCTTTGGGGCGCATTTTGCTGTCAACATGGATGGCATTTCATTTTTAATGGTCTTGTTGACGACTTTATTGATGCCTTTAATCATCACGGCTTCCTCAAGTGGCTACTTCACAAATCGCTTCTATGCGCTTGTATTTTTAATGCAAATGGCTTTAATAGGCGTGTTTACAGCTATGGATGGCTTCCTTTTCTACATTTTCTGGGAATTGGCTTTGATACCGATATACTTTATCTGCCTCGTTTGGGGTGGCGAACATCGTGGCCGCATCACTTTCAAGTTTTTTGTCTATACGTTAGCGGGTTCACTCATTATGTTGGCGGGTCTCTTATTCGTTTATCTTCAAACCCCTGACAATCATTCTTTCCTCATTGCAGATCTTTATGCGGCAGGACAACAAATGAGCCGTGAGCAACAAGGCTGGGTTTTTTGGGCAATGTTCATCGCTTTTGCTATTAAAATGCCTGTTTTCCCTTTCCATACTTGGCAACCTGATACTTATGTGACCGCACCAACGGCGGGTACGATGTTGTTGTCTGGTATTATGCTCAAAATGGGCACTTATGGTCTTCTCCGTTGGTTGATGCCGCTTGTGCCGAAGGGTTGGGATTCATGGGGCAATACGGCTATGATTTTATCCATCATCGGTATTGTCTATGCGTCATTGATTGCGCTCTCACAAAAGGATTATAAACGATTGATTGCTTACAGTTCTATCGCGCACGTCGGCTTGATTTCAGCGGGTATTTTTGCGATGAATACTGAGGGGATAACGGGCGGTTTGATTCAAATGGTTTCACATGGTATTAACGTAGTGGGTTTGTTTTTTGTCGCTGAAATTTTGATGGAACGCACAAAAACGCATGATTTGACGGCAATGGGCGGTATTCGTGGCGTTGCGCCAAAATTTGCTTTATACTTTTTAATTATCTTATTGGGTTCAGTCGCTTTGCCTTTGACAAACGGTTTCGTTGGCGAGTTTTTGTTGATAAATGGTATTTATCAATATAATTTTTGGATGGCTGCTTTTGCGGGATTGACGGTTATTTTAGGGGCGGTCTATATGTTGCGCAGCTATCAAAGCATTATGTTGGGCGAAACTAAGCCGCTTACTGAGGGGTTCGCTGATTTGGATAATAACGAAACGACTGTTTTATTAACAGTGTCAGTTATGGTTATTGTTTTAGGCGTGTTTCCTAAACCGCTTTTAGATATTGTGGCACCTGCTGTTGAAGAACTTTTGATGGTTTTTCAAGGCGGGTTGATTAATTAAGAACACTTTTTTTTGTCATTCTCAACGAAGTGCAAGAATCTAAATCATTGATATTCAGGTTCTTTCACTGTGTTCAGAATGACAAAAAGCGACTTAGTTTTTGTAGATTACTAATATCGAAATACCTCAACAAACGAAAAAATTACAAAAAATACTGAGGGGTCTCTTTAATCTCTCTTTTGATGAATACGTTATGAAAGAATTATTGACGCTTGCGCTTACGGGCGTTTTTACGATGCTCGCTGATATGTTTAACCTTCGGAAACTTGTTTTTCCGTTGGCTCTTTTCGGTATGGCGATGACGATGTCATGGAGCATTTTTGATTGGGGATACAATCAACGGGTCTTCAACATGATGCAAATAGACAATTATGCCTTGGCATTTACCATTGCGATGTCGGGTATAACGTTGCTGTGGTTGATCATGTCTGAAGAATATTTCAGCAAAATGAAGGCAATAACTGACCGTTATTCACTGATATTCTTTGCTTTGACGGGCGCATTGGTCATGGTTTCTTTTACAAATATGGTCATGTTGTTCTTGGGCATCGAGATTTTGTCGGTATCACTGTATGTATTGGCGGGCAGTAATAAGTCCGATTTGGGTTCCACTGAATCGGCGTTCAAATACTTTTTAATGGGTGCATTTGCCAGTGGTTTTTTACTGTTTGGCATTGCTTTGATTTATGGTATTACAGGTTCTTTCGACCTTTTAAGTATTCGTTCGAGCTTGGGAAAAACAACTGAAACACCCGTTTTAGCCGTTGGCATCATCATGCTCATCATAGGTATGGGTTTCAAAATGGGTGCTGCACCGTTCCACTTTTGGACACCCGATGTCTATCAAGGTGCACCAACGCCGATAACTGCATTTATGGCAACCGTAGCGAAAACCGCTGCCGTTGCTGCTTTTTATCGTCTCTTTATCACTTGTTTCCCCAGTGAAACCACTATTTGGGTGGATATTTTTGTGGTTATGATAGTGTTGACGCTTTTAATCGGAAACATCGTTGCTGTGATGCAACATGATGCGAAAAGGATGCTGGCTTTTTCTTCGATTTCCCATGCAGGTTATATGCTCATTGCTATTCTTTGCGCGAGTGGTGAGTCTGACAATTCGCTTTTGTTTTATACCGTTGCTTATGGTTTGGCTTCAATAGCGGCTTTTATGGTGCTTTATGTGGTTGAAAAAGCAAAGGGCAGTATCAATATTTCAGCATTTCATGGGCTCGGAAAGTCAAATCCCTTATTAGCGGTTGCGCTGACCATGGCATTGTTGTCTATGGCGGGTATTCCACCTTTAGCCGGTTTTATGGCAAAATATTATATTTTTATCAACGCTATTTCAGAAGGTTATTTATCCCTTGTTTTGTTTGCGATAGCGATGTCATTAGTTGGCGTTTATTATTATTTCAAACTCATTATCGCTATGTTTTTTCATGAAGATACTGAGGGGGGCGTCGTAAAGGCGGACAGTTTGCAGACCCTACTACTCATTATTGTTTGTGGGGGTTTATTACTTTTGGGGATATTGCCGCATTGGGTTTATAATGTTTTATAGTTTTCAGACATACAAAGATTTAGTTTTAACCAAGCAACCGCTTTACTGAATGGCAGTAAAGCGGTTGCTTTTTTTTAGGAAAGAGTTTCTTTAAAATTTTTTGAGCATAAAACACTTTATAACAAAAGTCTTTATTAATTTTGTTGTTAGAACAAACCAAAATGTTAACAACATGATTACTTTTTCTCCAATCAAATATTACCTTTCAAACTATTGGCATCTTCTCTTGTTTACAGGGGTATGTTTTGCTGCCATTTATCAAACGCAAACGCCTAAACACGTTTCAGTAAAGGTTTATTCAGAAAATAATACAATAGCGACTTTAGCTGTTTCAAAACCTCTATATAAACATGTTAATTACAAACACTTACCCATCATAGAGTTTGAGCCACCTGTTTGTTTAAAAGATAAAGACCAAGTTCAACACAACAGTTTGTCTTTGTGGTATAAAATACATTTTATAAGAATACCTAAAAACCTGACGCTTGATTTTTATCAATACGAAACAGTCTTAGCCTTTGATGAAAAAGGACTGAATATCCATTCTCAAATAGCTGAATCCCAAAATAATACACCACAGCATCATCGGCATATCTCTTTTGATATATCGAAAAACGATATGCCGCAATCATTTTATTTTAAAGTTTATGCACGAAAATTGCAAAAAAGCGACTCGCTTCAAATTCGATTAGAAGATTCACAACACTTTCACAACCGTATAAATCAAGAGTTTATTCAGAATCAACACATTGCGTTTTGGATTTATTTGGTATTGGGCATCGGCTTTTTTCAGCTTCTCTATATTGGTAGTTTGGCTTGGAGTCGGCGTAAAGAAGAATACGTTTATTATTGGTTATTTGTATTTGTTGCACTTATTTATATGTTTATTGCTCGTCGCTTTGAGTTAGGCGTAGTAGGGAGTTGGCAAAATTGGACAACCTCTTCAGTTGTCGTTTATCTGGGTATTTTCAATTTTTTCTATTGTCGTTTTATTCGATTTTATTTAGATACTAAAACGTCAGATGTTTTTTTAGATAAACAATATCGGCTATCTGAAAGGTATATGTTGATTGGCACTCTCGTCAATCTGTTCATTTATGCCTTAACTTTAGATTTGGAATACACTTCCTATTTTTTCAAACCTTTTTCAGCAACGATTATTCTTTTAGACATTTATATGTTGTTATTGCTGTTTCGGTTGCAATCGCCACTCATTAAATATCTCATGATGGGTGCCGCTTTTTTTGTTGTTATGTCTTTTTTAGGTCTTCTTTATAAATACCTGTACAGTAATGGTTGGGTAGATAAAATAATTGATTTTGATGCCTATGGTGGCGTAACGGGTGCTGTTTTGGATGCCATTTGTTTAAATTTAGGTTTAAATTATAAACATCGCCTTGAAAATATAGCCCAACAACACGTCCTTGAAAATGAGCGCAACCGCATCGCCTCTGAAATGCACGACGACTTAGGTTCAGGATTGACAACCATCCGCCTTCTGAGTGAACATGCTCAAATGGACATGCAAAATGCCGAAAAACGCACTCAAATTCATAAAATTACCAAAGAAGCCAGTGATTTGATTGAAAAAATGTCCACCCTGATATGGGCAATGAACACCAGAAACGATAGTGTTGATAACATCGTGCAATATCTTCGACGTTATGCTTTTGAGTATTTACAAGAAACACATGACCTCGATATGCATTTCCTATTACCCGATTTACCTCCCTCAGTATCGGCTGCTATTTTGACAGGCGAGGTGCGCCGTGAAGTTTTTTTAACTTTCAAAGAAGCTTTGCACAATATCATCAAACATGCCGAAGCGACCCAAGCATATATTACAATTCAGTTGAAAAACAATGGTTTAGAAATAAACATTAGAGATAATGGGAAAGGTTTTAAACAAGAGAACACCTTGGGTAATGGATTGAAAAATATGGCTGAACGCATGACAAAAATTGATGGAATATTTCAAATTCTTGATAACCCAAATTGCGGCACGCAAGTGACTTTAACCATTCCCCTAACAAAAGTTAGCGCAGGTATTTGATAATGAAAACGTAATTTTCCCACTAAATAAAAAACCAAAATGATAAAAGTTGCGATTGTAGAAGATACGACCGAATTGCGCCACTTGTGGACAGATATTCTCAATCATACTGAGGGGTATGTTTGTGTAGGTAGTTTCAGCAATGCCACGGATGCCGTTAAGAAAATACCTACTTTGTTAGCCGATGTTATTTTGATGGATATACAGTTGTCACCCACTGAATCGGGCATTGATGTCATTCGCCAAATCAAGGCACAATGCCTTGATAGTCAATTTCTTATGTTTACCATTTTTGAAAACGACGAAGCTATTTTTGATTCTTTGAAAGCTGGCGCATCGGGCTATATTCTAAAAAACACATCGCCTACTAAAGTTATGGAGGCTATTCGAGAACTGCATGAAGGCGGTTCGCCGATGTCAGCAGGTATTGCACGGCGTGTGACCGCTTTTTTTCATCCTAAATCATCATCCCCTCAGTATTTCAATGAAATAAACCAATTGTCCGCCAAAGAAAATCAAATTTTAGAACTGCTCGCCAAAGGCTTTTTCTATAAGGAAATCGCTTCTGACCTATCTCTATCTGTGGGCATGGTCAAACAGCACTTACATACTGTCTATAAAAAACTCCACGTTGCCAATCGCACGGAAGCCATCAATAAGTTTTTGAAGCGGTGATTTTCACTTTTTTCGAAGCTACTCAAATAAAAATCTGATGTACTGAAATAAAAATCTGATGTACTCAAATAAAAATCTGGAGCACTCAAATAAAAATCTGATGCACTCAAATAAAAATCTGGTGTACTCAAATAAAAATCTGGTGTACTCAAAATAAAATTTGGTGCATAAAGTCAACGAAGTAGAGCATTAAGTCAACGAAGTCGAACATAAAATCAACGAAGTCGAGCATCAAATCAATTAAGTCGAGCATCAAATGAACGAAGTCGAGTATCAAATCAACGAAGTCGAGTATCAAATCAACGAAGTCGAGTATCAAATCAACGAAGTCGAGTATCAAATCAACGAAGTCGAGCACCAAATCAATTAAGTCGAGCATCAAATAGATTTGAGAAAGCCTTTATTTTCTCTAAAAGTGGTAACATCTTTCTCTTTGCCTGTAATTCTGAATCAAAGCCGTAACAAAACGATTGAATTTTGCTAACAAAAGTTAGACTTGCTTTTTAGGTCGTATCGTAACAAGGGAATAATTTTGTGATATGAAATGAAAACATTTTAGCTATCCAGTCACGTCTTAATCATGCTATAAAATTTTTTGATCGTACCGCTGTTAATTTTTTTGTACTTGTGTGTATTAAGAGATAGAGATGTTGTTGCCAAAGCAGACGAATCAATAGTTGTTAATATCAAATTTTGAAGTAAACTATACCCCTCAGTATTTACAGTTTGAACCGTTTTGTCTAATTTAAAAACTATTGATTTATGAAAAACAGAATTTACCTCCTTATTATGTGTTTGAGTTGCCTTTTTACAGTTTTTTCGACTGTTGATTCTTATGCACAATGTATGGGTTGCGCTAATACAAGCCTACCTTGCGAAACTCAAGTCAAAACTGAAACAGTTAGTTTTTGTGTGTCAAATTACATCGTTCCAACTGCTTCCATTGATGGTAGTTGTGTCGTATTGACTTGGATAGTACCTAACAATATCAACAATTTCCGAGTATTAAATGTATATTATACCAATCTTTCAGACAATTTTTGTGATATTGGGCAAATAAATTCCTCAACATTTACCAACACTACTGTAAGATTTCCTATTAGTGCGTTAACGTCAGGCAACCAATACGCTTTTTTAATAGCTTATGAGTACGCAAGTCAAAGTCCTTATCAGATTTGTGACTATTGGAACGGTTTACAAATAACTAAATAGTTTGTATCTTTGAGGAAAAACTGAGCCATGCCCAAACCGACAAGTCAGAGAATCGCATTAAGTGAACTCGAAAAAACACTTTTAGTGAAGATAAGCCGCGCCCACACGTCG
>JANOAU010000156.1:0-30876 GCA_031411275.1 Saprospiraceae bacterium | reverse complement strand
AGTACCCCCCTCAGTATTTTTAGATTTCTATCACAATTTCAATGCTTAAAATTTATCATAAAAAATTGCTATTTTCATTTTTGATAAATCATTGATTTTGAGTATTTTAACAGGCTGTCGCCTAACGCCTATTTACTGACGCCTAATTAATCTCTCTCAGTGTGTCTTGAAGGTGAAGACCCTCCATTGCGATATCGCCCCCATGAGTAACCAAATTTCAAGTTTACTTGACCATAAAACCCTGAAAATGATTTGTCAGTATATTTAACAAAATCTGAATCCATAATGGCTCGATAACCGACCATGACATCCATGTGACACCAACGCGTCAAATTTGCTTGGAGACCCACAGCGGGTTGCAACATAAAGACCTTATCTCTTTGTTCGCCTGTCACATCCAATCTGCCTGAACCGATACCTAAACTCAAATTAGGGTGAATAGGGCGATATGAAACAGGGGTATAACCCAAGAGAAGGCTGTTAGAGCGCAGCGAAAAAGAACTTAAATTGTCGAGACGCTGGTCGCCGATGTTGTAATGGAGGCCACCTATATAGAGTTTTTTACCAAACTCTAAAGCCCAAATACCGCCATTATAACCCGAGTATTTGCTGTCAAACTGCCCCATATTGTAAGTCCAACCGCCCCAAGCTCCTGAAAATCCGAGTCCATGGTCTCCGATAATGGTTTCTTCGCGTTGGGCAAAAAGGGATGAGGTCGCTGCAAAAAACAAAAGTATTGCCAATAGCTTTTTCATATTCTAAATTTTTTTTAAAGTGACTAATGATTTTTTTAACTGTATATCTGAAAGACATTTCAAAGTTAATTACCCCTATGACCATAGCAATAAAAAAGTCAAGGCTTAACGAAACCTTGACTTTTTGCTCTTTTCTTTAACAATCTATTTGGTAATGGTGGATATTTTAATGGTGGATGGTGAATTATTTACCATTAAAATATCCACCATTCATCATTACATTATTCGTCATTCATCATTTTGTACGGAATGCGTTGAACGATTGAACGGCCTAAAGTGACTTCATCCGCATATTCCAATTCGCCTCCAAAAGAGATGCCACGCGCCAAAGTAGAAATTTTAACATCATGCAGACTCAATTTTTTTGAGACATAATAAATCGTAGTATCGCCCTCAATCGTTGGCGAAACAGCCATAATAATCTCTTTGATTTCGCCCTGTGCAATCCTATCCATCAAAGACTCAATGTGCAGTTCTTGGGGCCCGATGCCTTCAATGGGCGAAATAACACCGCCTAATACATGATACAAACCCCGAAATTGCCCCGTTTCCTCAACAGCCATAACATCTCGGATGCCTTCGACAACCATCACGGTGGCACGATCACGCCGCATATCTGAACAAACGCTACACACGTCAGCATCTGCAATATTATGACAAATGCCACAGGTTTTAATGCCTGAACGCATCCGCAACAAGGCGTTAGCGAACCCCTCAGTATTTTCGTTGGGTTGTTTGACGAGATGAAGCACAAGCCGTAAAGCTGTTTTACGACCGATGCCGGGTAAAGAAGCAAACCCATTGACGGCTTCCTCGATAAGTTTAGATGAAAAATTCATTCTGAAAAATTAACGCCAAGTCCTGCTTGGCGGACTATAAATTTTAGATTTTACAATATGGTCTATTTCAATAGTTTTCTATGGGCTTAAACCAACACCCATTGCCAAATATCGCCATCATCAGGATCATGCAAAGCCTTAACGAATTGAAAACCTAATTTTTTCAATACGGATACTGAGGGGTTCTTATGCGGCAGCGTATGTGCAATTATCTTTTTTACCTCCTCATGTTGCAAAGCAAAATCAATCAATCCTTGAGCAGCTTCCTTGGCTAAACCCTGTTGTCTATAAGACGCTTCAATTTCATAGCCTATTTCCGCTGTCCCTTCGGCATCAGGCGCACCTTTATAACCACATGTACCCAAAAGCTGCCTATCTGCCTTGTGAATAATGAAAAAACTGCCCCAATAATTGCCATTTTCTTTAAAAGACGCATAAAAAAAGGGTAAAGCATCTACCATATCGGCAAATGTCGTCCACACTGTAGGCGTTTCAACCTCTAAAAGTTGACCTAATGTTATGAGATTATTCTCAAAAACAGCTTGGAAATGAGCCTCCTGCCAACGAATCAACTGCAATCTCGACGTTTCAATCATTTAGTTTTAAATTTTGAACAAAAGTAAACAAAGTATGAAGATTTAAGCATCTCAATTTGACTTTTTTGAGATGTTGATTTTTTTGAACAGAAAGGGTCAATTTCTGTTTTTGTTAAAGTATCTTTGCCCTCACTTCAAGATTAAGAAATTTAATTTTGAATCAAATCCAATTATTATCCAACCAAAAATATAAATAGATATGGCTGAAGTAATCGTTATGCCGCGTTTAAGTGATTCGATGGAAGAAGGTGAAATCGTCGTTTGGCATAAAAACGTAGGCGATAAAGTCGAAAAAGGCGACTTATTAGCTGAAATTAATTCCGACAAAGCTACTATGGACTTTGAAAGTCCCAAGTCTGGTACTGTCCTGTATGCCGCTAAAGTCGGTGACAAACTGCTGGTCGGTACGCCCTTGGTCATCATTGGAAAGGAAGGAGAAGCGTATGAACATTTGCTGGGTAATGGTGCTTCGGCATCGTCTTCTAATGGTGCAAACGAAGCCCCGAAGCCTGTAGAATCTACGCCACAACCTACCCCACAATCTACTCAAACCGCCGCTGCCCCAACTGCTGCCCCAACTGCTGCGCCAAAGGCTGAAAAGGAATCGGAGACAGTAGCAGCCGAAGAAACGCACGATAGCTCTCGTGTTTTCGCCTCTCCATTAGCCAAAGAAATGGCGAAATCCGCTGGTCTTTCTATACAAAACATTCAAGGTTCAGGTGATAGTGGTCGCATTGTGAAAAGAGATATTGAAACTGCTCTTACAAAAAGCAAAACAACACCTGCCGCCGCCCCACAAACGGCTGTCAAAGCGACCCCCGCAGCATCCTCAAACGGATTCGGGTCTGACAGCCATGAAGACCAACCGCTTACAAGTATGCGGAAAACGATTGCCAAACGCTTGAGCGAGAGCATGTTTACAGCGCCGCATTTCTATTTGTCTATGGAAATCAATATGGATAAAGCGACTGAATTGAGAAAACAACTCAACGAAGTGGCTGCACCGATTAAAATTTCTTTCAACGACCTCGTTGTAAAGGCGTGTGCCGTAGCTTTACGAAATCATCCTGTTATAAATTCTTCATGGATGGGTGATTTTATACGTCAAAATAATCATATCAATGTCGGTGTCGCTGTTGCGGTTAATCAAGCCTTATTCGTACCTGTTATTCGTCATGCCGATATGAAATCGTTGGGACAAATCAGTACAGAAGTGCGTGAACTGGCAGGTAAAGCCAAAGGGGGAAAGTTGCAACTGCCTGAAATGCAAGGCAATACGTTTACAATTTCTAACTTAGGTATGTTCGACATCGAGCAATTTACGGCCATCATCAACCCACCTGATGCTTGTATTTTGGCAGTGGGTTCGATTATGCAAAAGCCTATTGTAAAAAATGGTGAAATCGTTGTGGGCAGCATGATGAAAGTGCAATTGTCCTGCGACCACCGTGTGGTTGACGGTGCGACAGGTGCTCAATTTTTACAGCAATTGAAAGGCATTTTGGAAGACCCAATTCGTCTTTTGGTTTAACATAAGTTATTTAAAATCAATATTTTAAAAATGAAAAACGCTGTTCTGAACTTTCAGACAGCGTTTTTCGTTTAGTAGAATAAAACATTTAACATGAAAAAGACTATCGTTTTAGGCGCAACGCCAAATCCAGACCGCTACGCTTATTTAGCCACCCAAAAGCTAAAAAAATATGGGCATGAAGTCATACTCTTAGGTATCCGCAAAGGTGAAATCGAAGGTATAAAAATTGAAAACAGCACCCCTCAGTATGAAGGCGTTGATACCATTACATTGTACCTCAATCCTGATTTACAAAAACAATATTACGATTATATCCTGTCTTTGAAACCCAAACGCATCATTTTTAACCCCGGAACGGAAAATTTTGAACTAATGCGGCTGGCAAAAAAGCAAGGTATAGAAACCGAATTGGCGTGTACTTTGGTCATGTTGTCCATAGGGGATTATTGACCCCCTCAGTATTTTTAGGTTTTTCAAAGTTTAAAGTACCTGCGTTTCTGACTGGATAAGTCACTAACAAATAGCAGTAAAAAACATCAAAAACTGTGACGTTGTATCTTCATAGCAAAATAAGAAATCATAAATCGTAACTTTATTTGGGTAAAGATGTTTTTTTTTTGAAAAAATTTATTAACAAAGCAATAAGAGAAAGTGATTTATAGTTTTTAACGCATAATTTGGGCAATCACATTTCATCATCAGTTTAAACAAAAAAATAGCGAATGGAGAAAATCTCTACAAAAAACAACCTTGTCCGCCTTATTTACAATGATATGACGTTGATAGAAGAAACTTATCTTCGAAATGAGTTGAGAAGCAGTGACGATTTGACTTACGAATATGACATGCTCCGCGATGCGAAGAATGCTCTGCCAAAAGTCCTTTTCAATCCTTCAGATTCAGTTATTGATCGTATTATGGCTTATAGCCACAAAACAGCGCATCAACCACATTTCTGATAAGTTCTGATGCCTCCGTAAACGGACAATTACGAGTCAACGAACTTTTGACTTTGATAAAATGCCTTGCTTGTATCAACAAAGTCAAAAAAAGATTTTTTAACTTTCTTTTGAAAGAAAACCATCAGACCTCTTGAAATCGTTAAGATTTCAGGAGGTTTGTGCGTTTTAAGGGGAATATGAATATTAAATATGAATTATGAGTTATGAATTATGCTAAAACAGCAAATAACTCATAATTCATAACTCATAATTCATAACTCATAACTCATATTTTCACCAGTTTTTTCGCTCCTTTGCCTTTATAAATTATGGATAAAAATTATTATAAAGAATATTACTACCTCGAACGCTCACATTGGTGGTTTCGCGCACGCGGGAAATTATTGTTGAGTCATTTGAAAAAAATTTTTACTGGACAAGCTAATATCCGCATCCTCAATATTGGTGCCGCAACAGGTCGGTCGAGCGAGCTATTGATGCAATTAGGAGATGTCACATCACTCGAATTTGATAAAGATTGCTATGAATTTAGCCGTGATGTGATAAAAATTCCGATTGTACGAGGCTCTATCCTCGACCTTGAATTTCCAGACAATACATTCGATTTAGTGTGTGCTTTTGATGTTATTGAGCATGTTGAAGATGATGCCCGAGCGGTTTCCGAGATGCGGCGTGTGTGCAAGCAAGGTGGCGTTATGTGCGTCACCGTTCCCGCTTTTATGTTCCTTTGGTCAGAACATGACGTTGTAAATCATCATTTTAGGCGTTATACCTCGCTTATACTGAGGGGGTTGTTTTTGGGAAAAGACGAACCGATTTTTCATACTTATTTCAACTTTTGGCTCTTTTTTCCGATTGCAACGTTCCGATTTTTAGCCAAAATATTGCCTTTAAAGAAAAAACAAACAACAAACGAAACAGCTTCAGATTTCAGCGTCGGAAAAAATGGTTTGTTAAATCGCTTTTTTTATCACGTTTTCAAATCAGAAAATGTATTTCTAAGACGTTTTATCAAGCTACCTGTGGGCGTGTCGCTTTTGTCCACTTGGCGAAAAACATTTTTATAGTTTTTTTATCATTCCTAAATATAATATTTACAATCATTTAAATTAATAACAGCATGAAACAAGCCCTATTAGTCTCTATCTTATTAGTTGGTTTTTTAACGCTACAAAGTTGTGCTTCCGCAAAACAAAACGCTTGGCTCAAAGCGCATCGCACCGCCCTCTCACAACTTGCTAACGGCAGTATAAAAGCCGAAGATAAAGTAGATGGTTTGTTAAATGATTATGTCGTGTTGATGGACGAAGGTTTAAAATTTGTCAATCCCGTCAAAGGTGTGAAATATATCAAAAAATATCACGATCAAAATCAAGGAGCAATGGACAAAATCGTTGCGGATAGCCATAATTGGATTAACAATATGGATGATATGCAAGCTGTGGGATTGGGTATACGGGTTGTTAAAAAACCCTATATCCGCAGCTTTATTGAACTTGTTCCTAAATTCAAAAAGAAATACGAAACTTACCGTTTCATTATCGATATGACAGGCAAAGTCGCTGGTGGTTTTGGCAAAATTGGCTCAAAAGTCATTGGTTTGTAAAGGATGGTTATTCGTGATTGGGAAATTGGTTATAAGTCCTAACCAATAACCAATTTCCTAATAACGAATAACCATTCAACCCATCAAAGTAAGACCTCTAATTTCATACCACGCGACCCTTTTATCAAAATGCAGGTTTCTACGTCAAATTCTTGTTTTTCAAACCACTCTTTTGCTTCTTGATTGGTCACAAAAACCCACCCCTCAGTAGGTGCAGCTATTTTAGCAAAAGCATGACCGACTGTAATCAAAGCATTGAAATTCAAAGACTTAGCTAATTCATAAATGGCTTTGTGTTCAGCATCACTTACTTCCCCTAACTCAAACATATCTCCTATGATGGCTATTTTTTTCTTTTGAGGCATTTGCACTAAACTTTTCAAAGCCAATGACAAACTCGAAGGGTTGGCATTATAGGCATCAAGTATAACGGTCGCTTCGCCGTATTTAACCAATTGCGAACGGTTCATACTCGGCACATATTCACTGAGGGCTTTGCTAATTTTTCGGGCTGGCACTTTGAAATATTTGCCAATCGCAATCGCTGTGATGACATTTGCAAAGTTATAATCCCCTACAATTTGGGTTTCTGTTTGCAAAATTTGACCTTTTTCATCCAAAAAACTAACTTTGAGAAGGGGCGCAGCCTTATCTAAATGGGCTTGATACCTGGGATCTTCCATAGATAGCTCGGGAGTATGTTGATAAAAGATTTTGTGCAAACCTTCTTTCGGTAGCCAATCTTTTAAGAAAGGCTCATCCTCATTGACAAAAACCGTCCCTCGATGACGCGCCAGCCACCGATAAATTTCAGAATTGCCCATTTTTACACCTTCAATACCGCCAAAACCTTCAAGATGGTCTTTACCCATATTGGTCACAACGCCATGAGTAGGTTCCAAAATGACACATAAATCATGCGTTTCGCCTTGGTGATTGGCACCAATTTCGATAACAGCGGCTTCATGGTCTTCTGTCAATTGCAGCAAAGTCAACGGCACACCGATATGATTGTTAAAATTGCCCTTCGTAAAATGAGTATTATATTGGCTATTCATCACGGCTGCCACGAGTTCTTTTGTGGTTGTTTTGCCATTTGACCCTGCAATAGCAATGAAAGGGATATCAAATTGGCGACGATGATGTGTTGCCAAATTTTGAAGCGTTGTCAATACATTTTCAACAAGAATAAAACGGTCATTTTGTTTGAAATCGGCATTATCGACGATGGCGAAAGCTGCTCCTTCATCCACAGCCTTCTGCGCAAATAGATTTCCATCAAATGTTTCGCCTTTCAATGCAAAAAAAAGACACCCCTCAGTAATGTTTCGACTATCAGTTGTAACAATAGGATGTGTTTTGAAAATTTTATAAACATCTTCTATATTCATGCTTTTTTTGATTTTAAATTGAGGGTTAAAATTAGCCTAAGTTTTTAAATTATCGTAGAACTGTATAATTTTCAGAGTAACTGCATCAAAAATGGTTGCTCATATTCCTTTATGAATAATAATGCAATTCTTTTTTAAAAAAATTCGATAAATTTAAAAATGTACCTTATCTTTGTGCCTGTAAGAATAAACATGAATTCAAAGTTTTTTTTTAGAGATATTTTCGTGTATAAAGTAATATCTCTATAAGGAAAAATTTTTTAAATTTTTTTGTGACTATTCCTACCTTCGTGCGTCTTAAAAATCAGAAATAACAAAAAAATACAATTGCAACCTTTCTTTAAAAGTCCATTACTTTTTAGAAATTTACGTCAAAATGACAAACGGATTGCAACCATAAGCAGTATTTCAACGTTTATTACTGTATAAAAAAGAAATTTAAATTTCCCAATAGGGGATTTATATGTAGATTGTTTTCATTTGGTTTTTTGGGGTTATACAGGGTGTCACTCGGTCTTCGAGTTGCCGCCCTGTTTTTTTTGCCCAACTTATTTTAATTCTAAGTGCTAAGAGATAATTATTTAGAATCAAACATGACTCATGTTTGATTTTATCCATGTACTTAAGACGAATAAAAAAGCCGTTTCGATTTGTTCGGAATGGCTTTTTCCATTTTAAAGCGTTTAGTTTTGCAAAGAAGTGTAATTTTATCCCTAAAAAATAACTTAGTAAAATGAGTAAAATAAAATCTACCATTTTGAATTCTAAAGCATTGTAAATCAATGCTTAAAAAATGCATCATTCATCATTCATTATTCCTTTATGAAATCCATACTCATCAAAAATGGTCAGGTTGTTAATCGCGGTCAGATTAAAGTTCAAGACATTTTAATCCGCAATGGTTTTATCGAACGCATTGATAACCAGATAAATACACACGTTGATATTGAAATTGATGCGACAAATAAACACGTTATGCCAGGTATTATTGACGACCAAGTGCATTTCCGCGAACCAGGCTTAACACATAAAGCAACCATCAAAACAGAGGCGCGCGCTGCCGTAGCAGGTGGCACAACATCATTTATGGAAATGCCAAATGTCAATCCCCCCTCAGTAACTCAAGCACTTTTACAAGCAAAATACGACATAGGCGCACAAAATTCCCTTGCCAATTACTCCTTTTTTATGGGCGCAACAAATGATAATTTGGAGGAAGTGTTGAAAACAAACCCGCAAAATGTATGTGGAATCAAGGCTTTTATGGGCAGTTCCACAGGTAATATGCTTGTGGACAATCCAATCACCTTAGAAAATTTATTTTCAAATTGCCCGATGTTGATTGCAACTCATTGCGAAGACGAAGCCACAATTCGTAAAAATACAGCCGAGGTCAAACAGATGCTTTCTGAACGTGGCATGGACGCAACAGCTGCTTTTCATCCCATTATACGCAATCACGAGGCTTGTTATTTGTCGTCTCATTTTGCGGTACAATTGGCTAAAAAACACAATACACGTTTGCATATTTTACATATTTCAACGGCAGATGAAGTGGTCCTTTTTGACAATAAGACCCCCCTCAGTAAAAAGCGCATTACAGCCGAAGTATGCGTCCATCATTTGTTTTTTAATGAAAATCAATACACTACACTGGGTAATTTGATTAAATGTAATCCTGCTATTAAATCTAAATCAGACCAAGAAGCCTTGTTGGTTGCTTTACTTGACGACCATTTTGACATCATTGCAACCGATCACGCACCGCATACTTGGGAGGAAAAATCGAAACCATATTTTGAGGCTCCGTCGGGTTTACCGCTTGTTCAACATTCCTTAAATCTGATGCTCAGTTTTTATTTTCAAGGCAAAATAACGCTTGAAAAGATTGTGGAAAAAATGTGCCATGCCCCTGCTGAATGTTTTCAGATTGACCGTCGCGGCTTTCTCGATGAGGGCAATTGGGCAGATATTGTAGTCGTTGATATTCATAAACGTTGGAAGGTCACGCCTAAAAATATTCTTTACAAATGTGGTTGGTCACCTTTTGAAGGTAAAATACTGAGGGGGACGGTTGAAGCAACTATAGTCAGTGGTCATTTAGCATATCAAAACGGACAATTATTTGATGATAGAATGGGGGAGCGGTTACAATTTAATCGTTAAAAATAATGCGTTATGCGTTATTTGTTGTCCCTCAAAGGCATAACAAATAATTACTTAATAATATGAGTAACTAATTTATGTTTTTGACAAGCCTTTTTAAGGCTTGATTGGTACTATTTTTGATAAAACAAGGCATACGGATTAAACTTTTGATAATTAAAACACATCAGCTGTGATAAAATTAATCATATTGGCATTGGTAGGTATAACATTTTGTGTGAATGCACAACCTATTGATGTGTCAAAAAATATAAATAACAGTTCTCCTGCTTCATTTGACGACTTTCGCCCATTGACTTTTGAGGACTATCTTGTGCAATTAGCGTGGCAAAACAGCTTTGAATTGGAAGGCGCGAAGTACGAAATTGACGCGCGCGGACAAGAGATTTCATTGGCAAAAAAAGATTGGACACGGAATTTGCAAGCGGGGATAAATATAAACGATGTTAGTTTTCCTTACTTTTTGGTCAATTCCTTAGGTCAAGAGTATTTTTTGGGTAAAAAAATAGATTTGACTCGATTGCCTGCCGTAGCGACATATCCCGTTTGGAATATTGGCGTCGGTGTCAATTTTGGCGATTTATTGGTGCGTAAAAACAAAGTGAAATTTGCCGAAAATCATAAAAAGATAAGTGAATCAGAATTGAATTTCAAGAAACAAAAATTGAAAGGCGAAGTGCTGAAACGTTATCAAGAGTTCCTTTCCTCTTTCGATATTTTTAAAGTCCGATTACAAGCCCTTGAAGCTGCTGAATCGAATAAAAATCAAATTCAAAGCCTTTTCAGCGTCAATAAAGTCCAATTTGAAGACTACAATACCGCGAATAAAGCCTATTATGATGCTCTTGAAAACAAAGTCAGGGGAGAGGCAGAGATAAAACTCAAGCGTATTGCACTTGAAGAATTGTTAGGAGTAAGATGGGAAAAAGTGGAAGTCGTAAAGGCTTCTTACGATGATAAAAAGAAGAATTAAATTGCTGTATTGTTGTATTGTATTTCATAGAGTAATTAAACCCATTACAATACAACAATACAACAATACAGCAATTTAGATTTTATTTCTAAAAACTTGCCACCACCAGACTGGACTCCAAAGCTGTTTTTTTAGATTCACATCATTAAAAACATAAGCAAATGTCCGTGCTAATGGTTTGTTTTTAGCGATAAACCCAGACAGAGTGTTAAAAAAACGCTCATTTCTAAACCATTGTTGAAGACGATAACTCACCTTAAATTCTTGTCCTCGCATTCTGTAAATACGTTCGTCGTACCCCCTCAGTATAGCAGCCGAAAAATCTTGTTTTTCGATACATTGAGCCGCTTGTTCAGCAGCCACTGCGCCACTTAGTATAGCATTTGCGATGCCTTCGCCTGTCAAAGGGTCAATAAGACTCGCCGCATCGCCCGTGAGCATGTAACCCTCTCCCGAAAGTTTTCTTTTTTTTGAGGCTAAAGGCAAACCAAATCCTTGAATATCGCCTATAATGTCTGCATTTTCAAAGCGTTTCTTGAATTTTGGTGTGGTTTCGATAACTTCATTTAGGCATTTTCTCAAATTCAGTTTTCGCTTTGACACTTCTTCAGAAACAATAGCAATACCCACATTTGCCTCGCCATTGGGCAATGGAAATATCCAAAAATAGCCTGGCAGGAAGTTTTTTAAGAAATAAAACTCTAAAAAATTGTCTTGATGAAACCCCGTAACACCTTTATAATAGGCTTTGACAGAAGCCATGTTGTGCTTAGGGTCTAATGTTATGCCGCCAATGAGACGAGCAAAACGAGAGTGTGCGCCATCCGCAATGATTAACAATCGGGTTTGTAGGGTAGTATGACCACTTTTATCTGTTAAAAGCCACCCCTCAGTATTTTGTTGAAAATCAACTATTTCTGTATTTTCATAAAGTGTAACATGAGGGCTTCGCTTGACTTCTTCGACTAAAAAATTGTCGAACTCCCTACGTTTGCACACAAAGCCAGGAGGTGTTTCTTTCGATTTATCATAATACGGACGATACCCGATGTCAAAACCATTTTCTTTCGTTCCTTCAATACTCAAGCCCCATGAATCAATCTGAATCTGTTGAGCCGATTGAAATCGAGCCAATACTGAGGGGTCTATCCAACGCCGCAAAATATCCACAACGCGGTGGCTGATCCCGTCGCCACAGATTTTATCTCTCGGAAAAAGGGCTTTATCAATTAAGACACAAGGAATACCGAGACGGTCTAATTTCAACGCAGCGGCGGCGCCTGCGGGTCCAGCTCCTATGATTGTGATGTTATGGTTTTGTAAATTCATGCGTAAAGGTATTCATTTCAAAAGTCATCAGGGTGGTTTCTGCTTACTTGATGAGGCCATTCATTAAAGTGCAATGGACATGAGTGAACGTAATTTTTTTAAAAGTTTTTAAAAAGCGGATAGTCATAGTTAAGGGGTTACGCGTTTTTACTTTTCTGTACCGCTATCCTCTCCAAAATTTCCACAATATTACGCACCCCATTCAAGGTTTTGATGTTTTCTCTAATGAAAATAAAATGTTTAGCCGATTGTTTGAACCGCATGTGCTTATTTTTATCTTCTGACATCACGTATTTCAGCAGATGTTGAAAGGGCTTGGTCTCATAAAAGAAAGAAATCCCAAACGGCTTTATGGCTCGTTTGGGATTTCCTTTTGTTATTGATGACTATGACTATGATATAAGTTATTCAAGACCAACGCCTTGCATCCTTATTTTTTACATCGCCATTTTATAATTCCGTAAACATTATATCGCATTAATTGGCACCATGTCCACTTTGATTGTATTGATTTTTCCGCGCTTAATTTTCACACCTTTCAAAACCCTTGGTTCATATCCGTTGCTTATAATTGTGAAATCCGTTCCTGCCCCTTTTTCTTTTTTCTCACCTTTCTTTTGTGGTGGAATCGGCACAGCCAAAGAGCGGGCAACCATAGGCGTTCTCGTCACATTCACGATGCCGCTTTCTACTTGGTATTCCATGATTTTTTCTTTTGTTTCATCATTTTCCACAATGAAATTTATTTTTGTTGCCGATGTTCTGGGCGCGATAATCTCAATGGCTTTTGCAAAGCGCATCAAAAACTCATCCGCTTCGCCTTTCAGATTGACGGCACTGCCGACCATCAAAGCAAAGGCGGCATCTGCTTTTACAAATTCAGCGTCCAATTCTTTTATCAATGCCGATTTTTCTTGAATTGCACCGCGCGGTTCGGGTTTTATCTCTTTGTATTCTTGTACCAAACCTTCGTAGTTGGTCAAAAGCGATTCTTTCATGCCGCGTTTGGCTATCAATTCTGTCACTAAGCCACGGGCTTTGTCGGCGATGTTTTGGCAACGTTCTAAAATGTCCGATTCTTTGCCTTTGCTGAGGGTTGACTTGGTATAAGTACTCATTTTCACGAGAGCATCGTCTCCCATCTTTTTGCCATAACCATTCAGATTGGTGCAAACGTCCAAACCCGCAGCGACCATATTGTTTTTGATTTTGACCTTGTTTTCAGCATGAGCATTGCCCCCCTTGATGACCCGCGACAACTGACTCATCTTAGGCAATAGGTTTTCTAAAATTTCTTTGTCCTCTTGAAAAGCGGGATTAAGAGCGACTTTCGTAGGATTGTCGTTGCACAATTTAATCGTGCGTTGATACATCTCGAAGCGACTGTTTTGATCTGCGTTCATGATTTTTTAGCTTTTAATTTTTTTAAAATACTTTAATTGTTATATGTATAACAAAACTGTGTACGCTGTCCCTTTTGGGTTTGTTACATATTCTTTAAAAATTAATTTATTTTTTTTGTGGCGATTAGAAAGTGGGCATCATTTTGTTGGATGATGTACGCTTGGCGGGTTGTAGCCCTCAGTAAAAAAGGTTCAGGCTTTTATGTACGCATTTATCATGCATTCAGCTTTTTAGTTGCCTAAACAAAAATAAACCGTTTACTTTGTCATGGTTTTAACATTAAAGCAAAGAAATAATGGTTATTGAACTTTTAGAGAAAATTACTCCATGACAGATACACCTAATTTTATTTATCAAAAACAATTTGATATTATCTTCTCAAAAACACCCAAAGAGCGTTTTCAAATGGGTTTTGATATGATAGAGTCTGTCAAACGCATTGTCGAAAATAGTATTCGCAAAGAAACACCCGCCATTTCTGATATTGATTTACGGATTGCTGTTTTTAAACGCTATTATCAAAATGATTTCTCTTCTCAACAATTGGAGACAATTGGGGCTGCTTTTTTGGATTATTTTATGAGCAAAACTTTCAAGTGACCCAAACCAAAAAGCCTTGCAGTTGGTCTTTCGCGCTGCAGGTCTTTTTTACTGAGGGAGTGATACAACCCTAATTTTTAGGCGGTAAAATTTGATTTTGGATAAAAGGCTTTTAACTTTGTCAAAAAAAAATTGTAAATGAATACTTTAGAATTAAAAGGCAGCCTATTAGATTTGATTTCAAAAGCAAACGACAATACACGCCTTGCTCGTTTGTTTGAGGCTTATTATGAAATCTTTACTACGGACTATGATGGTGATTGGTGGGACGAACTGCCCTTAGAACAACAAACGCGACTCACACAATCTATCAAAGAAAGTTATGACCCTAAAAATCTCATTGACCATGAAGAAATGAAAAAAAGACATGCTAAATGGTTAAGAAAATAAAATGGAACATCGCTGCGGGCAACACTTTTGAGGAAACGACCAACTACCTACAAGATAATTTCAATTTACAAGCTGCTGAAAGTTTTGCCAATCGTGTCTATGATAGGATTGACATGCTTGTTAATGGTCTTACCATAGGACGGAAATCCACTAAGGCTAAAACTGTTATGGTTCTAAAATTAGATAAACACAGGCAAATGTTCTATCGCATACATGGTACAACATTGATTATTGTTGATTTTTGGGATACTCGGCAAGACCCCCGTAAACGACCTTATTGATATAATTCGATGTGCTATTACCGCTTAAATACTTTTTATAACCTGTGCATCTATTAAAAAAAAGCCTTGCAACTCGCTTTTCGGGTTGCAAGGCTTTTTTACTGAGGGGGTGCTGAATACGCTGTACATTCCCGTCCGAAGACGTGCTGAATAGTATGTTGCGCCTTTGGAAAGGCTTACAAGCGAACATACTTTGTGCCAGTAATTAAGCCAAAGCAATTGCACTTTGAATAACACTACTAACTAACAAATCAAAAATGCCGCCTGGTTCTTTATACAATTCCTCTCTTGTTTTTTTTATTTGCCCACGTTTTTTGTAGCTCTCGATGATGCGATTGCGCAATTCAGTAGCAACTGTTTTTTGCAAGAATTCCTTATCGTTTTTATTGGCTGTGATGAGCTCTATTAATTCGTCGTCTTTCAATCGTTCTTCAAATACTGCTTTTATCATTATTTCATCATCGTCGCTGATATTGAATTTAACTTTTATATCCGCTATTGTTTCTTTAATTGTTGCTTTGGGAGGAGAGCTACTTTCACCAGTTGCTGTTATACCACCTTTGGGGTCGTGTAATTCATGTGGATTTTCAATAACACCTAAATATTTTACGGCAGCTTTTTCTACGGTAATATCTTTTAATGCCTCTTTCAACGTTTTATCATTGCCTATTTTTATCAACTTGCCTGCAATCAAATCAGCGAATAATGCAAATTCTTCCAAATGTTTAGGCACAGTTACAAACTGAGATAAAAAATTGTACTTTCTTACATATCGCCATAAGTCATTGACAAATGCTTTACGTTGTTCCTTTCCATGTATTAAATTTTCAAAATTGCGCCTAAAAACAACTGTCATCACTTGAAATTCCGCATCACGTCCTTCTTTTGCTTTTTGAATATATTCGCTAATCAGATTTTTTGTAAAAATACCTTTTGAATGTATTGCCGTGTAGAGTGCAGCTAATTCTTCAGGCTTCGGTTCTTCGGTTCTTACTTTTGCCCCCTTGCGATATTTGCTAAAAGCTTTGAATATTTCCTTAGTATTATTCGTAAAATCCAATAAGACAGTTGAATTTTTGTCTTTCGCTTTCCTATTAAGTCTTGAAACAGTTTGAACGGCATTAACCCCTTTTACGATTTTATCTAAATACATCGCACACAACAACGGTTCGTCAAATCCTTGCTGAAATTTATTGGCAACAACTAAAAAGCGATAATCATTTTGCTCAAAATACTTTTCAATAGGTGTTTCATCCGATATTTCGATGCCATTAACAGAGGCTTCTATTACTTCTTTCTTAGTTTCTTTTTCTAAAAATGCGGTAAAAGCATATAAAACCTTATGTGGACTCTGCTTATTTTCCAATATACCTTTTATGGTTTGGTAATAATAGTAACCCGCTTGACGAGAAGAAGTAACAACCATTACTTTGGCTTTACCATCCAGCATGTTTGCTATTTCTTTTTCAAAATGGTTGATTATTATCGCTGATTTGTATTGAATTATCTCTTTGTCCTCAAAAGCAATACCCCTCAGTAAATTGGCTATCACCATTTTCGGAAAAAGATGTTCACCGAATTTACCATTATAAGTTGTTAAATTATAAAGCGTATTGTAAGAAATGATACTCTCTGTCACATCTAAAATATAGCCTTCCTCAATAGCCTCTTCTTCGCTATATGTGTCAAAAGGTTGCCCAAAAAGATTAACCGTTTTTTCTGTCGGTGTCGCGGTGAAAGCAATATAGACTTGTCTATCAATGTTTATTTTTTTGAAAAAAGTGGCAATACTGTCCTCTAAGGTATCTGTTTCATCTTCTCTGAGGTCTGAAAAAGTTGTTCGCACATTTTTACCCATTTTACCGTTTTGCGAACGGTGAGCTTCATCTATCAAAAAAGCAATTTTCAAGTCTTTGAAACGCTCATCTTGTTTGAGTTTTTCTTGTATGTAATTGAATTTCTGAATTGTTGTAACGACTATATTTGTCCGCTTTTCTACTGCTTTACGCACATCTTCGGCTCGGTCTGTAAAAACGACTTTATCGCGTAAATGTGTAAATTTCTCCAAATCATCTTTGACATTCGTATCAAGGCTTTTGCGGTCTGTTAAAACGAATACAATGTCTATGATTTTCTCATTTCTCACCGTATCGAAAAGGCTATCCAAACGTTCTGCCATCCAACTGATTGTCAATGTTTTACCTGAACCTGGCGAATGATTTATCAGATACTTTTTGCCCAATGATTCTTTGTCTTCTACATACGCTTGTAAATCCGTTGCTAAGTTGCGGGTTGAACGCAATTGATGATAACGTGGAAAAATCGTAAAAGCCGATTTATCCTCTTTGGTAGTAACATAGATGAGGAAATACTCTATAAAATCGGTGATATAATCTCTTGAAAAAACTTGAGCGTAAAGATGTTCTATCGGGTACTCCCCCTCATTATCGGGCGTATTGTGCAAGTCTTTATTGAAAAACTGAAAATTATCGGCACGACTTAAATCGGTTGCTACTTTTACCGTATCTGTATCGGCAGCAAAATGAGCAAACGGTAAAGTAAAAATGCGGCTAAGACTTTGACGACGATTCACATATTGTCCAATTGCATCCACATAACTGTTGCCTTCGCCTGTTGCACCTGCGTGTTTCAGTTCGACGGTAATGATAGGTAAACCATTGAGGTACAAGACCAAATCTATTGCTTCTTTGTTGTCAGGACTGAAATAAAATTCTTTTTTATATGCAAACCGATTTTCTGCAAAATCTCTTGCTTGTGCTGTGCTGTGTCGACTGCGTGGGCGTGGTTGATAGAGATACAATTTTATCCCTTTTATGGTGATGCCATTGCGGATAGTGAGCCAAAGCGGTTGATACTTTACGCTTTCTTGGATTTCCTTTAATATTTGCTTTTCGGTATTGGTACCGTAGTAGTCGCGGCGTAAGGTAGCTAATGACGTACTTTGTGTGGCTTCAAGAAAGCTAAAAAGATGTTGCGCGACAAAATGATACGCACTGTCTGTCATATCAGCGGCACTGAGGGGTATATAACCATGCTGGGTTTGCAGATAATCGCAGAGGTGAACATGGAGTTTTTCTTCGTCTATATTTTTCATGTCTTGGGCGTTTTTGAAACGCTAAGTTATGAAAACAATTTATATGTTTTTTCAAAAATAAAAAAAGGATGTTAATGACCTGTTAAACACGAACGTCGGCGCGGTTTAAAACCTCGCCGACGTTGGGTAGTTATAAAATCACTTGTCGTTTTCCTGTGACACACTCATAAATAAGGCTTTTTCGGTAGGCTTCCAATTCGGTTATTTGCTCTTTTATATTGGCTTTCAACCTTGCTATTTGTTCCATTTTTTTATCTAAAAAATTTACGATAGCGGTTTGCTCATCGAAAGTCGGTAGAGGAATTTTTTCTTGTTTAACAGTTCTCCTACTTATTTCTAAAAAGGTGGTTCCCGTAGCTATATTTTGAAATTTAAATCCTAAAAATGAATTAATCAGATATAACAAAAATTTATTATTGAGCTTGGCTCTACAAATGAAATTCATAAAGCCTTGATTGGTACATAATATTTCTGATGAAATTTTAGCTAATCCAATAGATGCACGACTTGTCATAATAACAGTTCCTACAGGTAATAATTTTGCTGAACAATCCGCATATCCTATGTTAGTGATTTTCACTCTTGAATTGCCAACATAATCTGAATCATCATAGTCTTGGAAATCAGTTGGTGAAAGCCATACTATATGCCCACCTTCCCAATACTCAATAACGTTTGATTTAGGTGTTCCCCCGCTTAGAATATCATCGCATATATCTTTTAATCTTTCAATTTTCCAATGCTTAGGAACGTCACCAATCCAATCTACCCCACTTTTACTGAGGGGTACATTTTTATCCAAACCTTTAGTAACCGTTTCTTGTATCAAGGTCTTTCGATACGTGTCAAGTTGTTCGAGTTGTTCTTTTTTTAGGCGTAGAGCTTCGTCAATTTGTTGGGTTACTTGGTCTAAGTAGTGCGTTATTGCATTTTGTTCTTGAATAAGAGGCAACACAATTTGAAACTCTCTGATTTTTTCTAAATGTAAATTAGTAACAGTTGTTGCTTTGCTTCCTGCATCTAATTGTACATCAATTAAACCACTCTTAAAAACATAATCTAAAAAATAGCTATTAAGCTTATTCAAAGGTTTGATTAGGCAAAGGCTCACAAAAAGGCTACAAGGAAAATCCCAATCAATAACTTTCGTTAATCCTATTGTACCATTTTTTGACAACAGCAAATCACCACGTTCAGGATTACATCTTCTATTGATTTCTTCATGTTCTTCAAGTGAGATTCTTTTAACAGTTTGTAAATCAATGAATCTATCATGTATATCCGTTACACGCAAGAAAACAATTCCCCCCTCTGTATCGTCCAAATATTGTGGCGTGAAATGTGTTCCGTCGTTAATTAACTTGGAAATATACTTCAGCTTTTCCACTTTCCAATGCTTTGGAATATCGCCCAACCATACAATACCCGAAGGTTTTAAAACAGGATAATTAGTCATACAAAAAAATAAAATCGTTAAAAATGTAAAAAATACTGAGGGGTCTTACGCTTGTTGCAATTGCTTAATAATCAATTGTGCATCACGCTCTAAATCCCAAAATTTAGACAAAACATCTACTGCCTTAGGCGGTTCTTGATATTTGAAAAAATATTTATTAGGCAAAACCTCATAACCAATCGGCGGATTCTCGTCAATACTGATAATCGGTTTATCAATCTCACGGTGAATAAAAGCTTTAAAATCTTCTTTAAACGGCACGTATTCAAAATCGCTGATATAGTGTTTATGGGTATAAGCCACGTCTTGCAAGTCGTAGTAGTCTATTGTTTTTTGAGCAGTTTTAGCGTATTCTTCTACCGCTATTTTCACAACTTTATCAAACGATTTATCACCCTCAGTATAAGACATATCTAAACTAAAAACATCCGCTTCGTTACTATTAGGTACAATAGTTAGATGAAACGTCGCTTTTCCACCGTAGAACTTGACCTTATCTTCAATATTTTTATTATTCACTTTAACAGGGAAAGGCTCTGTAATATTCATTGGTTTATCATTTTCATCTGTTTGATGAAAAACAACAGCCACTTTTCGAAAAGCAAAATCCGTGTAATGAAACGTTTGACACGCATCATTGGATTTATATTTTTTGTATTGTTCAACAATCCAAGCCCGATGATGCGGCTCTATGCGATTGCGTTTTGAAGCAAAAGCTTTGGGCTCTTTACTGAATTGCTCACGTGCATTGATGATGAGGATTTGTTCTTTCCGTTTAACAGGTCTATTATTGTTCAAAATCCAGATATACGTAAAAATACCTGTATTGTAAAACATTTGGTCTGGCAGCATAACAATTGCATCAAGCAAATGATTTTCAAGAATATACTTCCGAATCTCACTTTCACCACTCAAAGCATCGCCATTACTGAGGGGTGAACCATTGAAAATGATAGCGATTTTAGAGCCACCTTCTACAGGTGTTTTCATTTTTCCAATCATGGTGAGCAAGAAAAGTAAAGCACCATCTTTGATAGTCGGCAAAGCATTATGATAACGTGAGGGAAGTAGTTTCTTCACGCCATCTTGATATTCAGACCAATTGACACCAAACGGCGGATTACTCAACATATAGTCAAAAGGTTTATGTACATG
Organism: Saprospiraceae bacterium; assembly: GCA_031411275.1. Taxonomy (GTDB): domain Bacteria; phylum Bacteroidota; class Bacteroidia; order Chitinophagales; family Saprospiraceae; genus JAAFJT01. The sequence continues at coordinate 10,324 of JANOAU010000156.1, read as the reverse complement.
TTGGTCTCCATTTTCTTTTGGATTGTATTTATTAGGAATCAAAGAATTGCCATAAGTAATGCGCTCATGAATCGCTTTTTCGCCTTTCAACAGCATATCGGCTTTACAGATAGCGTAGTTTTTGGGATTTCGTTCTTGTCCGTATAGTTCTACTTGTACTAAATTTTCTACATTATATTTGTTCATCAAATGCTCTTTGGCAACAGAGAGCATACCACCTGTTCCACAAGCAGGGTCATAAATAGAAACAACGGTCTTTGGATTTTTAGGATTCAAGCTCACATCCATCAATTCGACCATCAAATGAATGACTTCACGTGGAGTGAAATGTTCCCCCGCTTCCTCACCCGATTGTTCAGAGAATTTACGTAATAATTCCTCATAGATATAGCCCATTTCAAGGTTAGAAATATCTGTTGGACTCAATGCTTCATTACGATATTGTTTAAGAATGGATTGCAGAACACCATTCTTCTCCATTGTTGTAATGGTTGCTTGAAAATCAAAACGATCAAAGATTTCTTCGATATTTTTTGAAAAGCCATTGATATACTCACGTAATAACTTTTCTTCTTGAGAAGATGTCGTATTCAGAATTTTATCAATAGTCCAAGAAGTCGTGTTGAAATAACCGTACAGAGCTTCATATTCAGAAGTTTCTGTTTCTTTGACCATTTTTTCAATTTCTTGATACAGTTTTCTTTTTTCCTCATCTAACGCTTCAAGTGCTTTTTTATCTTTTTTTTCTGTTTCAAGTTTTGTCAATTGCTCCAAAAAGAAACCATCAATAACCTCTTGTCGAGTCTTTTTGCGATTTTCTTCCAAAACACATTCAATACGGCGCAACATAATCACAGGTAAAATAACATTTTGATATTCGTAGGCTTTGAATTTGCCACGTAATTTGATAGCCGATTTCCAAATCTCGTCAGCTTTAAGGCGAATTTTCTCGTTGTTGAGCATAAGGTAGATTAATTTTTGGGCGAAAGTACTTAATTTGTCTGAATAGAATGAGTCTACAAAGAACCAAGAACTAAATAATTTCATCTCTGCGGATGCCCATATTTTTAGATCACACGGCTTTATTACAAATCGAAATGCCCATATCTTCAGCGCAAATGCCCCACAGTAAAAAACATAAATTGATGCGCAAATTGTATATTTAAAACATTTATTGTTGAAAAGGAAACAGAAATTCAAAATGAGCCGTATTTTTATGGCTTATATTTATGTAATTGTTCGAATTTAAGATTAAATTGTTTTAAATATTTCAATAAAAAATGTAACATCATGGATAACGAACACGCAATATGGACACTTTCTTCTGTCGCTAACGACATTCATACAGCACATAATTGGTTTTCGGAACAAGCAGCCCGTCAAATCAATACCCATCTGACACTTCGCAATTGGGTCATTGGTTTATACATCCGTGAATATGAGCAACGAGGTGCCGACCGTGCTCAATATGGTGAAAAGGTGCTGCAAAATTTGCTGAAAAAGCTGAATGAAAAAGGTATGAAGGGCATGACAGATAGATACCTTAGAGGATGTAGGAGTTTTTATGAAACCTATCCACAAATTTGGATGACGCTGTCATCCAAATTGCAAAACATTGAAAATGAAGGTATTAAATCAATATTAGAATTAAGTAGCTATCAAGAAGATGTTTTAAAAACAGCAACCTTACAATTTTCTGATATGCCACAAACCGATCCTGATGTATTAGTCAATCGGCTAACATTTTCACATTTTTGGGAACTGCTCAAATGTGATACAGCACTGCAACGCATTTTTTACGAAACTGAAAGCCTTGTCAACAATTGGAATGTTCGTGAACTTCAAAGAGCCATGAACAGCCTTTTGTTTGAACGAACAGGTTTGAGCAAAGACAAAAATGCCGTACTCAATAGCCACCGAGCAGGCAGTGGTTTTGATTTAAAAGATGTTATTCGCAACCCTTATATGCTCGATTTTTTAGAATTGGAAGATAAACCCGAATTTAGCGAAAGCGATTTAGAACAAGCGATTATCACTCATTTACAAAAGTTTCTAATGGAACTTGGACGTGGTTTTTGTTTTGAGGCACGTCAAAAACGAATCACTTTTGGGAATAAACATTACCGCATAGACCTTGTTTTTTATCATCGCATATTGAAATGTCATGTACTTATTGACCTTAAAATGGGTGATTTCGATCACAGTGATGCTGGTCAAATGAATCTGTACCTCAATTATTTCCGCGAAAATGAAATGACCGAATGCGATAACCCGCCCGTTGGTATTATTCTTTGCGCTCAAAAAGATGCAGCCCTTGTGCATTATGCAACAGGAAATTTGTCCCACTCTATTTTTGTTAGCAAATATTTGGTCAATTTCCCAACGGAAGAAGCTCTGAAACAGATTGTTCGGGAAGAACAGGAACGATTAGAGAAATGATAATTGTTAAAATATCTTCGGCGCAAATGGCGATATTCTCGGCGCAAATGGCGTTATTTTAAATTCAAATGGCAATATCTTCGGCGCAAATGGCGATATTTTTGGAACGTACGGCGTTATCACAAATCCAAATACCTATATTTTCGGCGCAAATGCCTTTATTTTTGGAACGGATGACATTATCACAAATCCAAATGCCTATATCTTCGGCGCAAATGGGATTATTTTTGGAACGGATGGCGATATTTTTGGAACAAAAGGCGTTATTACATATTCAGACGGCTATATCTTTGGTGCAAACGCCCAATAGGGAATGCTTTTTTGCTTAAATACCGCGCCTGATGCACAAAAAGAAGAAGTATAAGCCTAAAATCTAAACTTTACTCTTTTCATTCAGCGCGATACCCCTCAGTATCTCCACAATATTCCGCGCGCCATTCAAGGTTTTGACGTTTTCTCTAATCAAAATAAAGTAATCACTATTGTGGGCTTTTGACAACAGGATTTAAATGACGGTGACGTTCCAACCTTTCCTTAGCTTCAATCAAGATACTGTGAATCTTTTGTTCTAATTGTTTTTTCGACGGTAGTTCCGTCCAATATTCGGCAACGATAATACCATCTTTGTGCATTTCTAACAGTTCGATTTGCTCACGACTCCCTTCTGCACACATAATCAAACCAACGGGCGGGTTTTCACCTTCTTGCTTTTCGTATTTATCCAACCATTTCAAATACAGTTCCATTTGACCTTTATACTTGGCTTCAAACTTACCCAGTTTTAATTCAATAGCCACTAAGCGTTTTAAAATCCGGTGGTAAAATAACAAATCTAAATGGAAGTCTTCACCATCAATAATCATCCTTTTTTGGCGTTCAACAAAGGCAAAACCTTTGCCTAATTCTAAAATAAAGGCTTCTAACTCTTTTAATATGGCTTCTTCTAAATCATCTTCTAAATAGGTATTTTGCAGACCTAAAAAATCTAAAAAGTAAGGGTCTTTAAAACTATTGAGTAAAGCAGGGTTATGGCTTACGTTCTGTAAATTGGCAATTGTTCTACGCTCAAAAGTTTTTTGGGATATTTGTTTACGCAATTCTCTAACGCCTAAAATTTGGTCACTTGCCAATTGAGCGTAAAACAGTTGTGCCTCTTCTGTTTTAAGCGGAATGAGAACCAAAAAATGAGACCAGCTCAATTGTCGTGACAGTGTAACGACAATCTCAAAATCGTGAAATTGCTGTACAAATTGCAACATTCTCCGCAAGTTTTTCTCTTCAAAATTCCGCCCATATTTATTGGTCAACTGTACCGATAGTGTTGACACAATCTGTTTTGCATATTCTGCCCGTTTATTGTGCAAAATTTCTTTATTGATGCGGGTACCAATTTGCCAAAAAAGCAAGGTTAAAGTGCTGTTGGCTTGGGTGACAACTTGTCGCTGACTTTGTTCTATAAGTTGTGCTATCTCATTGAATAATGTGTCGTTTTTCTGTATGTTTTTTAATTCGCTCATTTTTGGCATTTTTTAATTTGCAATGTATGTTTGTTGTATTTGCATAAAAATACGAGCTTTCATTTATTGACCACTTAAAAGTAACAACATTTTCTCATTAACATATTCTTTAAGGTTTTTGCAGAACTTTTTCATTCAGCGCGATACCCCTCAGTATCTCCACAATATTCCGCGCCCCGTTTAATGTTTTGACGTTTTCTCTAATCAAAATAAAGTGTTTAGCCGATTGTTTGAACGACATATGTTTGTTTTTACCTTCCGTCATCACGTATTTCATCAAACGTTGAAATTGCTTGGTTTCATAAAAAGGTGATTGTGGATTGCCGACAAAAAAGCCTTGTAATTTATTGTTTTTCAAGACAATACGCTCAAAACTCAATTCTTTTGCTGCCCAGCGCAAGCGCAAACCGTCGAACAGTTCCTCGACTTGAACAGGTATTTTGCCAAAACGGTCGGTCATCATAGCGGCATAAGATTCGATGCCTGCTTCGTTTTCAATTTCGTCGAGTTGCGTATAAAGATTGAGGCGTTCCTGCGTATTCGAGACGTACTCATCGGGTATGTGCATTTCGATGTCGGTGTCTATCGAAACCTCATTCACAAAAGACGTTTTTTTATCCATTTCCTCTTTAAACAACTCTTTAAAGTCTGTTTGTTTCAACTCCATAATGGCTTCATCGAGTATTTTTTGATAGGTTTCGTAGCCCACATCTGCAATAAAACCCGATTGTTCGCCACCTAACAAATTACCAGCACCACGAATATCCATGTCGCGCATCGCGATATTGAATCCATCGCCTAAGTCCGTAAACTCCTCTAAGGTTTTCAAGCGCAAACGGGCTTCGGGCGTTAAAACACTGAGGGGGGGACTGAACAAATAACAATACGCTTTTTTATTGGAACGACCTACACGTCCGCGCAATTGATGCAAATCCGAAAGACCGAACTTGTCCGCATTATTAATCATAATCGTATTCGCATTCGCAATGTCGAGACCCGTTTCTATGATGTTGGTACACACCAAAACGTCGTGTTTTCTGTCAATAAATTCCACCAAAGTCTCTTCCAGTTTTTCAGGAGGCATCTGTCCATGCGCCATCGAGATGTCAATATCGGGACAAAGACCCCTCAGTAAAGTGACCATATCGGGCAGTGATGAGACGCGGTTATGCACAAAGAATACTTGTCCACCACGCCCAACCTCCTTATAAATCGCTTCCTTAATCACTTCATCGTTGAATACCCTTACTTCCGTCTGTATCGGTTGCCGATTCGGCGGCGGCGTTCTGATGATGGACAAATCCCTCGCCGCCATGAGTGAGAACTGCAATGTGCGTGGAATAGGCGTTGCGGTCAAGGTCAAAGTGTCCACATTGACTTTGAATTTTCGTAAACGCTCTTTGGCAGCGACACCAAATTTTTGTTCTTCGTCAATCACCAACAAGCCTAAGTCTTTGAAAGCCATGTCTTTATTTAAAATGGCGTGCGTGCCAATCAATACGTCCACTTTGCCTACTTTCGTGGCTTCCATAACTTCTTTTTTCTCTTTTGTTGACCGAAAACGATTGATATAATCCACGGTTGCGCCAAATTCACCGAGTCTTTCGCTGAATGTTTTGAAGTGTTGCATCGCCAAAATCGTCGTCGGCACGAGTATAGCCACTTGTTTTCCAGAAGTCACAGCTTTAAATGCTGCCCGAATGGCTATTTCCGTTTTACCAAAACCCACATCACCACATACCAATCTGTCCATGGGGTACGAGCGTTCCATATCGGTTTTGACATCAGTTGTCGCTTTAGCTTGATCGGGTGTGTCTTCGTACATAAACGACGCTTCGAGTTCATCTTGCAGATAATTGTCCTTTGGAAAAGCAAAACCACCAGCCGCTTTTCGAGCCGCATACAATTTAATAAGTTCAGCAGCAATGTCTTTTACTTTCTTCTTAGTTGCCTTTTTAAGATTCTGCCAAGTGTCAGAACCCAACCGATTGAGTTTCGGCGGCGTACCATCTTTGCCAACAAAACGAGCGATTTTATGCAAAGAGTTTATAGAAACGTAGAGTAAGTCATTGTTAGAATACACCAAACGCACTGCTTCTTGTATTTGTCCATTGATATTTATCTTTTCCAAACCCGAAAACTTACCTACACCGTGGTCAATATGCGTCACATAATCGCCTTCTTGCAACTCTTTGAGCATCCGCAAATTCAAAGATTGTTCCCTTGAAAAACCTTGACGTGTTCGTGCGCGATGGTATCGTTCAAAAATCTGATGATCGGTATAACAAGCGACATTCAACTCTAAATCCACAAAACCGTCACGTATCGCCTTCAAAATCGGCTCAACTTTCGTCTTTGCACCTAAGTCATGGAAAATAGAAAACAGTCGTTGCATCTGTTTTTCATTGTCCGTAAACAAGTAATTTTTCAGTTTCGATGATTCATTTTCATGCAAATTATGAATCAACAAATTAAAATTCTTATTAAACGAAGGTTGCGCTTTAGCTTTAAATTCAATTTTTTGTGAAATCCGAATACCTAAATCTGAAATTTTACCCCCCCTCAGTAAAACGAGGCTTAAAGTCTTTATATCATCAATGACATCATGTGGTTGGATGAACGCACGGTCTCTAAAAATCTCTTTGACCTCTTCATCACTTTCATAGCGCAGTTTTTCGCCAAAGGCTTCTGCTTTTTCAAAACATATTTGCAAACGGTCAATAAGGTTTTGGAAATCATGAGTGAAAATGACTGTATTTTGAGGTAAAATGGAGAGAATAGACGTTTTTTGAGAACGGTCAAAACGGGTATTGATATTCGGTACAATATTGACGGAGCGTATTTTTTGTTGCGATAACTGCGTCGTTGGGTCAAACGTCCTTATGGATTCTACCTCCACATCAAATAATTCAATGCGATAAGGATATTCATTTCCGTAGGAATATACATCCACAATACCACCCCTAATTGAAAATTGACCGGGCGAATAGACAAAATCCACGCGCAAAAAGCCAAATTCAATCATCAATTCGCACATAAAATCAACGTCTAGGTTTTCGCCGACAGAAATAGAAATCCGTTTTTCCTCTAAATACTGAGGGGCTACCACTTTCTCAAAAAGAGCTTCGGGGTAAGTGACGATGATTTCGCCATGTGCCGTTGATTGTGCGAGTTTATTGATAACTTCAGTGCGTTGCAAGACATTATTCGAGTTGATTTCTTCAAAATAAGTCGGTCTTTTGAAAGAATCAGGCAAATAATGAATTGTTTTAGTCGTCAACAGATTCTGCAAATCATTTTGCAAATAAGCCGCTTCGTCTTTGTCAATAGCGACAATAAGGTAAGGCTGCGGTGCATTCATATACGCCCCCGTCAGTACAAACGATTCCTGTGCGCCCATGAGTCCGTTAAGTTGCAAGCGGGCAGGCGCATCGTTTTGTTGTAAAATCTCTGCGATTTGTTTAACCTTCGGAGAAGTCCGATAGCGTTCTATGAGTTGAGTTAGTGTATCCACGGGGCAAAGGTAGAATATTTTATGTGGTTGGGATGACTGAGGTTTTGAAAAATAATGTTGATAGTAGAGCATTTGAAGAAGAGAATACTGAGGGGGTATTAATTTGAAAATACGAAACAAAATTTTATCTTTGTAATAAAAATATCAGAAATGAATGCACTTGAATTAAAAGTTACGATGTTTGAACTCATCACCAAAACAAGAGATGAGGCAGTCCTTCGCAAACTGTATCAAAAAATGACAGAAGTATTTGAGTCAAAAGACGATGAATTTGACTCATTAGCTTATGCTTTGACGGCTGAACAAGAAGCTCAATTGATGGTATCGTTAGAAGAAAGCTATGATGAAAAAAACTTGTTAGATATTAGTGAAGCTAAAAAACAACACGCCCGATGGTTAAAACCGTAAAAATGAACCAAGCTGCAACGCGCGCCATTAGCGAAATTGCAGAACATTTAGAAGCCGAATATTCCTACCAAACAGCTATTAATTTTGTAGATAATTTTTATCGAACAGTTGATAAAATTAAAGAACACCCCACGAGAGGACGCACTTCACCAACATCTCCAACTTTACAGTTTTTGAATATTGACAAACACCGTCAGCTTTTTTACCGTGTTAGAGGCACAACGCTTGTTGTTGTTGATATTTTTGATACACGGCAGCATCCAAGCAAGTGTCCGAAATAGCTTTATACAATATTTATCCAAAATACTGAGGGGGGGAATTGGACAACGACTCATAAACCCCTACCTTCAGTTTTCCGACACATATATATATATGGAACACAAATTTCCTCTCTTGTCCTTTATGGGCAATTGATAACTAAAATCTAAAACCATGCATTTCAGAACGTTTGACAAATCCGTTTATGTTCACCGCAGAAGCGTCCTAAAAAAGACGGTGGGTTCAGGTCTCATTTTATTAATGGGCAATGACGAAAGCCCGATGAATTATCGAGACAACACTTTTCCGTTTCGTCAGGATAGTACCTTTTTGTATTACTTCGGTTTAGATGTAGCGGGTTTAGCCGCTATTATTGATACCGAAAGCGGCGATGAAGTCATTTTCGGCACTGAATTGACCATTAATGACGTTGTTTGGACGGGTCTTTTACCATCCATAAACGAAATGGCGCAACACGTTGGTGTTCAAAAGACACAGCCTTATTCTGCCCTCGAGGGTTTTATTAAAAAAGCCTTGTCATTGAAGCGCACAGTTCATTTTATTCCACCCTATCGTGCTGATAATAAGATTAAATTAGCGCAATGGTTGGACATGCCTGTGCAACGCCTTTCTGCACAAGTATCCATTGCCTTGATAAAAGCCATCATCAATCAACGGGCATATAAAGAAGCACGAGAAATTATTGAAATAGACAAAGCTGTTTTGATAACGAACAAAATGCACTTAGCTGCTATGCAATACGCCCGACCGGGCATGAAAGAATATGAAGTTGCCGCGAAGGTTCAAGAAGCCGCTTATACTGAGGGGAGTAGTTTGTCATTTCCAATTATATTAACGGTGAATGGCGAAACTTTACACAATCATTATCATGGTAATACTATTCGAGACGGTCAAATGATACTCTGTGATGCGGGTGCAGAAAACGATATGCACTATGCGGGTGACATGACTTGTACTTTTCCTATCGGTAAAAAATTTACGACCAAGCAAAAAGAGATTTATGAAATCGTTTTGCATACCCACCAAATAGCGGTCAGTCTACTAAAACCGGGTGTACTTTACAGAGACATATATATTAAGGCGTGTGAGACATTGGTTGAAGGTCTAAAATCAGTCAATCTCATGCGTGGTAATGCCGTCGAAGCGGTTGCCGCAGGTGCTCACGCTATGTTTTTCCAATGCGGCTTGGGACACATGATGGGTTTAGATGTGCATGATATGGAAAACCTAGGCGAAGAATATGTGGGCTATACAGAGACGCTGAAAAAAAGTACGCAGTTCGGGATGAAGTCATTGCGGCTTGGTCGAGCATTAGAGGCGGGTTTTGTGTTGACTGTTGAACCGGGCGTATATATTATTCCGACATTAATTGACAAATGGAAAGGAGAGAGGAAGTACATGGACTTTATTAATTATGATATTTTAGAAACTTATCGTGACTTTAGCGGCATCAGAATAGAAGAAGATTTCGTGATTACTATTGAGGGGTCTCGCTTATTAGGGAAAGCCCTGCCTAAGACTATTAGTGAAGTTGAAGCACTACGTTACCGCTAAGATCCTTTTGAAATCAATAGGCTTTTCATGCTCTTTGATTTCTAAAAAATGTTAAAAAAAATTTGATTCAGTCAAGTGATAGAAACGGACAATACTGTTCTTACAACACTAAGTTTAACTTGAACTAATCGGTAACATTTAGGGGCTATTGCGAAATAATATTTTGTTATTCTTTTTGAAAAAAAATTACTTTCTGAAAAACTTTTAGAAAAGACTTGCACAGGTGAAAATGACGTTCTATCTTTGCATCGCTTTCGAAGGAAGGCAGTTAAAAATCAAGCAAAAACGAGTAAAATAAAAACGGTTTGAAAAAAAATGTAAAAGTTTTTTATCAAAAGTTTTTGAAAATAAAAAAGGCTCGTATCTTTGCAGCCCATTAAGAAACAAAGACTACAAATGAGTAGTTTTAAAGATAAAAAACGATTAAAGAGTATCAAAGTGAACGAAAAGTAGCGATGAATACTTGATAAAAGTTTTAGAAGAGTTCATTGACATTAGGGATAGAACAGGAAATACTTTTAAATAAGTGAAGATAAAGGAATAATTGAGTAATGAAGTTATTTTTCTTTTGGAAGATAACAGAATCAAGCAATCAATCTGAATATTTAAGTCT
>JANOAU010000155.1:0-22843 GCA_031411275.1 Saprospiraceae bacterium | reverse complement strand
GGAAAGCCCACCAGCTGAGTTTTTGAACAAACTAAAAGAAGTCATTGGCTTTGAGCCACCGCGCAAAAATGGTTACGATGTTGTTTCGGCGATTCGAGCGATGTACGACGGCAAAGCAAGTGTGTTTTTTGCCCTCGGCGGCAATTTTTTGTCGGCTACGCCTGATACAGAATTCACGGCGGAGGCAATGCGGCGGTGCAGCTTGACGGTGCATGTTTCGACAAAACTCAATCGCAGCCATTTGATTCATGGCAAAACGGCACTTATTTTGCCCTGTTTAGGACGTACTGAAATAGACAGACAAGTGGGTGTGGAGCAATTTGTCACGTGTGAAAACTCAATGGGTGTGGTACAGATGTCAAAGGGTATTTTAGAACCTTGCGGCAAGGATTTGATGAGCGAAACGGCTATTGTTTGCCATTTAGGGCAAGCTACTTTAGGGCAAAAATCAAGGATAAAATGGGCTGAATTGCTTGGAAACTATGATTTAATCCGTGATTTGATTGAAAAAGTCATTCCTGATTTCGTGGATTTCAACAATAAAGTGCGCCACCCTGAAGGCTTTTATTTGCCTAATAGCTCACGAGAGCAAGACTTTAAAACGGATATAGGTAAAGCCCTATTTACCATTAACGCACCTGCAAAATGGTCTCTAAAAAAAGGCGAATATATGATGATGACGATTCGCAGCCACGACCAATTCAACACAACGATTTATGGATTGGATGACCGTTATCGAGGGGTTTTCAACGAGCGACGTGTGGTTTTTATGAATGAAAAAGACATGAATACTGAGGGGGTTAAAGCGGGCGATGTTGTTGATTTATTCGGAGACTATAATGGTGTGCGGCGTGAAGCAAAACGGTTTATCGTCGTGCCTTTTGATATTCCGCAAGGCGATGTGGCAACGTATTTTCCAGAAGCCAATACCTTGATTCCGATTGATTCTTTTGCGGATAAAAGTCATACACCGACTTCAAAATCGGTGGTGATTACGGTACAAAAAGTATGATGTAATAGGAAGAAAAGCTTGTCTCAAATCAAGCAGACATAGCTTTTAAGAAAGCAGACATAGCCTTTAAGAAAGTAGACATAGCCTCAAAGAAAGCAGACATAGCCTCAAAGAAAGCAGACATAGCCTCAAAGAAAGCAGACATAGCCTCAAAGAAAGCAGACATAGCCTCAAAGAAAGCAGACATAGCCTTTAAGAAAGCAGACATAATCTCAAAGAAAGCAGATATAGCCTCAAAGAAAGCAGACATAGCCTCAAAGAAAGCAGACATAACCTCAAAGAAAGCAGACATAGCCTCAAAGAAAGCAGACATAGCCTTAATAATTGTCACATCAAAATCTGAATCAAACATGAATTTGATACCGACATTGAAGATTGCTATGAACAATAGGAACATCTATCATCTTGTAACCTGTCGTTTCAACGAGGGGGTTTACGTGACACTCTCTCCTTCATGTATCATCTTTTCAAAACATGAGACATTCCGAATTTCATAACAGTCTAAATTCGTTAGGATTTACACGTTTGTAGATTAAAATGAGCGAACAATTTTTACGAATCTGTTAGGATTCGCACTATTTAGCCTTACAAACGTGTGAATCCTAACGGATTTTTGATTTTTAAACAAAAAAGAATCCCGAATTCCGTTGTTACAAAATTCGGGATGTCTCATGTCTATTATATTCTGTATGTGTCGTTAAAAGCTACGACTCAAGCTTTTTCAGCATTCAAAATCTCATAAATATCACGGTTGATTTTTTGAATCAAATTATCAGCGACAACGGAAGAAGTGCTTTCGGAATAAATACGAATGATGGGTTCTGTATTCGATTTACGTAAATGAATCCAATTACCATCGTTAAATTCGAGTTTCAAACCGTCCGTTCGGTCGCGTTTGCAACTTTTCATGAGTTTGTATTTATCATCGAGGTTGTTGATGATGTCATCCACATTCACATGCGATGGCAAATCGAGTTTTTTCTTCGCAATTTCGTATTCTGGAAAGCGTTTTTTCAAGAAAGATAAAGGTTTTCCAAATTTTGCTAAAGAAGTCAGCATTAACGCCACGCCTACGAGTGCATCACGACCATAGTGCAAAGCGGGATAAATGACACCGCCATTGCCTTCACCACCGATGATGGCATTTATTTCCTTCATTTTTGTTACAACATTGACCTCACCTACGGCGGCGGCAGCATATTGCCCTCCATGTTTTTCAGTGACATCACGTAATGCTTTTGTTGAACTTAGATTAGAAACCGTATTGCCGCCCCCCTCAGTATTTTGGAGAATATAATCGGCAATAGCGACCAAAGTATATTCCTCACCGAACATTTCACCGTCTTCACGAACAAAAGCCAAACGGTCAACATCGGGGTCAACAGAAATGCCGAGATGCGCTTTTTTATTCCCAATTTCTCTTGCGAGGTCGTTTAGGTTTTCTGGAAGTGGTTCAGGATTGTGGGCAAAATTGCCATTCATCTCGCCATTAATCACAAAGACGGTACAACCCATTTGCTCAAGAAGTGGTACGATTGATATAGCACCCGTGGAGTTAACAGGATCTACAACGATACGAAAATTTTTAGAGGCAACTAATTCTTTATCAACAAGTTCAAGAGCAAATATTTTGTCAATATGTTTTTGAATATAGGAATTGTCTATCCGATAATTACCTAAATGTTCAACGTCTGCATAACGAATACCGCCTTTTTCAATCAATGATAATACGTCTTGTCCATCTGCCGCAGATATAAATTCACCTTGATTGTTGAGCAATTTGAGCGCATTCCATTCTTTGGGGTTGTGGCTTGCCGTCAAGATAATACCGGCATCTGCTTTTTCATCCGACACTGCTATTTCGACTGTCGGGGTCGTAGAAAGACCTAAATCCACCACGTCAATCCCCAAAGCAAGGAGTGTATTGACGACCAAACCATTAACGATAGTGCCAGAAATACGCGCATCGCGTCCAATAACAATTTTAGCACGCTTTGCTAACTTGCGATTCAAAACCCAAGTTCCAAAAGCGGCTGTTGATTCAACGATGTCTTGTGGCGTTAAGTTCGTACCGTAGCTGCCTCCAATGGTTCCTCTAATACCTGAAATAGATTTAATAAGTGCCAAAATGTTTAATATTAAGTGGTTCAACGTTAAAAATAAATGATACAAAAAATGTCTTTGATAATCAATTGTTTATCGAAAGACAAGATGAACCTTTGTGGGTGAATTTTAAGGTTACTGTTATTTAGCACCGCAAAATTAGCAAAATCAATGGCTTTAAAAAGTTAAATTTTGCTCTGAACAAAATAAATTTAATAAAAATACGAGGCACAAAATTTAAAATCGCTTTTCCAAGAATTCAGCCATTATTTGTTGGGTCTTCAAAGCCGCCGCCCGTGCTTTTTCTGCAAAATCCAAACCGTTGCTGGCATATATAATCTCACGACTCGAATTGATGAGCAAACCACACTGATCATTCATACCATATTCCGATACTTTAGTCAAATCACCACCTTGTGCGCCAATGCCGGGTACGAGGAAAAAATTATGGGGTGCTAAGCGACGAATTTCTAAAAAACGTTCTGGATACGTTGCGCCGATGACGAACATCAAATTGGCAGGTGTCCCCCAAGTTTGTGCTGTTTTCAAGACGCTTTTGAACAAATCATGGTTAAATTGAAAATCCAATGAACCCACATTTGAAGTCAAAGCCAACAGAATGACCCATTTTCCTTCAAACTCCAAAAAAGGTTTAACGGAGTCCTCGCCCATATACGGTGCCACGGTTACAGAATCGAAATCCATGTTTTCAAAGAACGCCTTAGCGTACATCCGAGACGTATTCCCAATGTCACCGCGTTTAGCATCTGCAATCGTAAAATGTTGATTACCAATATATTTGACGGTTTTTTCCAATGCTGCCCAACCTTTCAATCCTTGTGCTTCATAAAACGCCAAATTGGGTTTGTAGGCAACGCAGAGGTCACGTGTTGCATCAATAATGGCTTTATTGAATTCGAAAATAGGGTCTTCCGTTTCAAGCAAATGCTTTGGAATTTTGTCCACATCGGTATCAAGACCAATGCAGAGGTATGATTTTTTCGCTAAAATCTGTTGAAAAAGGTCGTTTTGAGTCATTTTGAGCGGTTTATACTGAGGGGGTGATTATTTCTTTTTTGATTTTTTCAAAATGGCTTCAAGTTGTTCAATAAAATTTTGAAAGCCTAAATGATTCTGATAAACAGTATCAAAATTTAGTTCTGAAAAAATGGAAACAGCATGAGTTTCGTGATATTTTTTAGGTAAAGCGGTTTTGTTTTTAAGCAATTCTTTGGGACTGGATTGCATCATAGGGTCTTTTCGACCAAAATTGATTGATACATTATAAAGGCGGTTAAATGTATTTATATCAGCTAAAATTAAGGCTTCTAATTCAGATATGACGAGAAAAAACAAGCCTTTTTTGTCTATCGAAGTATTGATAGGATTAAACCATTGTTCTTCTTTATTTTTTATTGCCAAAGTGTCTTCTTTTGTTGTATCAAGGTCAGACGAACAAATGACATAATCTAATGAATATTTACGGACTTCAATAGGCAAAGCACGGCATATTTTTTTATAATTATTGCCTTTTATCCCATTTAGTAAGGGTATAAATTCGGCTTCTTTAGCATCAAATTTTTTTGACAATAAGATTTTATAAGGCAAAGAATCATCTTTATAGTCGTCTCCAATAATCCCAATCCGTTTTTTCATATCATGCCCTCCTCTTGTTTAAATCCTGAATGAACCCAATAATCACTTAATGTCAGTCCTTCAGTTTGCATATATTCTAAGGCATACTTTTGGTCTTCTTTGGTTAAATGCTCCATTTGAGTACCTTTATCACCTTGAAAAGTACAAATATTAATGCGATCCAATTCATTATCTCGCAATTCGTTTAGCACTTGTGGAGAATGGGTTGTGATGATAATTTGTTTGTGTTGACTTTGTTCTCTGAAAAAATCCATTAATTTATTAAGTTGATGAGGATGGATGCCGAGTTCGGGTTCTTCGAGTAAAATTAACTCACAATTAACTGAGATAGTCTCGTAAATAATTTTACTAATTATATAAAACATTCTCTTTGTGCCATCAGAAAGTTGATTCCATTTGAGCCAATTTCCGTTTACTTTAAATTCTGTTAGAATATTTTCAATTGTATAGTGAGAAACTTCATTTAAATCTTCTGTTCTAGAAATAATGAAATTTTTTGAGTTTAATCTTAAATCTTCAATTGGTGTATATTTTTTTAGTGCTTCTTGTATTTGAGGGTTAATTTTTACAACATCTTCAGGTGCTTCTATGGAAATAGTCCAATGTTGTTGAAATAAACTAACAAAAAAATAGTCGCTTTTGAAATCAAATTTGCCACTTATATTTTGTAATTGCCCTTCAAGCTCTAAATCAAATTCAATTCTTGCTGGTTTGGTAATACTTTGCATATCATTTGGGAAACTGTGTTCAACAAAACTACAGACAGAAAAATGTTTGTAGTATTCTTTAGGATTAACGATTGTAAAAATTTTTCCATCTTCTATTGTTATTCTTATTGAATCAATTACTGTTTTATTTATTGATAACGTTCCCTCAACCAATAATTTTGAACTTAATTGCTTACTAAGCATTCTTTTTCCTTTGGCTTCAATTGAAACTATATCTCCTTCTTTAACTTTTTTCCAGTAGTATTTTTCGCCAATTATTGTTTCTAATTTTGATTCAAAATTACCTAATTTTAAAAAGTCTCGACTAATAACACTTCTCAAAAACTCCAAAAAATTCGTCTTCCCACTCCCATTCGGTCCAATAATAATATTCAACCCGGGCAATAGGGCAACTTCCATATCGCGGATACTTTTATAGCCTTTCAAGTGAACGTGGCTGATGTATGCTTGCTTGTTTTCGCTCATTTTTCAATCATTTTTGGCAAATATACTGAGGGGGTCTGAAAATTGAAAGAAGTATGTTTTATCTTTTCTTTTTCACCTTTGCGCCTTTAGTTTGCGGCTTACCATATTTTATGTGCATGGCTTGTTTACGCCTAATTTTATTGTTCACTTTCTTGTTTTTTGCCGATTTTTCGTGGAAAGCGGCATTGGTCTCATCTTTTTTAGGCAATTTTAGGACAGGCGATTTCATGCGGTATTGTGGCAATTCTTCATCTATCAATACGTCTGAAATTATGACTTCTTCTGGCAACGGCAGCATCGGAATTTTGACATTCATTAATTCCTCTATCGCCTCTTGGTATTCTTTCTCTTCTTCTGTGATGAACGTGATGGCAATGCCTGTTTTGTCCGCACGGCCTGTTCGTCCGATGCGGTGCATATAGTTTTCAGGCACGTCGGGCGTATCCATATTTATAACGTGGGTAATTTCTGTTATATCTAAACCTCTGGCAATTAAATCCGTTGCTATCAAAACACGAAAGTCACCTTGATCAAAACCTCTGACCGTCTCAAATCGTTTGGCTTGTGCTTTGTTGGCGTGGACGACACCGATATGACCTGGGAAATCCGCTTCAATGGCATCAAATAGTTTATCCGCTAATTTTTTAGTTTCTGAAAAAACAAGGATTTTTGTTGGGTCAGTAGTAGGTATTTCTTCAATCACAAAGCCTTTGGATTGAGGCAGCAGTTGTGTCAGCAAATGCCTCAAAAAATTGACTTTTGTATTGAAATTCGGCACATAATAAGCAGATTGCTCAATTTTTTCAAGCGGCGTACCTGTTGGCGCGGCTTCTACTGTGATAGGTGAGTTGAAAAAATCATTGATCAATTCCTCTACTTTTTCCGTCATCGTTGCCGAAAACATGAGGTTTTGTCGCTTCGTTAAAGTATCAAAAATACGCACGAGTTGAAACCTAAAGCCCATATCTAACATTTCATCGACTTCATCAATAATGAGTTTCCGCACGTGTTTCAATCGCAGTTCACCTTTCCCGACTAAATCTAACAAACGTCCTGGCGTTGCCACCAATATATCCAAACCACCGCGAATGAGCGTTACTTGACTGTTGATATTCGAGCCACCATAGATGCCTCCAACGGTCAAATCCATGTATTTAATTAACTTTTCCGTTTCTTCAACCACTTGAACAACGAGTTCACGTGTCGGTACGAGTATCAAAATAGTCGGTTCAAAGGTTTTATTTTTTGAAAAACGCCATTGTTGCAAGCACGGCAACAAGTACGCGAGTGTTTTGCCTGTACCTGTTTGCGCTATGCCAATCACATCACTGCCCGACATCATCACCGAAAAAGCTTTGGCTTGAATCGTTGTGGGTTCTGAATATCCCATATCGTTCAAGGCATCTAATAAAGGTTTATTGAGACCTAAATCTTCAAAAGTCATTTGTCTATTTTTAAAATTTGCCGCAAAGGTAGGAATAAAAGGGCGGTCTTATGCTACGTTTCTACCAAAATGCCTATTATAAAAGTCATGCAACCGCTTAATTCTTTTAGATTCTAACAGGTGTAGAGAAAGGTTTAACTGTCTCTATTTTGATAGAATTTCATCAAAAACCATTTTAAACTCTGCAATTGTCAAGCATTTTACTAATGGGAATTCAATTGTTTTTAGGATATTGAAATGACGGTCATGTGTTATGACAAAGTTTGCTTGACTTGCTACAGCACAATCCACAAATTTATTATCGTCTTTATCCACTTCAATTAATTGCCAGTAATAAAAGACGTTAATTGGTATAATATTAGAAAGGTTAGCAAAAATTTTCAGTGTATTCGAACCGACATTAGGTGAATAAAAATCGCCCATTTGCTCTTCATATTCTTTTAAAATATCCTCAGTTACTGCAAGTTCAATTATACCGTCTCTGATTGCTTCATAAAGCCACCGAGACTCTGATTTACGCGGCAAGGCGACTAATAGGCAATTTGTATCAAGTACAATTCTCATTTATAGGTAAGCCGTTTAGGGTGATTTTCAAGTAAATCATCCATTGTTTTTTGAGAGAAACCTCGTTTTTCCCAAATTTCGTCTAATTCGTCGCTCATTTTTTCATCGTAATAAGCGACAAGCATGGCTTTGAGTTCAGACAATTCAATTTCTGACATCTTCATTGAAAACATTTTCAAAAGATGTAATTGAACAGGGTTTAAAGCTGTTGTTTGAGAAGAAATACTATTTATTACTGCCGACATGATGTTTTTATTTTTTTACAAAATTAGTGTATTTATTTCAAAAATGCACCCCTCAGTATCACCCTAAATTTCTCCCAAAATAGTCCTTATAAAACGCCATCAAAGCCGTCAATTCCTTGACGTTCCAATCGGTCATGAAGTCAGGTCTATTGCCATTTTTGATGTTAGACACCCATTTTTTAGCATCTAAAAGCCTTAAATTCCGCTTGTTTTTGTTGTGATAAACGCCGCACGCATACACAGGAACAGCTTCAACATGGCTTAGAAAGGTTACCCCCTCAGTATTTTTACTGATTTTTAACTTCAGATAAACAGACAAATGACAACCGTTGAAAATATCATAAGCAATAAAATCACTGAAGGCAAACAGAACTAAACCCGCCTTAGGTTTTTGCGTAAAAGGACACATGAAATCATAACGCGCCATCGGTTGTATATTGTGTGCATGACCGCCGAGGATGACATCAACGCCACATACGTCAAAAATACGTTGTGCATTTCGGACGATGTGTGCATTCGGATAGGCTTGATACGCATTGCTGAAATGCAAACTCAATAGGGTAAAATCGGCGCCTCGCTGACGTGCCAACGCCACATCGTTTTTAAGTGGCGACAAATCAATATCTGGCTGATTAACTTCTAAATGATTGACTAAGAATGGTTTATCAATAGGATTTGAATGTTGATTCATCGAAAACGTATAAGCGATGAAAGCTATTTTTATTCCATTTTTTTCTATGATTGGAAAGTTCAACCGTTCCTCTGCCGTGCGTGCCGTGCCTGTAAACGCAATTTTTTTATCCTCTAAATACTCAATGGTTTTATAAATACCTGCTTCACCCATATCGAGCGAGTGATTATTAGCAGTTGAGAGTACGTCAAAACCGCGGTCATTTGCCCCCTGTCTGCCTACTGCCGCCTGTCCCCTGTCGCCTGTGCCCTGAAACAGTTTAAACATCTCTTCATCGGCGTTAAAATTCATATCATACAACATCACTTCTGGTACGAGTGAGGCGGGTTTTGAAATATCCAAAGGCGTTTCTAAATTAGCAAATGTCAAATCTGAACTAAAAAAATCGTCGGCGATATCATCCCACAGGTGCGGACAAAAGCGTTTTTGAACCCATTCATAAGGCATCAAATCCCCTGCTGCGGTGAGGGTTACTTCGTTTGTAATATTACTTTTCGTAGTGAAAATGGGCGGGTTCTGCTCAAAAAAGTCTTCAACGACTTCTTTGTCATCACTTTCAAGGGTTGGACGGAAATAGTATTTATAAGCAAAAAACAGTAAGTCGCTTTTAGTAAACAGGCGCGGGTCTTCGTGAAAATAGAGAGGGGGTTGCTGCCATGTTTTTCCTTTCCAAAAATGAACGCCACGGAGTAAACCACGCAAAGCAGCGACTAAAGCTTTGCCTTGCCGTGTATAAGCTTTAACTGTTGGAATTTCAGGAATCATGTGCTTATTGGGTTTATTTTTATAGAAATACTGAGGGAGTGTTGGAGAAAGTTATTTTTAGTATTAACAGCTTATTTCACACCTCTTTATCCCGTTGCCAATACTTCTGCTCCTCCACTTCTTCCAATATTTTTACATAATTATCGTAGCGAGACTCACTCACTTCACCGGCTTCTAAGGCAGCTTTGACGGCACAGGCGGGTTCATTGCGGTGTGTACATGAGCCACCAAATTTACATTGGTCGGACAAAGCAAAAAACTCTTTGAAATTATGTACGACATCAAGTGGTTGTAAGTTATTGAAAGCCAATGTCTTAATGCCAGGTGTGTCAATCAAGTAGCCGCCAAAATCAAGCGGGTGCATTTCTGCAAAGGTCGTTGTGTGTTGCCCTTTACCTGAATAATCGGAGATGTCGCCCGTCAATAGATTCATGTGCGGCTGAATGGCATTGACGGCGGAGGACTTGCCCACACCTGATTGACCACCTATGAGTGAGGTTTTGTTTGTCAAAACATCGCGCAAGGCTTCCATACCCACCCCCTCAGTAGCAGAAGTCGCTAAGACGGTATAGCCGATTTTTTCATAGATATTTTTCAATTCTTCAAAATAGACCCACGCATCGTCGTTGAACAAATCACTTTTGTTGAAAACGATAACCGTAGGCACATCTTGGGGTTCGTTCATCAACAAAAAGCGGTCAATGAAACCCAATTTGACAGTGGGTTCTACAATCGTTGAAAACAAAACCGCTTGGTCTATATTCGATGCCAATAAATGGACTTCGTGTTTGCGGTGCGATGATTGTCGTGCGACATAATTCCGACGGGGTAATATCTTGTTAATCACACCATTACCGTCCCCTTCTAATTGAAATGCCACTTCATCGCCTACGGCAACAGGATTGGTCAGCACCATATTGTTCAAACGAAACTTGCCGACGATACGACAGACCACCACTACTGAGGGGTCGTCTTCGCGCCGTACATTGTACCAACTGCCCGTTGATTTTATGACTATTCCTTTATGCAAAATGATTATTTTATGTTAAACTGCTTGAAAAGTACCGCAAATCTAAACCAATTTCAATATTTCACTCGTCCTTGCCCTTGTTTTACGACACAATTCAGCGTCTTTAGCGATGGATTGACCATAAGATGGAATCAATTTCGTCAATTTCTTCTGCCATTTGGGTGTTGCCACAGCTTCTGGGAAACATTTTGACAATACATCAAGCATAATTGAAACTGATGTAGAAGCACCTGGAGATGCACCCAACAAGGTCGCCAACGAGCCATCGTGTGCATACACCACCTCTGTCCCAAATTCTAAAACACCGCCTTCTTCTTCATCTTTTTTGATAACTTGCACACGTTGCCCCGCTTGTTGGAGATTCCAATCTGCCATTTGAGCATTTGGGAAATACTCTAGCAAAGCTTCCAAACGGTCTTCGGGCGATTGTGTGACTTGCTCGACAAGGTATTTTGTCAACGGAATATTGTGAATACCTGCTGAAACCAAAGGAATGATATTGCCCCACTTAATAGAAAATGGCAAATCAAGATAAGAACCATGTTTCAGAAACTTTGTGGAGAAGCCAGCAAAAGGACCGAACAATAAAGCAGGTTGTCCATCAATCATACGCGCATCGAGATGGGGTACAGACATAGGCGGCGAACCGACTTTAGCTTTGCCATACACCTTTGCATGGTGTTGTGCAATAATTTCGGGCTTGTTACACACCAACCATTGTCCGCTAATCGGAAAACCACCGTAGCCATGCCCTTCAGGAATGTCCGATTTTTCGAGCAAAGGCAATGAGCCACCACCTGCACCGATAAAAACAAACTTTGTGGTATAATAAGACATATCGCCCGTTTCTAAATTCTTGACAGACAACTCCCAGAGACCGTCGAAACGGCGTTTGATATCTTTTACTTCATGGTGTAAATTCACTTCAACGGTCTCGCCACGTTCCAAATATTGCATCAAAGTGCGCGATAATGTACCAAAATTCACATCAGTACCTATGTCCATACGTGTACCTGCGACAGGTTCAGACTTATCACGACCGGTCATCACCAACGGCATCCAATCGTTCAATACTGAGGGGGCTGTTGCATACTCCATGTTGCTAAATAAAGCATTGGAACGCATGGCTGCATAGCGTTTGAGCAAAAAATCACAGTCCTCTTTACCCCAAACAAAGCTGATATGCGGTATGGGGCGGATAATATCTTCGGGTTTCTCTATGATTTCTTGGGTGACCAATGTTGCCCAAAACTCTTTGGACACCTCAAAAGACTCCGCAATCTTCAAAGCTTTGGTGATAGTGATGCTTCCATCCGAATTTTCAGGTGTATAATTGAGTTCACAAAAGGCAGAATGTCCTGTACCCGCATTGTTCCATGCCTCCGATGATTCCATGGCGACCCTATCCATACGTTCAAAGATACGCATCGTCCAATCGGGTTCTAATTTCTTTAGAAAAGTGCCTAATGTCGCACTCATTATGCCTGTGCCGATGAGGATCACATCGCTGTAATAGGCTTTTTCGTTGTCGTTCATAATTGTCAATGAGTTTAAGGTGTGTAACAAAGGTAGCTAAAGGTTGTTTTTAAAAAAAATATAAATAAATAAGGAAAGGAAAACGCATTGTTCCTCTTTTTTATCAACTTTACTCGACATAAAAGACGCATCACAAAACGAATCATTCACGCAACAACAAGTCATTAAAGATGAATAGTAAACTTATTGTTTGGTCTATTACCGTCGGACTCGGCGGCTTCCTATTTGGTTTAGATACAGCCGTTATTTCGGGGGCTGAAAAAGACATTCAAGCACTCTGGGGATTGAGCGACATCAAATTAGGCTTTGCCGTTGGCACCGCTTTATATGGTACCATCTTTGGCGCAGCCTTTGGCGGCATTCCCGCAGACATGTTCGGGCGTAGAGCGACCTTGCTGTGGATTGGTATCCTCTTTTTTGTTTCGGCATTGGGCGCAGCCTTAGCCACAGATGTCAACCTTTTTATGGTTTTCCGATTCATTGGCGGTTTAAGTATCGGCGCCTCTTCTGTTGTAGCACCCGTTTATATTTCAGAAATTGCCCCCCCTCAGTATCGAGGGCGTATGGGCATCTCTTTTCAGTTCAATATCGTTTTTGGTATCCTCATCGCTTATGTATCCAATTATTTATTCGATGGCTTCGGTGGTGACAACGATTGGCGGTGGATGTTGGGCGTGGTGGCATTGCCCTCACTCGCATTTTCAGCGATGGTTCTCTTTACACCTGAAAGTCCGCGTTGGCTCATCACACGCAAAGGCGATGAAGCGACGGCTCGCAAGGTATTAGCCATAACTGAACCTGATGTGGACAAAGCGGTTAATGAAATAAAAGCGTCACAGCAAGGCGACAACACAGGCGTTCAAGAGTCTTTTTTCTCTACAAAGTTTTCTACACCGATTCTGTTGGCGTTTTTGTTTGCTTTTTTCAATCAATTATCGGGTATCAATGCCATTATTTACTTCGCACCCCGCATTTTTGAGATGACAGGCTTGGGTCAATCGAGTGCTTTGTTGTCCACGGCGGGCATCGGTTTGGTCAATTTGGTTTTCACCATTGCAGGTTGGTATTTGATAGACCGTGTAGGGCGCAAGACTTTGATGTACATCGGTTCAGTCGGTTATATCATCTCTTTGGCGTTGGTGGCGTATGCTTTTTACACCAATGGACACGGCATGACGACCTATTTTATCTTCATGTTCATCGCTTCTCACGCCATCGGACAAGGGGCAGTGATATGGGTTTTCATTTCAGAGATATTCCCAAACAGTGTACGGGCTTCGGGCATGGCCTGGGGCAGCTTGACGCACTGGGTTTTTGCCGCCATCATCGCCAGCAGCTTCCCTTATTTCGCTAAAACCTATGGTGGCGCACCGATATTCGCTTTTTTCAGCTTTATGATGGTCTTGCAACTCCTCTATGTATGGTTTATGATGCCTGAAACAAAAGGCGTATCGCTTGAAGACTTGCAGAAACGATTGATAAAGTAATGGTTTTAATGGTGAATCTTTTAATGGTGAATGGTGAATGGCGAATGGTGAATATTCGCCATTCACCATTAAAAGATTCACCATTAAATAATTAGTTTTGAGAATTAGGAAAAGGTACCGTAACGGTTAGCTGATTGGTCGAATGTGCGCTATACACATCTTTCAATTCTTGATGTTCTTCATAATACTCAATGCACCCGTCAGTATATTCGACCGTGAGCATTTTGTCGTCTCGATAAACGTCTTTGAAACCCTCGGCGGGAACAGTCATAATACCGCCATTCATAAAATCATCTTCAATACCCTTTTCGTTGAGCAAAAAAAGCGGACTGTCTTCCTCTGTCAAGATGAGTAAATAATCGTCTTCAATCTCGTCAATACTGCGGAGCCTGCGCCAACGTTGGCAAATAGGGTCAGTACATGTCTCTGGCGATACACCTTGTGCGGCAGCTAAGGCATGAGCCAATTCAGTGAGTTTATCGTAGAGGTCATAAGCCTCTTTTTTATTAATAGCGCGCATGTGAATAGGGTTTTATGATGAACGATGAATGGATAAATGATAAATGATGAATAAATGAGGCTGTCTCAAAAGGTAAAACAGGATTTTTTAATTCAAAATATTCTATTGTTGAGGACATCATGTTCGGGGAACTTCAAAAGCTGTGCATACCCCATAACTTTTAATGCGTTTAATAATACGTTTTTTGATGAAAATTTGACCTTAAAAGGACTTGAAACGGCATCTAACATCTTGAAACCACCGATTTTCAATCGGTGGGTCGCCATACTCCCCCGACTCACATCTATCTTCTTTTCAAAACATCACATCTAACGCTATTGTATGTGATGTTTTGAAAAGAAGATAGATGTTGGGGACGGCGTTGTTTTTATCCACCGATTGAAAATCGGTGGTTTCAAGATGTTAGATGTTCTTTCGAGCATAATTTTAAGCGAAAAGAGCATTTCACACCTATTAATATCTGTTTGAAAAGTTATGGGGGTATCCACAGCTTCAAAAATTCCCCGAACATAAACGCCGTCTGATAAAAAATAATTTGGCTAAAAAAAATCTGTGCAAACCTTTTGAGACAGCCTCATTCATCATTACTCATTACTTAAGTGTTGCAGCAAAAATAAGAACTTTCCGCGTTTATCGGAACGCTTTGTTATTAGGATTGTTTTTTAGATATTTGTTTTTCAAAATATTCCTATCATGCAACAAACACTCCGAAACCTTATAGCTGATGGCAAAACAGCTAAAGTGATTGCTGAATTGCGGCGGCTCACGGCTTCTGATGCGGATTTGCATAGTGAAGTGAATCTACTCGCTGCCCGTTTTTCAAAGTATGAAAAGCAACATTTAGGCAATTTAGAAGCCGCTAACGTATTAGATATTGAATTGAATAGAATTAACAATGCTTTATTGGCAGTGATTGATAAACTGAACAATGACGACGCACGTTCAGGGAACTTTGAAAGTTCCCTGAACGGAGGGAACGCATCTAAAAAAGGTTGTGTTATATCCATAAGTATTGCCATTGCCTTTGCTTTTTTGATTATAGCGAACTGGACAGCTTTTTCAAAACTTCTTTTTAATAAAATAGAACCCGTTTCAACAGAAGTTTTAGTCATTAAAGGCGTGGTGAAAGACAGCGAAGGCAGTGTATTACCTCAAGTCAAGATAGCTGCGGAAGGTGCTTCTGTAATAAGTGATGACAACGGCTACTTTGAGTTGCGTATAAAAGCACACGATGACCAAACTAATTACCGCATCAATATCAGTAAAATAGGTTTTGAAACCAAAAATGAAACATACATACCCGATAGCCAAATACCCGAATATCGTTTAAAGAAAAAATAAAACGCTTGGAGAGGGCAACCGCAAGGGTTGCCCTGTCGACAGTCGCTAAAAGTGAGTCGCAACATACTTTAAAGTATATCAGCAGTCGCTAAAAGTAGGTAGCAACATACTTTGAAGTATAGCGACAGTCGCTAAAAGTAGGTAGCAACATACTTTGAAGTACAGCGACAGTCGCTAAAAAGAAGTCCTAACATACTTTGAAGTACAGCGACAGTCGCTAAAAGTAGGTAGCAACATACTTTGAAGTATAGCGGCAGTCGCTAAAAAGAAGTCCTAACATACTTTGAAGTATAGCGGCAGTCGCTAAAAAAGGGTGTTCACAGTCTTAGACAGCCTTGGAGGCTTCCTAATACTACTTTGGCACTTTAGAATAAGTTGTGGGGCTACGCCCCGATGCCTATTCTAAAGTGCCAAAGTAGAATTAACTGCACATAAAAAAAACCTCTGTGTTTTCCTTCAATAAAGAAACACAGAGGTTCAACTTACATTTAAAACCCAATTATAAATGGCATAAGTAGATGAACAGAAATAAACGGGAAATATATTTACCCCAAGTATGTGATAATCAACCTCTTATATTATTCATCGTTCATCATTTATCATTCATCATTACTTACAACTTAGTTAAGCCGCATTTTTTAGTTTTTCTTCAACTTTTTTGTTCGCCAACGCTTCAATTTTAGCTTTATCTGAAGCCATTGTGGCTGATTTTTTCTTGTCAATGGCTTGAATATCGTTACGGGTAGCGATTGCCGTTTCGTCTCTACGGCTCGCTAAGATGTCGTTGTCTTCTTCACAACATTTCAACATATTGTAGCCTTCTGCGTGTGCAATGACCGTAAGCCGCAACATGTCGGCAGCCATATCTAAGAGCAAAGCATGTGCTTTTTTGGCAGCATCACCCACGGCAATTTTCCTTTCAGCCTCCGCAATACTGAGGGGGGCAGAAAGGGGCGGTTTGTTTTTTTTAAAGATGGGCATTTTGGCATCGTACTCGGCACGTTTCACAGGACCCATTTTCTCTAAAGACTTGAAGGCGGTGTCATCCATAACAGGCGGTTTTGGAAAAACAGCGCGTGCTTGTGTTAAAAAGGTTTCGAAACTTTGTTCATCGGCAGCGGTAATCGTTGCCGTAACCAGATTGGCTAAAAGTTCTGTATGCATTTCTAATTTTTTGAAAAATGAATAATAATTTTTATTGCAGCTTACCTGATTTTGTATCCAAGAATATCCTTTCAAGTAAAGAGATACAAAAATATATTATTTTTATATTCGTGTCAAGAGACATGATTGTTTTTTTTTATAAAAATAATATTTATGAGTTGTATGTTTCCATTGCCTCCATCTTTAGATGGAGAATAAAATATGATTTTTTTTATCCTCCATCTAAAGATGGAGGCAATGAATACCTGTATGGAGGCAATGAATACCTGTATAGAGGCAATGAATACCTGTATGGAGGCAATGGAAACATCAATAATTACATGAAACTTGTTTGTTTATTTATTTCTAACTTTACCTTTTCACATTTAAAACCACTTTAAATGAAACATTCTTTATTATTCTTTACGCTGTTTATATGTGCCCAGATATTTGCTCAAATGCCTGTCGTTACAAGATGATAGATGTTTTTATACGAAAGCCTGATCTACTGAATATATGAGAACGATTATTTACTTTGTGGTCTTATCCGTTATTTAAAACCTTCTCCAACATCCCTTTTTCAAATCTTTAAATATGAAAAACAAAACGTTCAGCTATTTCATCCTCGCCGTCATCTGTTTAGCCATTGTCAGCGTTGATATTTATTGGCGGATTAGTATTTCGATGGACACTTCAAAATCTTTTGAAGTTGTGCAAGCGGAATATTATCAGAAGTTTCCCACATTTCTAAGGAATGGTCGGTTGATTACCTTGCTGGATATTGTCTTACTTTCCTTGTCGGCATTATTGTTTTTCAAGTCCATATCTGTTGCAAGCCTAAAAGGGGTGAGTTGGGTATTCATGGTCATTTGTTGGGTGCTTTTAGCGTGGCAGATTTTTACACTTTTATGATAACTTTTGAATCGGAGGATGGCGTTATGGCGGCATTTTGACCAATTATACGATTGTATCAGACACACGATTCAAAGCGGCAGCCAGTGGTGCGGATGTGTCGCTTATTATGTCCCTGTACGGGGTTGACCCATACATCTTGCAATACGAAAATGAACTCGGCGCACCTTGTAAAAACGTGGACAAATACCTCAAACTGTCTTATTCGTTCCTTCAAATAGAAAAAATAAAAACGCCCACGCTGTTTATGGTCGGTGAAAAGGACTTCAATGTCCCCGCCGTGGGCAGCGAACAAATGTATCAAGGCTTGCGCACTTTGGGCATACCGAGGCAATTGATTGTTTACCCCGGTCAATTTCATGGTTTGACGATGCCGAACTTTCAAAAAGACCGTTTCGATAGGTATATTGATTGGTTTGATAAGTATTTGAAATAGTAGGTTATACGCTTGAAGAAGTGACCCCTCAGTATAAAAGCAAAAATCCGTTCAAACACAAGGTTGTTTGAACGGATTTTAAGCTTTGAATGTCTTAAAAACAGGTATATCAAGCCGCTTTACGTGTATGACTTATGTTTGAGAGATGTTCAATATTCAGAACAGCCGTTTCAAGTTGTTCTTTCAAGGTTGTTTTCCAAGTTTCAGCAACATTGGGGTCATACAGTTGTTTTTTCAAGTCCATAATAATAGATTGAGCCTCACTCAATATCCATTTTTTCATTTCCAGAGGAGGCAGTGAAAACAAATAAGTTTTCAAATATGCTTTTGACTCTTCATCAGAAGCTATGGATATATATTTTTCCCAAAAGGATTTATGATTCATCTTTATTTTTGATTTGTATGAATTAAACTATAAAGTTCATCCAGAAGTTCATCAATCAATTCTTGAGTACCTTTTTTTGTGAGCCTTTTATCAAAGTCTTCCCTTTCAATGTTTATAAGGTCAAGAACTTGGAAAATCCATCGCCTTCGGCGTTCTTGTTCTTCGGTCATAGTGAGTTTAGTTTTGTTTTCTCGATATTCAAACAGTTGTTTACTAAATTTTATTACACAAAAATAGCCTTTATTTTCATAAAACAACATAAATGAAGCTTTTTTGCGAATAAATATTCTCCTGTTTTGATTCAATATATACCCCTCAGTATTTACCCTCTCGACAACACCGCCAACAGCGTTCCCGTCACATTATCCAAGACCTCAAAAGCTGTTTCCGCCATTTTATTCCCTTTCAAGTCCAATAAAGGATTGACTTCTACAATTTCAAGGCACACTACTCTACCCGATTGCACGATGCAGTTAATGAGGGACATGATTTCAAAGGGATCAAACCCTTTTGGCACGGGTGTGCCGGTGCCATAGGAAATCATATCGCAGTCTATACTGTCCACGTCGAAAGAAATATAAATCATATCACAATCCGAAAGGCTTTCCAAGGCTTCATCCACACACGTTTCTAAGCCGCGATAGCGCACTTCGGCGACTTTATAGTTTCGCATACCCAATCGGTGCATCTGTTGGTCTTCTGGTTCTTCGGTGTCACGCACGCCGAAATAGATAACGTTGTGTGGCAACACCTTTGGTCCTTTAGTACCTAAGTTTTTCATCGCATTCCAAAACTTTTCAGTCGTTCGCCCGATTTCGTTGATGGCGCAATCCATATTGTCTTGTGCAATAGCGGCGGCAACAGGCATGCCATGCACATTACCCGAAGGCGAGGTATAAGGCGAATGCAAGTCAGCGTGTGCATCAATCCACACAACACCTAAGGTTTTGTCTGGAAAAGCGGCTTTAACGCCACTGATTGTACCCAAGGCTGAACTGTGGTCACCCGACAACACGATTGGAAAGTAGTTGGCTTCTAAACTTTTATTGACAGACTTACTGACGCGGGTACATTGTTCGTACACATCTTCTATCCGTTTTGCAAAAGAGTTGCGCACCATGTTGTAGATGGATTCGTTGTGGGTTTTGACATCTTCGTAGGCAAATTGCGTAAAGTAATTATTGCCTTGGTTGATGGCAGCTATCTCTATGGCATCTATGCCCATGTCTGCGCCGCGTGTACCCGCGCCAATATCCGAGCGATTTTTGATGAGTTTGATGGTCTTTGACATGTGGATTGGTTTTATGATTTTGGTTACTATTTATTCCTATGCCTCGCTAACCTGTCTCCATTGCCTCCAGCTTTAGCTGGATGGGAAATAAATAATAGAAAACCCTTTTATCCATCCAGCTAAAGCTGGAGGCAATGAAGACAAGCTAATGCAATGGATACAAGCTAAAGCTGGAGGCAATGGAGACAAGTAAGAGGGTATCCATTGCATTCGCTTGTATCCATTGATTTAGCTTGTATCCATTGCATTAGATTGTATCTATTGATTTAGCTTGTATCTATTGATTTAGCTTGTATCCATTGCCTCCAGCTTTAGCTGGATGGAATGAATGAAGATAAATCTATGAAATTAGAGTTTGCATAAGACTTCAACAACCCTATCCACCTCTTCTTTAGTATTGTAATAATGTGGCGAAAAGCGCAACGCCCAATCTATACCTTTGTGAGCAAAGTCAATCTGCGCCATTTTCTTTAAAGCAACAGAGTAATTCACTTTGGCATGGTTCAAAGCCGTTTGCAGAGTTTCTAAAGCCGTATTTTCTTTTCTAAACGTTAAGATATTGCACAAATGAGAGCCTTCATCATAGAGTTTGACCCCCTCAGTATTGTGCATCTTTTCTCTGAAATACTGTATGAGGTCTTGATTATACGCATAAATATTGTCCAAACCAAGCGCATTGGCATAACGAATGGCTTCTGTAATGCCGAGAACAGTGGCAATTGAGCGTTCATAAAGTTCAAACCTTTGTGCAGTGGTTTGTACCTCATAATCATCGGCACCGGTCCATGTGGCACTGTGATTGTCGAAGAATAAAGGGGCTAAACGGGCGTCTAAAGCCTTGTTCGATACATACAAAAAGCCTGTACCCCGTGGCGCACGGAGGAACTTACGCCCTGTGGCGGTCAAAAAATCACAACCAATAGCTTGCACATCTACGGGCATTTGTCCGATGGATTGACAAGCATCCACGAGATACCAAATATCGTGTTGCCGACAGAGTTGACCAATAGCTGCCACAGGTTGCACCTTGCCAGAGCTTGTGGGTATGTGTGTGATGGCAACGACTGAGGGGTGCTGTGTTTTGATGATGTGTTCAATATCTGCGACATCAATGTCGCCATTGGGCAAATTTTTGGCTCGTATGATTTTGACACCGACTCGGGCTTGTAAAGAGAGAAAACACAATTGATTGGAAGCATAATCATCGTCAGAAGTGAGGATAATGTCTCCTTTTTTGAACTGCATAGATGCTAAGGCTTTGCTGTACGCTTCTGTGCAGCTTGTTGCAAAGGCGATATTATGCGCTTGGGCATTGAGCATACGAGCGGTTTCAGTATAAAAGGCATTGACCTCATTTGCACGGATGCGCGCCAATTCATAGCCGCCTACTTGGGCTTCTTCGTCCAAGTAATCCTTTATTTTTTGAATGACGGGCTGGGAATTGAGTGAGGCACCTGCATTATTGAAGTGAATGAGGTTTTGACACGCGGGTGTATCTTGTCGGATTTGGTGGATGTTGAGCATAAAGGATAGGTATAAAGACAACCTTCCGAAGGTTTGAAACCTTCGGAAGGTTGTTGTGAATATTAAACAAACGCAGCGAGCGACTTCTCAATAATCGCCAAACACTCGTGTATTTGACTTTCAGTTATCACCAAAGGTGGTGCGAGGCGTATTTTATTGCCATGCGTTGGCTTTGCCAACAAACCATTATCTCTGAACTTTAAGCAAATATCCCACGCCAAAGAAGAGTCTGCTGGACTATCAATAACAATGGCATTCAACAGACCTCTACCACGTACTAAAGTGATTAAAGGAATACGTTGAGCGATGTCGTTTAGCCCTTGACGGAATATTTTACCCATTTTATCGGCATTTTCTGCCAAATTTTCATCCAAAACCACTTGTAAAGCAGCTTGAGCCACCGCACAAGCGAGTGGATTGCCGCCATACGTCGATCCATGTTCGCCCGGCTTGATGGTCAACATAATCTCATCGTTTGCTAAGACAGCTGAAACAGGGAACACGCCGCCTGACATGGCTTTGCCGAGTATCAAAATATCAGGTTTTACGGGGCGTATGTGTTCGTCGCCTTCTGTTGCCAACATGCGCCCTGTGCGGGCAATACCTGTTTGTATTTCATCGGCAACAAAAAGAACATTGTACTCTTTGCAGAGCTGTTCAACGCCTGGGAGATAGTTGTTATCTGGTACAAGTACACCTGCTTCGCCTTGTATCGGCTCTACGATAAAGCCTGCAATGTGTGGGTCAGTTGCCAACAAACGCTCCAAAGCGGCTAAATTATTGTATTCAACGATTTCCAAACCGTCCATAAACGGCCCAAACCCTGTGCGGCTCGATGGGTCAGTGGAAGCAGAGACAACCGACAGTGTTCTGCCATGAAAATTGCCTGTGGCAAACACGATTTTTGCTTGGTTTGCTGGAATGCCTTTGACTTGATAACCCCATTTGCGGACTAATTTCATGGCGGTCTCAACGGCTTCAACGCCTGAATTCATCAATAAAACCTTATCAAAATCAAAGAGTTTGGTAATGTATTCTTCAAATTCGCCCAATAAATTGCTGTGAAACGCCCGTGAAGTTAAGGTCAAGGTCTCCGCTTGTTTCTTCAAAGCCTCTATAATACGGGGGTGGCAATGTCCTTGATTGACAGCAGAATAAGCCGACAAGAAATCGAAGTATCGCTTACCTTCTACGTCCCACACAAACACGCCTTCACCGCGTTCCAACACAACGGGCAAGGGATGATAGTTATGTGCGCCATATTGATGCTCTTTGTCAATGGCTGTTTGTGTTTTACTGAGGGGTGCGCCGACTGCTGTGACTTGTTCCATGCTTAGATATTTAATTGATTGAAATAATAAAACGGATTTGTTAAGCACAAAAGTAAGTGAATGATTTGGCGAAACCAAGTATTAAGTTTAAATTTGACTTTTATTTTTATCAATTAGTGTCAAATTTTGTTTTTATTATTTTTAGTTAAGTCATTTTTTTTAAAAATGCATTCATTGTGAGAACGTTATTGTTCAATTCATTTCATTGAACGAGGGCGA
This sequence comes from Saprospiraceae bacterium, assembly GCA_031411275.1. GTDB lineage: Bacteria > Bacteroidota > Bacteroidia > Chitinophagales > Saprospiraceae > JAAFJT01. The sequence goes on along the minus strand of JANOAU010000155.1, from coordinate 15 downwards.
CCGCAAGGGTCGCCC
>JANOAU010000154.1:0-10732 GCA_031411275.1 Saprospiraceae bacterium | reverse complement strand
AAGGCGTTCGCGGACAAGGAAGGAAGGCCGTTGAATAGACGTTAAAACAGTTATGAGTTATGAATTATGAGTTATGAGTTAACTCATAATTCATAACTCATAACTCATAATTCATAACTCATAACTCATAACTCATAACTCCTAACTCATTAAAAAACCTCTTTTGCTGCCAAAAACGGGTGATTGGGGTCAAAAGCACTTATAATATGCTCATTTTTTGTATCGGATTCAATCAAACCATCGCGCAGACGAATGATGCGGTGGGCATGTAGGGCAATATCAGGTTCATGAGTGACGATGATGACCGTATTGCCTTGTTGATGTATTTCTTGGAATAAACCCATGATTTCAATAGACGTTTTAGTGTCCAAATTACCTGTCGGTTCGTCCGCTAAAATGATAGCGGGGTTATTGACGAGTGCGCGCGCAACGGCGACACGTTGCCTTTGACCACCCGATAGCTCATTCGGTTTGTGCATCATGCGGTCGCCTAGACCTACGGCAGCCATGGCTTTTTCAGCTTTTTCAATCCGTTGTGTACTTTTCATACCCGCATATACCAGCGGTAATGCCACGTTTTCAAGGCTCGACATACGTGGCAACAGGTTAAATGTCTGAAAAACGAAGCCAATTTCTTTATTTCGCACCTCTGCCAATTCCGAATCGCTCATTTGACTGACATCTGTGCCATTCAGTATATATGTGCCGCTTGAAGGTGTATCAAGGCAGCCCAAAAGATTCATCAAAGTAGATTTGCCCGAGCCTGAAGGTCCCATCAAAGCGACATACTCATTTTTATGAATGTCTAAACTAATGGATTTGAGCGCGTTTATGGTATCTGAACCCATAACGTAAGTTTTTCGTAGGTCTTTGACCGAAATAATTAGTTGCATGGTGGTGAGTAGTTATGGGTTAATGGTTAATGGTTATTAGTTATTGGTTATTGGCTATTAGTTATTAGTTATTGGTTACTAACCAATTTACCAATAACCAATAACTAATAACTAATAACCAATAACCATTAACCAATAACCAGTTTTATAAATCAATTACTTTTGGTACTTTGAAAAACACACCGTTTTGAGCGGGGGCATTCGAGAGAGCCTCTTCACGGCTTAATTCATTTTTAACAACATCGTCGCGCAGCACATTCACATCTTCGTTGATATAGACCAAAGGTTCGACCCCCTCAGTATCCAACTCATCGAGTTTCTCAACCATTTTCAAAATGTCATTCAAACTGCCTTGTAGTTTGTTGCGTTCTGCATCGCTTAATTCAAGGCGTGCTAAAGTTTCAAGTTTCAAAATTAGATTCTTATCTATCTGCATCGTTATTTTTTAGATTAGACGATTATTTTTAATGATGAATGATAAAAGATAAATGATAAATTAGGGTCGAAAGGCTTAGTAATCTGAATTTTTTACTTCCCATTCTTCGTTACTGACCACCCATTTACCTTTTTCCAAAGCCAAACTGCCTCTATGTGTTCGTAGTACGCCTTGTTTTCTATCATCAAAATATTTTTTTAAAGCAAAATAATTTGAAGCAAAGGCGACTTCTTTCCATGGTATATTTTCTTCTGTAAATAATTGAATGTCAGTGCTTTCGGGGGTTAAAGCATAATTCAAATCCACCATTTCAGCTAAAAAATGAAGGTGTACTTGATTGACATGAAGGACTGTAAATACAGACTGCAAACCAATGATGCGGACACGACCATGCGTTTCCTCAAACATTTCTCGGGCGGCACCCTCCTCGACGGTCTCTTCATTTTCCATAAAACCGCCTGGAATATTCCACAAGCCTAATTGCGGTTCGATGCCCCGTCTGCACAGCATTACCTTGTCTTCCCAAATCGGTATACAACCAACTATCACACGCGGGTTTTGGTAGTGTATGGTGTGGCAATTGGGGCAATGAAAACGAGGGCGATGGTCGTCAGGAATATCCCCAAATAGAACTTTATGACCACATTTTGAACAAAAATTCATTTTTTATTAGATTGTAAATATTTGACTGTCAGTATTTTAAACTAATTTAGTTTATGGTTAAGGAAATTAAATATATCAACGGGCAGTTGACTATGAAATTTATCTCTATCAAATCCTACAGGGTCAGTTGAAGGTAGAAAGTTCGGATTTTTCATTGAAGCAGGAAAGGGACTCAGAAAAGAAAAATGTCCTGCATTTTTAATCTCTTGCCATTCAACCTGCGATTGGTCGGGAACACTTTTTAACAGGACTTGGGCATTCCAAGCAGGCGTAATAGGGTCATGTTCAGCCGTCATCATGAAAATCGGGATGGTCACTTCATCCAAAGAATTTAGAAACCAACCTGTTCCTGGGGCAAGTAAAACAATCGCTTTTACTCTTGCGTCAGATGAAGCATCCACTTTTTCTCCTTCTTTCGTCCACGGAATGCCACCTGCCAAAGCCAAAGCAGTATAGCTGCCCATTGAATGTCCTATCACTGCGATTTTTTTTGTTTTGATACTTTGCCCAAATCTATATTCAGAAAGTAATTCATCAATTGTTAAACTGATATGCCTTGGTCGAAGTATGAGATTCTCAGTTGTATTTTCAAGTTGATTATTATTTCGATTATTACCGTAATGCTCTAACATTGCCACTATATAACCGTTTTTTGCTAAATATGTACTTATAGTTCGATAAAGCAGGTGCGAGCCACCATTACCATGAGATATTATGGCAAGCGGAAACTGCCCAACAATTATATCTGCATCGGGACTCACATACATAGTATAAGGTCCAAAAAGAGTTGGGGTGGAAGATTTATAGGTGGGGTATTGCACTAAAACGGGAAACGAAATGCCTTTTGTTTCATCTTTTACCTCTATTTGTACGCTACCTACGAAAATTTCTGAATGATTATCGTCCATTACTTATTGCATTAATCTATATTTTCAATAAATCATCGGGCGTATCAATACCAATCGTCTCTAAATCCGTTTGACCAACGCCCATCACATATCCATTTTCGAGCCAACGCAGCTGTTCGAGTGACTCTAATTGCTCTAAACGACTGGGTGGAAGGCGGGCAATTTCTTGCAAAGTTTGCATACGATAGCCGTATATACCAATGTGCTTATAGATTTCCCCCTTGCTTGCCCATACTGTTTGTGGCACATTCCGAAGGGTCGGAATGGGGCTGCGGCTGAAATACAAGGCACGACCATCAGCTGCAAAGACCGCTTTAACGATATTAGGATTCATTATATCTTCTTGATTATCAAGCACTTTCGCTAATGTTGCAATTTGGAAAATGCCCCCCCTCAGTATTTCAATGACTTTTTCAATCTGTTCAGGGTCAATAAAAGGTTCATCGCCTTGAATATTCACAACCGCATTGAAAGGCAATATGCGTGGGGCATCGAAAGCAAAAGTTTGGGCTTGTTCCGAGGATTTGGTCATCACATCTAAATTCATCATGGTAGCCACTTCTGCACAACGGTCTGTCCCGCTTTGATGTTCGGCAGCCGACATCATCACATCACCTCCGAAGTTTTTGACATGGTCAAAAATACGTTCATCATCGGTTGCCACGACGACATGAGCAAGACTTTTAGCTTGTTTGGCTTGTTCATAAACACGTTGAATCATGCTTTTACCCTTGATAACGACCAAAGGCTTACCCGGAAAACGGGTAGAACTATACCGAGCGGGTATGATACCGAGAACTTTCAATAGGACGTTTTTTGTTAATTGTTATGAGAATTTCTAAATATGGACTTTAAATAAATATGTGATAATTTTAAAAAAAATCAATCAACATCATAGATTCTTTTGAAAAAAAGAAACGAAGCCCTAATTTTGTCCGATGCAGTGTTTTTTTTGCAAAAAGTTAATTTCCAAATAATTATAAATTTTTTTTAATCAACTTAATTTTACTTCTTTACTATGTACACTATACATTATTCTTCTTTTTTCACAAACCGCCGTTTTTTCATACCCCTCAGTATTGTCTTACTTTTTTTAGTGAAAACAACTTTATGGTCTGCAATAGGGCAGCCAATAACGTATTTGACGGCGAAAGATACGCTTTTTATCACCCTCGACGAGACGCGGGGTGAAAAAATCTTTGAACATCACATCGCACCCAATCAGACCTTGTACTCTCTTGCCCGTTTTTACGGACTCAACGAAGAAGAGTTATATCCTTACAACCCCAAGTTGAAAAGCAGTGTTGTAGGTATTGGTCAAATTATCCGCGTGCCTATTCCGAATGCTGCCATAAAACGTTTTAAAGGGAATGATTTTAAGAAATGGGAATATGCACCAATTATGTTTAAGGTCAAAAAAGGCGATAATTTATTTAAAATTGCACGAACCATGTTCCACATGCCCGTTGACAGTGTTATTCAATGGAACAATTTGCTAAATACGAATATCAGACCTGGGCAAATTCTGCAAATTGGGTGGATGAGTTTGGAAGGAGTATCTGACGAAGTACGCAATGCCAGAAGAGGCTCGATTGATGTCCGTTCTAAGATGCTCAGTGCTTATTTTGAAAAACAAAAAAAATCTGTTGAAGAGCGCGGCGCCGCCTGTTGGAATGCCAAAGGCAATACAAAAACGGACTTGTATTGCTTACACCGCACGGCTGCGGTGGGTTCTATCATAGCCGTCACGAGTACCATGTCCTATAGAACTGTTTTTGCTAAAGTCATTGGTAAAATTCCAGAGTACGCTTACGGTTCTGAAACAGTTGTCATCGTTGCCCCCTCAGTAGCTAAGATGCTGGGTGCAAAAGATGAAAAGTTTTTTGTGAAAATTCGTTATACTCAGTAATGAAATGGTTATTGGTTATTGGGGATTGGTTATTGGTAAATTGGTTATTCGTGAATTAGTTATATACAAATAGCCGATTCCCCAATCCCCAATAACCAATCCCCAATCCCCAATAACCAACCTCCAATAACCATTTTCCCAACTCAGGCAGCAAACCCCCAACCGAATCGTTTTACCGATAACTAAAAAAAGAGAATGTATGAATCAAAGATTGACACCAATATTTATCCTCATGGTCGGTTTTTTGCTCACAATCAGTTGCCGTAAAAACTTAGGTGACAAAGAGACCATTATCGCCGTTGACAAGGAATTTGAAATCATTCCTTGGGAAAAATTAAATGAATGGGGGCCCTCGCTTCAATTACGCCTGGCGACTATTCAAAATCAAGAATGTGGCGGCACGCGCATAAATTATGCGACGAATGCGCTTAACAATCAATTGACAGTATCCATCAATAGCCTCGCTTATCCATTGACCTGCAATGGTTTTGCAGAACCTGCCCGCGATACGATTGACCTATCCGTCTTGAAAAAAAGCGATATTCCGTTTCGATTGACACTGAAAGATGTCATTATTAATGATGGCACCTTACACGTTGAAGACAGCCGTTATGTGTTTGAGATGAAAAAGGAAAATGGTATTTCGATGCCTAAAAAGGAGATACTGCGTGTGCCGCAAGGTGCAATTTGGGGTTTTATTGCCACCGACAATGGGCAAGACGCGCGGTATGCCCAAATGATTGACAGTTTGAAAACCATCACGATACCCCTCAGTATGTCCGCAGGTGATTACGGGTATTTCAACTACACGGGTACGGACATCGGTATTGCATCAAAATTCATAACGCCAAAGCCAACGGTTCGCCGTTTTATCTTCCGGCAAACGGGTACAAAAGAGCAACTGAATGCGATTTTAAAATATTTTAGAACCGTGGCAGGTATTGATTTCATGGTACTGACATCAGATGGAAAGAATTATGTGAAGTAAACGAGCTTGTTTTTTATTTTCTTTCAAAAAGAAGTGCTGTTCATCGGTACTTCTTTTTTTCTTTGTCAAAACTTTAGATTTATGAAAAAAATCATCTTTTTGCTGTTCATTTTGTCGGTTTTACTGAGGGGTGCTGTTTGGGCGCAAAAAACGAGGGCTACGATTATGGTTGCTGAGGAAATGCCCCTTAATCCCATAGAAAAAGATGGTTGGGTATTGCTGTGGCATGATGAGTTTGATATTGATTCTATTGACTATGCGCATTGGTGGATACAAGACTGTGAGCGAAAAGGGGAGTCGGCTTATTTTACGCAACGCCTTGATAATGTATGTATTAAAGATGGTAAATTATTGATTACAGTTAAAAAAGAGCGGTATAAAAACTTTGAATATACAGGCGGATTGGTGTATGCTTCCCGAAAAATTGAGAAAAATTCTTATGTCGAAGTCGCTGTGCGCATACCGCGCGGCAAAGGTTTTTGGCCCGCCTTTTGGTTTCATGACGGTTTTGATGACACGTATCAAGAAGTAGATGTGCTGGAAACGTATGGTAATCAAACCTCAAAAGTAAGTGTCTCAAATTATTATTGGGATTCAACAAAAAACGCAATAGTTCATGATTGGCGGCAGATTAATCTTAAAGATAAAGACCGTAAAACATTCGATTTAGCCGATTCCTTCAATGTTTTTGGACTCGAATGGACGGATAGTTTTTTGAGAATTTACCTAAATAACGAGCTTTTTCAAGAGATAAATCAACATGTACCTAAAAATCCTATGCACTTAATTCTCGGTATGGGTTTAGGCGGTGCAGCAGGAAAACCCAATCGGCGAACGCCTTTTCCAAGCACTTATGAAATTGATTATGTCCGTGTTTACAAAAAACAAACAATACCATGATTTACACAAAAGGCATAGCACTCATCGTTGCAGCAACCATATCTTTCGTTGTTTCTTATCGCTTTTATAGAAATAATGTAATTGATAAAGCCTTGTTTTTCATTGTTTTAGGTGGCTTGATACTGAGGGGGTGGTGTATGTCTGATGGCTTCTTACATGAATGGGATGAACGCTACCATGCCCTCGTTGCTAAGCATTTAGCAGACAATCCTTTTGTTCCGTTGCTGTTTAAAACGCCGGTTTTACCTTATGACTTTCGGCAATGGACGCTTAGCCACGTTTGGCTTCACAAACAGCCTATGGCACTATGGTTGATGGCAGGTAGTATCAAATTGTTTGGAATGACGGAATTTGCCGTGCGTTTGCCGTCGCTCATTTTGTCTCTAATAGGTATTTATCTAACATTTCACATTGCGACATTTTTCAGTAATACAAAAACGGGTTTATTGGCAGCTTTTTTTCAATCTATCAATGGTTTAGTTATTGAAATAGCGACTGGACGTGAAGCTACGGATCACATTGACAATACTTTTTTCTTCTTCATCGAACTCGCTATTTTTTGGATTTTACTGTTTTTAAGAAAGAAAAACCTTCTAAATCTCGTGCTTATTGGCGTGTGGGTGGGTTGTGCTTTATTGTCTAAATATTTACCTGCGCTTATTGTTCTGCCTATTTTTATTCTTTTGACCTATGATACTGAGGGGGGCAAAAAGACGGTTTTTAATACAATGATTATCACTTTTGTTGCCTCTGTCGTCGCTTTGCCTTGGCAGATTTACATTTTTCAGACCTTTCCAAACGAAGCCAATTGGGAAAGTCATTTCAATTTTTTGCACTTAACGCATGTAGTTGAAGGACACGATGGTACTTTTTTAACTCATTTTTATTGGGCTACTCGGATTTGGAATGAATTGATTTATGTCGTCATGGCTTGGTTTATATTTTTAATGTATAAAAATCGTTTTGACAAAAAATTGTGGGCATTAGCCGTTTGGATAGGATTACCATATCTTTTTTTCTCATCCGTAGCTACCAAAATGGTGGCTTATCCCCTTTTCATCGCCCCTGCCATATTTACGCTTGTCGCCATGTTTTGGTGGTATTTCAAAGATAAAATATGGATAGTCAGTTGGTTAAATCAGCTTATTTTAATATCTATTATTGTATTGGCAATAAGATACAGTTATGAACGTATTAAACCTTTCGATCCGAAATTAGAAGAAACGCAAACGGCTACTATCGTAAAAAATTGGAAAACACAGCTTCCTACGGATGGAAAAGCCGTTATTTTTAATACGCCTTTTTACATCGAAGCCATGTTTTATAACAATATTACGGCTGCCTATCCCTATTTGCCAACAAGCGGACAAATCAATGACTTGATAGGAAAGGGGTATAAAATAGTCATCATTCGCAATCAAAATATATCTAATGAGATACTCTATCGAAATGATATTGAATTTCTATGAAAATTGTACTTATTACTTATCCAAAATGTGTGAATCATGTAATTTATTAAAAAAGTTGTGTAACATTTCCCTTAAGAATAGTTTTCATCTTTGACTTATTCTTATTATTAAAGATTTTTTGTTAAAATACTGAGGGGTATAACCTACAATTATAAACTTATTCTTTAATCATTAAATATCAAAACAAAAAATGGAACAGTCAAAAAAAGAAGCATTTGAAAATGCTAAAATCAATGAACTTGCGCCGAATAAAGAAGACGGACAAGGCGAATTTCTCACTACCAACCACGGCTTACGCATCAATGACGACCAAAATTCATTGAAAGCAGGGGAGCGCGGTCCCACACTCTTAGAAGATTTTCACTTTCGGGAAAAAATCACGCATTTTGACCATGAACGTATTCCAGAACGCATTGTACATGCACGAGGTAGTGCGGCACATGGTGTTTTTGAACTAACAGAATCTTTGTCAAAATACACCAAAGCCAAGTTTCTGCAAACGCCTGGCACACAAACGCCTGTTTTTGTACGCTTTAGTACGGTTGCAGGGTCACGCGGGTCAACCGATTTAGCCCGTGATGTAAGGGGTTTTTCTGTTAAATTTTATACTGAAGAAGGCAATTATGATTTAGTCGGTAATAATATTCCTGTCTTTTTTATTCAAGATGCGGTTAAGTTTCCTGACCTTATTCATGCGGTAAAACCAGAACCGCACAATGAAATACCGCAAGCCGCTTCTGCACACGATACGTTTTGGGATTTTGTATCGGTCATGCCTGAAAGTATGCACATGATTATGTGGGCAATGAGTGACCGTGCGTTGCCACGCAGTTTACGCATGATGGAAGGCTTTGGTGTCCATACTTTTAGACTTGTAAATGAAAACAATGAATCTGTTTTTGTCAAATTTCATTGGAAACCAGTATTAGGCGTTCATTCCGTTGCTTGGGACGAAGCGCAAAAGATTTCTGGTAAAGATTCGGATTTTCATCGCCGTGATTTGTGGGAAGCTATTGAAAGCGGCAATTTTCCAGAATGGCAATTTGGCGTGCAAATAGTAGAAGAAAAAGACGAACATTCCTTTGATTTTGATTTGCTCGACCCGACAAAACTGATTCCAGAAGAGCTTGTACCTGTGCAAATCATAGGCAAAATGACCTTGAATCGCAATCCAGACAACTTTTTCGCTGAAACGGAACAAGTCGCTTTTCATCCCGGTCATTTGGTTTCAGGCATTGATTTCAGCAACGACCCGTTGTTGCAAGGGCGTTTGTTTTCTTATACAGATACCCAATTAAGTCGTTTGGGAGGCCCTAATTTCCATGAAATACCCATTAATCGCCCTATTGCGCCCGTTCATAACAATCAACGAGATGGCATACATCGCCAAACCATCAATAAAGGCAAAACCAGTTATCATCCAAATACTGTAGGCAACGGCTGTCCTTTCCAAGCAGGAGCGGCACAAGGAGGTTTTGTGTCGTATAATGAAAAAATTGAGGCTCGGAAAGTACGCGCGCGCAGTGACAGTTTTTTTGACCATTTCAGCCAAGCCACTTTGTTTTATAACAGCCAAAGTGAACCAGAAAAAAACCATATCGTGGATGCTTTGCGATTTGAATTAGGGAAACTGGAAACGCCTGCTATTCGCCTACGTGTGGTCGGTATGTTGACTAAAATTGATAAAACACTGGCAGCAAAAGTCGCTCAAGGATTAGGTATAGAAGTTCCCAAACCTGAGCCGCTTTTGAATCAAAGTATTCCTGCGGATGGTGATCCAGAACAATTTCAGTCCAAAGAAGTCATTCCAACTTTGCAAAAATCTGCTCCTTTGAGTATGGCAAATACCGTTAAAAAAGGTATCAAAACGCGACAAATTGCCATTTTAGCGGCAGATGGTGTCAATGAAGCATCCCTCAGTACCATGAAGCAAGCCCTCGAAGCGGCAGGTGCGATGACAAAGGTTATTGCCCCTCATTTGGGTTTTATCACGTCAGCAGAAGGCTCTCAAATAAAAGTTGATCAGAGTTTTCTAACGGCGGCTTCTGTTCTTTTTGATGCTGTTTATGTACCCGATGGCGAAGAAAGTTGCAATACATTGAAAGAAGAAGCTGATGCTATTCATTTTGTAAACGAAGCCTATAAGCATTGCAAAGCTATAGCAGGTGATGAAGCAGGCGGCGATTTTATCCATGAAACTGCCGTTGGTAAGAAAATGAACGGCAAAAGTAAAGCAGCTAAAAATGATAAAGATGATGCCAGCAATGGTGTTTTAATCAATGCCCAACCAGCTGATTTTATTGATGCTATTGCACAACACCGTTTTTGGGAACGTGAAATCAAGCGCAAAGTACCGGCTTAGGAACGATAAAATAATAAAGCAGCATTTTGTCATTCTGAACGAAGTGAAAGAATCTATATAAACTGTTGAAAATGAAAGTTTTATAGATTCTTTCACTTCGTTCAGAATGACAAAATGCTGCTTTATTATTTTATCGTTCCTAAGCCGGTACTTTGCGCTTGATTTCACGTTCCCAAAAACGGTGTTGTGCAATAGCATCAATAA
>JANOAU010000153.1:0-15692 GCA_031411275.1 Saprospiraceae bacterium | reverse complement strand
CAATTTCGACATGGAAACGGCAGGCATTTATGGTATGTCAAGGCTTTTGGGGCATCACGCTGTGTCCGTTTCAGTTATTCTGGCAAATCGTACGACAGGTCGTTTTAGCGAAAAACCTCAGCAGGCAGTTGAAAGAATGATTGAACAAGTTGTGAATAGAGTTGTTGTCTAATTTTCTGCCCTTACGTATCGGATACTTTTAAACTAACCAATACGTGTTAACAGCTCTGACTGATTTTTTTCAATATTTTTTAAAAAAGATACAATCAGTAAGTGCATGATAATCAATTTATTATAATTTTAGGAATAACCTATTGCGTCATTCTCGATAAAAAAAGAAAAAAAAGTTGGTAGCATTTTTTGAAATTTCAAGAGGTGTCATAAATTTGAGCCTAAATTATAAATTAAAATAAAACAGGAATCACTCTCTACCTCAAATTCGGAATTTAAAACCTCCACATTAAAAATCTCGTCGCATGGCAAAAAAAGTTTCTAAAGCCAAACTCGTTAAAGATTGGGATAAAATGCCCAAGGAAATCGTCGCAGCGATTAAAGCGGAATACCCTAACGGTTTTTCGCATAAATTAATTAATTACACTACACCTAAAGGCGAAAAAGTATTGGCATTGCCATATGATACCGATGATATTGCCTACCTCGTGCGGGTCACTGTTATGGAGTCAAAAAACGTTTTCAAAGGTGATGACGACGACGACGACGATGTGGTGTCCGTAAAAGCACCCCGTGAAGACCTCGACCTTGATGGATTGGATATTGATGGCTTGAAAGAGGAAGATGATTCATTTAGTGGCGGTGATGACGATGAGGATGAATATGTCTCGCCTGCCCGTCGGCGTCGCAGCAGCAGTGATGAAGAGGAGGATGACGATGATTATTAATCAGCAACAAGCTGAAAATAATAAAAAATATGTATGTTTAACCCCTGTTGGTCTTGGGTTAAAATAAAGGAAGTATAAAAAATCACCTGATGAAGTTTGTCGTCGGGTGATTTTTTATTTTATCGCCTACCGACCTTGTTTCGTCGTTTTTTTTCTTATTTTTGGTTATTGTGCAGAACTTTTGTAGAACCTTAATGGCTTTATGAGTGTCTAAGATAATGTAGCGATTAATGTTAATTAATTATCTATCTTGATAACATCAATTAAACAAAAATAAACCTGTACTTTTTTGAAAAATTTCATATTTGACGAATTTCAATTTCAAATTCAAAAACCACATAGAATGGATAACGAACAAAAACGAGAAAAAGCGGACAATATCGTTTTGAATCATGTAGGCTTTGCGGCTTCGGCGGCGTTTTTACCTTTTCCTGTTGCAGATATTGCGGCAGTGAGTGCGGTGCAGTTAAATATGTTGCGCCAGTTGTCTTCATTATACCGCGTCGGATTTATTGATTCGATTGGCAAAAACGTCATTTCTGCCATTGTAGGTAGTAGTATTGCACGTTTAGGAGCGAGTTTAATCAAACTCATTCCGGGGGTCGGTACTTTTATAGGTGAAGTAACGATGCCCGTTTTGTCAGCTGCATCGACTTATGCACTTGGAAAAGTTGTTGCCAGTCATTTTGCAAAAGGAGGTACCTTAGAGGATTTTGACTTCAAAATGGCGCGTAGTAAATACGATGAGGAGATAAAAAAAGGTAAAGAAGTCGCCAAAGAAACGTTTGTCAAAGTTGAAGTAACGGAGGACGATGTCGTGTCAAAGCTCAAAAAATTGTCTGACCTTAAAGAAGCAGGTATTTTAACGCAAGAAGAATTTACGCAAATGAAAGCAAAATTGCTTGCGCAGATGTGATAATTAGGAATTAAGAATGAATTATGAATTTACTTTATTCATTCCTAATTCATTCTTAATTCAAAAACTCCCTTTCAATTGGACATGTCATACAATGTGACCCACCGCGCGCACGCGATAACTCATTGGAAGGCAATGTGATAATGGTATTTTCGACATCATCTGGATTCAAACCATGCTTCAAATCTTCTAAAATTTGACGGGCGGGAACGATTTTATAACCATAATCTTTAAAAGCATTTTCGGTTTTAGGATTCCTATCATACGTCAACGCTACGCCTGGTTTTAAAGCTACCAAATTACAACCATCTGTCCATTGTTCCCTTTCCTGATAAGGTGATTCACCATCACCAGCCAATATAAACTTCATTTTTGGGTTAATTTCTGACCGAATAAAGTCTTTTACCGAGGGGTAGAAAGTGGAAGTACCGTTTGAGCGATGCACTTCGACATTCGACGCAAATCCTTCTATAACAATCGGTTTAAAGGCTGTAATATGATTTTGATTGATATGTGTAAACACTGTATCAATGTGCATAAAAGCACGGTCTTGTGGAATATTGACTTGCACGACATTTTTGACAATGCCTTTATCAAACAGCAATTCTGCCAGTTTGCGAATCGTATAAGCGTTTGTTCTTTCAGAGCAACCAATCAACAAATAATCTTTATTTAAAACCATACAGTCGCCGCCTTCGACGCTAATGTATTCCCCTTTTTTAGAAGGGGGAAACATGTCCACGCGATTCAAATTGATGATTTTACCTTCATCACGACATTGTTTAAATATCGGATGCGACCAAAAGATGAAACGTGCCAATAAGTTTTCTCTAAAACGCGCTTCCTTTGCCGCTTTGAGTATCAAAATATGGTCATTGACCGTCACCGCAATATCGCGGGTAAAAATAAAATTGGGTATGGGGTCAAACATCAAATGATTCTTTCGTTCAAAACTACCCGTAATGAGTAGGTCTGTCAATTCTTCGGGGCTCAAATCAGACAACATTTTGACGTAATCAGTCGGTTGCTCTTCGTAATCAATGATGCGTTCGAGCATATCTTGCTTGGTATTCACATCTGTTTTAAGGGCTTCAATAAGCAATTGTCGGGTTTCGAGTACATTTTCATTTCCTAAGAACCCCCTCAGTACATCTGTAAAAATATCATGTTCCAACTGCATTTGAGGCAGATGTACGATGTCATCAAACAATAATTCTTCGGCACGACGCGGCGAAATACGGCTAATCCCTTCATCAGGACGGTGGGTTATGACACGTTTTAGTTTTCCAATTTCGCTTGATACTTGAATTGTAGGCATAAATAGAATAAAATTTGATGAGTTGTTATGTTCCTATTTTCGCCGCAAAGTTAGTAATAGTTATTTGGATATAAGTACATCTTCAATTACTTCATCTTTCTGTCAAACTCTTTGTACAAAAATTAAAAGGCTGTTTTGACCATTGGCAACCCCAATTAAGTTCAAAAGCCTTGAAAAACAAACGTTTTCAAGGCTTTTTGGCTTTCATACTGAGGGGGGGGTGCTTTTATTTCGTGGGTCGGAGGTACTGTCTGAAAAAGCAATCAAAAGCTACAAAAAAATTAAATAATTTTGCAAAAAAATAGAGAGAACGATTGCACTGCCGCATATCTGCCGCTTCGAGCCTTTTTATGTGGACTTTTGCGGCGGGTTAGTGGCAGTTTGGCTTTTTTTATTGAAGTAGAGTTGTGTTACCCCCTCAGTATTTTCGATGTTTTTGACATATTATATCCACTTTTAATTCATCATTCTATATTCATTGGGTGTATAACCTACCTTTTGTTTAAAAAGACGGGTGAAATATTGCGGATATTTGAACCCTAATGTGTAGGCAATTTCACTTATTGACTTCCTATTGTCAAATACTTGTTGTTTAGCAAGGTCTATAATTTTGTTATGAATATATTCTTGTACGGATTTGCCTGTTTCTTTTTTTACCAAATCACCAAAATAATTAGCCGATAAATTAAACTGTTCGGCACAATAACCGACAGAAGGCAAGCCTATGGTCTGCGGTTCTTTAGAGTGAAAATACTCATTGAGTAATCGTTCAAACTGTACTAATATATCTTTATTTATATTTTCACGAGTTATGAATTGACGGTCATAAAATCGAACACTGTAATTCAATACCATTTCTATGTTATTGATAATCAATGACTTACTATGTTTATCAATGCCATGCTCCAATTCAAATAGGATTTTGTTAAAACACTCTAATACAATATTTCTTTCACGTTTTGAAATATGTAAGGCTTCTTGAACGCCATAATAGAAAAAAGTATAATCTGGGATATGTCGCCCCAACGCAGTGCCTCTAATGAAATCGGGGTGAAACACCAATGCCCAACCATTCGGCTGTATCAATACATCTTCGGGCAAATCGAAGCCAAAAATTTGGTTAGGGGCTATAAACATCAGCGTTTCTTCTTGATAATCGTAATGACTGCGCCCATATTTCATGTCTTCGCAACGCACATCTTTCAAGAAGATAATATAAAGTTCCGATAAATAGCGATTTGATGTAATGCTTATGGATTTTGATTGGTCTAAAACACTCACTAATGGGTGTAATGTGTCCTGTCCTCTCTTGGAATTGAACTGCGTAACATTTTCTAATTTTAATATTTTATCCATAATTTCTAATTTAATGAACCCAAAATTAGGGCATAAATTTTAAGTATTTGGATAATTTTCCCTGTAATCAGTAAAAAATATAAGTAATACAGTAATTTGAATAACAGTGTGACGGGAAAATAGATAGACCTTTGTGCTTTCAATAATTAAAAAACAGTCACAATGAAAATTTTAATAGTAACCTTAACTCTTTTAGTATCAACTATCTCCTTACAAGCACAAACAGACACAACAAAAGTAAAGAAATACCAAGCAAAACCAGCTAAAACACAACCTTTTGGCGCAGAAGCGTTTAAAAAATCTAAAAAAACCATTATCCGTTGGACTGGTAATGCAGGGTTTTTAATCAATAGCCGAGGGACAACGGCTATGGTTGACCCACTTCTAAAAGGTTTTGATATGCCTGTATTTTTTCAAGCACCGATTCCTACCGAGAAAGTACCACATTTAGATGCTGTATTGGTGACACATAGCGATAATGACCATTATAGTATTCCTACTTGTAAAGATTTGGCAGCCGTTACAACAGCCTTTCACTCAACGGTTTATGTGGATTCGTTGATGAAGAATCAAGGTTGGAAATCTTTTGGACATGGAATTGGCGATGTTTTCAAAGTTGGGTCAATGACTGTTAAACTCATACCTGCCGACCATGATTGGCAAAATAAATTTCCGGGTGCAGCTACTCGTTTTTTCAAAAAAGAAGACTGTACAGGTTTTATGATTGAAACGCTTGACGGCACTATTTGGGCGCAAGGCGATTCGCGTTTGATGCCCGAACATTTAACGATGCCCGAACCCGATGCCATTTTATTCGATTTTTCTGATTCTGAATTTCATTTCACTTTTGAAGGAGCTTTGAAAATTGCGGAAGCCTATCCCAATTCAATCCTTATCTGTTCACATTGGGGAACGGTTGACGCACCCGATTTTAATCCGTTCAATGGAGACCCTAATAAATTAAAAACAAGGGTAAAAAACCCGCAGCGTGTTGTCGTTTTAGAACCAGGGCAACCTTATAAATTGAAAAAGTTGAAAAGAAAATGACCCCTCAGTATTTTCCTTCAAAACGCAGCACCTTAAACCTAATCTATATTATAAACGTGAAATAAAATGAAAAAAACAATCAAACTGCTGCCTCTCCTAATGATGATGACACTTGGTCTTTCAAAAAATATATACGCTCAAGATAAAAATACAGTTATCCGAATAGCAAAATTGTACATAGATTCTGCCCAATTGGAAAGTTATAAAGCGATACTTCAAGAAGAAATCGAAGCATCGGTTCGCATCGAATCAGGTGTTTTGAGTTTATATGCTGTGGCGGATAAAAAAAATCCGACACATATAACCATTTTTGAAATTTACGCCAATCAAGAAGCGTATTTAGCGCATTTAAAAACGCCTCATTTTTTAAAATATAAAACTTCCACAAAAGAAATGGTCAAGTCGCTTGAACTGATGGAAACCACACCAATTGCCCTAAAAGCAAAACGAAAATTGCGAGGAATTAACAAATAAATTAGTCACTTGTGTGTTTAGTGAATTTTTAGTTTTCAAGTTATTTTGATGTTTTTTTTTAAAATTTACTTCTTTTCGTTTAACCGAAGAACGGGGCTTTTTTTTTGCTTGCAGTCAATGATTGTACTCACTTATAACCGCCGTCGTTGGGCTTTGTGTGTGCGCTTTTGTCGGCAGGTATGTGTGAGTGCGGTGTTCAATGCAGTGTTCTTTTTTTCCCCCTTTCCACATCTGATTCGGTTTTTTGGGTCAAAGTTTAGTTGGATTACCCCCCTCAGTATTTTTGCCAATTTTAGACTAATTTTTAGTGCGGTAGTGGGAATTAAAAGCAACAGTGCTTAACTCACCACAAATGTTGAATTAAGCACTGTTGCCCACTATCCAAAACCGCTATTATCTGCCGTTTTTCGGTCGGTTAGTCTTATCCGTTTTATAAGCCTGTTATTTTGGCTAAATATGCTGGATAGTTTTCAAGGTCTTTGGCTATATCAGTTTGTCTATAAATATTAAAACAATTATAGCTGTCCAAAATGGCGTAACCGCAAAAACGTTAGTTGCTTGTAATGGGTAAGAAAATATCCGTCAGACCTTTTCCTTCAAATAATACTTGATTTGGGTCATCAAATGCTTCAGCAGCTTTATGTCAAATTATCAATATCAAATGGCATTTTATGAACCCTAATTCCCGTTGCAGCAAAAATTGCATTTGCCAAAGCAGGTGCAAGCGGCGGAAGCCCAGGCTCACCAACGCCCTTCATATTTGCGCCGCCTTCTGCCAAAATATGCACTTCTATTTTGGGCACTTCATTGATACGCAATACAGGATTGTCATGAAAATTGCTTTGTTCGGCTTTTCCATTGGCGAAAGTGATACCGCCTTTAACAGCGGCTGTGATAGCCATGATAACAGCCCCTTCCATTTGCGCTTTCACAACATCGGGATTGACGACTGTACCTAAATCAACCACAACATATACTTTATCTATTTTCACGGAATTATTCGACAATTTCGTGACTTCAACGACCTCACCCGCCAAACCTGCAAAAAACTCATATTGCGCCACACCTCGCCCTTTGCCTTTTGGAAGCGGTGTATCCCAGTTTGATACTTCTTTAAGTTTTTGTAAAACCCGCTTTGTATCAGATGCTTTTGTGAGCATATCCAAACGGAATTGTAAGGGGTCTTTTCCTGCTTTATGCGCCAATTCATCAATAAAACATTCGTGTGCAAAAGCCAAAGTTGAACTCGTCACGGAACGCCAATAGGTCAATGGAACATGAATATCTGCATAGATAAACGCATTTTTCATGTTCGGGATTTCGTATTTTTGCTCACTTATGGCTTCTGTCATGTCGTTATTTGCCTTTGTTTTATCAACGGGTGCATCGCCCCAAGCAGGCAATGAAGGGGCTATTACTTTATGCTGAAAAGTCTCTAATTTTCCATCTTTTGAAATTGACCCTTTCATAGCTGAAAACGTGGGTGGACGGAAAGGACCCAGTTGTGTATCATCTTCCCTCGACCAAACAAGTTTCACGGGTTTTTGAATCGCTTTGGACAAATTGACGGCTTCGATAATAAAATCCAGGTTTAGTCGTCTGCCAAAACCACCGCCATTAAATGTTACATTAAGTTTAATATCTTCTACTTTTAAACCAAAACGCTTAGGAAAATCGCCCATGACCATTGAAGGGGCTTGCGTTGATGCCCAAATTTCGAGTTTATTGCCCTCTTTCCAATGTGCTACGCAATTCATCGGCTCCATTGTCGAGTGTGTAACAAACGGCGTTTCATAAACGGACTCTACTTTGTTGGTAGATTGTGTGTAAACTTTATCAAAATCGCCTTGACTGTGTTGCGTTATCCCCTCATTTTTCAAGCCGTCTCGCAACGATTGAAAATAATCTTTTGTATTAAAACGATCATTTCCTTGAAAATCCCATTTCACATTTAAGACTTTTCTGCCTTTTGTGGCTGCCCAGTAATTTTTTGCAACTACCGCTACGCCTATATATTTTTTGCCATCGACGTCTCTTTCTACCTCTACCACTTGCTCTACACCCTGTACTTTTAAAGCAGCCGCTTTATCAAAATTGATGAGTTTTGCACCAAAAACAGGGCAACGTTCCACCGAAGCATAAACCATATTCGGCACGTCAACATCAATACCAAACACGGCTTTGCCCGACGATTTCAAAGGAATATCTGAGCGTTTGACAGATTTACCTAAGATTTTAAAGTCTTTTGGGTCTTTCAATTTAGGTTCTTTAGGTGCTTCCAATTTTGAAGCGGTTTCAACCAAATCGCCATAACCCAAACTTTTGCCCGATGCTTTATGAATGATTTTAGCATTTTCGGCATAACATTCAGATGCGGGTACGCCCCACTGTTTACTCGCTGCCGAAATGAGCATGTCACGCGCCGCCGCACCGACTTTGCGTAATTCCATATAACTCGCCCGCACCGAAAAACTGCCCCCAGAAAACTGTGCTTGACCCAACTGCGCTTCGCCACCCGATTGTTTCACCGTGTATTGGTCGGGCGTAAGCTCTAATTCTTCGGCAATCAGAGCGGGAATAGATTGGAACGTGCCTTGCCCCATGTCAGGTTTGGTATTGAAAAGGGTGATTTTGCCCGATTTTTCAATAATAATATAAGGGCTTAAATTATAAAAATCTGCCGCTTCGCTGAGATTTACTGCGGATAGTGTCGCATTTTCGGCGGATACTGAGGGGATACCCAATATCAGTGCTGCACCCGATAAACCCGTAAAGCGCAAGAAATTGCGGCGATTAACCACTGCTTTATCTATATTTTTCATTTTAAATTTGTTGAAATAATGAGTAAAACACCGTTTTTACTGAGGGGGATAAAATGACACTTGCAGATTTAGGAAATTTTTAAAATTTCCTAAATCTATGATTTTACTTTTTGCATAGCCGCCGCTTTGTGAATCGCCTTGCGAATACGGTCATAAGTACCACAACGACAAATATTACCCGACATATAAGTATCAATATCTTCATCTGTTGGATTCGGTTTTGCTTTCAACAAGGCAACCGCCGACATAATTTGCCCCGATTGGCAATAACCACATTGTGGCACTTGTTCTTCAATCCACGCTTTTTGAACAACGTGTCCCATATTATCAGAAATACCTTCAATAGTGGTGATTTTACTGGATGCCTTAACAGAAGAAACAGGTGTTTGACACGACCTAACAGGCTGCCCGTCTAAATGAATGGTGCAAGCACCACAAAGTGCCATGCCGCAGCCAAACTTAGTGCCTTTCAGTCCGACATAATCCCGAATAACCCACAACATCGGGGTATCGGGTTCTGCTTCAATAGTCACTTTTTTGTTGTTGATATTGATGGTGTATTTTTTCATATTGAATGATTTTAGTTTAATGGTTTTCTGTTTTAATTGTGGATAATTTTAAATATGGGAAACAATTTACTGATTGAATTACATTCGTTGCAAATTGATTTGCTTGTCAGACACTTGCAAGCGATACTCTTTTGGTGTGAGATTAACTTGTTTTTTAAAAAACTTGGCAAAGTAATTCGGATATTCAAAACCCAATTCGTAAGCAATTTCAGTGTTGTTTAAATCTGCTCTGCGTTCAAGCATTTCCTTTGCTTTATTTATCACAAATTCGTGGATGTTTTCAATAGCCGATTTTTGGGTAAAGTGCTTGATGATGTCGCCGAAATAGTTAGGTGTTAAGCCTAATTTATCGGCAAAATATTGCACATTGGGCATTTGAGTTATAGGCTGATTGTAGTAATCTTTTAAATTTTGTTGAAAATCGGTGACTATACGATTGTATTGTTTTGGGTCGGCAGAAAAGTGCCGCTTATAAAATGCTTCAACCAACGAGATTAAGACATTGACATAAGAAAGTAGTACCCCAAAGTTTTGTTTATCTTGGTTGTAATATTTTATCATTAAACCATACAAAGTACGAACTTCATTTAATTCACTTTCGGTTAAAAATAGAGCTTCGTGCAGTCCGTAGTCGAGATAATTTTTAAACAAAAACCGATTTTCTTCAATAATTTTCTTAGACAATTGCAAATACATGCCCGAAAATGTGGGTTCAATATCCCAACCTGCAAGCATTTTAGGACTATTGAAAAACACGGCAGTTATCGGTTTTGAATTGAGTGTTGTTTTATCAATAAAATTTATTTTAAAAGAAACTCTGTAGAAGTCAACCATAACAGGCTCTGACTTTAAAAGCATATTGGGTGGGTCGTAATAGCCAATGTCAATATCATTGTCTAATGGTTCAGCCAAGCCTAAATAGGCGTTAAAAGATGTAAAGTCTTTAAATAATTTCATTCTACAAGTTAATTTTTTATGTTGAATTATTCATACGAAAGCGATGATGATAATTCAAGATAAGCATTTGCTTGTTCTTTTAAATCTTTTATTTTTCTATCCACTTCTGCCAAAGCATCTGCACCTGCTATCCAACGTTTTGGCGGTGTCTCTTCATTGGCAATTTTAAGCAATGCTTTTGCAAATTTTGCAGGGTCGCCACCTTGTTTTCCGCTCATGCCTTCCCAACCTGGACGTAGCATTGATAGGCGTTCAGCATAGTCTTCTATCTCAATTTCTGACCATTGTATTGAAGACTTTTCTATTAAGTTTGTTCTAAAAAAACCAGGCTCTACGAGGGTCGTATTTATACCAAATCGTGCAACTTCCATTTGCAAAGATTCCATAAATCCTTCTAATCCAAATTTGGAAGCCGCATAAGCCGTACAAAGTTCATAACCTACCAAAGCCGCCGTAGATGTAATAGTGATAATATGTCCCGATTTATTTTTTCTCATAAATGGTAAAACGGCTCTTGTTACCTTCATCGGTCCAAATAAATTGATGGCAATTTGTTGCTCCACTTGTTGTTGGCTTAATCCTTCAAAAAAACCTGCATAGAAATTACCTGCATTATTAACAAGCACATCAATTCTTCCAAATTTTTCAATAGCTAAATTTACGCCTGCCTCAATTTCCTTTGAATCAGTAACATCCATTTTTACCACCAATAAATTATCGGTAAGAACATTGATTGCTTTTGAAATTTTGCTGGCATCTCTCCCTGTCGCAACCACTTTATTGCCTTCGGCAAGTGCTGTTTTTGCTATTTCTAATCCAAGCCCACTACTTGCACCTGTTATTAAATAAACTCTACTCTTTCTCATTTTCTTATTTTTTTTGTGAGTCACAAAGGTAAAAACAGATAAAAAAAGTAAGAGAAACATTCCACTATAAAAAAAGAAACAAATTACTGATTGGGTGTTTTTTTTGTCGATAGGTTCTTGTTATTGTTTGAAATTTTAATTTCAGTCTTAAAAACACCCAAAAACTGGATATTAAATCGCTCTTAAAGAACTCATTTCAATACCGCTTCCAATGGGCAGAAGGACAGAATCGAAAGCATTTGTCTCTTTCACACGTTTTCTATATGCCTCGGCTTCTGGTCGTGATGAGGGTGGAAAAAGCATATTGTCCGCAAAAATCCATGCGTTTTTGTTTAATTTAGGATAAAATAAATCAAAACAAGGGGTGTATAATTCTTTCCAAATATCTAATAAAACAAAATCTACCCCCTCAGTGATTTGGTCTATTAGATGTAAAGCATCGCCTATTTCAAAACTCACACAATCTGAAAGACCTGCTTTTTTTATTTGCGATTGAGCAAAATGCGCTTTTTCGGACGAAATTTCCAAACTAATGACATGACCGCCATACGTTTTAGCCGCTTCTGCCAACCAAACGGTTGAATATCCATAAGACGTACCGACTTCTAATATTGTCTTAGGTTTGGCTGATTTTATAAACGTGTTTAAAAAAATACCTGTTTCAACGCCTACGGACAATAAAAACTCATCGCGCCGTTTCATACCTTCGGATATGGGTAGCGATTTCATCAAAGCATCTTCCTGTGCGATGCGTTGATGATATGCTTCTAAAACAGTCTTTACTTTTTTATCTAAATGTATCATTTTCTTTATTATTTTAAAGAGAAATTTATAAATTTTTCTTCAAGAAATTAACGACCTTTTTTCTAATTTCCTCCACATCATACATTTCGCCAAAATGCGGTGCATCTTTCACGATGATGAGTTCATTTTGCACCCCCTCAGTATCAAGCCATGCTTTCAGCAATTTTGATTGTTTGTTGGACACGATATTGTCTTTTTCACCATGAATGATTAAAAAAGGTGGGTCTTTTTTGTCCACATAAGTCACAGGGCTTGCCGCTTTTGCCAAGTCGGGACGTGCTAAAGGGGCAGCACCCAACAAAATGCCTTCGGGTGATTTTGCATCATCGGCATTGGGTAACATTATCAATTCGGAAGGACCATAAAAATCAACTACGGCTTTGATTTTAAAGGCTTTAGTGCTGTTGGGCATATAAAAATTAGACACTTTATTGTTGTTCGCTAATCCCAACAAAGAAGCCAAATGTCCACCTGCCGAAAAGCCCATAATGGCAATTCGACTTTTGTCTAAATTATATTTTGCGGCATTGTCATATAGAAATGAAACAGCTTTATTGCAGTCCTGCAATATTGCAGGAAATACCGCATCCATCGCAAATCTATAGTCGATAGAAGCTATAGCGAATCCATTTTCAAGCATGGCGTTGATAGTATTTGGCATATAGCCCATGTCGGCATATTTGTCATTTCCTATCCATCCGCCACCGTGTATAAACACAATTAAGGGCAATTTTCCCTTTGCATCAGCAGGCAAATAAATATCTAATAAATGCTTTTTGAGGGTATCGTTATTGTAGGGAATATTGCCATGGATAATAGTACCTTTTGGCATTCTGCTCTGAATTTGGCTCGGCGTTGGAGGTTGGGCATAAGTAAAACCTGTGGTCAAAAGTAACAAAAGGATGATGCTTATTTTATTCATCTTTGATGATTTTTACTGTTTTTAAAATTTGAAAGTAAGAATATTTCTTTAACTATGCAGGCTACGGATTACTTAAAAAGTTTTTGAGCAAACTCCTGCAAATAATCACGCCTTAAATTGTCTTGTAAATCTTTTTAAAATTATAGTTCAGCGTCACATTCCATATAAAATCTTTATTGCTTGGAATGTTTGATTTGAAAGTCTGATTAATCGTAGATTGTAAGCTAAAAGGCAGTTTTTTATGGAATAAAGCACCCGTAACAGTCAAATAATCGCCTCTGTAACCGTCAGTATATAAAAAATAGATAGATGGAAATAAATTGAAGTATAGATTCTTGCTCAAACCAATATTGGTAATATTTGCATTTAGAAATAAAACACGCGTTAATTGAGGTCCGTGTTTTTGAAGTCCATGACCTTGCAAATACATAGCACTTACGCCAAATTTTTTATTAAATTGATAGCTGGGCACAGCCTCAAAAGCAAAGAAACGGAGCATTTCGGTAATTTCTTTTGTAACCCCGTTTTGGGTATCTGTTTGGCGAATGAGTGTAAATGCGGGGTGAGCACCGATTCTAAATCCAAACTTTTTGTTGTCCACCAATCGGTAACGAAACCACCAAATTAAACCGCCTTTTTCAGCATTAGGAACCAAGCGAATATCAGGCTCAAAACTAAATTTCTTTCTTCTGAATGATAAATTGGCTACAAAAGCGGGATGATTCAATGAAAACGTTGGAATGATAGAAAAACCATTGTTGGTAAAGCCCACCGAACCCGAAAAAGTAGTCGTATTGTTTGTGCTATCTACTGTTTGGGCAAAACTGGTTTTAATTAAAAATGAAAAAATCAGCGTAAAGAAAAAATTGTATAAAAGTTTCATTTAATGAATGTTAAGTATTTTTGATAAAATATAACACAAAGGTAATTTTTACTTATTTCAATACATTTATACATTTCACGGTTTTACTTACCAAATTCACGGATAGTTATTTAGAAAACACTTTTTATATTTAGTTTTGTAAAAAAAGACGATGATAATTTACGATACAATAAAAAAATACAGCGAGGTGTTTAACAACAAGACGTTGCATCCGCTCATCAATTTGGTTGATTTGAATAAGTCTAACCAGTTGCTTAAAACTAAATTTATGTTGGGTTTTTATGCCATTTTTATAAAAGAAACCCGCTGTGGAGATATACGATATGGCAATAAATATTACGATTACGATGACGGAAGTATGGTGTTTTTGAGTCCGAATCAGATAATCACCCATGAACCAGAAGGTGAACTCCATCAACCTTATGGTAAGGCTCTCATTTTTCATCCTGACATTATAAAAGGCACAAGCCTTGGTAAGCATATCCATGAATATTCTTTCTTTGGGTATCAATCTAACGAAGCACTACATTTATCTGAAAAAGAAAAAGACATTATTAGTAACTGCTTTGATAACATTGCTACGGAAATCAGTCAAAACATTGACCGACATAGCAAAAAACTGATTGTAGCAAACCTCGAATTGCTTTTAAAGTATTGTTCACGCTTTTATGACCGCCAATTTATTACGCGTGAAAATGCTAATCATGGCATCATTGAACAGTTTGAGACATTACTAAATGACTATATTTTTGGCGAAAAACTCAAAAACGAAGGATTGCCCTCGGTTGCTTATTTTGCCAATGAACTACACCTATCTACTAATTATTTCGGCGATTTAATCAAAAAAGAAACAGGAAAAACAGCTTTAGAATATATCCAAATTAAACTAATCGACACCGCCAAAGAGCGTATTTTTGACACGACCAAGTCGATAAGTGAAATTTCGTACGAACTCGGCTTCAAATACCCACAGCATTTTACGAGGTTGTTTAAGCAGAAGGTGGGTGTGAGTCCGAATAAGTATCGGGGGTTAAATTGAGGAATGTTTGGATATTTGGGGTCTGTAAACGGGATTAACTCTCCTGCAAGCATTATATCACAATATCGCCCTTGTTATGGTTCATATTAATTTTGAATTGTTTTCTTATTGCAGAATTACATTTTACTTAAATTAACTTATTTATAGGTTATTTTGAAGCAAATATAGTCTTTTTTTTATTCTTTCCTTTCGTTTAATCGAAGAACGGGGCTTTTCTCTTTCATTTCATCGAACGGTTGCGCTGCCGCATACTGCCCCTTGTTGAGCTTTTGTGTGTGGGCTTTTGGCGGTGGTTTGGCATGAGCGTGGTGTTCCGTGATGCCTTTTTTTTATTTTTTTATTTTTTTGTAGTCGTAAAAACGGCTCTTTTGTTGATATAGAGTTTTTATACCCCCCTCAGTATTTTTCCCAATTTTGACTATTTTTGTATTGTCATTTTTTCTTTTTCGGTTTAGGTGCTGGTAATTCATTCACTGATATTCTAACTAATTCACTTAACCATTCGCTGTCTTCAATTTTGTCTTCTATTAAAAAACTTGGCTTTGCTCCTTCGTATGGCGGTGCTTCAACAACATTTCCTATAAACTTTCTCCCTGAATTTGTTGGCTTAATAAATAGTTTATTGTCACATATAAGACCAAATAGTTTTTCGTCTGAATAAATGCCGTATTCACCAAACATCTTTTTAGCAGTTATTTTTCCTGAATTTTTGATTTGTTCTAATACAAAATCTACAAAGTTTGTGTTGGATGCCATTGGTTAGTCTTTTAGTTGAAAGTGAGGATTATAAATCAAGCCAATTACGTTTCCAAATGGGTCT
>JANOAU010000152.1:0-6081 GCA_031411275.1 Saprospiraceae bacterium | reverse complement strand
ATTCAGGAGGAATCTCTTTGTCGCTTCTTGTTTCCTCCTGAATGACAAAAGCGACAAAGAGATTCCTCCTGAATGACAAAAGCGGCATGACAAACAAACTATTCATCCATAGGTGGTGGTGTTAAACCCATCCACCAATTATCATCATCCATATCTGTCTATTTATCATCTTCTTTTTGAAACCTTCCTTCAAACTTCGGCGGCCATTCTCCACAGATTTCAATATTCAAAAACTGCCAGCCAGGATTCACGGCACTTATCATAGTCATTTTCTTTTCCCGACTCATATCTTTTATCTCTTTCTCTCGATAAATAGCATTATTGATATACGATGTATATTCATAATAAACCAAATTGTAGCAGTAGTACTTACCTGCAAAAGTTTTGTCTTGTCCTCGGTTATCGTAATGTTCTTTAAGCCGTTGCACCAGGTTATTTGTTACACCTGTGTACATCACAGTGCGTTCATAATTCGTAACGATATAAGTCCAAAAGTGATAAGTTCTCTTCATTGTGATAGTAGGTTTTTTGTCACGCCGCTTTTGTCACGCCGCTTTTGTCATTCAGGAGGAATCTTTTTATACTGTTGCAAAGATAAAAGATTCCTCCTGAATGACCAAAGCGGCATGACAAAAGCGGCAAAGAGGTTTCTCCTGAATGACAAAAGCGACATGACAAAAAAAACTACACAAAAACGCCATGAAACTCGTTCATATATTCCTTAACAACGTGTTTATTGACGTATTTAGCGGATTCAGGCTTTAATTTCGGATTTATTTTTCTAAAGTTTTTCAAGACGATTTGCATCATCAAGCCACTGAAATAACTTTCATTGTCCAGTTGACGACTGTTAATCAATACTTTATCGTCGGCTTCTTTTTTGATATTAGTCAAGGCTGCGTGAATGTCACTTTCTCTTTTCGTAATATTGCCATGTTCAACCACACGTTTGTGCAAACGGGCGTATTTGGTATCGTTCTCGTATTTTGCTTTGAGCAAATTGTTTTTACGGTTCAACTCGGTGACTTTATCATAAATAAGTCGCAAAGCCCCGATGTTTTGCTTCATTTCTTCTTGGGTTATTTCGTTGAGATTTTTCTTCTTGAACAATCTTTCCAATTCTTCGCGTAAAGAAATGAATACTGGGTCTTGTTGGTCAAAATTGCTCAATAAAGTTTCTCTTGTTTTTCTCAAAGTCTCTTTCAATTGGTCAGCAATCACCATTTCAGCTTCTGACACTTTGCGGAACATAAAAATAATATTCTCTAAAGCGACATTCAAAATATTGCTTGAGTCTGTATTGTTTTGTAAAGCATTTTTGGCATTGATTAAATCCAAATGCCGCGCTGTTTCATTGTGCAATTCATTTAGTTTCCTAAAGTCGATGGCTTCTAATAAGTCAAAATGCCCGTACATCCGAATGATGTTATAAAGGTTTTTAGCTTCTGCCAAAGCCTTTTTAATATCTAAAACCGCTTTAGAGTCTTCAATTTGTGAGATTTGTTGCGAAAAGACTTCTGCATTGTGCAAATCAAAATGAAAAAGTTTTTCTTTGATGTCTTTAATTTCTTCTTCCATCTCTTCTTTTGATTTAAAGAGATTGGAATATGTTTCCATTTCGTCGCCTAATTGCTCTTGCAATTCATCGAAATAAGCTTTGTTCGTCGCATCAAATTCTTTGGTAATGTCTGCAAAATCCACAACAAAACCGTATTGAAAGTTTTTATACGGACGATTAACACGTGTAAGTGTTTGCAATAAATTATGGTCTTTGATGATGCGCCCGATATAGAGTTTTTTTAATCGTTTGGCATCAAAACCCGTCAACAACATATTGTAAACAAAGAGGAAATCAATTTTTCCATCTTTAAAATCATCAACTTCTTGTTTGCGACTGTCTTTTGTACCAATATCATGCAAAATCAAAGAAGCGGACCATTGCTGTTTAATTTTTTTTGAGGTTTGATAAATAGGTATTTCATCTGCTGCTATAGAATAACCTATTTCTTCATCCGCTACTGTTACAATAGGTTGAACAGTATATTTTTCCTTAAAAACCTCGAACAACATTTTGGCTTGATCAGATGTATCGCAGACAACCATTGCCCCAATGGAATTATCACCAAATTTCACGCGGCTTTGCGTAAAGTCTTCGACGATATAATCGAGCATGGGTTCAACAAATTTCTTGTGTGCATAGAGTTCGCCTTTTTTTGTTTCCCCCCTCAGTAATTTGATGTCTTTTAACACCTGTTCCAACTGCATTTTATATTTTGTTTCAATCCCTTCTCGAATCAATTTCAAAGTATAACCATCTGCAATAGACGCGTTGTAATAGTATTTGTGGATATAACCGCCAAAAGTATCTTTCGATTTTCTATCACTGCCAATCAAAGGTGTACCTGTCAAACCGATTAAAATAGCGTTTCGGTCAGAAGTAAAAAGATTCGCCAAAAAACTGCCGCTTGGATTGTAACTCCGATGTACTTCATCTAAAAAATAAACGCGCTGCACACTAATATCATAATCGGTTGATTTCAACAAAGTTGTTTCTTCATCAAATTTCTGAATATTGACGACGGTGATTTCTTTTTGCCCTGTATAATTGTGAACCGCTTGCTGTTTTTTAAAATCTTTAATCAATTCTTCTTTTGACTGTACGGTATGCACGATTAATCCCCGATTCGTAAACTCTTTTTTGGCTTGATTCATCAAATCAATTCTATCCACGATGAAATAGAACTTAGGAATGACGTTTTTCTTTTGGAAATAATCTGTCAAATAAGGCACATTATAATACGCTAAAGCTGTTTTTCCACTGCCTTGAGTATGCCAAATAATACCTTTTTTGATGCCTTTTTCAATGGTGCGTTCAATCGCTTTAGTCGCAAACATTTGCGGATACCGCATGATGTGTTTTTCTAAACCCTTTGTTTCTTCTACATAAGCAATGCCGTATTTTAAAAGCATCGCCAATCTTTCCCGACAAAACAAAGAGGTTAAAAGGCGATTCGTTGGTGTATTTGTGTTTTTATTGGTTAAAAATTCGGGAGAAGTTTTAATGACAATCAAATTATTATCTGTCAAAATAAAGTTTTCAATCGCATCATCTTCTGTTTTAAGTAAAATATCTAAATCTAAGTCTTCTTCATCTCTAAAATAGTTGAAATTAATATCTTGATAAGCCGTAGAAGCATAAAATGCGCCTTGAATAGGTATAATTGAGGCATTATCATATTCCATATTGTTTGAAAACACAAGCAATTGAGCCAGATTTATGAACTTTCTAAATTTCTTGTTTTTAAAACGCATGTTCATTCTATCGCGTTCCGCCAAAACACCATCTTTATTATTCGGTATTTTGACTTCAATAAAAGCAAGTGGCATCCCATTGATAAGCAATGTAATGTCAGGACGAAATTCATCATCTACATTTTTACAAGTCAATTCAGTAACGACATGAAAACTATTA
The DNA here is from genome assembly GCA_031411275.1 of Saprospiraceae bacterium. GTDB lineage: Bacteria > Bacteroidota > Bacteroidia > Chitinophagales > Saprospiraceae > JAAFJT01. The sequence continues at coordinate 2,609 of JANOAU010000152.1, read as the reverse complement.
TTATCAAAATTTTTGAAGTCAATTAATCGAATACCCGAAGTAGCCGTCAGCATTTTGTAAAAAGCTTGTCCCAAATCTTCATTGTCTAAAGCTAAAGAAATGTTTTCGAATGTTCTTTTAACCATGTGTTGATCCATATCAGGATTGATACGCATCAAACTTTCGGCAAAAATATCAGTGAATATATTGGTTGTCTCATCTCTTTTGGCATTTTTCAAAGAGATATAAGTATAGCCCAATCTATCGAGGTGAAGCAATGCAGGAATTTTTACGCGGGTATTTTCGTTATGCGCCATAATTATAGGGTATGATTTTTACATTCACTTAAATTTTATCTTTCAATATGCTTATTAAAAGATATGTTTTAAACACATCGCAAAAAAACACATTCTTCCCCATACAACAAAAGAAACCCCTTCAATTCTTTCCACTCAAATTAAAAAAAACGCCATAAATAAAAAAACTATGTTTTTGGATAAAAAAAACAAAAGCCTAAACAGGAGTCATGCCATTTGGCATAAAAATTGTTAATATATAAATATCTCAAAGAGAGGTATTCATTATGGTTTCAGAGATTTATATGCACATTATGCAGCTTCACAAAGGTTAAGTTGCGCTTAGATTGATAGGGTTTGGTAGGGGCTTTATGTATTTATTCGTTTTGCCGCTGTCTGCACGAGCATAGTAGGTAACAAAAAAACGCTTGCAGGGCTTCCGTTTTTGCTTCGGTGCTTTCCGTAAACGCTTGCAGGGCTTCCGTTTTTGCTTCGGTGCTTTCCGTAAACGCTTGCAGGGCTTCCGTTTTTACTTCGGTGCTTTCCGTAAACGCTTGCAGGGCTTCCGTTTTTGCTTCGGTACTTTCCGTAAACGCTTGCAGGACTTCCGTTTTTGCTTCGGTAAAGTTTTACCCCTCAGTAATGATTTCATCATATTTCAAACATCATGTCTCATGACTAATACACAGTATAGTTGCTCTCAACCAGAGCTTTATATTCTTTGCCGCAAGGGCTGGCATCTCTGCGGAGACAATTTGGCGGTTTTTACTGCCTACAAACCGAAGTATTCGGCGACATTCATCACCGATAATTTGGCGGCGATTAACGCGGCTGACCTTATGGACGATTCCAAAGCCCGCTATGCTTATTCGCAAAACTTGCGGATTGACCTCGTTGACAAAAAAGATGAGGTATTGGACTGTTTCCAAATGTTGAAAGGTTATATCACGGACGCTTATCGCGCCGATAAAGCCAATACGATGATTCAGGCGGCTGGTCAGCAATATTATAATAAATCCACCTCCAGCAATTGGGCAAGTGTGACGGCTTTGTTGAGTGCAATGGTGCCTTTTGTGACCAATAATTTGGCTGATTTGACTGCCGACAACAATATGCCTGCCAGTTTTGCCAATCAGGTTCAGACATTGAAGACCGAATTTGACCTTTTGTACAAAAATTGGAGCGATGCAGACATGGCGGCTTATGAGGAGACGGACACGAAAATCACAGCGAATAATACGATTTACAATAATCTTAAAACGATGTTGTCCGATGCCCAAAAGGTGTACAGAAAGGATGCAGCGATGGCTTTAAAGTTTTCTATGGATGATTTGATGTCGCAAGTGCGTGGCACACGTCCGTCGGGCATAAACGGGAAAATCACAAATGGAGTCAATAAGAAGGGGATTGAAAACGCTCAAGTCTATATTCCTGAACTCGACATCATGGTGAAGAGCGATGCAAATGGTCAATTTCAACTGCCTAACTTGCCTGTCGGCAAATATACGCTCATGGTCGAAGCGGCTGGTTTCGAGAAGGTGACAAAGTTGAAATACGAGATTAAATCGAGTGTGACGAATCGTTTGATTATTAAAATGAGTGCCGTGCCGAGTGCGGTTGTCGCTCCTGTGCTGGAAAGAGGTTAAGTAGAATGTAGAATGTAAAATGTAAAATGTAGAATGTAAAATGTAAAATGTAGAATGTAAAATGTAGAATGTAGAATGTAAAATGTAGAATGTAAGATGTAAGATGTAAGATGTAAAATGTAGAATGTAAAATGTAGAATGTAAAATGTAGAATGTAAAATAGCATTAAAAGTATTTACATTTTACATTCTACATTTTACATTTTACATTAAAAATTCTTATCTTTGCCTCCCTTTTAGGGAAAAAGTTCTTTTACAAATGGGGCTGACCGGATTCGACAGGAAAGTGAATTGGTTAGTAAGCATGTCGGGCTATGATGTTACCTCCCGTAAAACGGTACTTTAAACCATAGTTGGCAACTATCAATATGCCATGGCGGCCTAATTCTAGGAATTAGAATGCCTTTGCGCTAAGTGCACGCTCTTCGGAGTTACGTAGATTTTCTGGTTTCTGCAGCACGGCGTATCATCCCTAATCAGAATAGTTAACAGAGCGCTCTGGTTGTTAGCGAAATCCAAAGAGTTAAGGTTGCGGTCAGGGTGTGTAGTCCAACCTCCCCACAGCTCGAAAAAACAAATATGGCAACTAAACATGTAGAAAGCTCTCGAATGCTTTGACCGGACCAGGGTTCGATTCCCTGCAGCTCCACTTTCCAAACCTAAAAGGCAGTTTGCATTTATTTGCAAGC
>JANOAU010000151.1:0-7721 GCA_031411275.1 Saprospiraceae bacterium | reverse complement strand
CAACAGGACGTTTACTGTTGGCATACCTTTCTGAAAAAGAATTAGACCGTTTTATTCAGCATACGGGCTTACCTTATGCCGCTGTTTGGCAAGAAGCCCAGTCCAAAGAAGGACTCCTAAAAGCCTTAGATAAAATCAGAACCCAAGCGGTGGCTTTAACCAATTCCCCTGTTAGGCATATAAAAGGTTTTGCCGTACCCGTTTTTGCAAATGAAAAAGTTATTGCCAGTCTAAGTGTGTTTGCTCCCCAGTACCGTTGTCCACCTGTACGTGAAATGGAAATTATTCAAACTTTGAAAAGTAGTGCTGCCACTATTAGTCAACAACTGAGTCGAACGTAAAAAATGGCTAAAATGGTTAAAAAGGTTGATGCCCTCGAAATGAGCCGTTTAAACAAGAGAGAGGTTTTACAACTTATTAGGAATCAAGGTATTATATCCAGAACTGACATTGGGAACTTAACAGGTTTGACAGCTCCCACGGTATCGCGCATTGTTGAGCAATTGGTTAATCAAGACAAATTGGTGCAATACATCGGTGTTGGCGAATCAAGCGGGGGCCGGCGGCCTGTCATGCTGCAATTCAACGGCAAAGAGAATTATGTTATCGGCATAGACTTAGGTGCAACGTTCATTAGGGGCGTTTTGTCCGATTTTGAAGCCAATTTCCTCTCTGAAATCCATGTACCGACCCCTATTCACGAGGGTTTTGAAGCTATTATGGATCAAGTCGCTGCCCTTGTAGAAAAACTTTTGAGGCGAAAAGATTTCGACAGCAGCCAAGTGCGTGGCATCGGTATTGCGATTGCAGGTTTGGTCAACAAAAAAAATGGTATAGTGGATTTTTCGCCTGATTTCGGTTGGCGCCATGTCAATGTTAAGGAAAGCCTTAGTAAGAGAATCTCTATCCCTTTTATTTTTGATAATTCGTCAAGGCTTATGGCTTTGGGCGAACATGAGTATGGCGAAGGTCGCATATATGACGATATCGTTGTCCTAAATATCGGTTATGGCATAGCAGCGGGCATCATCGTCGAAGGCATTTTGCTAAAAGGTGCTGTTGGTTATGCAGGCGAATTTGGTCATACCGTAGCCGATAGCAACAGTACCGTGCAGTGCAAATGTGGGGCGTTTGGCTGTTTAGAAGCCCTGGCTTCGGGGCGCAGAATCGCTCAGTTGGGACAAGAAGCGGCACGAAATAATCCAAACAATATGTTATTTGAGTTGTGCGGAGGCAATATCCACAAGATTGATGCAAAATTAGTCGCCCTCGCTGCTACCAAAGGCGATGCACAGGCACAACGTATTTACGAAGACATTACAGCTTATATTGGCATCGGCATTGCCAATATTGTCAATCTGCTCGACCCACAACACATATTCATCGGCGGCGGGGTCTCGTTGAGTGGTGATATTTTCTTTAAAAATATCTCAAAAGCCATTACAAAATCCTTGATTTCTCCCGATAAATCCATTCAAATCTCCCCGACCACTTTTGGCGAAAATGCTTCGCTCATTGGCGCATTTTCGCTCATCGCCAATAAAATTTTAAATTTTGAAAATACTGAGGGGTAGCTATTTGTCCCTTTTTTAAATACTTTTTAATATTGAATAAATAAGTTTGAAAATTAAATTTTTCGCTCTTACATTTGTGCGAAATATAATTGCTAATGAAGTGTTTTATAGTTTTTAATACAATATTATGAATCAAAAATTAAAAATAGATGGCCATCAGCATTTTTGGCAATATGACCCTACCAAACACGTTTGGATGAACGAAGCAATGGGTGTGTTAAAAACCGATTATTTACCTACCGATTTAGCACCGCTTTTGCAAAACTGTTCGCTCGATGGTTGCGTAGCGGTGCAAGCCAATCAAGCCGAAGAAGAAAATACTTTTTTATTAGGTCTTGCTGAACAACATCCTTTCATCAAAGGCATTGTCGGTTGGGTGGATTTACAGTCTGAAAATGTAGAAGAACGACTCGCCTATTACAAGCAATTTGATGTGATGAAAGGCTTTCGGCACGTCATTCACGACGAAACCGATATTGATTTTATGGGGCGTCCTGCTTTTTTAAGAGGCATTTCGTTGCTAAAACAATATAGTTACACCTACGATATACTCATTTTTCCTAAGCATTTGCCCAATACGCTCGCATTAGTGTCCGCTTTTCCCGAACAACCGTTTGTGATTGACCATATTGCTAAACCCTTTATCAAAACGGGTGAAAATAGGGAGGCGTGGTACACCGCCTTAAAAGCCGTAGCTGCACATCATAATGTGTCGTGCAAGATATCGGGCATGGTGACAGAAGCGGATTGGCAAAACTGGCAGCCATCCGATTTTACACCTTATATAGACCGCATCGTTGAACTGTTTGGTATAGACCGTATCATGTATGGCTCGGACTGGCCCGTTTGCACATTGGCAGCAACTTATGCAGCGCAATTTGGGCTCGTTAAAAACTATTTTTCACAATTCAGCGCATCTGAACAAGAACAAGTTTTTGGTGGCAACGCTGTTAATTTTTATAATTTGTAACACAAAAATATATTAAACTTTGCTTTGCTAATACTTTGATAACCAACATTTTACAAATTCATAATTCATAATTCATAATTCATAATTCATAATTCATAATTCATAATTCATAATTCATAATTCATCCTTTTCTTAATATGAAAGCCATTGTTTTAGAAACACCCGGTGTTCTCAAAAAAATTGAAAAAGACACCCCTCAGTATACAGCTCCTCACGAGGTCTTGTTGAAAATGCGGCGGCTCGGTGTGTGCGGCACTGACCTGCACGCTTACAACGGTAAGCAGCCGTTTTTCACTTATCCCCGCATTTTAGGGCATGAAATAGCTGCCGAAGTGGTCAAAATTGGGGAAAACGTTACCCATTTGAAAGTAGGTGACTTATGTGCGGTCATGCCCTATCGCAACGAAATTGAAGACCAAGCCGTGAGGCGTGGCAAAACGAATTGTGGTAGTGGCTTGAAGGTTTTTGGCGTGCATGAGGATGGGGCGATGCAAGAATTTATCACCTATCCCGCCAATTTAGTCTATGCGGCGAACGAGTTGACACTCGACCAAATTGCGATGATTGAACCCTTGGCAATTGGTAGTCACGCTGTTGAACGCGCAGATATTCAACCGACGGACAGTGTACTTATTATTGGCGCGGGTCCGATTGGCATTGGAACAATCGCTATGGCTTTGCTAAAAGCAGCAAAAGTATTGGTATTGGATATAAATCAAAATCGCCTCGATTATATCCGCCAACACTACCCCTCAGTAACGGGCATCAAATTGAGCGAACAGGTCGTAGAAGACCTCCAAAATGCGCTCAATGGCGATTTGCCGACAGTTATTTTGGACGCAACAGGCAACAAACAATCCATGCAAAACTGCTTGGAATACATTGCACCAAGTGGTACAATCGTCTATATCGGGCTGTTTATCGGCGATATTGTCTTTCATGACCCGCTTTTTCACCGCAAAGAAATCACGCTCAAATCCTCTCGAAATGCCGTTGCCACCGATTTTACCAAACTGATACGCTTGCTGAAAGCGGGCTTGGTCAATATTGACGGATATATCACGCACCGATTGCCGTTTGCGACCCTACACGAGACGTTTACAAAATTGTATCTGCCAGAAGAGCAAGTAATTAAAGCTATTATTGAATTTGATTAAAAATTTATAACATGACTATTACTTTATTGAAGCCCCATTACAAGATAGATATTTATGCAAGTGATTTTCCCGCCAAAGGCAGCCGTTTGGTCTATGGCACATCAGGTTTAGGCGGTGTTTGGGGCAAAGTGGACGCAGGCGAATCCGTAGACTGTCTGTTATATGCTTTTGAAAATGGAATTACGGCACTCGATACTGCGCCTTCGTACAGCAATTCTCAAAAATATGTTGGTCAGGCTCTCAGGCAATGGCGGGGTGAACGTCCATTTATCAGCACCAAAGTTGGGCGTTTGCAAGCAGCAACAGCTTTTGATGCCGTTTTGGACTATTCTACTGAGGGGATGCGGCAAACCCTTTTGCGGAATCTCGATACTTTGGGCGTTGAGGCAGTTGATTTGTTGTTTCTGCACGAACCCCAATGGGTGCCTTTAGATGAAATAGACCGCATTTTGGACGTTTTACAGTCTTTCAAATCCGAAGGACTCGTTAAGATGTTAGGCATCGGTGGCAATCCTTCTATCGGTTTTAGACCATATATCAAAGGTGATATTTTTCAAGTCGTTTCTACTTTTTGTCGCATGGACGCTTGTACTTTGGCAGCTTTTGACGCAGAAATACCCCTTTATGAAAAGGAAAATATTGCTGTTTACGCGGCTTCGGCTTTGCATTTCTCTTTGTTGGGCAACCGTTTTGATACTTATACCCAAAATCCACCGACAGACAATGAGTACATCACGGCAACCGAAATACGCCATGCAAGGACAGTGAATGACATTGCCAAAAAATATGGTATTCCGCTACCGACCCTCGCACAACGCTATTTATTTTCGATGAAAGAAGCAACACGGGTCGTGATGGGCGCACGAAAAATCAATCAAATCAAAAATACGATTGCCGATTGGCGGCAAGGCGCTTTGCCCGAAGCGATTTTTGAAGAAATTACACAAGCGATTATTTGACCCCTCAGTATCTTAATCGAAAAACTAAACAACTTGAATTATGAAAATTGAAACGATTGATATCGTGATTATTGCGCTGTATCTCATCGGCATTACAGCGTTTGGGATATGGGTCGGCTATCGCAAAAAAGCTTCCTCAGAGCAGTATTTTTTAGCCAACAAATCGCTGGGTTGGTTCACAGTAGGCGCCGCCGTTTTCACCTCCAATATTTCTACCATTCACCTTGTTGGACTTGCAGCAGGTGGGGCAAAAGACGGCATGGTCATCGGCAATTTTGAATGGATGGCGTGTTTTACCTTGATTTTACTCGCCCTGTTATTCGCCCCTTTTTACATCAATTCAAAAGTATCCACCTTGGCCGAATTTATGGAACGTCGCTACTGCCCCGAAGCGCGGACATTTTTAGCCGTCATTGGTTTGTTTGGGGCATTATTCGTTCATATTGGCATTAGTTTATTCGCTGCGGCAAAGGTTTTTGAAAGTTTTTTGGGCGTACCCATGTTGGTCACAATCATCGTTTTGTCGCTTTTTACGGTCATTTATACCGCCCTCGGTGGACTCAAAGCGGTAGTGATGACTGAAAATATTCAAGTCGTTTTGCTCTTAGGCGGTGCCACACTTTTAACCGTTTTGGGCATCAAAGCCTTACAAAACGTAGGCGTAACGGATTTTGCAAGTTTCAAAGCAGCCACTTCGACAGGTCAGTTGGAAATGTTGCAACCCATCATCAACAAAGAAGGACATTTGAATTCCTTTTCGTGGCTCACCATTATACTCGGATATCCAATTTTGGGCATTTGGTATTGGTGCGCTGATCAAACACACGTGCAGCGTGTTTTAGCGGCAAAAACATTGAAAGACGCTCAAAATGGCGCATTATTCGCAGGTTTTTTGAAAATAACACCTGTCTTTTTAATGGTGCTACCGGGCGTTATTGGCTATGTTTTATGGCAAAAAGGCGCATTTTCGTTACCAAATATTGAAGGCACGACCCGCACCGATTACAATACAATGCTGCCGATGCTGATAAATTATTTGATTCCAACAGGACTAAAAGGTTTGCTCGCAGCGAGTATGGCGGCGGCTCTGATGAGTTGCATGGCAGCGGCTTTGAACAGTTGCGCGACGCTGATTTCGTTCGATATTGTCAAACGGATGCGCCCCGAAACATCTGATGCTAAAATGGTTCGCATTGGGCGCATTTCGACAGGCGTGATTATGGTTTTAGCCATACTTTGGTCAACACAAGGCGACCAATTTGGGACAATTTTCGAGGCAATTAATAAAATTCCGATGACGTTTGCACCCGCCGTAACCACCGTTTTTGTCTTAGGTGTCCTTTGGAAACGCGGCACAAAACAAGGTGCAATGGCAACTTTATATCTTGGTTCGCTCTTGGGATTGGCATATTTTATCATTGATATGCCTGTTTTGGGCCCTTATTTTGTCGGTTCTACGGCAACCGAAAACTACGCGGGTTTGATAAGCGATACGCAAGTGGGGCTGGGTATTCCGTTTATGATGGTGGGTCCGATGCTGACGGTGGTCTGTTTTGGTATCTATATCGTGGCGAGCCTACGGTCTCCTGCCATGAATCCCGCAGAAGTCGCAAAAGTTTGTTGGAATCACCCTTTGTCGTTCCTCCGAGGTGCCATAACAAGCCCAAGTGACCCGCGTATGGTGACGCTTTGGTTGATAATAACGGTAGCGGTTTTATATACAGCCATTCAGATTTTGAGTTAATAATTGTTGGAAAAAAATATGTTTGATACCCCTCAGTATGTGACTTATTTTTGAATCAAAATTCATTTCATTTATTTCAAAAAACATTTCAAATGAAACTTGTAACACTTTTTTTAATTTTTGTCGCTGTTCACATTCAAGCACAAACTATTGATTGTCAATTACTTGATAACCTAAATCAATCTTTGTTAAAATCAAAATGGACAATGCGCTCAACGCTGACATCGGCAGAAAAAAGCGGTATAAGAGAAACTGTAACGGAAGTAGATTCGGCAAAAAGAATCAGAATTATTCGGAAAATGTCAGACCGTAGCCCCATCAAACAGACGGAAACAATTATCATAGACAGCTTAATGTATGTAAAAATGGGCGACGATTCCACTTGGATGTATACGCCAACGCCCCCTGTACCCGATTACTCAAAAATGAATCTTGTGCAGAATCACAAATTTACACAATGTCAAAAAGTCGGTTCGGAAGTATTGGACGGCGTGCCTTTTGATATTATTGAAACCAAATTGGCAGACACGTCCATGATTTCGGCTATGCGGATTTGGGTGAATTTTGAGCAACAATTCTTCAAAAAGGGTATGATTGAACAAGTTTTGAATGGCGTACAGGTAAAAATGGTCATTGAATACAATGTTTCGGTCACTATTGAAAAACCACTTAAATCTATTGCAAGAAAGGTTTCTACAATACCTTATGGGCAAACATTCAGTACAAATAACCCATCGGCTGACAATCTACCGACTTTTAAAGACGGTATGCAAGCCCTATTTCCATTTCTGCAAGCGAATTTAGAGTACCCACAAAAGGCACGAGAAGCAAAGATAGAAGGCACGGTTTACGTTGGCTTTAAGGTTGAAGCAGATGGAACGGTGAGCAATATAAATATAAAAAGAGGCATCGGACACGGCTGCGATGAAGCGGCTATCGAATTGGTAAAAAAGACTTCGGGTAAATGGTCGCCTGCACTGTCAAATGGAAAACCTGTCTGGTCACCTTATACCTTACCAATTAGATTCAAATTATGACCCCTCAGTATTTTTTTTATAAAACATTAATTTTTAATTACTTATGCGAATGATGGGTTAAAAAATGCCGTTAGGCATGGTCTATCGGTAGAAAAGCTATAAAAACGGTTTTAAATCCCAGAGGGATGGCATATTCTGATTTCGATATGTCGTGACTAAGCCACTTTTGAACATTTTTTTATCATTTTCTACCGATAGACCATGCCTAACGGCATTTTTTAACCCATCATTCGCATAAGTAATTAAAAATTAATGTTTTATAAAAAAAATACTGAGGGGT
>JANOAU010000150.1:0-28782 GCA_031411275.1 Saprospiraceae bacterium | reverse complement strand
TACAAAATTATTCATTATTCATTATTCATTATTCATTATTCATTATTCATTATTCATTATTCATTATTCATTATTCATTATTCATTATTCATTATTCATTATTCATTATTCATTATTCATTATTCATTATCTAAGTTACATAATTTGTATAAATAAAGCTCTGTAATTCCCCAATCGTTTCTTTTTGTTCATTCACCGTTTCTTGTATGACATCCAAAATGGAAATAATATCAATCAATACGCCATTTTCAAAAACAGGCAAATAGCGCACATTCGTATCCGCCATGACTTTCATACAATGTTCAATAGAGTCCTGCGGTTTGACATGCGGGATATGGGTGGACATAATATCCCCCACAGTCGTTTGCGAAGAATGTTTATCCCTCAAAATGACTTTACGCGCATAATCCCGTTCAGTCATGATGCCCAGATATGTATTGCCTTCCATAACGAGGACAGAACCTACATTTTTTTCAGCCATTATTTTGATAGCCTCCAATACAGAAGTCGTAGGTGGCACTCCAATGAAGCCACGCTTCTTTTTTTTCAAAATGGTTGAGACGATTTTCATATCATTATCAGTTTTGATTTGTGGAAAGAGAAGGATAAATTCGTATTTAGTGATGTTTGCGCATAAAGATATGGCTTTTGGTTTAAAAATTAAAACATTGTTTTAATTTTTAAACATAAAGAGAAATAAAAAACCTTTGACGATCTTTATCAAGCCTTTTTAAAAACCGTCAAATATTCAAAATGAAACATTTACAGCATTTATTTTGATGATTTTATATCCTTTTCCACTACTCAAATAATGTCTGATGATTCGATTAGAGTCTGACGTAGGCTTTACCCTTTTAACGGCTTCAAAAAAATCTTCCATCGTACATCCCTCAGCATTGACATATCCATAACCCCGAAAATGCCCATCTTGAATCAAAACAACAGCTTTTTCATCTGCCGCTTTGCCCTTTTCAACGATGAAAAAATCCTCTTCAAAAATTGTGTTCAACCGTTCTGCCAATTCAGTTGCCCGGTCATTATACATTTCTGGCAATTCCGTACCGATGCAAGCACCGTGACATTGCCCAATCTGATGATAAAAACAAGGCCCCTCAGTATCGTGAGCATCCATTAGTTTTTCACAGAGTTCAAACCGCTTCGCCAAGCCTTTCAGAAAATTTTTTGCTTCATTCAGTTTTGAAAATTCTTGCAAAATGACGTGTTTTTTGCGAATGGCTGCTACATTTTTGACAGCATGAAAGCGCACATACCCTTTTGCATCTACGAAAGAATAGATACCATAGGGGAAATATGTCTTGCGTTGTGCCTTATTGACCCGCGGTTTCATGCGTTTGATTTCCAAATCTTCAAGCAACAAAGCCACCAATTCGCTCCCCGTTTCTTCATAACTTATGTCCGCAACCGACGTTTGAAACTGGTCACCTTTGGTTGTTTTATCTGAAAAATGCTCGAAAATGCGTTTTTTGATATTGATACTTTTACCCACATAAATAACATCTCCCCCCGTATCATGCAGATAATAAACGCCACAAGACTCTGGTAAAGCATGAAGGCTATCCATTTTTATACCTTCGGGCAACTTATTTTCTTTGATGCCTCTGTTGATAAGCGCAATCGCCTCGTCTTGGTTTTGTTCTTTTAAAAAGATTTTTTCAAAGACTTCAACGGTTGCCAATGTGTCTGCCATAGCACGGTGTCTGGCAGTGGTTTTTATATTAAAATGCTCAATCAGATTACCCAAAGCATAAGACCGCAACCCCGGGAAGGCTTTCCGACTCAACTTCACGGTACACAACTGTTGCCGTGTGTAGGTATAACCCAAACGCCTAAATTCTTCCTGCACAAATCCATAATCGAAACGCACGTTGTGTGCTACAAAAACGGCCCCCTCAGTCATGGTCACGATTTTTTTAGCTACTTCATAAAATTTGGGTGCATTGGCAACCATAACATCCGAAATACCCGTAATCTGAGTGATATAAACGGGAATGGAGCGTCCAGGATTGAGTAAAGTTTCAAAAGTTTCTATTACTTTCGTTCCATCATGCAACACAATGGCGATTTCTGTTATCTTTTCACGAGCGGCGACACCGCCCGTTGTTTCGATGTCAATGATGGCGTATTTTTTATGCAACATGTTTAATGATTTATAAAAGACGAAATTAAAAATAGTTTTACTATTTACCATTTTTTGTTTTATTTTTTTAAAACAAAAAGGTAAAACGACTTCCAAACAACTATAATTTTATGAAAATTGGAAAAAATGCGGGCATTATGCCGACTATAAATAGATGTATCGGATTGGTTTACTTCACAATATGTTCTGTGATACCCCTCAGTATGGGGCAAGTAAAAGACACTTTATTGGAAAGAGTAGACTTGAATAATGCATCATTTGAACTGTTGAATAACCAAAATGCACTAAAAGGGTGGGAGATATGCAATTTTGAAAATGAGACGCCTCCCGATATCCAACCCGGGCAATTTGGTTGCACATTGGCGGCGCAACAAGGAAAATCGTATGTGGGTATGGCGGGACGTGACAACGGCACTTTTGAGGTGATACAACAGGTGCTATCGCAGCCTCTAAAAGCAGGTGTCTGTTATAGGATGAGTGTTTATTTAGCGAAATCTTCGATATATAGCAGTTATAGTCGTGTCACAGGGCTGGCATCAAACTATTCTCGACCGCTCAAATTGGTTATCTGGGGTACATCTTCGCAGCTGCATAGCAGTTGTGAGGTGACAAAAGAAGATTGGTTGACGGAATCCCTGCCTATTCACAATGACCAATGGCGTAAATATATATTTTATATTCAGCCACCCAAAGACGTTTATACATTGATATTTTCTGCAGGTCATGTTGTTCAAAAACCCTATAATGGTAATTTATTGATTGACAATATTTCCACTATTGTGCCTGTCAACTGCACGGATTTTCATCAAATATTAGGCGAACAACGTGGTGTCATTTTGCTCATGCAACGAGTCAGTAAAACGATTACAATACATGCACCTCAAATGGTATTTGGCAAAAAGAACACACAATTGCCGCTTGATACTGAGGTGGGTAGAAACAAATCTTTTGACCAATTATTAGCTTACTTTGAACAAACAGACAATTATAAACTGGTTATACGCCTCAAACAAGGTAAAAAACTGAGCAAAGAGCGCATTGCTTTTTTGTATTCTTACATTTTTAAACATACCACGCTCAAAGCCCAACGGGTGGATATAAAACACTATTCGCCCAAAGATGAATCCTATTTTTGGACTTTTGAAAACGACGAATTAGCCATGAGTTTTGATACATTAAGTAATGATGAATGATAAATGATGAACGATAAATAATTTAATAAATTGATTGTCAAACACTTATGATAAATAAATTTCCCGTTTATTTCTGTTCATCTACTTATAAGTTTAACGCCGACTTCTTAAACCGCTTGAAACGACTCATCTCTATTGAATCATAACTCATGTGACTGCGTCACATGGCTAATAATCCCGTTGGCGTGCTTTTTACTGAGGGATATCTTTGCTATTTATGATAGGTTACTGGCGTTTGAAGACGTGCGAAATGGAATGTTGCGTCTCTGAAGAGTCTTACGAGCAACATATATTCTGCCAACGGACTTGTTTATCCATTAAGTAACCCTTTATTCTAATGTAAAAATCAATTGATCATCTCTACCTTCCACCTTAATTTGCCTAACGAAATCGTCGAAGGCGGCATTGTGGTCGCTTTGGGCGCCATATATATCTATGACATATCCTATTAAACCATCTTTGGCTTCAATAAGATACAGAATAGACGAATCGGCAGGGTCAGAGTCGCCTTCAAACCGATAGGTTTTGATAATCGTTAGATCTTCGGGCGCATATTTATTGCCATTTACAGTCGTAAAATAGTCACCTTCCATCGTAAATTCATTATCAAGGCGTTGTCTGCGTAGTCTTTCTAAAACACTGGTCAACGTTGACATAACACTTGCTCTTTCTTCCATGATTTTCTTTTTTAGAATAAAATTATTAGTTTGATTAAAAATTAAACAATTTAAACTGATATAATCCTGAAAAACCGATTATGTATATAAAGTTAAATTTAATTAGCATAAAAAATGTTTAATTAAAAGGACTTTATTTTTAATTTTTCTTTCTCATACCTAAGCATTGAGGTTACATCTCAACATAATGTGGAGAATAATACTTGTTTTCCATACCCGCTGGTACAGGCATTTCCTCAACTATACCACAAAGCATAACTTATTTTTTTGCTTGTTTGCTTTGTTGAGACGATACCACAACTTATTTTTTTGCTTGTCTTATAACAAAGGTTGTTAGGCACTGATAAGATTTGCTTTGAGATTATTTGCCAATACAAAACTTACTAAAAATATTATCCAACAAATCTTCAACCCCCACTTCGCCCGTAATTTCACCTAAATGATTGAGCGCACGGCGAATGTCCATAGCCACAAAATCGGTGGTTATGTTGTTGTCGAGACTGTGTAGCACGTCTGTTAAACTGTCATGACTTTTTTGCAGGGCTTCAAAATGTCGGGCATTGCTGACGACGGTATGTTCGAGGTTCAAACCACCATCCACAACCGTATTCAGTAGGTTTTCCTTGAGCCAATCTATGTTTTGATGATTTTTTGCTGACACTGTAATGAATGGTGAATGGTGAATGGTGAGTGGTGAATGTTGTGCCACATCTTTTATTTCGATTTGAGAACTTTGACTAATGAGTGTTAATTCACCATTCACCATTCGCCATTCACCATTGAATTTGTCCATCTTATTACAGACAATGAGGGTTGCCATTTTGTCGGCATTCAAGGCGGCGAGGTCGGCATGAACTTCTGATAGTTTCGTCGTCGTCACATCAAAGACATAGACCAACAAAGCGGCTTGACGGACACGTTCAAAGGTTTTGGCAACGCCCATAACTTCTATTTGGTCAGTCGCTTCGCGGATGCCTGCGGTGTCCACAAGGCGAAATTCGATGCCTTTAATGTTCAGTATTTCCTCGATGGTGTCGCGGGTTGTACCTGCTATTTCAGAAACAATGGCGCGTTCCTCATTCAATAGGGCGTTCAGAAGGGTAGATTTTCCTGCGTTCGGTCTTCCTGCGATAACAGTGGTCACGCCATTGCGAATGACATTGCCCAAAGCAAAGGAATCGAGTAGGTTTTTAATCAAACGCTGAATTTTGAAAATCAAGGTTTTCAAATCATGCCGATTGGCAAACTCCACGTCTTCTTCGCCAAAGTCCAATTCGAGTTCGATGAGGCTGGCGAAGTTGATTAACTCCCCCCTCAGTATTTTTATCTCATTTGAGAAACCGCCGCGCATTTGTTGCATTGCTACGGTATGCGCTGCTTCGGAATTGGAGGCAATCAAATCGGCAACGGCTTCGGCTTGGCTTAGGTCGAGTTGTCCATTGAGGAAAGCCCGCAAAGTAAATTCGCCAGGCTGTGCCAAACGCGCGCCATGTTTTATCAATAATTGAATGATTTGTTGCTGAATGTAAGGTGAACCATGCGTTGAAATCTCAACAACATTTTCTTTGGTATATGATTTGGGTTCTTTGAAAAGAGAGACGAGAACTTCGTCTAATATAATGCCGTTGTCATCTCTAATAGTACCCAAATGAATAGTATGTGTGGGTTGTTTTTGGAGTTTTTTACCAAAAAACAATTCATCTGCAATTGTTATGGCTGCAAAACCCGATAGGCGAATGACACCGATGGCACCGATGCCGGGCGGTGTGGCTAATGCTACTATTGTATCGGAGAGATTGTGGTTGGAATAGTTCATAAATAAGGATGAACGATAAATGATGAATGATGAATTTATGTGAATGAATACCCTTTTATCAATAATTCATACACAGACTCGTTTGATAATTGTATTATTTTGCGCCAAAATTACGATATTGTCTTACAAACTCATTCATTCCTCATTTTAAAACCACCTTCATTCAAAATGAAAACCTTAAAAATTCTGCTTTTCCTCCCCCTCAGTATATTTTGCCTTAAAATGTCTGCACAAATAGATGATTTGTTGCGGAATAAAGATATTACTTGGGTGGCGGAGGTGTATAATGATTTTCAGACATCATCAATTGGTTTCGAAAAAAGCGGTCGTAATATGAATGATGTGACATTATTGAAATTTTTAAACAAAAAGGAGGTAAGTTTAGGAGAAACAGCATTTTTACAAACTTTAATAGTGAATGCAGTTGTAGAAGAAAGAATCCCTTGTTACAAAGATGATGATTGTAAGATTAAGAATATAAAATGGCGTCCAAACTTCATTGATACAATTCTTCAAATAGACCCGACTACTTACGAAGAAAAAGTAAAAGTTGTAAATAGTTGTTTTTATGTGATGGATATTCTATTTTTTCGTGCCCATCAAATAATTTATTATGATGTAAAGAAGGCACAATTTGGCATACAGACTTTAGCAGTTGCCCCAATGGTAGTGGATTATCATTACAAAGATGATTTTAGAGGATGGAAACCGCTTTTTTGGATAAAAGTGACAGATTTGTCGAAAAAACGAGAATTAACGGACAACGATATTACTTGGGCGGCACAAATGAATCTTAATACAGGTTTTGACACAAGTCCTGACAGTATCAAAATTTTGAAAAATATAGGCGAAAATGAGCCATTTAGTTCTTTATTTCAGACATTTAGTAACAATCCCAAAATCTCCTTTTATAAAGAAGGTGTTGTTTCAAAAGAAAAATGGACTATGCCTGAAAGAGAAGGCTATTTAATGGCAAAAGACACGATGATGGATATTGATGCCTACGATAATGAGCATGTGTATAAGATTAAAATCGTCGAGAATGAGACTAAAGCTAAAGATATTCATCGTCTTGGACTCATTCAAAACTGGTATTGGAATGATAAAAAGCAGCGGCTCGAAATCTGCTTAATAGCAACAGCTCCTATGAAAGATATAAAAAATGAAATAGGGGAATTTCTTTATAGAAACCCCCTTTTCTATCGCCGAACAGACGACTAACCCCTCAGTATTTCATCATTATTTAAAACAAAAAAGATATGTGGACAGAAAAAAACAACGCCTTACACCGCGTTTTCAAGTTTAAAAACTTTACCCAAGCCTTTGCTTTTATGACTGAAGTGGCTTTTGCGGCAGAAAAGCTCAACCATCATCCGAATTGGTCGAATGTGTATAACACGGTTGATATTCAACTCAATACGCATGATAAAGGGGACATTGTGACAGACAAAGATCATGCTTTGGCAAAGGCGATTGATAAGATTTTTGAAAGGTATGGCTAAGAAAAGACAGGATTACCAGATTTTACAGATTAACAAGATTTGTAGACTGGTAATTTTTGCATTTTATGGATTAACGCATTAAAAGTCATACTTAAAGAGCGGTCTTCCATAATTGGGATGATACAATCAACAAATTCAGAATGGTATGTTATACCCATTTGAAAATGGTTCGCCTAAAATAATAGAATCAAATCATTCAGAACCAACGTTTTATATTTTTCACTTTTCGTTTTTCACTTTTCATTTAGTATAGAAGTTCCCTTCGTATATTATTTTCAGCCGTTTACCCAATAACGCACTTATTAGCGCGAACAAATCTTAATTTCACGCCTTTCTTTTTAGACATCATTCACTCTATAATCAAACTAATATTAATGAAAAAGATTTTTAGTGTCATTATTTGCTTTTTGGTCTTCAATGCCCTTTTAGCACAGGCTTTGAAATGGACAAAAGATGGAAAAGGCTATTTGCGTCAAGACAAAGGCGAAATTGTACAATTCAACCTACCCGATATGCAGCGCACGGTGCTTGTGACCAAAGAACAACTGACACCAACGGGCAAAACTGCCCCCCTCAGTATGCGCAACTATTTTTTCACGGACGACAATAGTAAAGTGTTGATTTATACCAATACCAAACGTGTTTGGCGACAAGACACACGGGGCGACTATTGGGTTTTGGATATGCCCACCAAAAAGTTGAGTCAAATAGGTAAAACATTGCCTGAAAGCTCTTTAATGTTTGCTAAAATATCACCCGATGGGAAAAAAGTGGCTTATGTCAGCGAACGCAATGTGTATGTGGAAGATTTGTCGAATGGTAAAATCAAGGCTTTGACCAAAACCAATGGCACGCCCAAACTCATCAATGGCACATTCGATTGGGTCTATGAAGAGGAATTTGACTGCCGCGATGGTTTCCGTTGGAGTCCTGACAGCAAAAAGATTGCATATTGGCAAATTGATGCCAATAAAATTCGCAATTACGATATGTTGAACACCACCGACTCGATTTATTCTTTTATCATTCCTGTAGAATATCCAAAAGTAGGTGAGTTTCCTTCTCCTTATAAGATAGGCGTCGTGGATGTAACCAAAGGCAAAACGAAGTGGATGAACATTCCGGGCATACCCAATAATACCTACGTACCCCGCATGGAATGGGCAGCCAATAGTGATGAATTGATTATTCAACAACTTAATCGCAAGCAAAATGAGACGCAAATCATGTATTGTAATGCTAAAACAGGCAGTACATCCACCATTTATCAAGAAAAAGAGGCGGCTTGGATTGATTTGATGAGTAGAGACATGACGGATTATTGGAAATGGTTGGAAGGCGACAAAGCATTTCTGTGGGAAAGTGAAAAAGACGGGTGGCGACACTTATATCGTATTTCAAGGGACGGCAAAAAAGAGACATTAATCACTAAAGGCAATTATGATGTGATTGACATTGTACGCATAGATGAAGTGCATAACGATGTTTATTTTTATGCTTCGCCTGATAATGCGACCCAAAAGTATCTGTATCGGACAAAATTGAGTGGTGAAGGCACCGCAGAACGTATCAGCCCTGCCAATCAAAAAGGTGCGCATACTTACGATATTTCGCCGAATGGGAACTATGCACAGCATAGTTTTACCAATTATTATACCCGCCGCCTAAGCGAATGGGTGACGATGCCCGACCACAAGCCTCTAACAGAACAAGAAAGCATTGCGGCGAAGATAAAAGACACGCCTTCTGCGGATAATAATGTCGAGTTTTTTCAAGTAACAACGGTTGATGGCGTAACGATGGACGGTTGGATGGCAAAACCTAAGAATTTTGACCCTTCCAAAAAATATCCGATTCTGTTTAATGTCTACACCGAACCTGCGGGCGCAACAGTGCGTGATGCATTTGGTGTCAATAACAATCGTTTATACACAGGCGACATGGCAGTTGATGGCTATATTTATGCTTCGCTCGACGGACGTGGCACACCTGCACCCAAAGGCAAGGCATGGCGCAAAGCGATTTATCGAAAAATTGGCATCGTAAATATCAGAGACCAAGCAATGGGTGCAACCGAAATGTTTAAAAGGTGGTCTTTCATTGATACGTCACGCGTAGCGGTTCATGGCTGGAGTGGTGGCGGTTCGGCGACTTTGAATTTACTGTTTCAATATCCAGATATTTATAAAACAGGTATTGCCGTGGCGGCGGTGGCAAATCAATTAACTTACGATAATATTTATCAAGAGCGATACATGGGTATTCCGCAAGAGAACAAAGAGGATTTTGTCAATGGTTCGCCTATTACGTATGCTAAAAACTTGCGTGGCAATTTGCTCTATATTCATGGCACAGGCGACGACAATGTGCATTATCAAAATGCAGAAATGCTTCAAAATGAATTGATTAAGTACAACAAACAATTTCAGTTTATGCCCTATCCCAATCGCTCACATGGCATTTTTGAAGGTGAAGGCACGGGTTTGCATTTAGCGACATTGTTTACCAATTATTTGCGGCAGTATTGTCCGCCGGGTGGGAAATGACCCCCTCAGTATTGAACACAATTAATTGATATTAAACACATAGAAACATAGGCACATAGCATTTTTTTCAACTTTACTATGTGCCTATGCTTCTCCAATATAACTAATTTAATCACATAGTTAAACATAGGACGTTTTCACATAGGTTCACATAGAATTTTACTGAAAAAGCCTATATGAACCTATGTGAAAACGTCCTATGTTTAACTATGTGATTAAATGGCGTCCAAGTTATTTATTTTGACGTTGGCATTCTTCAGAAACTCGATAACTATGTGTTGCAATTTTTTTTTAACTTTATTTATCATCAATCATTAACAATGAAAAAACTAAAATTATCTTTTTTAACACTTTTTCTTTTTGCTATTGCTTTGCAACTCGGCACAGCACAAGCCAAATTGGTCGAAAAAGTAACCCGTAAAGGCGATGAAATACTTATTCCTTACGAAAAGTATGTGTTGCCAAACGGCTTAACACTCGTTATTCATGAAGACCATTCCGATCCTTTGGTGCACGTGGATGTAACGTATCACGTCGGTTCTGCACGTGAAGAAATCAGCAAATCAGGTTTTGCCCACTTTTTTGAACACATGATGTTTCAAGGTTCTGACAATGTGGCTGACGAAGAACATTTCAAATTGGTGACTGCCTCAGGTGGTACGCTCAATGGCTCAACGAATCGTGATCGCACCAACTATTACGAAACTTTACCGAGCAATCAACTCGAAACAGGTTTGTGGCTGGAAGCTGACCGCATGGGCTTTTTGCTCGATGCTGTGACGCAAAAGAAGTTTGAAGTGCAACGCTCAACGGTTAAAAATGAACGTGGACAGAGCTACGACAATCGTCCTTATGGTTTGGCTCAAGAAACGACGTCTAAAAATTTGTATCCTTATGGGCATCCATATTCTTGGATGACTATTGGTTATGTCGAAGACCTTGACCGTGTGAATGTCAATGATTTGAAAAACTTTTTCCTCCGTTGGTATGGCCCCAATAATGCCACCCTTACTGTGGGGGGCGATGTGGACGTTCAAAACGTGATAAAATTGACTGAAAAATACTTCGGCAGTATTCCACGTGGTGAAGCCGTAACCAATATGCCGAGCATGATTGCCGCTTTGGACAAAGACCGTTATTGCTCTTATGAAGACCAATACATCAAAGTGCCGTTGTTGATGATGACTTTTCCTGCACCAGCCGCGTATTCAAAAGACGAAACGGCATTGGATTGTTTGGCTGAAATCATAGGAAAAGGCAAAAACTCTTTGTTGTATAAAAATATGGTGAAAACGCAGTCCGCAACACAAGCGTCTTGCTTCAATCCGTCGTCTGAATTGTCGGGGGAATTTACTTTTCAGGTATTACCTCTTCCCGGAAAATCGTTGGCAGATATGGAAAAAATGACACGCCAAACCATCGCCGAATTTGAAAGCCGTGGCGTAACGGACGATGATATTACCCGTTTTGTGGCGGGTTATGAATCGGGTACGATTAACCGTTTGTCAAGTGTGTCAGGTAAAGTCTCGACTTTGGCAGCCTTTCAAACCTACCTAAACAACCCTAATTTTATGACAGAGGAATGGAAACGCGTTCATGCACTCACAAAAGCCGATGTTATGCGGGTGTATAATCAATACCTCAAAGGTAAAAACTGCGTAATTTTAAGTGTTTATCCAAAAGGACAAGCCAATATAGTGGCGGCACCTGACAATTATACCGTTTCTACTGAGGGGTACAAAGCACCCGATTATGGTTATGCGGGCATGAAATATGTGAAAGCAAAAGACAATTTTGATAGAACTAAAAAGCCTGTCGGCGGTGCCAGTCCTGTCATCAAAGTACCTGAAACATGGACGACGAAGTTCAATAACGGTATTCAAGTCATCGGTACTAAAAACGATGAAATTCCCAAAGTCACTTTGCTTATCAGCATCGACGGTGGTAATCGTTTGTTGGCAAATGACTTAGGCAAAGCAGGTTTGGCAGACATAACCGCTAAAATGTTGAACGAAGCAACGGAAACGTATTCTTCGGAACAAATGTCAAGCGAATTGGACAAATTAGGTGCCAATATCTCGTTTTCTGCTGGGTCTGAAAGTATGGATATTTATTTAGATGTGCCTAAAAAGAACATGGACAAGGCATTGACTCTCTTAGCAGAGAAAATTTTACGACCCAAATTTGAAGCCAAAGACTTTGAACGAATCGTGAAACAAAGTTCCGAGCAAATTAAAATTCAACAATCACAACCGGCTTTCATTGCATCAAATGTTTATAATAAAACACTTTTTGGCAATGAAAATATCAAAGCAACGCCCACTTCGGGATACAGCGAAACCCTTAGTAAATTGACGCTTGATGATGTTAAAAGTTTTTATGCAAAATCCATCACGCCCAATTTGGCTAAATTAGTTGTCGTGGGTGATGTGGACGAAAAGGAAATTATGCCCAAATTGCAATTCTTAGACCAATGGCAGTCCCGCAAAACGGTGTTACCAAAGGCAAAAGGTGGTCAAGCCATTGCTAAAACCAAAATCTATGTGGTAGACAAACCCAAGTCAGCGCAATCTGAAATCCGCATCGGCTATGCAACCGACACGCCTTATGATGCTACAGGTGAGTATTATCAATCAACTTTAATGGCGTTTCCTTTAGGGGGCGGTTTCAACGGACGTGTCAATATCAATATGCGTGAAGACAAAGGCTGGACATATGGCTGCCGTGCAGGTTTCAGCGCCGACAAAGATGGTGGCGTATTTACAGGTTCAGGTGGTTTCAAGGTCGGTGCCACGGATAGTGCCGTCATTGAGTTTATGAAAGAATTTAAAAGCTATGCAGATAAAGGCATTACGGACGAAGAAGTCACTTTTATGAAAAGTGCCATCGGTCAAAGTGAAGCGCGGCGTTATGAGTCTAATCAACAAAAAGCGGGATTTTTGGCGAATATGTTGAATTATAATTTGCCAAAAAACTATACAGAAAAGCAGAATAAAATGCTGCAATCCATAACTGCTAAAGACATCAATGCGCTTTCTAAAAAGTATATCAAGGCTGACAAAATGAATATCATTGTTGTAGGTGATAAAAATGTCATTATGCCAGGTTTACGAAAATTGGGCTATGAAATCGTCGAATTGGATGCTAATGGATTGCCTGCGACAGTGAAACCATAATCAATAAAGTAGGTTAAACAATTCAATAACAAGGGTGTCTAAGAAATCTAAGTAGGTTTCTTAGGCACCCTTTTGATTTTATGGAAATGGATAAATGATTGATTACCATTGCTTTATATTACATTTTTTTTCTTGTTTGAAATTAATCTAAATAATTTACATCAAAATATTTGTCTGTTTAAAAGTGTTCTTTAGTTTTGCACCATTATTTTTAATAAGTCTAAATAATTATCAATCTTCATTATGATGTACTTAAAATCTATCACCTTACTGTTTGTCTTTTTTTGCTTACCCTTTTTAGCACACTCTGAACCCATAGAATTTGGCAATATTATAGGTTCTGTCTTAGACCAAACCAATCAACCTATTGTAGGCGCATCTGTTGTTTTAAAAGGCACTGTGCGCGGTGTAACGACTAATGATCAGGGCGGATACATCATCAAAAACGTTGAAATAGGCACCTATACGCTCGTTATTACAAGCATTGGCTTCGAAAAACAAGAAAAAACGATTGCTATACTGAGGGGTCAAACAACGACTCAAAAAATCATTTTATCTGAAAATAATCTTTCCCTTGCTACGCTTCACGTGGTTTTCAACAAAGGCGTGGGCGGCATCGGACACATGCCCGAAGTGAGCGATTACGCCATTAATGCCACGAAAAAGAACGAAGTTGTCAAATTGGATCGCATTGATGCCAATTTAGCGATGAACAATACCCGTCAAATCTTCAACCGAGTGCCAGGCATTCACATTTGGGAAAGCGATGGTTCGGGTATTCAGCCAGGTTTGGCTTCGCGTGGTTTGAGCCCCAATCGCTCATGGGAGTTCAATGTGCGCATGAATGGTTACGACATCACACCCGACCCAATGGGTTATCCTGAAGCGTATTACAATCCGCCAATGGAGATTGTGGATAGGATTGAAATCGTGCGCGGTGCCTCTTCTTTGCAATATGGTCCCCAATTTGGTGGCTTACTGAACTACGTTTTGCGTAAGCCCGATGCTTCAAAACGGGTTGTTTTTGAATCCCAAAATACCGTTGGCAGCAATGGACTTTTCAGCACCTTTAACTATGTAGGTGGCACAGAAGGAAAACTCCAATACACTGCTTATTATCAAAAACGTATCGGCGATGGCTGGCGTGATAACAACAAATTCAACACTGACCACGCCCATTTGGAGATGAATTATGCCTTCAACAACAAATTCAAAGCGGGTTTTGAATTGACTTACATGACTTATGAAAGCCAACAACCGGGTGGCTTGACTGATTCACTTTTTGCCGTTGATGCCCAACAAAGCTTACGCAGCCGGAACTGGTTCAGTACGCCGTGGCTCGTGCCAGCTTTGACTGCAGAATATATCTTTGATGAAAACACCCGCTTGAGTTTCAAGACTTTTGGAACGATTGGCGAGCGCAGCAGCATCGGTTTTGTTTCGGCTATTACAGCAAAAGACCCCCTCAGTACAAACCGTCAAATTGACCGTGATTTTTATAAAAACGTCGGTTCTGAATTGCGTTTCATAACAGATTATACGGTTTTCAATAAGAAAAACACATTAAGCACAGGTGTTCGTTACTTTAACGGCAATACACACCGTCAACAAAAAGGTAAAGGCGACACAGGTCCGGAATTCAATACAACCCTCGTAGATGCCACTTACCCGACGGATTTGAATTTTATCAATCAAAATTTTGCCGCTTTTGCTGAAAACGTTTTCCGCTTTACCGACCGTTTTTTGATGACAGGTGGCTTGCGTTTGGAACATATTACAACCAATTCTGACGGTCGTTTGAGTTATAAAACAGACGGAACTGAAAACCGCATTTCAAACATCAACCGCAGCCGTACTTTCTTTTTGGCGGGCATCGGTGCAGAATATCACCCAACAAAACAATCGGAATTTTATACGAATATTGCACAAGCCTATCGCCCTGTTTTGTACTCTGATTTAACACCTCCTGCTACGACGGATGTGATTGACCAAAACCTCAAAGATGCCAAAGGCTTCAATTTCGACTTTGGTTATCGCGGTAAAGTCGGTGCATGGCTCAATTTTGATGTGGATTATTTCTATCTCAACTACGACAATCGTGTCGGTACAATTACGCAGTTAGATGTAACCAACAAAACATATCAGTTCCGTACCAATTTAGGTCAAAGCATTTCAAAAGGCTTTGAAGGTTATGTCGAAATTGACCCAATTGCGGTATTTTATCCAAAATCATCGATCGGAAACTTGAGTTTGTTTGTCTCTATGAGCTTTATTAATGCCACTTATCAAGATTTCAAAACAACAACGGTCTCAAATGGTCAAATCGTAGAAGGCAATTTGAAAGGCAAACACGTCGAGAATGCTCCTCAGTATATCCATCGTTTCGGCGTAACGTACGCTAAAAAAGGTTTGTCTTTGACATGGCAATTGAGCAGCGTCGGCGAAGCGTATGCCGATGCTTCCAATACCGTCAAACCGAATGCAGCCGCGACATCGGGCTTGATTCCAGCATATACCGTTCAAGACCTTTCAGGGAGTTTTAAATTTTTGAAACATTACAACCTCAAAGCAGGGGTCAACAACTTGACCGATGTGCGTTACTTTACACGTCGTTCGGGCGGCTATCCAGGTCCTGGTTTGTTGCCTTCTGACGGACGAACGTGGTATGTGTCTGCGGGTTTGAAGTTTTAAGTCAAATCAGTGTTATCTATAATTTAAGCGAAATCGCTACGATAAAATTTAAACTTTAAAAAGTGCATCAAGTTTAAGACTCGATGCACTTTTTGTATGTAGTTGATTACTTTTGTTCATTAAACCATCACTATCATTTTATTCAAATCCAACACCTTGATATGAAAAAAAATATACTACTCCGTTCCATAAAACGATTGTCTTTATTGTGGGCGATGACGTTTATCCCCCTCAGTATAACAACCCTTTCAGCGCAAAATTTCTACAATATTGACAGCATCGCCGAGTACCGTGTGTATTTCACACAACCCAATTGGGATGCCATTCTTGATTCGTTGGCAGTGTTGCCAACTGAACCTTATTTTGTGGCTAAACGATTGGTTATCAATGGTGTATCCTATGATTCTGTAGGTTCAAAATACAAAGGCAACTCCACGTTTCGGGCGACAAATAAAAAGAATCCTTGGCATTTTGAGTTAGACCACGTGCGCGATGGACAGAATTATCAAGGCTTTAAAGACTTCAAATTGTCAAATATTTTTCAAGACCCGTCTTGTTTGCGGGAAGCGTTGAGCTACGAAGGGTTGCAATATTATATGCACGTCCCAAAAGCCAATTTTGCAAGGGTGTATGTCAACGATGAATTGATTGGGCTTTATACGAATACCGAAGCGATAACGAAGACATTTTGTAAGCGCGAATTTCAATCAACAGGCGATAATCCGTTTTTCAAATGCAATGCACCTGTCTTTAATGGTACAGGATCTCGAACACCTAATTTTTCATATCAAACTGCCGATTCGACCCGTTATTTTCCTGCTTATGAAATGAAATCGGATTTTGGTTGGAATCGGCTTGTTGCTTTGTGTGATACTTTGAGCAATCAGCCACAAGCCATCGAAAAGATTTTAGACGTTGACCGTGCGCTGTGGATGTTGGTTTTCAATAACTTATATGTCAATTTAGATTCTTATTCAGGCGGTATTGGTCACAACCATTATTTGTATCAAGACGATAATGGCCGTTTCAACAATATCGTTTGGGATCTCAATCAGTCTTTTGCATCTTTTAAAGCAACGGGCTTCAGTAACCCCGCAAATGTGGATACTTTAACGGCTATGAACCTCACGCCGTTCATGCACGAAACAAATGCCGTCCGTCCTTTGGTTCAAAAACTATTTGCCAATCCGAGGTATCGGCGGCAATATGTGGCACATTATAAAACCATGATGGAAGAACAATTTGCGTCGGGTCGCTACAAAACCATGGGCATTCGGATGCAAAACACGATAGATGCGGATGTTTTGCGTGATGTCAATAAGTTCGGCACGTATGATGCATTTCGTCGGAATTTGGTCATTGCACAAAACAACAATGGAGCGATTCCTAACATTGGTAGCTTTACAGGTATTTTTAGTATGATGGATGGCAGAGTGAAATATTTGAAAGAATCTGTCCCCGAATTTCAAAGAACACCCCCCTCAGTATCGGAGCTTAAAACGGCACCCGTTGCGCCTCGTTTGAATGACAATATCCAAATAACAGCTAAAATAACAGGCTCAAATGCCGTTTATATCGGTTATCGCTACCGCAATTCAGCCATTTTCCAAAAAATACCGATGCTCGACAATGGTTTAAATGGGGATGGTGCTGCCAATGACAATGTTTTTGGCGCAACCATCACTGCACAAGCGGCTGTGATTGAGTATTATATTTATGCCGAAAATGATTTGGCTGGTATTTTTTCGCCTGTTCGGGCAGAGCATGAATATCATAAAATCAATGTGACGGTTGCCACAAATCTCAATGCAGGTGATGTGGCTATCAATGAAATTATGGCGGACAATACCAAAACCGTTAAAAATCCAAAAGGGGATTATGCAGATTGGGTTGAGTTATATAACAAAACAAATCAAGCCATAAGTCTTGCGGGTGCTTACATCAGCGATGATAAAGTGTTTCCGCAAAAATACCGCTTGTCTGCCAATGCTGTTATTCCCGCAAGTGGTTATCTCATTGTCTGGTGCGACGACGATTCGACGAATACGACAGATGTGCAACCGCACACTAATTTTAAACTTTCGAACAACGGTGAAGCAGTGATTTTGACCAACGCTGCCAACGTTGTTGTGGATTCCATTACATTTCCGAAGCAGAAAAAAGACACAACTTGGGCGCGTTATCCCAACGCTACAGGTGCCTTTCGTTATTTATTGCCTACTTTTAATGCCATTAATATTCTAACAACGACACACGACTTGGCTGATGGCGCGCTATTGAGCATTTACCCAAATCCAACTAATAATATTTTGACGATTACATCTGAAAAGACACCCCTCAGTAAAATCACAATTTTTAATACCCTCAGTCAAGCTATAAAGTCTATTCAAACAGCAAATAATAACAGTATAACCATTGATGTCGGTGACTTGCCCGAAGGTATTTATTTTCTAAAAGTGGATACTTATAGCCTTAGAAAAGTCGTAATTCAACGATAGTTGGATAGCGACTTACATTTTTTTTCTTAAGCACATTTGATTTTCAAAAATAACTTCATTCAAAAAAAATCTTTGTAGATGATTTATTATCTTAGAATTTAAATCATTCTTAAATAATATAGTTTTGTAAATAAATTATGACAATTCTTTTAATTATGCTTTTTATTTTAGTACAAATAAACACTCTTTCTTCTTTTCTCTTTAATTAAACAAGCACATATTGGGCAATGAATACCCCGATTTTCTTTATACTATAAGTATATTCATAATGAGCAATTAATGCCCCAAAAAATTTCTCATGCCACGCTTTGTTTATTTAATTATAAATGCTTCATAAATGACAAATGCCCCCCTCAGTATTTTCCCTCCTTGTTTATTTTTATATGGTTGTGAAACCAATTAGAAGTAGGATTTCGTAGATGACAATAAATAAAGACAAAACAATTATACTTATTTGATAACGGATAGTTGATAATGGTTAATTGTACTAATTGAAAAGTGAAAAATAAAATACAATGATTATGACTTATTTGAGTCTATTATTTTAGGCAAACTATTTTCAAATGAGTATACAATCGAGTAACTTCGGAAATCTTCTTAGAGCGATAAATCCGTTAAAATTTACACGGTTGTAGCAATAACAAATGTTCGAATCCTATCGGATTCGTATTAATATTTGTTCATTTTATCTACAAACATGTAAATCCTAACGGATTTGTATGAATCATTTGTTCATTTTAACTACAAACATGTAAATCCTAATGGATTTGTATGAATCATTTGTTCATTTTAACTACAAATATGTAAATCCTAAAGGATTTATAAGGTTTGTAGAGATTTTTGAAATTATTAGTACAATAAATTTTAAGTAAATCTAAAAAATTTTGTAATCATGTCTATAAAACAACAAAATTATTAATTAGCATAAATTTTCTTACCTATTTAAATCCTTTACTCTATGAAATTATTGGAAAAAAAAGAAACAGATGTAAGCGACAACTTTGATTTTCATCAAAAGAAACTACATCGTCGGTCTTTTATGCGCTATACAGGCGCAGCCTTGGCTACAGGATCTTTGTTTGCCTTAAGTGCTTGCAAAAAAGACAACAACACAGGTGGTGTTAGTTTTGGATCAGGCGATTTTGCCATTCTCAATTTTGCTTATGCTTTAGAGCAACTTGAAGCTGCTTTTTACATCAAATTGATTGACAATCCTTATTCAGGCATGTCGGCAGCAGAAAAAAGTTTGTTGACAGATGTGCGTGACCATGAAATTGCCCATCGTGAATTTTTTAAGGCGGCACTGGGTAGCAATGCGATTCAAGACTTAGAAGTCAATTTCACAAGCATTGATTTTACTAAACGCGACAGTGTTTTGAATACGGCAAAGGCATTTGAAGACTTGGGTGTATCAGCTTATAACGGCGCAGGTCGCTATATTTCGGACGTGAATTACTTAGCCGTAGCGGGTAAAATAGTATCTGTTGAAGCCCGTCATGCGGCTTATATCAGAGATTTGCTTAGCAATGGCTCTTTTGCAGACAGTTCTGTATTAAATGCAAACGGTTTGGACACGTCGAGGAAACCAAGCGCAGTTATTTCTATAGCTTCTGCATATCTCACTACAAAACTTGATGCCAGTACTTTGCCCGCTTAAATTTTCACACTTTTAAACAAAAAAATAATGAATATACTTGAAATTATCAGTTCCGTAGAGGAACATGACGCAGATATAATGGGACGGCTCGATTCACGCCGCTGGGCAATGCGTTCTTTTGCCAATTTAGGTAAAAAAATTACTTTTGCTTCTCTTCCTTTTGCCCTTAGTGCAATGTTTCAAAAAGCTTATGGGCAAACAACAACACCCGCTGTTTTGGATGTGTTTAATTTTGCTTTGACTTTGGAATATTTGGAATATCGCTTCTATCAAAAGGCAGTAGATGCTTCCAATTTGATTCCGACAGGCGCACCTTTGACAGCCATTACGTCTATCAGAAACAATGAATTGGCGCATGTCAATTTTTTGAAAACCACTATTACAGCCTTAGGTGGTACGCCCGTAGCTGAACCCGTTTTTGACTTTACAGGTGGAAATGGTTCTGGTAATGGCCCTTTCAAAGCGGTTTTTACAAGTTATGAAACCTTTTTAGCAGTTGCACAGGTGTTTGAGGATACAGGTGTGCGTGCTTACAAAGGTCAAGCAGGCAATTTGGTGAAACAAGGTGATTTGTTAGAGGCCGCCTTGAACATTCATTCAGTAGAAGCACGTCATGCGTCGCACATTCGCCAAATGCGTAAATTCAACAACTTTGGTGATGTCAAACCTTGGATTACAGGCAAAGACCCGGGCGTAGGCGCCGCAAATGCTTTGGTACAAGCAGTATACGATGGTGAAGAAACCACCACACAGGCAGGTGTTGCTATTGTGAATATCGGTGGAAAAACCATTTCAGCAAATGCAGCCAGCGAAAGTTTCGACGAACCTTTGACCAAAACTCAAGTATTGGCAATCGTTGATCCGTTTATCGTATAAACAATTTTCAAAATACTTTTATTAAAGAAGGGCAAACCTCGTTGAGGTCTTGCCCTTTGTTTTGTTATTTATACTCATTTGAAAATAGTTTGCCTAAAATAATATAATCAAATCATTGATAACCAACATTTTATATTTTTCACTTTTCATTTAGTCTATTTACGCAAAGGATTGTGTATTTTGAAAGTGTATAATTAAAGTCTTAGAAAAGGGGTGATACAACCTTGGTGAAATTTGAATTACCTTTAAGGGTTGAAGATTAATCATTAACCAAAATCTAAAAAATGGATAGAAGAGACTTACTTAAAAACGGACTGCTGACGGTGGCGGGTTTAAACATTTTAGATGCAAATGTACAGCCGCCTTTTAAAAAAAAGAAGAAACATCATTTTAGCTATTGCCTAAATACCAGCACCATCCGAAAACAGAATTTGGGCTTGGTCGAGGAAATCAAAACGGCTGCCAAAGTCGGTTTCGATGGTATAGAAATATGGATGAATACCTTAGAAACCTACGTCAAAGGAGGTGGAAAACTGGCGGAAATTCGGAAATTGGCTGAAGGTTTGGGTATTCAGATAGAGGATTCGATTGGGTTTGCCGCTTGGGTTGTGGATGATGAAACCAAAAGAAATACCGCTTTAGAACAAATTAAAAGAGAGATGGATATGCTCGCTCAAATTGGGTGCAAACGCATAGCCGCGCCGCCTTTTGGTGCAACCAACGAGCCAGGGCTAAACCTCTATAAAGCGGCTGAAAGATATATTAAAGTCCTGGAATTGGGCAAAGTTATGGGTGTTGTGCCACAATTAGAAATGTGGGGTTTTTCAAAGAACTTACATCTTTTTGGCGAAACTTTGTTAGTGGCATCACAAACAGGTCATGCCGATGCGCTCATCTTAGCCGATGTTTATCACTTGATTCGAGGCGGCTCGCCCTTTAATGCCTTAGAGTTTGTCAATGGCAACAATGTTCAGATGTTTCACATGAATGATTATCCCGCCATTGACGATAATACAAAGCTGACAGATGCGATGCGGGTTATGCCCGGAGATGGCGTAGCCCCTTTAAATCAGATTTTGCAAACCCTTCGTGCTAAAAACACGCCTATTGTATTGTCGTTAGAAATTTTCAATGAAAATGTTTGGAAAATGGATGCTGTGGCAGCTTGTACTCTTGGGCTTGCGAAGCTGAAAGGCAGTGTTGCAAAGGCTTTAAGTTCTTGATTAATCTGTATGTATCAGATTGCCAAATCGCCCATTAAACCCATCAATGCCTTGCAATCCGCCTGTATGAAGGGCTATAATTGTCGTGTTTTTAGGAAAAAAGCCTTTTTCAATTAAATCAAACATGCCATAAAGCATTTTGCCTGTATAAACAGGGTCGAGTGCGATGGCGTGTTTGTGTTTAAAATCATTGATAAAATCTATCAATTGCGGTGTCCATTTAGCATAGCCGCCAAAAGCATAATTGTTTTGGATTGACCAATGTTTTTTTTGTTCAAAAATACCCCCCTCAGTATTTATCTCTTTTTCAGCTTGTTTTAGTAGTTCTAAAACATCCTTTTCTAAAAAATTTCCTTTAAGCGCAGCAAAACCTAAAACTTTAATTGGCTTCGGTAGGGTAGTAGCGGCTGAAACAATACCCGCCGTTGTGCCGCCTGTGCCACAAGCTAAGCAGATAAAATCAGGCGTTGTACCTAATTGTTCTATGATTTCAGGTACAATTTCGGCGGTGCCTTGCATGGCTAAAATATTTGTCCCGCCTTCGGGCAGTACATAATAATAGGGAAATTGATTTTCTAAATCTTTAATTATCAAATCTTTATGGCGATATTCAAAACGAGAAACAAAGTGTAATGTCATACCACAATTTTCTGCAAATGCTAATGTTGTATTCAAAAGAGGGGTTTTTTCGCCTCGAATAAAGCCTACTGTTGGTACGTTCAACAATTTCCCTGCTGCAGCAACGGCATGAATATGATTGGAAAATGCGCCCCCAAAAGTTATCAACCCTTGTTTACCCAATCGCTTCATTTCCAAGATGTTGTACTTAAGTTTCCGAAATTTATTGCCTGATACTGAGGGGTGTATTAAATCATCACGTTTGATAAAAAGGCGTACTTGATGTGCTTCAAGACGTGTATCTATGATGCGTTGCAAAGGGCTATATGTATCGTTTTGATAAAAAAACATAATGCAATGTGCAATAGAAAAGTGAAAACACCTATTTTGTCGGCGAATAATTAATAATTAGGAATTAGGAATTAGGAATTAGGAATTAGGAATTAGGAATTAGGAATTAGGAATTATTTTTTTCTGCAAAAAAACAAATTACTGTTGATGAAAGCCCTATTAACCAAAACTCATTTTCATTCACAGACAATAAACATCTAAAGTAATTCCTAATTCCTAATTAAAAAAAAGGGGGCTAATTTTGTAACAACATTAAACAAAGAAATTGTGAAAACGACTACATTAAAAATCTTCAACGCCCTTGCGTTAGTCATCGTCTTGATTGTCAACTACTTAGCCAATGCTTTACCCTTGAATGGTATCAGAACGGGTGATATTTCAGACAAATACTACAATGAATTTGCCCCTGCAGGCATTACATTTGCTATTTGGGGAGTCATTTATACGTTATTAATAGGTGTCATTATTTGGCAATTTATAGGTATCAATCATTTGAAAACCGTTGCGATTAAGGCTATTGGTTTATTATTTATCGGCAATTGTGTTCTAAATGCCTTGTGGTTGTATGCGTGGCATCACGAAGCCTTTGTTATCACCTTAATGCTGATGCTGGGCATTTTGTGGACTTTGGTCGAAATTAATAAAGTTGAAGCCTTTGAGTTATCACGCCATACACCCTCTAAAGAATTGATAAAGAGCGCATTCGGTATTTATTTAGGCTGGATTTGTATCGCTACGATTGCCAATTTTACCACCTTTTTTGTCAGTATTCAATTCTCTAAATTAGGTTTATCGGATACATTTTGGACGGGCGGTGTCATTGGCATTGGTGCTATAACAGCCGCTTTATTGGTGGTACGTTTCAAAAATATATATATTGGCTTAGCAGTTTTGTGGGCTTTAATAGGTATTGTGATTCGGCAAAATCAATTGCATGGACATTTTACAGCTATCAGTTGGGCGGCTTTGACATATAGTTTAGCCGTTGTAGCGAGTTTGTTTTATGCAAGGCGTTGAAAAGTGAAAATAACCTGTCCTAAAATAGGTTGACTGGCTAATTGTTGGCTGAAACGAGCGTCACGTGTGTTGTGAGTGAAGTGGTAGGAAAGACGCGCAGCAGGTTTTATTTATTCGACTGATTTCCTATGATTTGCTGCACTTCTTTAACGGTCATTTTCGCAATTTTTGCAATTCTATCAATGTCCAAACCGTCATCGTGCATACCAATTACAAGTTCAATTTTGCCTTTCATTTCCGCCTTGTCCAATCTCGCTCGCTCATCTTCTTCCCGCATGAAAGCATAATCGTAGGCATCCAATTCTTCCTGCGACCAAGTTTGGACATTCGCTTCTTCGTATGCCGATTTCAAGCCTTCGTCATTTATATTATCAGGTATGACTTCGAGGCTTTCGGCATTTTTGATAAAATACACCCATTTTTCGGTCAGGGTTTTAAGTTCGTGTAGTTCTTTATTGAATTTCGGCAATTCAATAAAATTGAACTCCATATCTTTTATGGTCTGCTCACCCGTGTCAATATCTCGTACTTGGCTCCGACTAATATAATTCTTGTTTTGAGTATGCTCAAAATCAAGTATCCCAATGAATATAACGGGACGAAGTTTTCGGTAAAAATCTGCTCGCTTTATCTGGTCGGAATAACTTTTCGAGGAATAATAAAGCACCCGTTTCTCAAAACCGTCAATATCTCCGACTTGCATTTCGATGATGTATGTTCGGCCTGCTTGGTCGGTTGCTTTTACGTCAATTATCGTGACTTTCCCACCTTTGAGTTTGGGAAGTTGGTAAGGGTTGAGGATTGTTACCTCAACAACCCGCTGGTCGCCGTGGAAATCCAAAATAGCGTTCAGAAAAGAAATGAGTGTCTCTTTTCGGTTTTCGTTGCCGAAAATCTTGCGAAACGCAATATCATTTTTTACATCCACAAATTTCATTTTCAATATATTTTCTGCAAAAATACAGAAAAGCCACAATTCAAAGTAAAAATTGTGGGTTTCTATCAGTTTTTACTTCACTGGTCTGAAGACCCCGTTAATAGGGATGTCGGTCAAAAAGACCGACACCAGCAGTCCTTATTTTTATTGAATGGTTGGTAGAATTAAGGAAAACCCTTTGCCAGCGGGTTTAACACCCCTCAGTATTTTAGCAATTAAATCGAATGTTTTATTACTTTGGATAATTTGGATGATTTTTCACTTTTCTTAATTACTTTAAATGTCTCTCCGTGTGTGCAATACAAGTTAATACAATTTGGTGCATATCTCTAACATTGTATTTTTCTGCATCGGTTAATTGACCATTGAATTTAAAATTCCTAAACGTAAAATGTTTGCGAAAATCGTCTTTTGAATTTTTAACAGTACCATTTAGTGTTGTTCTGATACGATTGTATGCAAACTCTGTTTTGTCTTTTGAGCAATATCTACCGAATGGACTTAAAAAGCCTGCATTAGTTTTCAAAGGATCATCTGCATAATCTATGAAAACATGGTCATTTCCTGTTGCTTTTTCAACGAATTGAGGTAGTTCTGGTTGGTTTAAACATGTCCAGATTTCTTTGGTGTAACTTTCATCTTGTGTAATAAGGTGTTCAACGATTTCCGAAATTGACCAACGAGTAGAATCTTCTTTAAAATTCCATTGTTGTTCGTTAAGTCCTTTTATCTCGTTAAATACTTCATTTTTAGTCCTTTCTAAACCTGCGAGCAAATGTTCTCTTTCTGATTCCGTCCAAAGTTTTTCGGATGAAAGGCTTGAGTTTTGACAATAAGAGGTCAAGGTTATTAAGATGCAAAATAAAACTACTGCATATTTTTTCATTTTAAGGCTATTTAAAGTTCAAAATTTAGTTTTTAATAATTTCAAATTCTGCTACTGCTATTATATCATCCCAACTAAAATTTAGTTCACCGCCTTTTTTGG
This sequence comes from Saprospiraceae bacterium, assembly GCA_031411275.1. GTDB lineage: Bacteria > Bacteroidota > Bacteroidia > Chitinophagales > Saprospiraceae > JAAFJT01. Next base: position 2,858 of record JANOAU010000150.1, on the reverse strand, counting down.
TCTCTACTATATCAATGATAAATTGTTCATTTATTTTGACTGCCTTTTTGATAGGAATAGTGATTTGAGCAAAATCTTTACTCCTGTTAGGATTGGTAGGCCAGGTTGTAATATCAGTATTAAAAATAAGTTCCCATTCATTTCTTTTAGGTATCGTATAGATACTGTATTGACCTTTTGGAATCAAGGTTTTGCCAATACGAATAGTATTATCAAGGCGTATAGTTGTTGGTCTGCCAGCACCAGTTCGCCAAATGGAATCATAAGGCACAACACTACCAAATATAATTCTGCCTCGTTTATAAGGACTTTGATAAGCAATATCAATTTTAGAATTTTGAACAGTTGCTTGAACTGTTTTCTTGGGAGAAGGTTCACCAATTCCTTTTGTTTTTGCCATTCTTTTAGCGATTTGGTCAATATCTATTGGGTCATGTTTTGTGACAAAGTAATTCCAAGGCGTACCCATACCATTTGTATTAAGAATCCGACCTTCATCATTAATCTTAATTTTAGTGTATTCCAAAAATGGACCACCAAAAATTACAGTATCTTTTTTTGAAAAAAGTACCCCTATGTCATAAACTCCAATAGAGTGATTTATCATTTTTAGGGGCAATTTTTCTTTACCTGACTTTACTAAACGCATACACTGCCATTCCATTAATGAAATCAACGGAGCCCAACCTCCTACAAAATCCATTTCTTTAACACCAAATTTGACTACGGATTCAGTATTTTGACCTTTTTTAGAGTTGTAGTATGTGCAAGTATCGTCTTTGCAATTCATATTTAACCTGTACTCAAATCCTCCTGTTTTGGCTTGAAAAGGTATTGAACTGTTGAAAGCATCCATTGCATTGACATTAAACTCTCTTATACTGCCATTAGGATAAAAATGAACACTGAATTCACCAATATAGTCTTCAGGAACACGAACAAAATATTTACCATATAAATGGTTGTTAATCATGGTATAGGTTTCGACTAAAACAGTATCTACGCCCATTCGTGCAATAAATGAAGCTGTGTAAGTTTGTTGGCTTTGACCAAAGCTATTGTAAAAGAAAAAAGAGGATACAATAAGCAAAAAAAACTTAGTAGTTAAATGTCTCATATTAAAATCTTCGATTTTTGGTTAATAATAATTTGAAAGAAAGAATCTGTTCAAATATAATTTTAATCTGTGAATTTTTTTATAAAAATGTTTAAATGTTCATTTTATATCGCCCGAAACCTTGCTAAACACTATCTCGGTTAGTCAATCACCCCCTCAGTATTTTTGCCAATTCTTGTCAATTATTGCACGAAATATTGTCAAATAAAGGTTAATCAATGCAGATGTTGCAGCAATTCATTCTTTTATGAATTGTATTTTATTACCAAATAAATTCAATATCAGTATGTTTTCTTTTAGTTCATACTCAATATTTGTTGGAAATACTTCATTTTGCCACACTAATATTTTATTGTAACAAATTTGAAATGTTCCAGAAATCATAGAATAATAACCAATACTACCTATCGAATAATAATTTACTGGAATATTGACCATACAATTTTTAATTTCTTTTTTCAGGTCAAGGCTAAATTTAAGTTTACCTCTTGTTGGCACAGCGTCAACCCAATTCCCGAAATTAGAATCGTATTTTAAATTATCATATTCATTAATTGAAATCCAATCTCCCTCAATTAATTCTTTTTTAGCAATAATTTGATATATTTTTTCATAAAAACTACTTGGAATATTTACACCATTTACTATTTCTTTTTTGAGGATTTCGATAATAGTTTTTGTTTTTGAGATTTTAAGTAGTTCCTTCCATTCACTTTCTGCTAATTCAACAATACTCAATTCTTTTTGATAAAGAATCTCTGTCTTACCGACCTCTATTGCAATAAATTGCCTTTCAGTTAATGATAAATCAATCCCAAGCACATATTGATGCCAATATTTTTGGTGTATTAATTTTGCTCCTCGACCTAATTCAAAATAGTGTTCATTTTCTTTCATTTTTTTCCTTTAATTACCCAATTTAATTTACTATTTTTCGATATTTTTCTTTCAATTTACTTCCTTTAGTTTAAACGAAGAACGGCTCTTTTTTTTATGCTTGCACCGAACTTGCGGATGTACGCATAGTTATAAGCGCACTTGCGTACATATCCCATCTACCAACAAAATTACATTTTCACAATAAATAAAAAAATCTTTTTGTTAAAAACTGATTACTAATTTGTTAGCACTTTGTATAAAATGTATTTTAATGCCAAATCCTATTTATACTGAGGGGTGTCAAGTTGCGGAATATATCCTTCGCATAAAATACCTGCGCATACGAATACATTTTATGCGAAATACCCCCCTCAGTATAAACCACAAAAACCTTATCTCTGCTGGCAAATGCTTTTCTCCAAATACGCTACAAACTTGCCTCACCTTTCCACGTTTTAACAGTCGAATGTATTTTTAATGAACGCCTTACGCCATTGGCAACCATTTTAAGTTTGGTTTAGTCCATACAAAACTTCGGAAGACGAAAAGAAGTTTCGGAAAGTAAAAAGGAAACTTCGGACGATAAAAAGAAGTTTCGGAAATTAAAAAGGAAGTTTCGGCAAAAGAAAAGAAGTTTCGGAAAGTAAAAAAGAAACTTCGGGCGACGAAAAGAAGTTTCGGAAAGTAAAAAGGAAACTTCGGACGATAAAAAGAAGTTTCGGAAAGTAAAAAGGAAACTTCGGACGATAAAAAAAAGTTTCGGGAAAGTAAAAAAGAAACTTCGGACGATAAAAAAAAGTTTCGGAAAGTAAAAAGGAAACTTCGGACGATAAAAAAAAGTTTCGGAAAGTGAAAAGGAAAC
>JANOAU010000149.1:0-14875 GCA_031411275.1 Saprospiraceae bacterium | reverse complement strand
ATTTGACTTATGGCAACAGCCTTTTACCCGAAGCTCTGCTGTGCGCTTACCTTGATACAGCCGATTTAACCTATAAAAATATAGCCAAAACGACCTTTGATTTTATACTTTCCCGCACTTTCACCGAGCAGGGTATAAAAGTCATTTCACACAACGGTTGGTTTCAAAAAGGGCAAGAAACTGCCGCGCATGGCGAACAGCCCATTGATGTTGCTTACACCATTTTAGCTTTGAGTAAATTCTACAATGTGTTCAAAGAAACCGAATATTTAAACAAAATGAAGATAGCTTTCGATTGGTTTTTGGGTAAAAATCACCTTCATCAAATCATTTATAACCCCTGCACAGGCGGCTGTTACGATGGTTTGGAAGAACATTCTGCCAATTTGAATCAAGGTTCTGAATCCACGGTGAGTTATTTAATGGCGCGTTTGACGATTGAGAAATATAAAAAGTGAAAAACGAAAATGACCCCCTCAGTATTTGAGCGGTTTTTTATGTGAGTTTATAGTCAGAGAAGATATTTTAAAGACAAATTAAAACTTCACGTAATAATTCAATCATTCGATGAAACAATTACTAACTTATTTTGGACTTTCTTACCTCATTTCTTGGACAATTTGGTTGCCACTCTACGGACATATTTTCGGGCTCAATAATTTGCCAACTTTACCATTTCACCATGCAATTGGTGGATTAGGACCTTTACTTGCCTCTTTTCTAACGACTTGGATTTTCTTAAAAGAAGAAGGACTTAAAAACCTCTTAGCAAAATGTTGTCAAATAAAACCATTAATTTATTTTGCAATCGCTTTGTTTAGTCCTTTTGTACTCGTTTTTATAGCATCATGTATCTCTTATTTTGTTGACAAAACACCCATTCAGTTATCAGGATTATTAAGAGTGAAAGAATTTCCACAATTCAATTTACTCCCCTTTTTTATTTACAATGTCCTATTCTTTGGTTTTGGCGAAGAAGTCGGTTGGCGTGGTTTTGCACTACCACGTCTTCAAAATACCTCAAACGCATTAACCTCAAGTATTATCTTGACGGTATTTTGGGCAGCGTGGCATATCCCTTTATTTTTTTATAGAGCAGGTTATACAACCATGGGTTTTGCGGGCATTATCGGCTGGTTTTTCAGTTTATTAACAGGTAGTATTTTGCTCACATGGCTTTATAATGCGTCAAAAGGCAGCATTTTGATATGTGCTGTTTTTCACGCAACGGTTGATATTGCTTTTACAGCCGATATTGCCGACAAAAATATCGTCAATTATATGGGCTTTTTAATCACTGTTTGGGGCATTTTAACAATCGTTGTTTTTAAACCTAAAAACTTGGCAATCAAATTATGACGATTCAAACGAAACTTATCCTTGTCAAAATGATTCACACCTTCGTTTGGTTGTTTTTCAATCTGGTCTTATTCTACTTGGCTTATGCCGTAGTGGTAAACAAAATAGATAAATTCGTTTGGATTGGTATTGGTCTTATTATATTGGAAGGCATAGTATTACTTATTTTTAATAAAATGTGCCCGCTTACGATTATTGCTCGACGGTATTCTGATTCAACAAAAGACAATTTTGATATTTATCTGCCCAATTGGTTAGCAAAATACAATAAACTGATTTATACGACTTTATTCTTCTTTATTGTAGGTGGCTTAGTTTATAGAATTTTAGCGCAATAACCCTGAAGAGATATGCTTGAATTTACCCCCTCAGTATTTTTATCGGTTATGACGGTTTTTGAATGTGTGAATCCTGCAATTTTTTTAAAAAGTTATGTAAGACTTGTCTGTCAAAAGCTGTTCACCTTTGCCTTCTCATATTTTATCATTAAAAAAAATAAATCATTATGAATAAGAGAAAAAGAACTCCGAAACCTGCTCAAAAAAAAATATCTGAAGTCATGCACGAATTCAAAGAAGGCGAATTACATTCTGGCAAAAGCGAAATAATTGTTACGAACCCTAAACAAGCCATTGCGATTGCCCTAAGTGAAGCCCATGAATTAGAAGAAGAGACTAAGCCGAAACAAAATGAACACTAAAAAAACCATGCTCATCGCACTTTATATTATCGGTGTACTGGTGTTCATCTTTATCGTTGGTAAAGTGAACATAATTATTCGATTCAATAATGAGGTTAATGAACTGTTTGCTCAGTCGAAAAGTATTTCAGATAAAACTTTCAGTTACAAGCAGTTAGATAGTTTGCCCGAACCTGTGCAACGTTATTTCAAACATGTTTTGAAAGAGGGGCAAGCCTATATCAGTTACGTCCGATTGACGCATGGCGGGCAGTTTAATACAGGTAAAAATTGGGTAAACATTAAAGGCGAACAATATTTCACGACCGAAAAACCTGGTTTTATATGGAAAGGCATGACTTCGATGTTCGTCGCTCGCGATATGTATATTGCGGACAAAGGGCGGTTGATCGTTTCTCTTTTTTCGTTGTATAAAATTGTGGATGCACATGGCGAGAAGTATAATGAAGGCGAATTGCAACGCTGGATTGCTGAAAGTGTGTGGTTTCCAACCAATTTATTGCCTTCTACTCGATTGAATTGGACGACCATTGACAGCAATTCTGCTCGATTAAACTTCAATTATAGAGGTATTTCTCCCTCGTTTATTGTCCGTTTTAATGATTCAAATGAAATAAAAGAAATGGAATCGCAGCGATACATGGGCGAAGAAAAACGGGAAAAATGGATTTGCACCATGTCTAATTACAAAGAGATAAATGGTGTCGTTGTGCCAACTTATGCGGAAGCGATTTGGCGTTTAGAAAAAGGTGATAACGCTTATGCAAAATTCAATGTCCAAAAGATAGAATATGACAAAACGGAAAGATTTTAGTTAGGCGACAGTAGTTAGGCAACAGGTGACAGTTTTTACCCCCTCAGTATAAATGATGCATATAAAGTTAAATCAAGCTACTAATGACTATAAAATACCCAATTCCACATCCTCACACCTATTCGGTTGAGGATATTTTGCATTTGTGTCAAACGGAGGCCACAAGGGGTATTTCTGAATCTGAAGCAGAGAAGCGGTCAGAAGAATTCGGTCTAAACATCTATCAAGCCCAAAAACTTAAGCCTATTTGGTTGATGATTGTGCAGCACTTCAATAGCCCTCTTGTGTATTTATTGGTCGTTGGTGTGGGTGTTTCTGTTTATTTTCAAGATTATATTGAATCCATTGCCATTGGTGTGGTGATTTTGGTCAATGCAATAATCGGTTTTTCGATGGAATTGCAAGCCCGTAGTTCGATGAATGCCTTGAAGGAAATGGATGTGATATTGTCAAAGGTCATTCGAGCAGGCAAAATACATGAAATCCCTTCCGAGCAATTAACTATAGGCGATGTCGTATCTCTTGAAGCGGGCGATATTGTGCCAGGCGATGGGCGTTTGATAGAATTGAATCAATTGCAATGCGATGAGTCTTCATTAACAGGAGAATCGCTGCCTTCACCAAAGAATATTGAAAAACTCGAAAAGGATACCGCACTTGGCGATAGGCATAATATGGTTTTCAAAGGCACAGCGGTCATAAATGGGAACGGAAAAGTGGTTATTACAGGCATTGCACAAAATACGGAATTGGGTATAATCACTTCTCTGGTTGAAAATGCCGAAGAGACCATCACACCCTTGGACAAAAAGCTGAATATCTTGAGTAAAAAACTCATTGGTCTCACTTTGATTGTGATTCTAATCTTTGCTTTTACAGGTTTTTTGCAAGGCAAAGAGTGGGTGACGATTATTAAAACCTCAATTGCTTTAGCTGTTGCTGCTTTTCCTGAAGGTTTGCCGATAGTGGCAACGGTGGCTTTATCTTATGGCATGTTGCACATGGCAAGGCGGCATGTGATTGTCAAAGACCTTGCTTCGGTCGAAACATTGGGCAGTACAACAGTCATTTTGACAGATAAAACAGGGACTTTAACTGAAAACAAGATTTATGTGGACACCTTTTCTTTTCCCGAAGAAAATTTAAAAGTGCATATTGAACACAAAGTTTTGACATTCGATGAAGGCAGCCTTGAAAAGAGCAAAGAGAATTTTGAAAAACTCAAATTAATCGGGGCATTGTGCAATAATACGACCGTAAAAACCACCAAAGAAAAGAAAAAAGTATTAGGCGACCCCGTAGAGATTGCGCTCATACACTTAGCCAATACATCGGGTACATCGGCGGAAGATTTTAAAGCAGACTATGAACGTATCGGCGAAGTGCCGTTCAATTCTGATATTAAAATCATGGGTACTTTGCATAAAATGGGCAAAAATACTGAGGGGTCTCTTTTTATCGCCGCAAAAGGTTCGGTTGAACATCTTTTAGAAAAATGTCAACATACACAATCGGGTGCAACCATTAAAGCATTAACCGAAAACGATAGGAAAACCATTTTAGCAGAATCCGAAAAAATGGCGGCAAACGGGCTTCGTGTTTTGGCATTCGCCCACAAAGAAGCGAAAGAAGTGGATAAAGACGATTTCCTAAATGATTTGGTTTATGTCGGCATGATTGGTTTTTTAGACCCGCCGCGTTTAGACATCAAACCCGCTATATTGAGTTGCAAAAACGCAGGTATCAAAGTCGTGATGATTACGGGTGACCACCCTTTGACGGCTTTAAACATTGCACAAAAAATAGGTTTAGTCGAAAATGGTGAGCAAAACGTGATGAATGGCAGCGATTTACCGCCCATGAAAACAATGACCAAAGCTTGGAATAAAAAGATTCTCGACACCGCCATATTTGCCCGAACCACGCCCAAACAGAAATTAGAAATTGCTGAAATTTTTCAAAAAGCCAATAATATCGTCGCCATGACAGGCGATGGCGTAAACGATGCCCCTGCTTTGAAAAAAGCCGATGTCGGTATTGCTATGGGACTGAGGGGTACGCAAGTGGCGAAGGAAACAGCCAATATTGTTGTCAAAGACGATTCCTTTGCTTCGATTGTCAAAGCCGTTGCACAAGGCAGAGTCATTTTTCAGAACATACAAAAGTTTGTTATTTACCTCGTGTCGTGCAATTTGAGTGAGATATTTGTCGTCACGACGATTGGTTTTATAGCTCCTACTTCCACCTTATTTCCCATGCAAATTTTATTTTTAAATATGGTTACAGATGTCTTTCCTGCATTGGCATTAGGTCTCGGTAAAGGCGACACATCCGTAATGGCTCTTCAACCTAAAGACCCCAAAGACGACATTATCTCAAACAGAAAGTGGATAGACATTGTGATATACGCGCTTATCATAACCGCATCTATACTTGCTGCCCTCCTTTATAGTCAAAAAAACATTACAACAGACAGTCGGGTGCTTAATAATGTCGCCTTTGTCAGTTTGGCTTTTGCTCAACTTTTTCATGTGTTCAATATGTCATCGCCTAATGCGCAATTGTTTTTAAATGATATTACCAAAAACAAATTCGTCTGGTTCGCCCTTTTTATTTGTGCAGGTTTTATGGGGCTTATTTATATATCGCCCCAAATGCACTTGGTTTTAGACTTGGCAAACCCTACGATGGACGTATGGGCTTTATGTATCGTAACGAGTTTAGTACCCCTTTTTCTTATTCAAATTTATAAAAGGATTTTGAAAAGATAATTCATTTCTCGCAACAAAAAGTCATTGGTTTGGCTTAAATGTAATAAATCCAAGCTGAAACCCCTGAAACGCAGCACGGAGAATGTGTGAATCATACAACTTATTTCAAAAATTGTGTAACACGATGAATCTCAAATAGAATCATCTTTGTCCTATTCTAAATCATTCTAAAATCAATAAATAATATGCCTTTACTAAATGTTTTAATCGTACTCATCATTGTTGGCGTTCTTCTTTGGCTTGTCAACACCTATATCCCAATGGATAGCAAAATCAAAAGCATCCTCAATGGGGTGGTGGTTATTTTTGTTGTTATTTGGCTACTTCAAGCATTCGGGCTTATTGGTTCTTTAAAAAGCCTTCACATTTAAAACAATACCTCATGAATAACATATTCAAAGGTTTAATTGCAGGATATGGCGCAAACAAATTAGGCGGTGGTTGCTTCGGCACAGTCCTCGTATTTATACTTATTTGGGTTTTATTGGGATATTGCAATTAGCAAACACCGTTATCAATCTAAACTTAAATTTACGTTTATAATTAAAGCATAAAACATCATGAAAAAAGAAAGCAATAATAAGAAATCACCTAAAGGAAAATCAGATAATGAGCGCAAAATCAGTCTTGAAGGATACCCACGTTACCCGACAAGCGAAGACATTTACAATCGAAATCAAAAAATAGTAAATACTGATGGCACATCCCCAGACAATCGGGAGGGAGGACAAACTGAAAAAATATACGATGCCAATGGTGTTGAAGCCCCTAATGAAAAAGATTTCGACGACGATGTTTCAGGTAGTGACTTGGATATACCAGGTTCTGAATTGGACAACGAACAAGAGAATATTGGCAGCGAAGATGAAGAAAATAACTATTACAGCATCGGGGGCGATAGGCATGATGATTTAGAAGAACACAATAGAGAATAAAAAATCAATAAAAAATCATGAAAGTAGCCGTTTTCAGTACAAAATCCTATGAACGAACATATCTCGATAAATTCAATTCTGAAGGCAAGCATGAACTTGTCTATTTTGAGACTTCACTCAACAAAGACACAACGAACTTGGCAATCGGCTTTGAAGCCGTTTGCCTTTTTGTCAGCGACAAGATAGATAAAGAAACCATTGAAAATCTGTCAAAAATAGGCGTAAAACTCATTGACTTGCGCAGTGCGGGTTTCAATAATGTGGATCTTGAAGAGGCCGCAAAACACCATATCAAAGTATTACGCGTGCCTGCTTATTCGCCGCAAGCAGTGGCAGAACACGCCGTTGCTCTTATTTTAACCTTAAATCGAAAAACCCACAAAACCTACAATCGCGTGAGAGAAGGCAACTTTTCTTTAGAACATTTGATGGGTTTTAATCTTTATCAAAAGACTATGGGCGTCATCGGAACGGGCGAAATAGGGCGGGCTTTTTGCCAAATAATGCAAGGTTTTGGCTGCAAAGTCATCGCCCACGACATCGTAGAATCCGAAGAAATAAAAGCACTGGGCATCGAATACAAGCCTTTTGATGCCATTTTGGGCGAATCTGATATCATCTCAATCCACTGTCCGCTCACACCCGCAACGCATTACCTTTTTAACAGCACAGCCTTTTCAAAAATGAAACCTGGTGCTATGCTGATAAACACGAGTCGCGGCGGCTTACTCAACACCGCAGATGCTATTGAGGTTTTGAAAAGCAGTCAATTAGGTTATTTAGGCATTGATGTTTATGAACAAGAAGAGAATTTATTCTTTAAGGACTTATCGGAAAGGATTATTCAAGATGATTTAATCGAGCGATTAATGTCTTTTCACAATGTGCTGATTACCCCGCATCAAGGCTTTTTTACGCAAGAAGCTTTAGACCAAATTGCCATAACGACTTTGAAAAACTTCACCGATTTTGAAAACGGATTGCCCTTAGAGAATGAAGTGAAATTTGAAAAAGTTAAAAAATAAACAATACCCCCTCAGTAAAAACGCACCTTTATATCGTAGTGAAAATCATTTTACACTGATACGCCATTGACAATTGTTTGCCTACAATAATAGAATCAAATCATTCATAACCAACGTTTTATATTTTTCACTTTTCGTTTTTCACTTTTCATTTAATATAATCATTTTATCTGCCCTAACCTTTGTTTTTGCATACGTTGGCAATGCACAAATCAACTAAACAAAGAATGTGTGAAAGGTGTAACTTATAAAAAAAATTGTGTAACACTTACCTCTTGAAAGATATTCACCTTTGCATCGTAATGATTCCGTTACAAATAAAATTCATATACAAATGAAGAATTCAATTTTAGCTCTAACTGTATGCACATTTATCACAGGTTCATTTTTAACAAGCTGCACGACTCCTGCCGAAAAAGTAGAGAACGCCCAAACAAATGTGGAGGAGGCAAAAAAAGACTTAGCAGTTGCCAATCAAGAATACATGATGGAAGTTGAAAAGTACAGGAAAGAAACGGCCACCGAAATCGCAGCCAATGAGCAAAGCATTGCAGATTTTAAAGCCCGTGTTGCAAAAGAAAAGAAAGAAGTGAGAGCCGATTACGAAAAACAAATTGCCGAATTGGAACAAAAAAACTCGGATATGAAAAAGAGATTGGCCGACTACAGAGCAGATAGTAAAGAAGGCTGGGCGAAATTCAAAACTGAATTTGGTGCCGACATGAATAATTTGGGGCAAGCATTTAAAGGCTTTACTGTTAAGGATAAGAATAAGAAATAATCCATAATACGTTCAAGACACGTATCGGATAATTTTAAAATTTAAAATATCCGATACGTGTCAAATTAAAATCGCCTTTGTTTTAACCCCTAAATAAACCATGAGTAACTAAAATCTAATCAAATTACTATAATGATAAACGAAACGATAGAAACAGGGGGCTTATTGATAAGCGAAGAAGTAACGATTTTATGTGAGATTGAACTCACAAAAGTCAATCAAAAAGAGGAGAGTATGGCATTGGTTTTTGCTGCTGATGTCCTTAAATAATATAAAGATTGTGTCCTTTTATACTTGTTAGGTGGCATCTATAATAATATTTAGATGCTATCTTTTTTTCATAATACAGTGAGGATTAAAAAAATGAACACGAAATCTGTTTAATGATTATTTGAAATCATTGCGTTTTGCCCCCCTCAGTAAAATGGCTATTGACTCAAGACTTTTTAAAAAATATATTATTAACAATCAAAATGAATGATATAATGATGCTAAAACATAACCTAACATCTGATATGGAAATCATGTCCATGATAGAGCAAAACGATCAGGCAGGGTGGAAAAGTTTGTATGACAAATATGCCTTAACAATGTATGTTGGTGTTCTTTGGGTTGTAGATGACGAAATATTCGCAAAAAATATTTTGACTCATTTATTCAATTACATAAAAACAGATAAGACTTTACTGTGTACTAAAAAGACCTTGTGTGCCAGCCTTTTACATTATACTTATGCAACAACTTATAGAATACTAAAAGCCAACAATTCGATGGTTATAAAAAAACGCAAGCATCATGAAGCATTTTCAATGTTTGATAACTTAGTTTACAAATCTTATGCCCTCAATGTCCCCAAAAGGAAAGGCAAGGGAATTGAAAATGGCTTTAAATGGCTTTATTCAGATATAAATCATACAAGAAAACCAATTCTCCAAAAGAATAATATTGAAAAAGCAAACATTACTCAAGAGGATGCATGGCATCTGACTATGCAAAACGAAGAAGGGATGGTTTTCAAAGTACTTAATTAAGTATTTGGTGTATTGTATTTGGTTTTTTGAATGCTTTGGAAATCATTGACAATCAATATCTTCTGACTTTCCAAACACCCGAATACTAAACACCATACACTTAAGACCCCCCTCAGTATTTTTCACAAATTAAATAAATAAGATCATGGAAAAAGTAAAAAATGTAGGTATTTGGATGGATCATGCAAGTGCGCACATAATCGAATGTACAAACGAGCAAATTCAGTCTAAAACAATTGTATCGGAATTCACACATAATGTAAAAGCGGACAGCTTAAACAAAAAAGGTGAAACCCACATGCACAATAAAGAGCAACACCTACAAGCGAGCTATTACAAAAAATTGGGCGAAGAGATAATCCATTATCAAGGTGTGCTTCTGTTTGGACCGACCGATGCAAAAGTTGAATTGTTCAATATTCTGAATGCTGATCGTCGATTTGCAAACATAAACATTATTATGCAACAAGCGGATAAGATGACTGAAAACCAAGAACACGCTTTTGTAAGGGATTATTTTTCAAAATAAAAATGGTTAAGCGGGTTCATTCCTCGAACATTTTACCCCTCAGTATTTTCGGTATTTTACCACGTTTATTTTGTCGCATATTTTCAATTAAAAAAAAGAAGAGATGAAACCAAAAATGGTTATTACAGAAAAAGACTTAAACAAAAGTACGGATGTGTTGTCCATGATTCTTTCGGATGAGATGACTCTAAATGTCAAAACAAAAAAAAATCAAGGACATATATCTGGTGATAGTTTTATGGAGTTACACAAATTATTCCAAAGCCAATACAATGAACTTGAAGAAGTTATTGATGAAATTACTGCGCGCATCAATATAGTGGGTAGTTATACCAAGGACACCCTGAAAGAAGGTGAGGAACAAACAAGACCCACCGAATCGCCTAATATATATCCTGTGCAAAAAGACATGTCGAAAGAATTGTTGAACAATCGCGAATCGGTGATTATTGAATTAAGAGAAGATATTGAAACCTGTATGGAACAAAGTAAGGATTCTGGGACAACAGATTTCTTGACAGGTATTATGCAACAGCATGAAACCATCGCTTTGAAAATGAGGCAATATTTTGGTAGCTGATAATGAATACTGATATGTATTCTCCTCTATTGAAAATGTGGCAATTATGTAATTTTTATAAAAAATTATGTAATATATAGTCTATTTAATCCCCATAAATTTGTACTCTAATAGTTTAGCAATTATATAGTAATTAGGTTCAACATTCAAATTAGTTGAAACACAGTTTCTTTTAGAAGATATTTTGCTGTTTTACTTGGTTCGTAACATATTTGACGGAAACGAATGGTTTTAACTAATTTGAGTGTTGTTTTTTTAAAAATAGTTCGGGTTTAACCCGTAGAAATATATTTTAATGTATACTAAACGAAAAGTGAAAAATATAAAAATGTTGATTATGAATGATTTGATTCTATTATTTTAGGCAAACCATTTTTACATGAGTATACGTTAATAACAGCTTACATGACACACATTATTATCACATACATTCGATTAACTGCGGAGGAGATAAACCATCTTTACCGCATTTTTTTTGCTAAACATTGAGGTTATGAATCGTCATAAAATGCCATTCGAGATAAGAGACTTAGGTATGCTGTTTCACGAGACTTTTACAGCATGGAATGATAAAGACCCATTCAGACAAAGTGCTGTCATCGCTTACTATGCCATTTTTAGTATGCCAGGCTTGTTGGTGCTTATCATCACTATTGCAGGTTATTTCTTCGGACATGATGCGGTCAGCCAAAAAATAGTAACGCAAATCGCTACAACATTGGGTGCAGACACAGCCGCATCCATAGAAGATATGTTGACAAAGGTGGGTCAATCAAAATCAACAATTGTGGGGTCAATTATAGGTATTTCCACCATACTTGTAGGTGCAACAGGAGTATTTGTAGAATTACAAAAAACATTAAACACGATATGGGAGGTTAAAGTGGTTCCTCAAAGAGGTATTTTACCTATTCTGAAAGCCAGACTTTTTTCATTTGGATTAATTCTGGCAATTGCTTTCTTACTCATCATTTCACTTGTGGTGTCCACGGGCTTAGCGGCTATGAACAATTGGATTAAAGTAGAGTCGACTGAATGGATGATATACAGTTTGAATGTTCTTAATTTTTTCATTTCATTGGTCGTCATTTCCACTCTGTTCGGATTGATGTTCAAAATTTTACCAGATGCAAAAATCGAGTGGAAACACGTCTGGCTCGGTTCGCTCGTAACAGGCCTGTTGTTTACGTTAGGTAAAACCGCCTTGTCCTATTATTTTGGCAAAGCAGAACCCGCCTCCGCTTACGGTGCAGCAGGTTCTATTATATTGATGCTCTTGTGGGTGTCGTATTCTTCTATGATTTTGTTTTTCGGCGCAGAATTTACCGCTACATATGCCAAAATGTACACCAAGAAAGTTCCGCCTTCCGACATTGCGCGCATTGATAAGCAATAGATGTGTGAATCATGTAACTAATTTAAATAGTTGTGTAACACTTACCCCTAAAAAGCGACTCACCTTTGCACTGTGAAATTTACTTCACGCCTAATAACGAGCAATCCGCAGATGCTCTCATTATTATTGCTTTGCTGTAGTATTTATAAACAAAGATTATTAAAACTTCTTAAATCTCTTTCAAACAATTAAGCTTAATCAAAAACAATTATGAAAAAAATCATATTTTCTCTAATGATGTTAGGGGCTTTTACCATGGGCTGTAAAAGTTCACAAAAAACACAAGCCGATAAGACCACAGAAGCGGGTACAACCGACAAAAAAGGCATGAATAAGACCCAAAAAGGGGCTGTCATTGGCGCGTCGACAGGAGCAGTCATCGGGGCTATTATTGGTAATAATAATAAAAATACAGCTTTGGGAGCTATTTTAGGTGCTGCTGTCGGCGGTACTGTGGGGGTCGTTATCGGCAACAAAATGGACAAACAAGCGAAGAAAATGGAGGAAGACTTAGGCAAAACGGCAACCGTAGAACGGGTTGGCGAAGGTATTAAGTTGACTTTCAACAGTCAATTATTATTTGACTTTGGCAAAACTGAATTGATGGAATCTAATAAGGTAGATTTACAAAAATTCGCTAAAATATTGAACGAAAATGCTGATACCGATTTGCTTATCGTCGGGCATACCGATGATGTCGGTTCAGAATCTTTCAATCAATCTTTATCCGAAAAACGGGCTGCCTCTGTCACTAATTACCTTTCTTCATTAGGTGTCAGTTATAGCCGTCTTAAAATGGAGGGTAAAGGTGAAACACAACCAACGGCTGCAAACGATACGGAATATAACCGTGGTCAAAACCGCCGTGTCGAAATTGCAATTTATGCAAACGAAAAAATGAAAACAGATGCTTCCAAAGAAGCAAAACAATAAGAATTAGGAATTAGGAATTAATATTCTTAATTCTTAATTCTTTATCCCTATATTCCTAATTCCTAATCCCTAATTCCCAATTCTCAATTTCTAATTCTTTTAACAATTTTAAAAATACAATTCTATGAAAACGATGCAGATGCATGTTTCCGTTTTAGCCATAATGGTGTCCTTATTTTTGACCCCCTCAGTATCTAATGCCCAAACCAAGTTTGGCATCCGCGCGGGATTGAACGCCAGTAATGTCTCCTTTAAAAATTTGCCGGATAAAGGCGAAAAATTTGGTTATCACGTCGGTGTTTTCGCCGATGTCCCTGTTTTGCCTGATTTTATGTCTATTCAACCCGAAGTCAGCTATTCGACCAAAGGAACGACTTTCAAGCCCGTCAATGATCGTCAAACATTAAACTTAAACTATGTGGATTTATTCATCCCCGTTGCTTTTAAGTTGAACATGTTTGATTTGCAAGTCGGTCCTTTTGCTTCATACATGACTTCTAAACCTGACTATACTTATTACAGTGATAACAAGGTTTATTTGAATGGTTTTAAGAAATATGATGTTGGTCTCACAGGTGGTTTGACCATGAATATCAATAAATTGATGATTGGTATCAGATACAACCAAGGGTTTGTAGATGTAACACAAGATAATGCGCGTGTTGTTCTGGGTAGTGGCAAAAATGCCGTCGGTCAAGTTTCTGTTGGATATAAGTTTTAAGTAGTAGGGGGTAAGAAGTGATGTGTATTGAGACTGATGAATGGTTGGATATCAATGATTTAGCTTCAGTTTTACTACGCTATACTTTATGCTCTCTACTTAATAGAATTTACAATCCATACATGAACATTAAAATAGCGGGGGAGGTAATTATGTCTCTTCCGCTTCTTTTTTTTTCTTTTTAAAACATCATCATGAAAAATCTCTATAGGCATACCGAAACCATTTTCGAAAAAATGACGGCCATTGCAACGGCTATCCTTGGTAGCTCCTTCACTTTTATACTGGCGTTGGGCATGGTCATATTCTTTTTGAGCCAGAGAGCATTTCATATGCATGACATTCAGGAATTCATTAGAGATATTATGCACTCCCTTACCTTCTTAAGTCTATTTGTGATTCAAAAAGAATTTAACCGCTTTTCTGCGGCACTGCATCTTAAAGTGAACGAACTTGTTTCTTCTCATAAGCCTGCCAACAATGCCGTCATCAATATCGAGGATAAAACAGAACAACAAATAATCGAAGTGGCAAAAGAATATAAAGTACGAAATGATAAAACGAACGAGAAGAATAGCAAAGTGAAAAACTTTACATCCCATTATTAAAAACTTTCTACTGAATGAAAAGTGAAAAACGAAAAGTGAAAAATATAAAACATGGGTTATGAATGATTTGAGTCTATTATTTCAGGCAAACCATTTTCAAATGAGTATAAAATGAAAAAAAACTCTTTTATCGCCATTGGTCTTTTGCTGGTTGCTGCATGGTTGACTTTTACAAATCAGTCCTTAGAAAAAGAGATGGCTTTCAATAGCACATGGGTAGGCCAATCTGTGGATTTAACCCAGATATTGGGCAAAAGCCTCAATGTTGCTTGCGATGAAGACCACCTCTCTTTAACTATCCGCTACAATCCTGTCAACCAATACAATGACATTATCAATCAATATGGTGACACGTTGCTCTATGGTCATGTCGTACCCTACGAAAAACTTTATATTGTGAGTTTGCCAACACGCAAGGGCTTATTTGATATCAGTGCCATAGATATTCAACTTGATTGTATCACAGGTTTGAAAACAGCCCACAAACAAATGGATACTTTATCGAACGCCATAAAAGCAGGTCAATATCCAGAATTATTATGTAAAATATGTCTAAGTACATGACAAAAAAGACTTTTCCGCCCAAACTGCTATCTTGTGGGTCACCACAACTCAAAAGATATGGCAAAGAAGGCGAAAAAGTTGGCTAAATATAGCGACTTACAAGACTATTTGGGTAAAGAATTACCCAT
>JANOAU010000148.1:0-27242 GCA_031411275.1 Saprospiraceae bacterium | reverse complement strand
ATCCGTCACGATGTCAGAACCATGATTAAAAACGGTAAATTATACCGTTATCCCGATGTTTCCGTAGCAAAACGTGCTGAAATAACCCAAACGCACGCTGTTACAAAGCCAGAAATGCTCATAGAGGTCACTTCTGAAAATTCATCAACAACTGACCACGATGCAAAAGTGAAAGAATATACGGCTTTGCCTTCCCTCCAATATTACCTCATCGTTTCACAAGAAGAAATGCTTGTAGAGGTGTACAGCCGCGACAATTACGGTTGGCGTTTCGATATTTATGCTGAGCCAACCGACGTTATTCCTTTGAATCACTTTGGTTGCTCGCTTTCGCTTGCCGATATTTATGAAAATGTTGTTTGGGCTGATAGTAAAAGTGATGCTTAATTTTGAAAAATACTGAGGGGGTCAATATTTGACCCCATTCACCACCACTTTCTTACTATTCAACACCTTTATTTCAGTTTTTCCTTCCGTAACAAAATTCACATTTTTTAACTGAATACCGTCTCCTGCTGTACAAAATAGCGCATTTTTTGCTTGTAACATCGAATTTTCAATCACCACATTCTGCACATTCATTTCAGGCAAACCTTGAATGTACACGCCATATTTTGCACCCCGACAAGTAACATCTCTGATAAAAATATTGCGGAACTGAGGGGTCGCTTCCGTCACAGGCTTCATGTCGGCTTGTGGATTTTTGAGGGCTTCGGCGGCATCTTTACCGTTGTAATACATATCAAACAAAATGGCTTCATTGGGTATATCATTCATAACAATATCGGCACAATATATATTTTCAACAATACCACCCCGTCCACGCGTTGTTTTGAAACGCAAACCAATATCTGAACCCATGAAAGTACAGTTGGATACAAATATATTGCGTACACCACCCGACATTTCAGAGCCAATTACAAAGCCGCCATGTGCTTCATAGACCTTTGTATCGCGAATAATCACATTTTCAGTAGGAATACCCCGCTTGCGTCCCGATTCGTCACGACCCGATTTTAAGGTAATACCATCGTCGCCTACTTGAAAAACACAGCCTTCAACAAGCACATTTCTACAGGATTCCAAGTCCAAAGCATCGCTGTTTTGGGCATAACTACCCGCTTTCGCAGTTACATTTCTGATAGTCAAATGGTCTGTCATCAAGGGGTGCATTGTCCAAGCCGGTGAATTTTGGAACGTCACACCTTCCAATAAAACCCTTTTACAACGATTAAAAACAACCATATTGGGGCGCAAAAAGTCTCGAATTGTTTCATATTCGGCTTGAGACGACATCAAAGCCCCTGGTTTGTACCACTGCGTCCCTTTGAGCATTTTTTCAGATGGATACCATGTTTCTTTCTTTTCATCAAAAACACCACCTTTCAGAGCCGTGATTTTTTTCCATTCTGCCACATTCACTTTTTCACGTTTCAACATGCGCCACACTTGACCATTGCCGTCAAAAATACCTTCACCCGTCACAGCCACATTTTCCGCATCAGTTGCCGAAATCGGTGATTGACAACGCATCGTTTCAATGCCTTCAAATGTGGCAACCACCAACGGAAACGCTTCTTTATCATCAGTAAACAATACAAATGCGCCTTTGTCAACATGCAAATTGACATTGCTTTTCAAGACAATACCTGCCGTCAACCATAAACCTGTAGGCACAACAACCACGCCCCCACCCGCTTGATTTGCCATGTCAATCGCTTGGTTTATGGCTTGCGTATTGAGTGTTATGCCGTCTGGTTTTGCCCCATAACGCACTATATTATACGTATCGCGGCGAAAAGCTGTTCCTGCAATTTTAGGCAATTCAAAAGCATATTTCTCTTCAAAAGCCGATTTTTTAAGGAAACTACGCAATGGATGACCTGTTTCAACCAAACATTCTGCCGCAATGCTCGCCACCAATTCTGCACCATAACGTGTGAAATGCGTATTGTCTTCAATGCCTTTCGGGTTTTTCAAATAATAGCCACTGCCATATTGAACGAACATGCGCCTTGAAAATTCAACGCCATTTGTCTCAATCACTTTTTGGCTTTTTTGGTGTATATCCAACAAAGGCACGTTCAAACTTTTTGCCAAAGCCCGAACTACTGAGGGGTACTCGCCATGTTGGTCAACGAACATGAATTTGTCGTCGAACTTACGACGCATCACGGGCGTTGCCAAAATCGGATTCGCCCCTTTTGCCTTGATTTCTTCTATAAAACGGGTCAAATTCTTTTTATAATCGGTCTGTGGCGCAGCATAGCGCAGCGTATCATCTGCCTTTTGGTCATTGTGTCCAAATTGCAACAAGACATAATCCCCTTTCTTGACCTTATCTATCACCCCTTTCCAATGCCCCAAAGTGCGAAAACTTTTAGTTGAACGACCATTGACTGCATGGTTTTCGATATGGACTGCATCGGTAAAATATTCGGGCAACACCATCCCCCACCCTGTTTCGGGTGCATCAATCGGTGCTTTATTTGCCATAGTCGAGTCACCGCAAAGAAAAAGTGTGGGTCTATCATCGGGCAAAGTCCAAGCCCAAAGGGTGAGTGCGATGAGCGTACAGAAAACTGTTTTTGCAGAAATACAGAAATACAGAAATACAGATTTTTTCATAATGCTCTTTTTCTTATTGTTTAGTTACAAAAAATGCCTGTCAATTAATTTGACAGGCAAATTTAACTATGGTTTTTGGTTAAAAAGACAATATTAACGAGAACGTTTCCGAGAAAAGTCCAATCCTTTGAAGGGTGACTTAAAGCTAAACGCCTACAAGTAAATCCGTAGGGATACGCAATTCTTTATGAAGTATTCTAATTTGAGTTAAGGATAATTGTCTTTTGCCGCTGAATATTTCTGATACTCGATTTGAGCCTAAAATTTTAGCTAAATCCTTTCTATTTAAATTCAATTGTTCTAAGGCTTGTTCAATCACTTGGGGTAACGTCAATTGCGTTTTATTGAATGTGAAATGTTTGGCTTCATAAGCCTCTATTAAAACAGTTAAAGCATCAAGGTGTGCAAATTTCTTTTCTTCTTCTGCATCATCTTCAAATGTTAAATCATCTAAAATTTCTACCCATTCACAAAAACGCATATAGGTTGCCTCATCTATTATGGGCGTTATGGGATATTTTGAACTTGGAAACTTCTTCATTGTGCTTTATTTTAAATATTTTCAATATCTTTTATTTTATCATATTCGCTATGTGTGCCAATAAAACGAATATAGACCCGTTGCGATCTTGGGTGGAACCTAAACTTTGCTATTAAACGGTATTTGTTACGAGCAATGTTAAAAACAAGTCTTTCATTTCCTATAAAATCTGCTGTATTGAATACCTGTATCACTTCTTGAACTGTAAAAAAACTATTAGCGGAAACAACATCATGCCAAAACTTCATTGAAGTTTTGGCATCAGGATTTTGCTTCACAAAATCATCTAATCGTTTTTTTGTAATAATTCTCATAAGCAAATATATGGGTTGTTTCCCAATTTGGGAATGTATCGTGAAGAATTTATTTTATTTATATTTGCCTTGAACAAAAAAATGAATCAGACCATACAATGAAAAAAATAATCGAAGCCATAGAAGAACTTCATAAAGACTTGCCCGCCTTGTTATCGGTGCTGAATGAATTATCACGGACAGAATTCAATTCCGTGCTTTTAGAATTGTTTAAAAATCATTCAGATAAAATGCGCCCGACTGATTTGGTCAAACAGTATAAACAAAATCGGTTTGTCCTTCCTTCAACGGTGAATGTCTTGGCATACAAAGCATTAGAGCTGGAATGGTTACAATATGCTGACAATCAAGGTTTTAAACCAATTATCCTTTCGCCTATGACCCCCCTCAGTACAACTGCATCTGTGGCTGAAATCCATCAAAATAATGTCATCAGTGCTTTACGCGGTACAGAAGTTGTGTCAGATGCGACCAATGTTTTAGCCGTAAAAATTGCAGCCGATTTTAAAAAAGATCAACCCAACGATGTTGTAAAATACGCCACGACACACCGTCATGTTAGAGGGCAATCGTTTACAAATCCCGCTTTTACGGCACATTTTGGCGCATTTTGTCTTGTTTCGGGTGGTTTAGACACAGGCAGTTACCAATTTGAAATCAAACAATTATTCGCCCATATTCAACTTCAAAGTAAGTTGTTATCAGAAAAACTGGGTTCAAAAAACCTCCTCATAAAATTCTATATCCGTCAAGAAAACCCGTCGTTTTTACGGTTACTTCAATCGGAATTGCACGCATTATCTTCACCTTTTGAGATAATTAAGGCTTACCAGAAAGGCGATTATTACAAAACAGTACAATTTCAAATAGATTTAAAATACAAAGGCAGGAACTTCAATTTGGTTGACGGCGGCTTAGTAGATTGGACGCAAAAAATGATTCCGAATAAAAAACATCGCCTTTTTATCAGTGGCTGCGGCATCGAAATTGTGCATAAAATCCTTGAGAATCAGATTTAACACCGTTTTACACATCTTTACTTTCGCTTTCTTTACTTTCGGCAATCTGCGTATTGTTTGTTTTTTCTGCTATTTGCTTCAAATAATTGCTCTCTGAAAGCACTTTCTGACCTGTTGTTTTCTCAAAATTTTTCCGTGCATTGCCCGCACCTCTGCCGCCTTTTTGAGCCGCTTCATGGTTTTCATTAAAACCTTGTGCATCTGTTTCAATCGAAAAAAGTCGTGTGGACTCCTCCCCCAATGCCGTAAAAATCAACTCCAAATTCGTCATGTGGTCGCGCAGGTTTTCTCTTTCAAGTCCTTTAAAATCAGCATGTTGTGTCGGTGTCAGTCCAAATGTCGCTTTGGCAATTTCAGCCGTCAAAATGGCATATTCTTGTCCGTCTTTAACACCTCTGTTTTTCCATTCATTGGTCAAAGCCTTGCGGGTTTCAATGCTTTGTACACGCCGCAATATCCACTCTTCGGAATAACCTTTGGCACGATACAGCTCCGCTTGTCGCTCGGTCAATAGTTCAGGATTTTCGGTTTCTTGTATGCGTTCATTGCCAACTTGCGCGAGCCACAGCTTCAAAGGCTCAACTTTGGGCGAAGGAATTGACATAACAATGCGTAGCGCCCCCTCAGTATTCGTACAATCTGTCGGACGTTGTTTACCATCAGCAGCCATAAATTTGAACTTCCGACAAATTGACGGAAGTTGATTTTCGCGCCGTTTCATCGTTGTCCAATAATCCGAAGGGTCTTTACTTTCTATCAAAACGCCTATGAGATCTACAACAGAAAAATACCATTGTTCGTCGTGCCAAACCTTTCTAATCTCTATACCACCAAATGGAAGTAATCCATTTTCGTTTTCCATGATTTAATTATTTTATTTTTCTGCAAAAAAAAACAAAGTTTTGCAAAATATTAAATAAAAAGTTTTAAAATAATAAAATTTCCGAACCCCAATTAACGCCCTTTTAGAACCGATAACTTCTGCTCTAAATCCGATAAAGCGACCCCATAGAACTTGTTTAATTCTAAAAATTTGTCTTTGTAAACTTCTTCTATCTTGATTTTCAATAAGTTAGCAGCCATTCCGTTTTTTTGAAAAATAGCTTTGGGTGATTCATTAGCAGGAAAAATAGTGGCCGTTACACTACCTGATTTGGAGCGAACTTCTTCAAAAATACTTAAAAAGCCCCCCTCAGTATTTGAAACAATTTGGTCAAAAACAAGCTGTTTAGCGACATCAAAAGCCTGTTTGGTTTGCCTCATTTGTACTTCAAGGCGTTTAATATCTTCTGCATTCGTTTTTTTAATAGACTTTGATTTTTCAATAGTTTCTTGTTTTGCAGACACGGGCAACCAATCTTCTTGCAAGGCTTTAACAAAAAAACCTGCTTGGTTGCGGGCCCCTGCCCTACCCGATTTTTCGCACAACGACCATTTTTCTAAAAAGTAGATTTCAATATTATTTTGACACCTTAAAACGGCTTGTTCTCTTGCTTTTTCATCAATAATAACCGCAAAACCTTGCTGTTCATACCGCTTCAAAGCAACCGATTTCAACCCTAATTTCATCAATTTTTGAATCGTTTCATTAGAAATAGACGCATTTACAGCCTTTTCAGATATTAAAGTTTGAACTTGGACCGCATCACGCTCCCCCTCAGTATCAGAGGCAGCATTGGACAGAATTGTGAACTTCAAAGCCGTGACTTTTCGCCCTGTTTTTATCTCGTCATAGTCAAAAGTAATATCGGTATTGGCATCTAAATCGCGTTTGGCAATAGCCAAAACTTTGTCTTTAAAATTGGCATAATACTCATAATTTGACCCTAAAAGCAGCTGCAAAGCCCCTAATTCAAACGTCCGATGACCAATATTTCTGTATTGACACAACAATTCATACAAGCGAATCGAGTACGCACTCCGCAGCCGAGCGATATAATGCAACGGATAGCGGGTAAAATTGCGTTTTAAAGCCAATAAATAAGGTTTTAGCAGCAGCGATACCTCAAAAGTCACCGTCCGCGCCGCCGAATCCATCTCATAACCTGCAATAAAATAGGCAGTGGTCACTTTATCCTGCGTTTTTATGACAATGGGTTCTTTATTCAACCTATCGGCAATGTCTTTCATTTCGGGATAAAAATTGCCCCAAGACGTGTTCTCTTTATAACCCAAAAAGTCTTTGAGCGTGCTGATAGGCACAGTATAAAGCTTCAAATCCTTGTCGTCGGGGCTGATAAGGGACAATATAAGGCGAGCCACTTTGTGCGCGCGTGTCGTCAATTCGGGCGAATAGGAGGCTTCAATCAATTCATTTGACTGAACAACCACAAACTTATTGGTTTCATTAGTGAGTAGAAACATATTTATAGCAGGAAGTTTTCAAGTAAAAAATCCTTCAAACGTACTGAATTATAACCTTCTTCCGTAAAAGTTAGCGACATAAATTTCACCAAAAAAGAGATTTCTGCTGAAAAAGGGCGTTTGCGTACTGAAAAAGTTATAGTTAACTCTTAACAATATATTCACTTTTGTAATTTTCTTATAACCTCTCTCTTTTAAGAACCGATTAACCAAAAAAAAGAGGTAGCACAGCGACCCTACTGAAAAAGTTATAATTAAGCCTCTATTCGTACTGAAAAAGTTATAATTGATACTGAAAAAGTTATAATTAGACCCCTATTTGTACTGAAAAGGTTATAGTTCATACTGAAAAGGTTATAATTAAGCGCACAAATGATTGATAATCAAGTAATTGCAGAGGTCTAAAACAAGATAAAACAATTAATAAAACAAGAACAACAATAACCAGCCAATTCTTTTGTTGTTGTTTTATTAAAATATCAGAATCAATATTTTGAATGGATTGAAAAGCAATTTTATTAAACTCGTTTCCTTTCTAACCATCTTAAAACAAGAATTAAACCTACTGAAAAAGTTATAATTAGGAAAATGGATTGTTTATCCCCCTCAGTATATTTGGGGTTTTCGTACTGAAAAGGTTATAGTTGATTGGCATCTATGATTTTAGTTGTGCATTTGATATTGTACGTTATAATGCCTACTGAAAAAGTTATATTTAAAAATGAATGACAAAAAGTGGCTTGCTGAACCACCTTGACACTCAATCGTTTCTGTTTTTCTGTATTTAAAGAAAAACGTATTTCTTTAAATACAGAAGTAAGAACGCTTTCTTTTGATTTTATACAAAAAAATACCATAAATAGTATGCGTTTATATCAGAGATTAAATTAGACTGCATCCTAATACCCCTTTTCTCGCTTTATGAGTTATTCTAAACCCTTTTTCAGTGCCGATGTAGAAGTTCAGTTTTTTGCTTCTTAAAATCAATAAAATGAAGATAATTATTATAACTGTATTTCTGTATTCACAGAAATACAGAAGTCTGTAAAAAAGTATTTCTTTAAAATCGTGTTTCTGTCTTTGATGTTTTCTGTATTTCTGTATTTTTACGGCAAAATTAAATATTTGAACTTATGGTTTTATCAGTCGTCAATTTGAAAGGTGGGGTAGGGAAGTCCACAGTGAGTCAAAATTTGGCCGTTAGTTTTACATTGGCAGAAGTGAAAACCTGCATTGTAGATACCGATTTTGAACAGCAAACGTCTATGAAATGGGTCGAACAACGAGGCGATAGACAGCCGCGTATTCCCGTTTTCACAATTAGCGAAAAGGCATTGTCAAGCAATTTGGCAGAATTGCGCGAAACTTATCAACTCATCATCGTGGATGGTACACCTGCTCTTTCCACTTTGGCAAGCCGTATTTTGCTGGAAAGTGATTTGGTTTTAGTACCCATTACGCCCACAGGCTTCGATTTGTGGAGTTTTGAGAAGTTTTTGGAACGTTATGAAGATGTCAATGCCCGCCGTGAAACTAAATTGCCTGCTTGCCTTGTGTTAAATCGGTATCGCAAAACGAGCTTTCACAAAGGCGCGGAGGAAGCGATGCGAGAGTTCGATATTCCGCTGCTCAATAGCCGTATTGCCGACCGTATGGCATATCAAGAGGCCGGTTTGCAAGGCTTGGGTGTGATGGAATACAAGGATAAAAAAGCCATTGAAGAGATTGATAATTTGACCAATGAAGTGTTTGAAATAATGAAAACGCTTTAAAAGTGATTCTGTGAATCTGTATTTCTGTAAATAATGATTTACAGATTATTTAATAAACTATTAAAAATCAACACGTTATGAGTGATAAAAAAGACTTTTTCTCTAAATCTTTGAATCAAACAAAGAAAACGATACTGCCTTCAGTTTCAGAAATGCCTGATCCGCAAGCTGTGGTCAATACCGTCGTAAAAGAGATACAAGACGGGGGCATACAGCGTCTGACCTTAGATATTCCTTTGGAACTACACCGCCGTATCAAAATTCGGGCAGCAGAACGGGGCATGAGCATCAAAGATTTTGCTATCAGCCTTTTTGAAAAAGATTTGCTGCCTTAAATCTGTATTTCTGTAAATCATTATTTGCAGAAATACAGATTATACCCCCCTCACTATAAAAGTCATAAAATAGTAAAAATCATGGCAAAAAAATTCAACATAACAGGACGATGCTATCCTGCAAAACATTACATGGCGGATGTGTCAAAGAAAATGGCGCAGATATATACGATGGTGGAAGAAGGTGATTATTTCATCATCAACCGGCCACGTCAATATGGCAAAACGACAACCTTATTTACGTTGTCGAGTATGCTGATAAAATCGGGTGATTATCTGGTTTTTAATACCAGTTTTGAAGGTTTGGGCGATAGCACTTTTCTTGATGAAGCCAAATTTTCTGAAACATTTGTGTTGTTATTGGCAGAATTAGCTGATATCTATGCGCCTGAATTGTCGGAATGGCTGCATGAGGCGGCATCGCAGACAGAAACCTTGAAAGATCTTTCGCGCCTTGTCACCGATTTGGTCAAAAAAACAGCTAAAAAAGTTGTCTTAATGATAGATGAAGTGGATAAAAGCAGTAACAATCAGCTTTTTATCAGTTTTTTAGCCATGTTAAGACAAAAGTATCTGGCACAAGACATATTCGGTACTTTCCATGCAGTTGTTCTTGCAGGTGTACACGATGTTAAATCGTTAAAACTCAAAATTCGCCCCAATGAAGAGCAAAAATACAACTCGCCATGGAATATAGCTGCCGAGTTTAAGGTGGATATGAACTTCAATCCATCAGAAATAAAGCCGATGTTAGATGATTATGTGTCAGAACGCGGCGTGAAAATGGATACATCGTTAATGTCGGAACGCTTATTTTACTACACTTCTGGCTATCCTTTTTTGGTTTGTAAGTTGTGTAAAATGCTGGATGAGGACATTTTACCTGCAAAAGATGTGAAAGAATGGACGGAAAGTGACCTCGAAAAAGCCGTTCAACGGCTGTTGAGGGAGAGTAATACCAATTTTGATTCGTTGATTAAAAATTTGGAAAATAATAAAGAACTGTACGAATCTGTCTATAGTGTGGCAATTGATGGCGAAACACGCGGATTTAGCATTCATAATCCTTCAACGAATTTAGGATTTATTTATGGTATTTTTGTTGATAATAATGGATTGGCAATTCATAATCGCATTTATAGGGAAGTGATTGTGAATTATATGACGGATAAGATGCACTCACTCCAATTGTCGAAAGGTATAGATTTTGGCGGTGGTTATAGAAACGTTGACCGAAGTCTCAATATGGAACTTGTTTTGACCAAATTTCAAGCCTTTATGCGTGAGCAATACAGCAAAAAAGACCGCGATTTCTTGGAACGCAATGGTCGTTTGGTCTTTTTAGCTTTTGTAAAACCCATTTTGAATGGCGCAGGATATGATTTTAAGGAGCCTCAAATTTCGGAAGAACGCCGTTTAGATGTTGTTTTGACTTATTATGAGCATAAATACATAGCAGAATTGAAAATATGGCGCGGTCAAGAGGCACATGAAGAAGGGCTTTTGCAGTTGGCGAATTATTTAGACAGGCAAGGATTGACAGACGGTTATTTGCTTATTTTTGACCATTCATCAGTTAAAACATGGCAGACAGATAGGGTAGTGGTAAAAGGAAAAAATATTTTTATGGTATGGGTTTAGAGGGAACGATGACCGTTTACGCCCTTTTAAACGTTGCTTTTGTCATTTTGAGCGCAGCGAAAAAATCCGTATTTCTGTAAATAATGTTTTACAGAAATACGGATTTACAGAAAATTGAAACAACAACACCCCCTCAGTATCATACCATAACCATAAGCATCAGACTTTACATAAACTTAACATAGACTTCATTTTGAGTTTACATTCAGAATAGACCTTTGCGCTAAATTTTAAAACTAATTTTTACGCAATGAAAAAATTCTTTATTCTCACTTTTATTCTTTCTTCTTTTTTCAGTTCCGCCCTTTTGGCACAAACTCAAATCTCTGGAAAAATTATTGACAAATCGAATGGTGAAACCCTCCCTGATGCCGTTGTGCAAGTGGAAGGTACGACAACAGCCTCTTTGACTGATATTGAAGGTAAGTTTACGCTCTCGGTTGCGCCCGGTACATACACGCTTGTTATCAGTTTTATTTCTTATGAAACAAGTAAATTAACGGTTGAAGCAAAAGCCAATCAAGTCAATTATGTCGAGTTTGCAATGTCTGAATCAAAAAGTTTGCTTCAAGAAGTTATCATTACAGCCACACAAGAGCGTTCTGCTGCTAATTTCGTGTTGATTGAGCGCAAAAAAGCAGTTTCTGTTTCTGATGGTATTTCGTCGGCTGAAATTCGCAAAACGCCAGACCGTACCACTTCGGACGTATTGAAACGAGTGACGGGGGCTTCTATTCAAGAAGGAAAATTTGCCATTATTAGAGGTATGAATGACCGTTACAATGCAGGTTATTTGGACGGTGCTTTGTTGCCTTCGACGGAATCTGACCGTAAAGCCTTCGCTTTCGACGTTGTTCCAGCCAATTTGATTGACAATTTGACGATTATTAAGGCAGGTTCTGCTGATTTGGTGGGCGACTTCGGTGGCGGTATTATCAAAATCAATACAAAAGCGATACCAGATAAATTCACGCAAAGTTTGACTATTGGTGCGCAATATCACTCCTTGACCACCTCAAAAGATTTTTTTCAGTTTGAAAGATATGCGGGCGAAAAATTCAACTTTGTAAGCAGCCAACGCGATATTCCCAATTTTACTGAGGGGGGACTAAAATTGGCAACCTCGTTTCCTTCAACAAACGACAAAACCCGTTTGGCGGGTATTTCTCAAACGTTTAACAACGATTGGTCAAATCAATATGTCAACGCTGCACCGAATGCACGTTTTGCTTATTCGATTGGTTTGCCTATTCGTTTGCGCGATAACAAGAAAATTGGTGTCATTGCCGCTTTGACTTATGCCAATACACGCCGTATTTCTGACAACAACATCAACACTTATGATGGTTCAGGTCAAGTTGCGGGTTTTACAGACCGTTCTTATTTACAAAACACCAGCACAGGCGGTATTTTTAATATCAACTACGTCAGTTCCAAAACACAAATTAATTTTCGCAATCTTTTGAACTCAAACACGGACAATAACACCATTTCGAGAACGGGGGCGGGTAATATCAGTGATGGTTTATTGGTGCAAAACAAAGCCAATTTAATCAATTTCAATCGCCTTTACAACAGTATCGTGTCGGTGAAACAGACGATTGGCGAAAAATTTATGACCGTCAATGCCTCAGTGAGTTATTCGAATGTTTTGCGTCGCGTGCCTGATTATCGCATTGTGAGTTATACGAGCGTTGATAACAATCCGTATGGCCTTTCAACGGGTGATTTTTTCAACAGCAGTACAGGTCGCTTTGCATCAACTTTGAATGAGAATATTTATAGTGGGAATTTGGAATTGAACAAGCAGTTCGATGGGCCAAAGGTGAAAACCGATTTTAAAGTAGGTTATTTTTACCAAAATCGAGATCGTAATTTTTACGGACGCAGTTTTGTTTATGGCGGTTCACCGTCTGAAACAACGCTTGACCCTGCCAATGATTTAGGACAAAAAAATATTGGCACATCGAAATTGTATTTGGTTGAAAAAACATCGGATGACATCGCTTACTATCGTGGTAGTTCGTTGTTAAATGCTGGTTTTGTTTCAATTGACCAGAAATATAAAGAAAAATTAAGAATAGTGTATGGGGTGCGTTATGAGGACAACACCATAAATGTGGACAATCAAAAAACAAATGCGCTGATTGCTAATATCAAAAAAGGCAGTTTCTTACCTTCGGTCAACGCTTGTTACTACTTGAACGACAAAACCAATATCCGTGCAGACTATTTCGCATCTGTTAATCGCCCCGAATTCCGTGAATTAGCACCTTTCTCATTTTTTGTATTTGACAAAAATGCGGAACTGAGGGGTAACAAGAACCTTCAAGTGGCGACTTTACAAAACTTCGATGTGCGTTATGAGTTTTTCCCTGACGGTGGACAGCTTTTTTCGGTGGGTGGGTTCTACAAATCTATCGAAAACCCAGTTGAGTTGAGCCTTGACATAACACAGCCGTTTACAACTTTCACATTCCAAAATGAAAAATCAGCTAAGATATATGGTTTGGAATTTGAAGTAAAAAAGAAATTGGACTTTATCAGCAAAGCTAAATTTTTCCAAGATTTGGGTCTTTATGCCAATTTATCGCTCATAAAATCGCACTTGACTTTAAACAATCAACAAGCTAAACAAGACAGACCCTTGCAAGGGCAGTCGCCTTATCTCATCAATGCTGGTTTGCAATACGACAATGCCGACAATGGCTGGTCAGCGAGTTTGGCAGTCAACAGGGTGGGTCGTCGCATAGCTTATGTAGGTGTTGACCCTAAATATGGTGATACACGCCAAGATATTTATGAAGCACCCCGCACAGTTATTGATTTTCAAGTCGGTAAGACCATCAAAAACTTAAATATCAAATTGACAATGGGCGATTTGTTGCACAGTGATTTAACTTTCTACCAAGATGCAAATCAAGATGGTAAATACACAAAATCCACAGAAGCCGGGGCTGACAGGTTGATGTTTTTGTATAACAACGGTTTTTCAAGCACATTGAGTTTTGGTTATACTTTTTAAAGCAATGATGACTGTGCAAATGAAGTTTTTGTAAAAACTTAGGTTATAGGGCTACGCCCTTAAAAGCTTAATAATAGAAGAAGTTTTCTACCAACGTTTAGCACCTCGGGTGCAGTAAACACGCATTTTAAATGTACCAGAGGTGCTAAACGTTGGTAGAAAATTACTCAAAGTCCACTTTTGGCGGAGCGTAGCTTTATACCATCGTCATAAGGTTGGAGCATTTTAAAAGTTGTCCAAACAAAATAATTGCAAAATAATTGCAAAATAATAACTTCTGCACCCCTCAGTATAAAACTGAAAAAAGAGGTAAAACAAGTGCTTATCCACCGTGTTTGACTTCAAGCACAATCAACAAACTTAATATCTTATTGTATAAAATACTGATAGCCAACATATTGCTATTCAACTATTCTTATGCTTTTACTTAAATTAAAAATATTCATTTTAAAAAAAATTAAAACGCTACATGATGAACAGAAGATTACTCATCGCTCTTGCTTTACTTTTTTCTTTATCTTTTAACTTCGTTTCGGCTCAAACTTTTCAATTGCAAGGTACAAATTACATCGGTGCTTTGACAGCTGATGCTGCTGCTGATTGGACAAAAACTTGGACAAACTTTGACCCTAAAAATGCCGTTTATAGTGCCCCTACCGACCTAACAACTTTGGACGGTATGGCAAACTCAAACCCTGTTCCAGGTGAAAAAGATATTACGAGTACAGTGACATTAGATGCTACAAAAGTCTATTTACTCAAAGGTCTTATTGTCGTCAGAAGTGGGGGCAAATTGGTCATTCCTGCGGGTACAGTGATTCGCGCACAAGCAGATTTGAGTACAACCATCAAAAACTATGCATCAATTATCGTCGAAAGAGGCGGTAAAATCGAAATCACTGGTACAGCAGCAAAACCTGTTGTCATCACTTCTGCAAAAGCAGTTGGCGCGCGTGACAGAGGTGATTGGGGCGGTTTGTTATTGGCAGGTAAAGCACCACATAATCTTTGGACATCTACATCAGATGTTCAAATGGAAGGCTTCAATGGCGTTACTTTTGATGCTAATTTGGCTAAATTCGGCGGCACTGACCTTGCTGACAATTCAGGTATCATCAGCTATTTGCGCCTTGAATTCGGCGGTTTGGCTTTTGAAGTGAACAAAGAAATCAACGGTTTAACTTTTGGCGCAGTGGGCTCAGGTACTACCGTCAATAATATTCAAGTATCTTACTCTGGCGACGACTCTTTTGAGTGGTTTGGTGGCACTGTTAACTCAAAATACCTGATCGCGTGGAAAGGCACGGACGACGATTTCGACACAGACAATGGTTATAGAGGTATTAGCCAATTCGGTATTGGTGTGCGTGATGCGGAATATTTTGACTTGACTTGGAACGCGTCTTCAGGAAGTTCTACGTCAGAAGGTTTTGAGAGTGATAACGAAGCAACAGGTACGGCAGCCGTCACCCCTGTTACAAGCGGTGTTTTCTCTAACTTTACGATGGTGGGTCCTGTTGCAGTAGGCTCAAAATGGTCAGATTTGAATACAACAGCTCAAGGTGCTTTCCGTCGTGGCGCACGTATCAGAAGAAATTCAAGCCAACGTATTGTCAATACTATTTTCATGGGCTATCGCAACTTTATGATGATTGACGGCGACAGTTCAATTCGCAATACCAACGACTTAGCTGCTTTGGCTTTAGTGACACCCACAACGCCTGTTGATGCTGTATCAAAGCAAATTATGTTGTCTAATAACTTGATTGTCAATACATCAGCTGCTTTTTCACCCAGTTCATCCACAGCCAATGGTTTGATAGAAGTGGCCAGTAGCACGACTTCACAAGCCAAATTAGATGCGTTGACAGCGTGGTTTAAGTTGGTTGCCAATGGAAACAAAGTAGACCCCGTGGCTTACACAACGGGTACGGTTTTGGTCAATCCTTTAGCGAGTGCAACAGTACCTGATTTCCGTCCAGTAGCGGGTTCTCCTGCTTTGACAGGTGGCGGTGGAAGATTCACAGGTACACCCATTTCTGCGCTCATCAGTGGTGCCAAAGAAATTGCAGAAGCAGCACAATCAGCTCCTGTTTATCCAAACCCGATTTCAAAGGGCAATTTGAACTTTGGACGTACTGTTGAAGTATTCGGTATCTTCGATATGACAGGTAAATTGGTCGGAAATGGCTTCAACGAAGACCATTTCAATATCCAAAACTTGGCTTCTGGTATGTATTTTATCAAGATGGAAGGTCAAATTCAGAAGTTTATCGTTCAATAATGATATTAATTTTTAATAAAAATATTGCGTAAACATTAAGTTTATGTTGCTTAAGCCATTCTGTACCCACAGAATGGCTTTTTTGTGCTTTTTACTGAGGGGGTCGTCAAACGGCTTTATTTTTAAACATGCGATAAGAAAATATAGTCGGAATCACGCACATCAAAGTAACGGCACATAGCATAAAAATCATAGAAAACTGCGGCGATAAAAACAAGGAAACAACAGCTATCAATAGCCCACCGCCAAACCACAATTTACCTGCCAATTGATGTGTTTGACGCCAATTATCTGCGTTTTCCAAAGTCCAAGGCAGCCGCAGACCGACAAAATAATTGGGTTGAACGCTGTGCATCAAGTTGCCCATAGCGGCAAAAAACAAACCCATGAGGACAAATAGAAAATTGCCTGTTTCGCTGTTCAAAGTCGAATGAACGATGTAAAGCGATATGCCACTCATAAGCATCAAAGTGAGCATAGCTATTTTGCCAAAAGTGTCTTTTGAGGCTTGTTTCGCTCTTTTTGGGTCTACTTTTTCAATGTTTGTTATCAAAAAATAAACGCCCAGCCCGACGACCATTAAAATCACAATCGGTATCAAAGCACTGGTTTTTGAACCATAAGCATCGGGTTTGCCATCAATACCAAAATGAGTTGGCACACGTTCTGGCAATTCACCCCAAATAAAAGCGGCATAAACGAAAGGCGCACAGGCGAGGATAATGATAGATAATACTTGAACTAAATTACTGGTTTTCATCTTTTTATAAATTAAAACATTTAAGAAAATTTATTTTTTTAAATCTAACAACCACTTCATAATTTCATCTACAACGGTTGTATTCAATGAGTAAATCACAAATTGACCATCTTTGGCAGACGATACTAAGTGGGCTTGTCGCAGCAAATCCAAATGATGTGAAATGGTCGGTTTGCCAACATCAAATCGGTCTGATATGTCACCCGCCGTCATATCGCGTTCTTTTAGAATTTCTAAAATTTCACGTCTGATTGGGTCATTTAAAGCCTTGAAAACAATGTTCATTTTTAATTGAGTTTTATATTTCGACAAATATCGAAATGATTTATTTGAGAAGCAATAGGGTGGTATTGAAAAGACGACTAAATGATTAAATATTTCGACAAATATCGAATTGTTTTTATTGTGCTACGCATTTCTTCACATTTACTTAATCCTTGTTTTACAATGACTTAATACTGAGGGGTTACTTTTGCAGCATCTTAGAAGTAAGTAGTACAGTTTTTTCATACATTCTTGTTTGGGTGGGTACTCTGCCTTCATCAGAGCCGCTCGCGTCGGGAAACTCTCGGTAAAGCGGATTTTTTATTAATATTTAACTCGCCACATACTTATTCAGTCTCTGCTTTTCACGAGTTGCTCGTTTCCTTCAGTTGAAACGGGCATTTTTTATGAATGGATAGTGGATAGATGATAATGGAGAATGACTTCACATTCTCCATTATCATCTATCCACTATCACCTATTTAATGTTTTGATAATTTTCGCTTAACTCTGAATTAAAACAATAATCAGAAATTTGTTGAAAAATTGAGTGTATCTCAAGCATATATATATGAAACGAAAATTAGATATAGCTGTCATCTCTGATGTCCACCTTGGCACTCGGGGCTGCCATGCGAAGGAGCTTCTGAATTACCTCAAAAGCATCAAACCCGATTCTTTAGTCTTGAATGGTGACATCATAGATATGTGGCAATTCAAAAAATCATATTTCCCAAAAGAGCATACCAAAGTTCTTAGCCGTATCCTCAAAATGTCTCTATCGGGTACAAAAGTTTATTATATCACAGGCAATCACGACGACACGCTCCGCAAATTCAGTGATTTGAGCATGGGTGATATTTTCTTGAGCGACAGCCTCATCCTTCAAATTGGCGGCAAACGACACTGGTTTTTTCATGGAGATGTCTTCGATACATCGGTTATTAGGCTGCGGTGGTTGGCAAAATTGGGTGGTACAAGCTATGATTTATTGGTCAGACTCAACAAAACAGTCAATTTTCTGCTGCGTTTATTGGGTAAAGAAAAAGTAGCATTTTCAAAAATAATCAAAATGCGGGTTAAAGAAGCCGTTAAATTCATCAATGATTTTGAAGAGCAAGCTATCGAAGCGGGGAAGAATAAGGGGTTTGATGTGGTCGTGTGTGGTCATGTCCATACGCCGCAACAACGTAGGGAGGGGTCGGTTTTATACCTTAATTCAGGTGATTGGGTCGAAAATTTAACGGCTTTGGAATACGCTTACGACGAATGGACCATGTATCACTACAACGAATTGGATTATGAATTGGTGAATCCAAGGCTTGATATGAAACTATCGGAGGTCGATTTAGAGGAAGATTTTAGGCTGCAACACCCTCAAGCGGCTTTTATTTCCCAGTTTCATAAAGAAGCCGACAGTCCTCTTTTAAGCATAAATAATCAACATGTTCCCGTTTTTGGAACAACATTTTGAAACCGTTCGATTAGAACGCCGCCGCGCTTACTTCGGTCTACGGCATTACTTTGTTTATATTGGAAAGAGAAAAGAATGATTTTTATGTTTGAATCTAAGATTTAAGCCTGTTCGACACCCTCGAACAGGCTTTTTTACTGAGGGGGGCTTTTAAATATCCCTTCCCTGTTGCCCCTTAATCTTACTATCTCATAGTTTGGTGGCACTGATATACTAAATGAAAAACGAAAAATGAAAAACGAAAAGTGAAAACGAAAAGTGAAAAACGAAAAGTGAAAATCATAAAACGTCGATTATTAATGATTTGAGCTTATTAGTTTAGGCAAACCATTTTTAAATGAATATCACAAAAGCGTATTTGATATTATATGAAAAATAGTTTATCGATTGTATTAAAAAAAATAAGCTATTTTACACTGTATAAATGGATGTTTTTTTTTACTTGTAGAAAAACCATGTGTGAGATTTTAAATAAACGACCATTTTATGAAGCCTATAAATTTTAAATAAACCGTTAGGTTGGCTCTAAAAATAAAGTTTTTAGATATTTGGTTCTCTCAACACTTCGTTTTGTTTTTACAACGCTTTGTAAAAAAAAGAGATGTTAAACTTGCTATTGAGGGCTTACATAGCTTTTCTTTGTTTATCCAAAATACTAAATGACTTTCAATTATTTTTATGAACAGCCTTCTGTCCATTTATTCAACACTTAAAAACCATTTACTTTACGATGAAAAGAATCTTTACTTCTACTCTATTATCGCTTTCCTGGTTGTTACTTATTGGGCAAACCTTACCAAATCCAATTCTTTTTTGTACGCAAGTACCGCAGCCGTCTGGTTTTGGAACAATGTTGGAGACCTTTGGCAACCACTTAGCCAGCACCTACGCTGCACCACGCGGCGGCGACTTGTATATTCGCTACACCGATGGCACATTGAAAAACTTAACGCAAGCCGCAGGTTATGGACAAAATGGCATGCAAGGTGCTACTGCTATCGCTGTGCGCGACCCCTCAGTACATTGGGATGGTACGAAGGCATTATTCAGTATGGCGATTGGTTCGGCAACTGTACGTTATCAAGTCGCATCTTATACTTGGAAAATTTATGAGATAACAGGTTTGGGAAAGAATGAAACACCTGTTATTACACTCGTCCCGAATCAACCGACGGGCTACAATAATATTCAACCTATTTATGGTACAGACGACCGTATTATTTTTACTTCTGATAGACCCTTGGGTGGTCAAGCACACCTCTATCCACAGCAAGATGAGTACGAATCAGCACCCATTGTATCAGGTATTTGGCGATTCGATCCTAAAGCTTGTTCTGCAACAAGTAGTTTAGAGATGTTAACACATTCGCCTTCTGGCGACTTCACACCCAGTATTGACCATGCAGGGCGTATCATTTTCACCCGTTGGGATCATTTGCAACGCGACCAACAAGCAGATGCAGATATTACAAGCAACGCGGGATACGGCACGTTCAATTATTCGGATGAAACGGCGGCTGCAACGAAATCAAATATTTTGCCTGACAAAGAAGTGTTTCCAGAACCCCGTCCAGGGCGTACCGATTTGTTAAGTTTGCCTGAATGGGCGAATACCAATCCACAAAATTTCAACGTCTTCAATCCGTGGATGATGACCGAAGACGGGACAGAAATGGAAATCCTCAACCATCTCGGGCGGCATGAAATGGGTAATTACATGACGCAGAATTTTACAAATGATGCTAATCTCCACGACTTCTATACGCCCATCAGTCCAACGCCGATTCGAGCCATGTTTCACATTCAGGAATCACCCGTCACACCGGGACTTTATTATGGTATCGAAGCACCCGAGTTTGGTACGCATGGTTCGGGCATGGTTATTTCAGTCAATGCGCCTCCGGGTATGCGCCCTGAACAAGTAACGTTTACATATATTACGCATCCTGCAACGCGCAATCCAACAGCCACACCAACGGCAAATCATTCTGGATTGTACCGCAATCCCATGCCGCTTTCTGATGGCAGTATTCTTGTCGCCCAGTCATCTTCAACGGAAGAAGATGCGAATATTGGCACTTCCAATGCCCCCCTCAGTAAATATAACTATCGGATACGCCTTTTAGAGCCTACGGGCGGTTATTTCAAAGCCAGTGCAACCGCTTTGACGGGTGCGGGTATCACTAAATCCGTTTCGTGGTGGAGTCCAGATGAATTATATTCGTATAATGGGGTGCTTTGGGAGGTTTCGCCCGTCGAAGTACGCGCTCATGCACGTCCCTCAACGGCCACACTCAATGTTGAGACAGTTGCCCCTTCTGAACAAGCCTTATTTACGGCTGCGGGGGTGAATGTCAACGATTTCAAGAAGTTTTTACGCCGCAATGACTTGGCGGTATTGGCTATCCGAGATGTCACAAGCCGGGATGATGCCGACCAACAACAACCTTTTAATTTGAAAGTTGTAGGTAGTCCCCATCAAACTGTTAATGCGGCTCAACCAACGCCTATTTATGATGTGAAATACCTTCAATTTTTACAAAACGATTTGATTCGAGGAAAGGGATATAATAATATACCTGGGCCTGGCAGACGCGGTATAGCTCAATTTCTGCACGACCCAAACGCCATGGCGTATAATCCGCCAACAACGGGCGCACAAGGCAGTGCCAATATTCATACGGATGGTTCTGCGGCAATGATTGTGCCTGCAAAACGTGCTTTGACGTGGCAGTTGACGGATGCCAATAACAAAGGCATAGTTCGGGAACGTTTATGGATCAGTACTATACCAGGAGAAATTAGGACGTGTACCTCCTGTCATGGCGAAAGCACTTTAAATCAAGCGGGGCAGGTTTCACCCTCCAATGCACCTGAAGCATTGAGCACTTTATTGAATTGGGTGAAAGTCATTGACCGCGACAATGACGGGATAAAAGATATTTATGATGCCTTTCCGACTGACCCTACAAAGAATATTGCAGAAGCGGTCAATGAGCAATTTATCACAGGTTTAACGAATTGGGCAAACCAAAACCCCAACAATGATGCTGTCACTTGGACAACCGCAACGACCACTTCTTATGCCACCGCTGCCATGATTAACAATCGTGCTGTTGACAATACAGGCAAGTCGGATTTCTTACGCCGCTTCGTTGATTTGTCAAATATGGATGTCGTGAAACTTTCTTTTGATGTCGCTTATGCCCGTTACGATGCGAGTAAGTTCGATAGGTTGCGCGTTTGGGCGGTTTCTTGCACAGGTGTTCAAGAATTGGTTTATGACAAACAAGGCAGTGCTTTGGCAACGGCACCCGACCAAACAACCCTTTTTACACCGACAGATTTAACGCAATGGCGAACCGAATATATTAACCTGTCGGCTTATGCTGGAAAGTCCATTGAATTGGTGTTTGAAGATGTCGGTGGCTTTGGCAATCGGTTGTTTGTGGACAATATATTCATTCAAGAAGTGGATGCGGGTATTCCGCTTACAACAAAAGCCATTTTGCAAGGTGCTTACAACTCTGTGACGGGTCTGATGAATGATAATTTACGCACCGCATCTTTGATTCCGACCACAGAACCTTATACAGGCATGACGGGCTTTACGCATGTCGGCGGTGGCGGCGGTGAAATCCTGAAAGCAGGTTTGTTGACAGGTATAAGTGATAATAATTCGATTGTGGATTGGGTCTTCTTAGAATTAAGAGATAAAAACAATGCGGCAACGGTGGTGGCAACCCGTTCTGCGCTCATTCAACGCGACGGTGATATTGTGGATGTAGATGGTGTTAGTCCAGTGGCATTCAAAATAGCCAATGATAATTACTATGTCGCTGTTCGACACCGCAATCATCTCGGCATTTTGACCCCCTCAGTATTTTCGATAAATAAAGTATTACCAATCACGTATGATTTCTCAACGGCAGCCAATCAAGCATTAAGTGGTGTTCAAAAAGACTTGACAGGCGGGAAGTTCGGGATGTACGCGGGCAATGTGAATGGCAATAATACGGTGCGTGCCTCGGGTTCTTTAACGGTTAATGATTATCTAAAGCTTATCAATTTATTAGGCAATTCTTCGAATATTCAATCCAATGTGTATTCTGTCGGAGATGTCAATTTAGACGGCACGGCGCGGGCTTCTGGTTCTTTATCCGTGAATGATTATTTAAAAATCATCAATGCCATAGGCAATTCAGCGGCAATTATTACACAACCTTTTTAGGCAAAACCTTTAACTTTTTAAGGGACGTCTCATCACATTTTTAATTTAAAACAATATCATGTCCAATATAAAAACAATCAGATGGATACTCGTTATCCTCATTTCAATAGCCTTGAAAACGGTGCTGCCAGCACAGACTTTTCAAGCAACAATGACAAGCCTAAACACCACATTGACTGTCAAAATAAAAGCAGGTGGCGGCAATATCACAACGGGGTTTGCCAATATGGAGTTTTATATCCGCTATCCGTCCACTACGACCATTAATTGGGGAACGCCTGTTGCGAATACAACGGATTTTCCAAATATTGTCATTCAGAAAAATGACCCATACACGACTATTACGGAAGCAGGATTTACG
The DNA here is from genome assembly GCA_031411275.1 of Saprospiraceae bacterium. Classification (GTDB taxonomy): domain Bacteria; phylum Bacteroidota; class Bacteroidia; order Chitinophagales; family Saprospiraceae; genus JAAFJT01. The sequence goes on along the minus strand of JANOAU010000148.1, from coordinate 4,229 downwards.
ATTGTACGTTTCTTTTTGCCGCCCGGTACAGTTACAACAAGTAATACCTACACAAATGCGACGGAATACGAAGTTTTTCACATTACTGCAACAGGTGCAGGTTCGGCGAATTTGGAAATGATGCACCAAGCTGCTGAAAATCCCTATGTTTTAACGCTTGTCAATGAAACGGCTTCCGTAGATTGGGCAAATGCGATAAAATTTTATGGACCAGGAGCTACTGCGACGGCAAGTGCAACGCAATCTTTGCCTTTAACAATTGTGTTACCGCTTGAACTAATTGAGTTTTCGGGAAAAGAAAACAAGAACAACATCCAACTCAATTGGCAAACGGCTAATGAACACAATGTCAGTCATTATAGCGTCGAAAAATCAAGCGATAACGACACTAAATTCTCGATGATTGGCGAAGTCAAAGCCACAGGCAATACAGCGACCCCTCAGTATTACAGCCTTTTGGATGCACAACCCAGCCGTTTAAATTATTATCGTTTAAAGATGGTGGACAATGATGGCACATTTCAATACAGTAAAATCCTTTCTTTTGAAGGCAACAACAAGCCAAAAAACCATATTGCCTTTTATCCCAATCCTGCGACCCATGTTTTACATGTTTTATTGAATACAGAAAATGACCAAACAGCCACCGTCAGTTTATTAGACATTACGGGTAGAATCATTATGACACAATCTAAAATAGTTGATAATCAACCTTTTATATTTGATGTTGCCCAATTTAATGCAGGTATTTACACAGCCATCGTAACCGTTGATGGTAATAAATCTATGCACAAAGTTGTGATTTCTAAATAAAGAGAAGGCTGTGGTCTAATATTGTTGGTTTCCAAATCTCAAACTGATATACATTGTATAGTTCGAGACGCTTGATTATCTATTCGTTTCTTCTTGATAGTCATTATCCAAAAGTAATTGAATTTCAATGGCTAAGTCAGGTAAGTTTTTGTGAATGATTGCCCAAATGATTTCATCCGCAACTGCGTCATAGGAGTGAATGATAAGGTTTCTCAAATTGACAATTTTTCGGGCATCTGTTATGGCAATATTGGGTTCCGCAGCGAGAATGCGATTAGCGGCTTCGCCAAAGATTTCAAGCTCACGTTCAACGGCTCGTTTGAGCATCCAGTTTTTTTCGTATTCGAGAAAATCAGGGTTATTACCCAAATAGCTATCAATATGTTGAATAGCTGTTTGCATATCAATCAGCCATTTCCTAATGCGTTCACGCGGCTGCATAAATAGGCTGTTTTGATTTGTGAATAGAACGGATTAAAACGGGATTGGTAAGGCTTTTTTCAATAACCAAATCCACTTTACGTAGGACGATACGCTGTAACGCTTCTTGAAAATTGAAATAATTGTCCGCAAAATCAAGCATCGGGACACCTAAAAAAGAGACCAATAAATCAACATCACTATTTTCATTGAACCCTTCATTTACGACAGAACCAAAAGCATAAAGGTCTTTGACATAGTATGTCGGACATAATTTGCGAATTGCATCAAGTTGTTGTGAATTGAGTTTCATTCTTTTTGAATTTTAAAAATGATGTGCAAAGTAAACAAAAAATGATCAAAAAAGCAATTTTCAAACATTTTAAAGATAAAACAAAGAAAATGTAAAAGGCTATGAGACTGCTTTCATTTGCCACAAGTACAATTTTAAGCTCAATATACTGAGGGGGTGAAATGCTCGGCTCGGTAGGTTCTTCCTAATGATTTCAATATTACCTGCTCGACGACACGTCAAGCAGGCTTTTTTACTGAGGGGGGTATCGTTATTTTGCCGCTTCTGTCATTTGTCTTGCTTTCTTATACTTAAAGCATATTGTGTCTCTTTTCCCAGAAAAAAAAACCATTTTTGACGGTGTTATACTGAGGGGTGGCTTTCTGATTTAAAGGAGAAGTTTTCCTCATTTTCTTTACAATTTTGAAAATAAATCAACTACAACAACATGATTAAATCAATCTCGCTGCTCGTCCTTCTTGTAATAGCCGTTAATTTTAGCAATGCACAATCCAAAGATTTGGGCATCATAAAACAACGGATTATTATAGACCTTTTGAGAAATAAAACCACCGATGGTCAAGTGGAAACGATTGTGGCTAAAATGAATGAAGACGGCAGTTTTCAAGGCATAAACTATAGTGACCTTAGTAGAACGGCCAGTTTTCCACACGGCGGACATACGCGCGATTTGGCGTATATAGCGAGGGCTTACCAAGACAAAACGTCTGCTTTTTACAAAAGTCCCAAAGTGAAAGAGGTGATTATAAAAGGCTTAAACTATTGGGTTAAAAACGATTTTGTGGGCGACAACTGGCATGACAATCAAATCACAACGCCTACCAATTTGATAGAGCTGATGCTGGCAATAGGCGATGAATTACCAAAGGATTTGGTCACAAAAGCGCAGCCCATGATTGGTAGAGCCAATATGAATGCGTCGGGTGCGCGCCCAAGTGGTGATAGGATTGTGATTGCAGGTATTTATGCCAAAAATGCCCTCTTTTTGGGTAATGATGCCGCATTTGATACAATTATAAAAATCATTGGAGAGGAAATAAAGTTTTCGACAGGGGAGCGGGGTATTCAACAGGATTATAGTTTTCATCACCGTGTTGACAGGGTTAACAATACAACTTCTTACGGTTATCATAAATTCGCTAATGCTTTTGGCGAATGGGCTTCTTATGTACGCGGCACGAAGTATGAATTTAAGAAAGAAAAAATAAACCAATTAGTGGATTATTATTTGGATGGCATTTACAAACAATTGGTGTATGGCATCTATGAAGATGTGGGTGTTAAGAACAGAAGCATCTCTAACAAAACAACATTTCATCCTGAAGGCACGCTTGAAATAGAAAGGATGTTGCTCAATACCGATTATCGGAAAAAGGAGCTGGAGGACATTCTCAAATTGAGAAAAGGAACGGCAAAACCTGCTCTTTCTTTTGCCAAGTTTTTTTGGCAAACGGAGCATTTTGTTTTTCAACGTCCCAATTTTTATACGACAGTTAGGATGTTTTCTACGCGAAACCGCAATATGGAAGAACCTTATAACGGTCCTGGAAAATTGACGCATCACCGAGCCGATGGCACGAATTATTTGATGCTTAAAGGTGATGAATACCTGAATATATGGGCGGTTTATGATTGGCAAAAAATATCGGGTACGACCATCCTGCAAAAACCTCAAATGCCCGCTCCAGAAGAGATTCAGAAAGACGGTTTGACGGACTTTGTGGGTGCAGTAACAGATGGCTTATACGGTGCGGTGGCTTTTGATTTCAAAAGTCCGCATGATATGGTCGAAGCCAAAAAGTCGTGGTTCTTTTTTGATGAAGAATACGTGTGTCTCGGAACGGATATTAAATCCAGACCCAAATTGCCTGTTGCCACCACCATTAATCAAGTTTTGATGCGTAGTGAAGTGACTGTTATGCAAGATGGAGAGAAAAAAACCTTACCACACGGCAATAGAGTCGCTGATAAAGTGAAATGGGTCTATCAAGATAGAATAGGCTATATTTTTCCTGAACCTACCACCGTCAACCTATCCAATCAGACCGAAACAGGGCGTTGGTCGGACATCACAGACCAAAAAAATATCAGTAAAGAATTGGTCAATACGGACGTTTTCAAGTTGTGGTTCAATCATGGTAATAGCCCCCAAGGGGCTTCCTATCAATATATTGTCGTACCAGATGTGACCGAACAGGCACTCATGGCGACCAGTACTAACAATCGAAATATTGACATTTTGTCTAATACCGCTGATTTACAAGTAGTGAAACACAATACATTAGGCATCACGCAATTTGCTTTTTATAGGGCGGGAGAAATAGAAATAGCAAAAGGACAAAAAGTAAAAATGGACAGCCAAGGCATGGCAATGCTTAAAATGGCAAAAAATAAAGTCAAAGATTTAATCGTCGCTGACCCATCGAGAAAATTGAGTAGAATATTGCTCACGATACCAGGCATTTACACAACCAAAGGCGATGGTTTTATGTGTATAGCGAATAGTAAAGGCAATAATACATTGATAATTGTGGATTTGCCGCAGGGTGTTTATTTGGGAAAAAGTGTTGTGGTTAAGTTGTAAGCAACAAGCAAACACACCGCTTTTTGTTTTTATTAGAGGGTCTCTTTCATTGGAAAGAGGGTCTCTTTCATTGGAAAGAGGGTCTCTTTCATTGGAAAG
>JANOAU010000147.1:0-53330 GCA_031411275.1 Saprospiraceae bacterium | reverse complement strand
GAAGAAAAATCTATGATTTTTCTTCTGAAAAACAAGCTCACTCCGATAGATTTTTTCCCGCACGCCTTTTGAGCGAAGCGAAAAATAGTGAGTATTAATATCTAAAAGGCAATATGTTTAAACTGCCAAAGTAGAACTAAGTAATTAAAAAAATAAAAAAAAAACAGGCAACTGCGTTAATATTTAGGCCCGTTGCTGTATAATATTTAGGAGGCAGTTGTCGTCAAAAATAAAATAAAACGTTTTTAAATCAGAAAAGAATGAAGAAAATCATTGTTATGAAACCATTTTTTTGATTAGAATTTGTAGCTTTGGGCTATTAGAGAACGAATTACTATAATAACCAGAAGCCATAATGCAGCACTACGACAATTTTCCACTATTTGAAATACAGATTATAAAAGATATTAAAGAAGGACGTGAAGAAGAAGCCTTTCATGCTATCTATGACTGTGTGCGCCCACATTTTATTCGTTGGGGACAGAACAAATTCTCTCGATTTCGTTTTGATGACGATTTTTTCCAAGATGCTTTTCAAGAATCAGCGATTATGTTCAGAGAAATTGTCTTGCAAAAGCCTGATTTTACATTAAGTATTCCTCTTTTAGCCTTTATGACGGAAGTAATGGGCAAAAAATGGATACTCAAATGGTTAAAAAAAGAAGGACGTATCACTTATATCGAGCCTGAAGATTTTACGACTTACGATAAAGGTGTGGACAGTATTCTCGATAATATGATTGACGAAGAATTTGAGGTAGAAAGTAAGAATGCCATAGAAAAAAACATGGCTATTTTGAAAAACAAAGCCTTACAATGTTACCGATTGTTGAAATATATATTTTATGAAAACCGCTCTGTGGAGGAAATATGCCAACTGATGCCTTATAAAAATCCGCAGGTCGTGGCAGTTAAAAAGTTTATTTGTTTAGAATTTATCAAGCGTTTACTTTGACCAACGTTTGATAAGAAGAATAAAACCCAAATTATAATGCTTAAATCTGATTTGTCTATTATGCAAAAACACATCTTCGGCGATGCACTGACAGAAGCCGAACAGAAACGCTTTGACCTACAATTGCAAAATGATGCTGAATTTCAAAAAAACTATGCGTATTATCAAACAACAACCCAAATGATACGGCGTGCGGCAAGGCAAGAGATGCGTGTAAAGCTGAAACATTTTGAAAAAACAGGTAAATTGGCTAATGATGATGATGAAAAACCGCCTTTTTCCTATTCCATACTGAGGGGGGGCAATATACGTGTTTGGGCGGCGGCAGCGGCTTCGATAGCTTTGCTTGTCTGTTTCTCTATTTGGTTCTTCCAAAAACCTGCTTTGTCTTTTGAAACAGTCGTTGAAAATACGTCTTTTCGTTCCTTTAATTACCTCAATCTTGCAACCGTTCGCAGTAAGCAAGTACCCCCTAAAAATATAGAACAACCGCCCATTGATGCCGATATGTCGTATTTGGCTTCGCGTTATGGCGCAGAAGATGCTCAAAAATTGGGAACAGCTATGTTGGACTTGAAAGAAAAACGCTATGCAGCAGCAGCAACAATACTTGCTGATTTACCTTTTGTTGCCACCAATGATTCGATACGGTTGTCCCGCGCGGATGCTTATTTGGGTGCTAATGATATAGAAAAAGCCATTGCCGATTATACCGCCCTTACTCAAAACATAACCCCTCAGTATAAAGACCTTCGAATGATTGCTGATTGGCATTTGGCTTTAGCTTATCTCAAAAAAGGCGATAGGACGGAAAGCCATCGGCGCATCGAAACCATTGCCCAAACTGCAGGCCATAGCTTCCAAAGAGAAGCCAATGATGTTTTGAAAATGTGGTGAAAAAAATAATTTTAAAAAAAAATGTTGTCCGCGTTAATTATACAGCATGGTAGTGTCTATACATACAGAACGGTTTTAGAATAATAAATTGTAAGAACAAAATTATAGACCTATCAGCGCCTGTTAACTCTTTTTTCAGCATTCGCATTAAATGGCGGGTGCTTCATTTGAAAATAATTGAACAATTACTATATAATATTAATGGAATAATACAATGGACGAGTCCATATTAACCAAAGAAGGCTTAAGCTACGATAGTTCTGAATTTAATGATATTGCCAAAGATATTCAAGGCAATATCTTAAAGGGACATGCGCGCGATCATGTGACGCTTCTATTTTTTACTTTCGATTCAGGAAAAGTAAATGAAGCCAAAACATGGTTGCATACATTCGGTACAACTGACTTAACAACTGCCAAAAAACAAAAAGAACAAGCCCTCAAATTCCGAGAGACAAATGAACAAACGTTTTTCTTTGGCTTGTACTTATCAGCTTCATGTTATGAATATTTAGGGCTGGACGCCATAAAACCAAATGATTTTCTACCAGGAAAAGCCATGACAGATCCATCTGTCATGGCTGATTTAGAAGACCCCCCTGTATCGGAATGGGAAGAGGATTGGCAAAAACCAATTCATGGCTGTTTGCTCATCGCTTACGGTGGTTACAAAGATGATCGCACAAAATTGGACTTAATGTCTCTATCTCTTAAAAAGGATTTGGATGCCTTTGGGTATAGTTTTATTCAAAAAGGAGATAGCCTAAAAAACGGAAAAATCAATATCGAACACTTTGGTTATGCCGATGGCATCAGTCAGCCCCAATTTTTTGTAGAAGAACTGGATGCTTTAAACCCGAATAATTTTTCAACTTGGCATCCCATGGCTTTGCTCAATTTAGCCTTAGTACCTGACAACTACAATAGTTTCGGCAGCTATTGGGTTTTCAGAAAATTACAGCAAAATGTTCAAGCTTTTAAGGAAAACGAAGCAGCAATCGCAAAAAGCCAAGGCTTGGAGGGCGAAGAAAGTGAAATCGTCGGCGCAAGAATCGTTGGCAGATTCGAAAATGGTATGCCTATCGCCGTCAGTCAAGAAGAAGATGAAATAAAGGGTATAGTCATTACCGAAACTGGAGCAAGTCAAATCAACAATTTCAACTATCCCGCAGGTTCTCCTTGTCCTGTTCATGCGCATATCCGCAAAGTGAATAAGCGCACTAAAGGATTTCCACGCATCGTGCGGCGAGGCATTCCTTATGACGAGAGAAAGGATAAAAAACCAGAAAACGAGGAAGATACCCAAGTCGGTTTGTTGTTCCAATGCTTTCAAAGCAATATTGAAAATCAATTTGAAGCCATACAGAAGACAGCCAATGAAGCCCCTAAAGACCTCATCATCGGTTGCCCTAAAGACAATAAATATGTCAAACTGAAAGGCGGCGGCTATTTTTTTGCACCGAGCCGTTTGTTTTTTGAATCTTTAAACCCTATTTCTTCACAACGAAATTTAATTGCAGACATGAAAAAAGGTATTGTTGGTCAAATTACGACAAATGGAAAAACCAGTCGTGTTTACTATTCAAGCATGGTTTCTCTGTTTATTATTAAACAATTAAGAAACGAAATTGAAGAGGCTGTACAAACAGAACTTGATAGTAATAATCGTTCTGGAACGCGGAATCAAGTGATTGAAATTTTAACATCAGGAAAAACTGAACTTTTGACTAAATTGACAAAAGCTCATAATCTCCATGAGTGGTACAAAAGCAAACACGAAAACGCAGGTGTTTCTTTAGAAGACCATAACTTGCAAGGAGGTGGTGATTTTGACTTTATAGCCAATGAAAATAATGAGCATGGAAAGAATGGGGATATAGTAAAAGGTAGTACGCCTATCATTTGTGCTGATGGCATTTGCTGCGCGAGTGAAAGTGACAATGCTTATTTTATGGTAGAAAGCTCAACTATACCTGACACGTCAGATAAGACGGCTATTAAGGAAGTAACAGAAACAGATGATGGTTTATGGCATATTTATGAAACGAAAAAAAATACCCCTTTTACCATCAATATAGCAGGTGAAAACTACGCTTTTACAACTTAGATTATCATTACGACATATCCAACAGTATTTATGAAAAAGAGATATTGTCTGTTACTATTTTGTTTTTTAGTAGCGCCTTTAGCCATAACATTTGGGCAAAAATCAATACAAGATAGCCTACGCTGCGAAGCCTTATTAAGTTCTCTGCTCCAATATCAAGGACGAGAGCCTGATAAGGCTTTGGCTTATGCAGACACCCTCAAACGATTTACAAAAGATCACCGATACTGGAACGAGTATATTGACGCACATGTTTTCGAAGCACAAGTTTATGCCTTTAAGGCAAATTGGTCAACAGCACAAAAAACACTCGACGAAGCGGAACACCTTATGCGTGTCAATGCAGAGTTTTTAAATTATGAAGAGCAAAGCACCCTAAAAGCCAATATTTATACAAGACTCTTGCTTATTGCTTCCATGACAAATGACTATAAAAGATTAGAAAAACTCATTCAAGAAGGTTGGGCATTGCTAAAAAATAAAGTTAAAACGCACAGTGATTCAAGTATAATTCAAGATGCTTACTATTATCAATACTATACTGAAAAGACGCGCGGCAATATTACGGAAGCCTTGAGGCAATTCGACCATTATAAACAGTACTTAAAAAACGATGATGTAACTGTTGGTAATATCCTGAATTATACAAATTACGCCCAATTGCGCGTGGATTTGAAACAATATCCCAAAGCAGAATTTAATTTTAACAAAGCAGCCGCTATTGCTGAACAAACAAAAACGATAGGTGGTTGGCAATTGAATTACAATAATCTACTCAGTAGAAGAATCAGTTTTTATATCCAAAACCGACATTTTAGCCAAGCCGACTCTTGTTTACGTCTTTTGAAAGCTCAAATACTGAGGGGGTCAGATGTATTTATTAAAGCGGCTTATGTTCAGTTAGAAGGTGATTTTTATAAAGCACAAAACCAACTTGACAAAGCGGCTTTGGCTTATATGGCTGCCCTTAATTACAATCTCAATATTTTTAAACAAACAAACGCTGTTGAGCAGAAAAAACAAAATAGCCAAATTGCTCAAAGCTATTTGGACATTGCGACAGTTCGACAAAAACAAAAACGTTTTACAGAAGCGATTAAAGCCATCAACAACGGCTTTACAGCACTTGACCCAACATTCCATTGTGATGATTACCGCGACAATCCTAATCCCGATAAAATCATCAACAGACAAGCATTTCTTAAATTATTGGATTGCAAAACAGGCATTTTGCTCGATTGGGCAGAGACGCAACGGATGCAACAAGACAAATATTGGGCGGTTGCCTATCGCACTGCTGAAGTGGGCATTGATATGATTGAGTCCATTCGTAGCAGTTTTACGAATGACTATGACAAACAATACCTCCTCGATTTGATGTATCCGCTTTATGAAAAAGGGATTTCTGCGGTGTTTCAACTCTATGCCCACGACAACAATCCAGAATACTTAAATCGCGCCTTTGAGATTTTTGAACGCAGTAAAGCCGCCACTTTATTACAAGCCATTCGGACAGGTCAAGCCGAAGATGAACTCGAAACCAACGACCGTTATATTCTTTTCGACTATCGCACACAAATGGCTAAACTCGAAAACAGCCTCCATGAAGCCTTATCCAATAATCAAAAAGACGAAAGTGACCCCTCAGTAACACAGTTCAAACGCCAACTTGATAGCCTCAAAAGCCAATTAGAGGCTTTAACTAAAACTTTTGAGATAAAATATCCCAACTATTATCGTCTCAAATACAGCCGACCGTATGCCCCTCTTGCCCTTGTTCAAAAAGCCTTGCCTATGGATGAATCAACGGTCTTGTTCGAGTATTTTGTCGGCGAAAAAGCCATTTATATTTTTGCTGTTTCTAATGGGCGGGTAGAGCTTTTTAGGCAACCCAAACCTCAGGATTTTGAAGCCCTTGTGAGTCGTTTTCACAACCTTTTGCGAACGCCCAAAGGCGGCAATATCCAAGAATATGCCCCAATCGCACATCAATTCTATCAACTCGTTTGGCAGCCCCCTCTCAGTATCTTTCCTAAAAAACCTCGGAAAGTGGTCATTGTTGCGGATGGTTTGTTGTGTTTATTGCCTTTCGATGGTTTTTTGTCTTCATTGCCTATGACAAATTTTAGTTATCGGACTTTACCTTATCTCATAAACGACCATACGTTGTTGTATGCTTATTCTGCCAATGCTTATTTAGAAAAAAAGTCACCTCAACACACCCGACAAAGGGCGGTATTTGCAGGTTTTGCACCTGAATATGCCCAAGGTTCCCCTTTCCCGCCTTTGCCCAATAGTCTTACTGAAATCAATGCATTAGCAAGCCTATTGGGTGGCGATAAATTCATAGGCAAAGCCGCCAGCGAAAAACAATTTATGGACAAAGCCGCCTTTTATCGCTGTCTCCATCTTTCGATGCACACCGATATGATGGAGGTCAATCCCATGTTTACCAAACTTGTTTTCCAACCCAATGCGCAGGATGATTTAGAAGACAATATGTTGACACCCAACGAAATATACAAACTCCGGCTCAATGCCGATTTGGTCGTCCTTTCCGCTTGTGAAACAGGACTTGGTGAATTGAGCAGTGGGGAAGGAGCAATGAGTTTTGCCCGTGCTTTCCAATACGCAGGAGTGCCCAATACGGTCATGAGTTTGTGGCTTGCCGACGATGAAGCCTCTAAAAATGTGATGATTCAGTTTTATAAAAACCTCAAAGACGGGCAATCCAAAGAAGATGCCATGCGGAATGCCAAACTCGATTACCTCAGTCGCGCCAAAACCGAAGAAGAAGCCGTTCCTTTCTTTTGGCTTACCTACAACATCATCGGCAACGAAACGGATATTGACTTGTCGCACCCCCTCAGTATTTTGTGGGTTTTTGCGGGTACGTTTGGTTTTTGCTTCTTAGTTTTAGGTTTGCGGAAGCACAATTAGTAAAACATTTATGTGTGTCTGATGGCTTAAAAAGAAGTTTTTCCTATCTTCTTTAACTCATTTCAATATGGAAAAATATTAAAGTAGTTTGGAATAATGGCTATTTAAGTGGCGGAAAGACATTTTTGTCTTCACCTGAAGAGGACAAAAAGAGGAAATAACAGAAAAATATTCCTCAGTAGTCAGTCATCTTCCAAAATTTTTATCATATAGAAACATAGTTGTTGTCACATAGATTGACAGAGTTCTATGTTTCTTATGTGAAAACACCTATGTTCCAATATAATAAAAAACGATAGAATTATTTCGGAAGACTACGGAGTATAAAGGCATGGTTAGATTCAATGCAAAAATGTATATTTGTCTATTCTTCCACGAAATCAAAAAGACCAATGACACTTCAAGAACTGCAAGGACTCATCTCCGCCAATAAAACGCAAGAAGCCATTGCCATCATGGCTAAAGCCATCGGCCACAAAAACAGTCAACTGCGTGACGACCTCGTGATGCTCAGTTCTCAAATTTCGCGGAACGAAACCCTCTTTATGCGTGGGCTGGTTAAAACGGATGATTATGCGCTGGCAGGAGCGCAATCCATACGCGCGATTTTAGCCATTCTTGAAGAAGTGAATCAAGCGGGTTATTTGGAAACCCTGCTTTCTGACAATGCCGATGTGGGTAAAAACGCACCTGTTTTTGTAGAGAAAAGAACGAAAATACAGTTTTTAGCAGCCAATCCCATAGACACATATAAATTGGAATTGGAAAGAGAATACATTGAAATCAGGAAAATATTCAAACAACACCAACACGAATTTGTACTCGTCGAAGCGTTTGATGTGACCCTTGAAACGTTTTTTGAAGCTATTTTTCAAGAAAAGGCGCAGATTGTTCAGTTTTCAGGCATGGCAGACAGTAGTGGATTGATACTCAATCGCAAAGATGGCACTTGTCATCCCGTCTCTTATGAGTATTTGGCAGCGACCTTTAAACTCTTTCGCAACCACGTGGAATGTGTTTTTATCAATACCATGTTTTCTGATATTTTTGCCAAAGTCGTGTCTCGCTTCATTCCCTATGTCATTGGTATCAAAGACACGATTTCAGATATAGATGCCATCACCTTTGCAGGCGGTTTTTATACGGCTCTGTCATTCGAGAAAAACTACCTCAAAGCCTTCAATCAAGGCAAAGATTTATTGATTCAAACAAGAATGCAAGCCATCAACCCAGATACTCCTCGTTCTTCTGGCATTGTTGATAAAGGCAAAACAGATGCCGAGCAAATGGCAGAATTGAAAAAGATACCTTATGTGCTGTTTATGAATGGCATTGCGGCAGAAGGGAATGATACGACACCTGATGATTTTCCATTGCCGCCAAAGGCTAAAGAATCGGCTAAACATGAAAAGGAGCAAAACCCGAGAAAAACAGCGAGATAACATCTACCATCTTGTAACCCCTCGTTTCAACGAGGGGACTCAACGCTCGCCCTCTCTACATCTATTATCTATTCAAAACATCACATAAAAAGACATTGGATGTGATGTTTTGAATAGATGATAGATGCAGAGGTGATTGTATGACTTCACCCCGCCGTTGAAACAGCGGGTTTCAAGATGGTAGATGTTTTTAACCTTTGACACAGTTTAGTGAACACTCTCGCTTCAACTCCATTCCTGTTTGCTTCAACTCCATTCCTGTTTACTTCAACTTCATTCCTGTTTACTTCAACTTCATTCCTGTTTGCTTCAACCTCATTCCTGTTTGCTTTAACCTCATTCCTGTTTGCTTTAACCTCATTCCTGTTTGCTTTAACCTCATTCCTGTTTGCTTTAACTTCATTCCTATTTGCTTCAACTTCATTCCTGTTTGCTTGGACTTCGTTCCTGTTTGCTTCGACTTCATTCCTGTTTGCTTTAACTTCATTCCTGTTTGCTTTGACTTCATTCCTGTTTAAAAAATACTTTTGTTAAGCCAAAGATTATCAAAAACAGATGCTTTAAAAATATTTTTAATGATTAAACATACCGTTTTCTCTATGCATACTTACGTTAAATAAACAACCTTCTTGATATACTGCTATTCTATCATATAGGCATACTATTTGCTCCCTGTGATGGAAAAATATTTCCAATCGTCCGTTAAAATATCTTTATCATGGGACAAGTCGTTATGAATGCTTTTGCAAAATTGGGTCAAGATGTGTTAGCCGTTTATGCCCAGAATGTCATCACTTTGATGACCCAAGATGCCCAATTTACCTCCCTGACCCCTCAAATCGCCTTATTGAAAGACTGTTATGGTGCTTACATGCCCGCCTTAACGGACAATGTCAACGGTGGTCGGATAGCCACGGTTGAAAAAGACAAATGCAAGGAAACATTGATAAATCAACTTCGCACCCTTGGGAATTTAGTGGATTACGTAGCAAAAGGCGATAAAAGCATCATCAGGGCTGCAGGCTTTACATCCCGCAAATCAGCCACATCTTATACCGCTTTGGTAGCCCCCTCAGTAGAAAAATACATTGTTCATGCAGCATCCCGTCTTGTAACAATTCAATTGTCCAAAGTCGTAGGTGTCTCTCTTTTTAGCATCGAAAAACGTTTCCTTGTCGAAGGAGAAGACACACTGTGGATAAGTGACGATTATGCAACTGCTCGCCGATTCAAAATAAGCGGTTTAGTGGTCGGCAAAACCTATCAATTCCGCATCCGTGCCATTGGCAAAGGGGGATTGGTCAGTTCGTGGTCGCGTATGTTAGAGGTGTTTGTGGCTTGAAATGTTGTAAAGTTTTTTTAGAAAGCCTACTTCTTGAATTGGGGAGTAGGCTTTGTTGTTTGGAGAGACCCCCTCAGTATTCAAACAAAAAAGCCACAATTTTCCCGTTAAATTATAGCTTTTCTGTATTTTTGCAGAAATATATAACGAGATGGGAAAGAAATTAGTTCGATTTGATTGGGCGATGAAAAAAATGCTTCGCCATAAAGCCAATTTCGACATTTTAGAAGGCTTCCTTTCTGAATTACTTATTGACGAAGTAAAGATTAAACAAGTCCTTGAAAGTGAAAGTAACAAGGAAACGGATGATGATAAATTCAACCGAGTTGATATCCTTGTTGAAAACCAAAAAGGAGAATTGATAATCATTGAAGTGCAAAGCACTCAAGAGCACGACTATTTTCATAGAATGTTATTCGGAGCTTCAAAAGCGATTGTGGAACATATTAAAGAAGGTGAGGCTTATGCCAACGTCAAAAAAATTATTTCAATAAAGATTGCTTACTTTGACTTAGGACAAGGAAATGATTATGTCTATCACGGTACGAATGTTTTTAAAGGTATCCATAAAGGCGATATTTTAAGATTATCAGAAAAACAAATAGAAGTCTATAATAAAACAAGTGTGCATCAAATTTATCCTGAATATTGGGTTATCAAGACAGGTAAGTTCAAAAATAGAATCAATGACAGATTAGATGAATGGGTTTATTTCTTGAAAAATGCAGAGATAAAGCCCAGTTTCTCTGCCAAAGGCTTAAAGGAAGCCAATGAGAAATTAGATACTATGAAACTGCCCGAAAAAGAACGTAAAGCCTATGACGCTTACCTAAGGCACATGATGAGTATTGCCAGCCGCAACCATACAATCGAAATCGAAGCGAAGGAGATTATCAAAAAAGCAAAAGAAGAACAGATTATTGAGTCTATAATTGGTTTTTATGAAATTGGTGTAAGCCAAGATAACATTGCCATTGCTCTCAAAATTACGATAGAGCATGTGAAACAGGTTATTGAAAAACATAAGAATAAGGCTTGATACTGAGGGGGTATGCGTCAGTACACCGTCCTTGCAAGGATAAGAAGTTAAATTAAGATTTATTTGGCGAAAAGAACCCTTGAATACCGTAAAATGGAAACAAGCCTACTATGATGAAGCTCATAAAGAATGAGAAACGAATTGGACAATGTTGTTCACATCCATAGAAGAATGAAGAGGATATCCCCTCAGTATTAATCCTGAAAAGCCCTATAACCGTTTGTTTTACACGGCTCTTTAGTATAACTTTGCAAGAAAATAAAGCATCATGAAAAATAAAGAACAATTTGAGTTTGAATATGATTTGGATGGACACGAGTTCATCGAATTGAATATTTTGTTGAAAAACTTAGGCGTGGCTCGTTCAAGTGGAGAAGCAGATGCGGGCATTACGAAAGGTAAAGTAATGGTCAATGATGAAATTGTCACGCTAAAACGGTATAAAGTACGGTCGGGATTCAATGTGGTTTATAATGATAAAGTTATTCTTGTCAAGTAATCGAAGAACAAACAAGGGTGAAGATGATTAGAGAAGCCACAATAGCGGATATACAACACATTCAATTCGTCAGAAATGCGGTTACAGAAAATACTTTGTCTGACCCAAACTTGGTCACAGACGAAGATTGTAAGAGATTCATAACTGTCCGAGGAAAAGGTTGGGTGTATGAGTTGAATAAGGATATTATTGGTTTTTCAATTGTGGACTTGAAAGACAATAATATTTGGGCATTGTTTTTAAGACCTGAATTTGAAAAACAGGGCATTGGTCAACAATTACACGACGTTATGCTGGATTGGTATTTTGAACAAACTAAAGAAAATATATGGTTAGGCACTTCTCCGATGACAAGGGCGGAAAGATTTTATAGACAAGCGGGCTGGAAAGAAATCGGAACGCATGGGAAAGGTGAAATTAAGTTTGAAATGACTTATGACGATTGGAGGACACGTCCGCAATTTTTTCCAAAGGATTCCTTCCGACAAACGCAATAGGCGTAGGGTCTTCTAATATTTAACCCCGACCCCTCACTATTAAATGAAAAGTGAAAAACGAAAAGTATAAAAATTGGTTATGAATGCGAATAATGGATTAAAAATGCCGTTAGGCATGTCCTATTGGTAGAAAATGGTAAAGAGATGTTCAAAAGTGGCATAGTCCCGACATATCGAAATCAGAATATGCCATCCCTATGGGATTTAAAACTGTTTTTATGGCTTTTCTACCGATAGACCATGCCTAACGGCATTTTTTCACCCATTATTCACATTATGGATAATTGTAACTATTTAGCACTCTATGAAATTTGCTACGAATTACACGGATTTTACGAATTATAGTAAGTTAAAATACCTATTTTGATTCGTATAATTCGTAAAATCCGTATAATTCGTAGCAAACCTAAATAGTTACCTATTAACAAAATCGTTGTCACACACCCCTCAGTATAAACCCTTAAGTAGAGAGTAGAAAGTAATAGGGCATATAAATAGTAGATAAAGTCTTAGTTTTTAATATTTTACCCATCTCTCTACTCAATTTCTCTCTACTACTTAAAAGCCTTGAAACTTAAATCCTCCCGAACATCATACCCAAAGAGTTCGGGATTTTTTTTGCCTAAAAAGCTACAAATCATCAATCTTGAACGAGTGCTCTGCAATTTAACCTTTATGCGCAATTATGGAAGCCTTCTGCGAAAGAGTTTTCTATACTTACCTGTGAAAAAAAACCCACATATTGTGGAATATTATAAACATTTTAAAAGTCATATAAAAGGATAAATACCCAAAATGTGTATTTAAAGTCTCTTTTATATAATAAAAATAACTTTTTGCGTGTGGTTTGATTTTTTAATTTAATTATTCATATACACAAACATTCTTTACTATTAAAAATTAAATATTATGAATAATCTACTTTATTTAGTTGCAGTCATTTTAATTATTGGTTGGGCTGTAGGGTTTTTCGCTTATAGTGCAGGAGGTATGATACATATATTGTTAGTAATTGCCTTAATAGCTATTATTCTTAGAGTTATACAAAGAGCATAAATCAACAAACTTATAATTATAATTTACGTCACTTTATTGTCACAAAAACTTATTTCTCACTTTAAAATCTAAAAAAAATGTTAAAAAGAATTTTAAGTATCGTCTCAATTATTGCCTTAGTGGGAAGTTCACTGGCGGCACAAACAGCGTCACCCGAGTCAACTGTTTCATGCATCAATAAAGGCAATTTCGCCATCGGCGCACGTATTGGTTTCTCTGCCAACCAATCGAAAATAGAAGCACAAGGTACTTCTACTACACTTACAAATGGGACTCAAAAGGCTTCTCAATTTAATATCACACCCAGTATTGGATACTTTTTTGTAGATAGATTCATGGTGGGTTTGGGTATGGATTATTTGAAAGTTTCCCAATCTGATAACTCCGCTACAACGGTCAAAACAGGCGAAACTTCTGACAGCCGTTTACTTTTTGGTCCACAATTGAGGTATTATATCCCTCTTGGCACTGATCAAGCTTTCTTTTTAGGAGGCGTATCAGGATTCGGCAACTCCAACACCACCACTGTTGTGAATGGTAAAACACAAACAATCAATACCCGCATCAACACGTATGGCTTTGGTCCTGGTTACACTATCTTTTCAAGCAGATGCTTGGCATTGGAAACGCAAGTAAAATACAACTTTGGTACAACCACAAGTAAATTAGATTTGGATGGTATTCAACAAACAACGAAAGCAAAAACAAATGCGGTTGACTTTGTAGTGGGTGCCAGCTATTATTTTGGAAGATAAGTATAAATAAAATTTCCTTTCGTTTTGTCTTGGATATTCAACATTTGAATCCCAGTTATACATTCTATTTAAGTTATAAAACCCTATGTTGATTTCTGTCAATATGGGGTTTTTATATTGGAATTATCTACTTTGTGGTACAACAGGTTTCCATTGCCTCCATCTTTAGGGAGAACTGTAAAAAAAGGTAACCCCTTTCGGCTTTAGCCAAAAAGCAGCTTATTTTTGGCTAAAGCCAAGATAATTTCTGCCTATTTTGCTCTCCATCTAAAGATGGAGGCAATGGAAACTTGTTGTACCACAAAGTAGATATTCATGGGGAAGTGAAGAAGGGGAAGTAAAAAGTGAAGAGTTGTAGAATCCGTAAGATTATATTCCACATATTGTTTCCCAAAAATGCTCAAAGTGAGTAAAAATATACCTACCGCAGTGGTAAATCAATACATTTTTTCATGGCATCTTTTTTTTATACATAAGGTGTTCCATATCCAAATGCAAAACATAAGAATCAATGCCTTATCTACTCTTATTTTGATAATAAAACATAGTTTTATACTGAGGGGTCTCCTCTTATGGTGAAAATACAAGAGAATACTATTAAGATGTAAACAATTTTGAAGTCTTATTATGAGTGTGTTTATACACATTTATAATTTACTTTTTAGGAGTGGCCATCTTTTTTAATAAGGAGTTCATATTAAATAATCAGGAATAACATTTCCTATAATTCATTAATTTTAAATACGGTAAATAGCTTTTGCAATTTGCTTATCGCCTTTTGCCTATTTAGTCATTCATTTTAAAACAATTATTAATTATGAGAACGAGAAAGAAAAATTTAGAGATAACGGATGCTCATGAAACTGTAAAACCTACTGTTGCGCGTGACCAAAGTATAGAAGGGCATAAGTTACCTAAAAACGATAAAGATATCCTTCATGATGCTGACCAAATTAAACTTTTACCCGAAGACGACGATAATGTTGTTAACATAAAACAATAATTTTTGCAAGTATTAGGAAATGATGAATTATAAAACATTAATTAATTCTTTATAATTCAAAATGGTAGATTTTATTTTAATCATTTTACTTAGGAAAATTTTAAGAGCATATAAATTCATTTTTAACTAAACTTTTTTAATCATGACAAACACAAATAATAGAGAGGGCGCAGAAGCACTCAACGATCTTATCCAAATCAATTACGACCGCGTGAAAGGTTACGAACTCGCGTTAGATGAAATGAGAGAAGCCAATAACACAGTAACCTCGGCATTGTTTGAGCAGTATGCAAAAGACAGTCGTACCAATATTGACCAACTGTCAGAACATGTACGCATGATGGGTGGTACACCCGCGGACAGTACCACATTAGGTGGCAAAGTACACCGTTTGTGGATGGATATTAAAGGTACATTCGCTGTTCATGAAAAGGAATCTGCTTTAGAGTCCTGCATTTTCGGGGATGAGGCTGCTGTCAAGTCTTATGAAGCAGCATTGGCGGATACGACAAATGGTTTTTCAGGAGAAGTGACAGCCATGTTGTACAAACACGTCGCAGCTATTAAATTAGCATTGACTGCTAATAAAGCGTATGAAAAAACGCTTGAAGCCATTCATTAAACTTTTATAAAGCAACGGAACTATGTATTTAATAGCTGATAGTTTATAGCTGATAGCTGATAGCTAATGAGTACATATTTCCGTTGCTTAATACAAAAGTGTAGTTAACAAAGGAGTTCATCAATTTAAGGGCGAAACAACAACAAACACTTTAAAACTTACATCTATCTTCTTTTGAACTCATCCTTGAGGAAAACCAACACACTTAGCGTTTGATTAACTATTTTTTATTTAGGGACAGCTTTTATGTACTATAGAGGAGTATTGCCTTTTAGATACATTTTTTAAGTGTGTCCGCTACTTTTTATTAACGGGTCACTTCCACAAGGCTTAAACAATCAAAAAGGCTGTTTATACTGAGGGGGGCTATAACCAAAAATGGGCAATGAAAAATAAAACCTTTTTAAATTATGAAATAAATGAGGCACCTGCATTTTTACCAAAAGCCGCTTCAAAATACGACAAACAACTACTCGTTGAAGAGGATGTGTTACCAGAAATTTTATTTATCACGTCGTATCCACCCAGAGAATGTGGCATAGCCACCTATTCGCAGGATTTAGTGCAGGCTCTAAGTAATAAGTTTGAGCATTCCTTCCTCTTGAAAGTATGTGCATTAGAATGCGGCAATCCCGCTCGTACTTATCCTGAAGAAGTTAGGTATGTACTTGATACTAATAATTCTGCAAAATATGTTCAATTAGTCCATAACATAAACAACGATAAACGTATTCAACTCGTCTTCTTGCAACACGAGTTTGGTCTTTTTCATAATGCCGAAGTTGATTTATTACAATTTTTATATTCGGTCGTCAAACCTATTATTATTGCTTTTCACACTGTTTTGCCAAATCCCAATGACGAATTGAAAGCAAAAGTTCGTCATATCGTCGGTGCCTGTGCATCTATTATCGTTTTGACAAAAAAATCTGCACAGATATTGAGAGACGAGTATGGTATTTCTGCCGATAAAATTAGTGTTATTCCGCACGGTACGCATTTAGTACCGCATTTAGATAAAGCATTACTGAAAGAAAAATATGAATTAGAAGGTAAAAAAATTCTTTCCACTTTCGGCTTATTGAGTTCGGGCAAAAGCATAGAAACAACCCTCGATGCTTTACCTGCTATTGTTAACACTCATCCAGATGTTGTATTTCTGGTGATTGGTAAAACCCATGGCGGAGTCATAAAATCAGAAGGAGAACAATATCGGCATAGCTTGGAAGCAAAAGTTAAAGCATTGGGTTTAGAAAATCACGTGAAATTCATCAATCGGTATTTGCCTTTACAAGATTTATTGGAGTATTTGCAGTTAACGGATATTTATTTGTTTACGTCCAAAGACCCCAATCAAGCCGTAAGCGGCACGTTTTCTTATGCTATGAGTTGTGGTTGTCCTATCATTTCAACGCCGATTCCCCATGTCCGCGAGGTTTTAAGTGAAGATACAGGTATTCTGATTGATTTTCAAAACGTTGAACAGTTAGCCAATGCTGTTAATCGGTTGATGAGCGATGAAAAGTTGCGGATTCGCTTAAGTGCCAATTCATTGCGCCACATCGTACCAACTGCCTGGGAAAATTCAGCCATTAGCCATGCCTTATTGCTTCAAAAAGTAGCTGAACAGGCAGTCGAATCTGATACAGTTACAAAAGCGACCCCCTCAGTATTGAAGCCTCATGCGGATGGTAAAATTGTTTTGCATTACCGTTTGCCTGATATCAATTTGCAACATATCAAAAAAATGACAACAGATTTTGGTATGTATCAGTTTGCTAAAATCAATCAACCAGATATAGAATCGGGTTACACATTAGATGATAATGCTCGTGCCATGATTGCGATGTGTATGCACTATAAGCACACGAAAGACAAAGGAGATATACCTTATATCCGTATTTATTTGAATTTCATTAAATATTGCCTACAGTCTGACGGAAATTTTTTGAATTATGTAGATATTGAAAAAAGATTTACGGAACAAAACAATGAAACCAATTTATCTGACTCAAATGGTAGAGCAATTTGGGCATTAGGTTACTTGATTTCTCAACGCGCTTTTTTGCCTAAGGATCTTAATGCAACCGCAGAATCGCTCATGAGCCAAGCCCTGCCGCAAGTGATAGAAAGGCACTCGCCCCGCACCATGGCTTTTGTGATAAAAGGGTTGTATTACAGTAATATCGAGAAAAAGTCAAGCCTTATTTCTAATCATATAAAAACGCTTGCCGACAGATTGGTTCAAATGTATCGCCATGAATCAGAACCTAAATGGCTGTGGTATGAAAGCTATATGACTTACGGCAACAGTATTTTGCCAGAAGCTTTACTGTTCGCGTCGATGGATACAGGGATTAATATGTATAAAGAGATTGCTAAAGAGTCGTTTGATTTCCTTTTATCTGTTACATTTAACGAAAATAGGATAAAAGTCATTTCAAATAGGAGTTGGCTGCAAAAAGGGCAAGAAGCTGCTGAACATGGTGAACAGCCGATTGATGTGGCTTATACGATTTTAGCATTGCGTGAATTTTACAAGGTGTTTAAAGACGAGCGTTATAAACTCAAAATGAGTCAGGCTTTTGATTGGTTTTTAGGCAATAATCACTTAAAGCAAATCATTTACAATCCCTGCACAGGGGGCTGTTGTGATGGCTTAGAAGAAAAAAGTGTAAATCTTAATCAAGGTGCAGAATCAACATTGAGTTATCTGGTGTCACGGCTAACAATGGAGGAAAAATAAGTGATTATTTTCCAATTGCTTTAATGAATTATACTTATTTGAAAGTGGTTTGCCTAAAATAATAGATTCAAATTATTCATAACCCATTTTTTATATTTTTCACTTTTCGTTTTTCACTTTTCATTTAGTATAATGATATGAATTTACATTCAGATTATCCATTTTGGATGATTAAAGAAGGTATATTAAGTAGTTTTCCTACTTTAAATAGTAATCATAAAACTGAAGTTGTTGTTATTGGAGGAGGCATAACCGGTGCGCTGATGGCGCATCGGTTATCTTCTGTTGGGCTTGATGTAACTGTGGTGGACAAACGCCACGTGGCACATGGCAGCACATCGGCAAGTACTGCTATGTTACAATATGAAATTGATGTGCCTTTATTCAAACTTATGAAATTGGTAGGTGCAAAAAACGCCATAAAAGCTTATAAGCTGTGTGCTGAGGCCATTGATGAATTGAATGAAATTGCCAAATCAATATCTGAAGAGGTGGATTTCAAAAAATACCCGAGTTTGTATTATGCCAGTTTTGCCAAACATACTAAAGAGATAATTGAACCCGAGTATGAAGCACGCAAAATAGCAGGCTTTGACGTGGCATTACTGAGGGGTGACGATATTGAAAAAATGTTTGGTTTTGCAGCCTCGTCGGCTATTTGGTCTGCACAGGGCGGACAGATAAATCCCTATAAATTGTGCAACTATCTGTTAAAAGAGGTGATTGATAAAAAGCATCATGTCTATGATTTGACAGAAGTTAAAGACTGGGCAGTGAAAGGTCAACATATGCTGCTTCATACACAGGAAGGATTTGAAATTGAAGCGGAACATATCGTTGTCGCTTGTGGCTATGAATCGCAATCTTATCTCGATAAGAAGGTAACAGATTTTAACTCCAGTTATGCGATTGTGAGTAAGCCCTTTGATGCCAAAGAGGTATTTTGGAAAGACAATGCTTTGATTTGGGAGACTAAAACTCCTTATTTGTATATGAGAACGACGGCAGACAATCGAATTTTAGTAGGAGGTCGTGACGAGGTTTTTTCTAATCCTGAAAAGAGAGATGCTTTGATACCTCAAAAACGCTTACAACTCGAAAATGATTTCAAAAAGTTATTTCCCCATATTCCTTTCCAAACGGATTTTGCTTGGGCAGGTACTTTTTCGGAAACCAAAGATGGCTTACCATATATCGGTATATTTGATGAAGAAAGAGTACATTATGCAATGGGCTATGGCGGCAATGGCATCTTATTTAGTGTTATTGCCGCCAATATTATCAGCAATGACATATTAGGTAAAAAAAACCCGAATGCCTCTATATTTAGTTTTCAACGATAATAGACACCCCTCAGTAAATAATAGGTAGAAATTTTATTTTTCCATTATCATTTTCAAATTGTGGAAAGCACTTCTCAGTTTCTGCCTCAGTGTTTCTAAGGTTATATTCATGATATTTGCCGTCTCTTGAGGGCTATATCCTTTCAAATAAATTAAATCTAATAATTGTCGGTGATGGGCTTCAAGGTTTTGTATGGCTTTTTGTTGCTCTTCTGTGCAGCAGGTCTCAGGAGTGTTAAATGTAACACCTGAAAAAATTTCCCTATTAAGGGTTAAATCTCTTGGATTGCTCTCATGAGCGCGGCGATATTCACATGCTCTATTGCGCGCAATGGCAATAAGCCAACTAACAAATGTCCCTCTTTCGATGTCAAATTCTCCAATTTTCTCTCTTATATCAAGAAAAGTATCTTGTAATAAGCCATGTGCCACAGCCCGGTCTTTGACTGTCCGCGTGATGATACCAAACAGGATACTACTATACTCGTCATATAGCCAAGTATAAGCGAGTACGTCGCCTTGTTTGAGATATAGTATATTGTTTTTGAGGGTTATGGGTAGATTGAGGGAAGCGGTTTGTGAACTTGAGATTTCTAAATGGGTTCTTGTTATCATCATAAAGTATTTTATTTTAAATGTTTTTCATTATTTCCTAATTTTTATACTAATAAATGAAAAGTGAAAAACGAAAAGTGAAAAATATAAAACATTGGTAATGAATAATTTGACTCTATTAATTTAGGCAAACCATTTTAAAATAATTATAATTCCTAATTCTTTAGTGTATAAAAGTCATGTTAAAAAGGTAAGCAATACCCATAGATTCCATAGACATAGTCATTACTAATTTCTTATTGTCCACAGATACGATGTACATCATAGTTTCATGTGCATCTTGTGTCATAATTAATTTTTGATTTATTAAACGCCAATCATAAGCATTATTGTTGGGTTCATCTCCACATCTTAACCCGCGGTTGTAATGGGCTTTGTGGTCGGTGTTTAAGTGCAATACATCGTCCAAAAGGCAAGAGGGTATTTCAGCTAATATATCTGTATGTGCGACACCATCATTATTCATATCACAGGATTTATCAGACACCATTTTGTGCAGTCTCCAACCTCTGGAGTCAGTTAAATAATCCATATTAAAATCGGTTGTAATCCTATTTTCAGATATGGAATCATTTGTATTAGTCTCGCTTGTGAGATGCATACCAGACGCTAAACAGCTATACATAGCAATACAAAGGAAAATTCCCATAATTTTTAATTTTAATAATTTTTCACAAAAAACTGTCCTCATAGTTTATGAGGACAGCCGTCTTAAGGATCTAAAAATGAATACCCAATGAAACGCCTTTTTCTCGGTTAAAAGAGAAGTACTATAATCTTTAGTGTTTGACGCATTATTAATATATAAAAACATCTTACCAATCATTTTTTAATTTTTTTTGTCCTTTTTTTGGAAAAAATGTAGAAAAAAATCCCCATTTTGAGCATATAATGAGAATGAAAATGGCTGGAAAGAATATAAAAATTCGTCTCCATATTATATGGAGACGAAAAAAGAATTAAATAATCGTCTTAGGCACGTGACTTCACCACCTAAAATTTGATACTGTCCAAAGTGTTTTTAGCAATAAAAATGGACAGTGTTAATAGGTATATTTTTTTGATTGGTCGTCATTAGTTTTCTAAATAAAGTCATCCTAACTTTATAAAGATATTTTAGAATAGGCCGCAGATTCATCAAATCCGCCTTCTTTTAAATTTGTATCTTCCAAAAGTGTTCCTCATAAAACTATTGAAAAGATTGGGTATATAATTACCCATTATGGGTAGTTGTATCCAAATTTTGTATTAGGTATGACCTTTTTAATTATATTCATAATGAATTAAATTATCTAAATAATTACAAAAATGAATGCTAAACGTTTCTTTACTCAATCTACTTTTTTTCTTCTATTTATGTTCCTTACAATTTTTGCCTTAATTGAAGGGGAATCATTTTTTGTACCACTCACGTTTTCTATTATTTTTGCTTTTATAGGACTACCCATGAGTAATCGTATGGAAAGTTGGCGGTTTCCAAGGTGGTTGTCTGCTCTTTTAAGCGTTTTATTTATTGCTTTGATTGTCGGCAGCCTTATCACATTCTTGAGCTATCAAGTCTCACAATTTGCGGACGATTTGCCGATGATAAAAGGTAAATTGAATGAAAAAACCCTTGAATTGCAACAATATATCCGTAGTCATTGGGGTTACTCTGTTAAAGAACAAAACAAATGGATTGATAAACAAATGGACTCCAACGATAATAAAGCAGGTACTTATCTGATGAATTTTTTCTCTGCTACTACAGGTTTTATTGCCAATATTACTTTGATACCTATTATCGTATTTTTCATGCTCTTATACCGCAGCCGTTTCAAAAAGTTTTTGTGCGCCATTGATTCACAATACCATTATCACTCAATAGCGGTGATTAAAGAGGTGGGTCAGGTGAGCCAAATGTACTTAAAAGGCTTATTTATTGATGTCCTCATTTTGACAGTGTTAAATACGATAGGTTTTTTAGCATTGGGTGTCGAACATGCTATACTATTTGCTCTTTTAGCAGCTATTTTGAACATTATTCCTTATATTGGGGTCATTGTCGGGGGGCTTTTCCCGATGCTGATGGTGATGGTGACGCAGGATAACTCGTTGATAGCATTGGGTGTATTAGGGGTAACTGTTGTAGTACAATTTCTGGATAATAACTTGATTTATCCAAAAGTAGTGGGTTCAAGTGTCCAAATTAATCCATTGATGTCCATTCTTTCCTTAATAGTCGGTAGTTTGATATGGGGAACAACCGGCATGATACTCGCCTTGCCGCTGGCTGGTATGTTGAAAGTGGTGCTGGACAATATTGCCTGTCTTCGCCCTTATGGTTATTTGTTGGGTGAAGAAGAGGAATTTGACAATTCCCCACATATTACTAAAGCCCATATCAGTGCTTTACGGCAAGTCATCAGCGACAAATGCGAAGGATCAACAGATGCGCCCTCCGAACAAGCAGTTACCATCTGATTTAGGAGGTTTTGAACAAAAAAAATCCCGAATTTCGTATTGACAAAATTCGGGATTTTTTATGTTTTTGTTTCTTAAGTGGGCGGCATTCTCTTCAAATGGTCCCCTCAGTATTTTGACCACAAAAACGGTTTGATAACGACATGAAAAGGTGCTAACACATTAAGGGCGGTTTAAGTCTCTGGAATATAAATATCGAATTTTGCTCCCTTGTTAGGTTCTCCTTTTGCTTCAATAATGCCATCATGATTTTCCACAATTTTCTTCACTATAGAGAGACCAATACCTGTTCCCTGGTATTTTTCCTTGCCATGTAAGCGTTGAAATACGTCAAATATCTTCTCACTGTATTGTTGCTCGAAGCCAATACCATTGTCGCTAAAGCTGATATGACAATATCGTTTTTCAGGGACAAGTTTTTCATTTTTGAATGTTGTTCCTTTTGCAATTTCACTTGTAATTATTATGTGTGGTGGCGGATGGTTCTGTGAAAATTTGAGAGAATTGCTTATAAGATTAACTATCAACTGTCTGAATTGAAAGGGAATAATATTTATTTTGCACATTTTGCCCGTTTCAACGGTGGCATTTTTTTTCTCCAATTCATCTTTTAATTCATCTTTAATGTCTTCAATAATTTTATTCAAATCCACAATTTCAAATTTCTTTTCAGGGGAATTGGTTCGCGAATATGTCAGTAAATCTTGTATGAGTGTTTGCATTCTATGTGCAGAGACTTGCATACGTGTTAAATAACCTTTTGCCTTATCGGATAACGTAGTGTTTTCATTTTCTAAAATGCGCGAAGCAAAAGTTTGGATTTTACGCAAGGGCTCCTGTAAATCATGACTGGATATGTAAGTAAATGATTGCAATTCTTTATTCATTTTTTCAAGCGCAATGTTTTTTTGATTCAATTCACTTGTTCTTTTTAAGACTTTTTTTTCAAGTTCGGATGTAAACATTTTTTGATTTTGAATATCAGTACTGGTACCTACCCACATTTTTATTTTACCATTTTTATCTTTTTGGGGAATAGCCCTACTCAACTGCCACCGGTATTCACCGTTGTACTTACGAAAGCGATGTTCAAATAAAAAATCTTTCCCAGTTGTTATAGAATCTACCCATGCCTTTATATTAGCTTCCCTGTCATCAGGATGTACAATTTGTAGCCACCCTGCTTTATCAATTTGTTCTAGCGTTAAGCCCGAATAATCAAAAACAGATTGATTAAAGTAATTCAAATTGCCCTCAGGGTCTGCCGTCCAGATATGCTGCGGCATAGAATCGGCAAGGAGTCGAAATTTTTGCTCTCTTTCAAGTAATTGTTGATGAAAATTCTTTTCTTCTGTAATGTCTCTCACTGTTCCGAGTAATCGTTCAGGTTGATTATCCTTATTGTAAAAAACTTTTCCCTTTGTTTCAATCCAGTGAATGGATTTATCTTCCCACAATATCCTTGATTCGTAATTGAGAATTCCTGTTTCTAATACTTTTTCAAAAGCCTTCTGTCTTATAGGCTCATCATCAGGGTGATAGTTGTTGGACAGCTCTTTAGGATTGATAGATTGGTCGGAAACCCCAAAAATTTCATAACAACGGGGCGATATAATCCTTTCTTCGGTTTTAATATCATATTCCCAAATGCCCAGTTCACTGGCATCTATAACGATATTTAGTTTTACTTCATTACTTTCTAACTTTTGCCTTGCTAATACTTGGGTTGTTACTTCAAAGCCAATAGCCATGACGCCATCTATTTGACCGTCAGCATTATAAAGGGCTTCGAAAGAGAAATTGATATAAACCGTTTCTAATACCTCCATTCTCATAAATTGCATAGGTAGTTCTGGTGTTGCAAAGCGGATGCCTGTATGCCATACATTATCAAGCAATTCTCTTATGCCTTGCGTTAAAAGTTCGGGCATTGCCTGAAAAAGGGGCATATTTAATACTTCTTCTTCTGTTCTTCCCCAAATCTCTAAAGCAAATTTATTGGCAATTTCCACTTTGTAATCTGTTCCTCGTAAAATAGCAATGGCTATCGGTGCCTGAAGAATCATTAATTTTAAATTGGTTTCGCTAACCGTTATTTTTTTACGCGCAACGACTTGTGTCGTATTATCAAGCACCCATACGGCAACTTTAACGACTTTCCCTGCTTCATCCTTTAATGGAGCATACACAAATGTAACATATATTATTTCTTCTTTGTCGTGACGAATCAGCATTAATTCGACTTCAGTGGCATAAAAGGGCTGCCCAGTTTCGACGACTTTATTAAGGGCAGGCTCATAAAATTCTTTAGCTTCGGCAAATGTGTTCCAGTAATATTTTCCTACTATGTCTTCATAAGGTTTGCCTGCTATTTCTACAAAACGGTCATTTACAATCTCACTTATCAGTGTCGTTGCATCCAGCACACAAATTCCAATAGGTGCCTGCAATATCATGTTTCGGATATTCTGCTCATTTTGTGCCGTCTTTCTTCGTGATAGAGTTCGCTCTGTTACATCTTCTAAGGTGCCGTTTAGGCGATACGCAATTTTCTCTTCATCAAACCAAGCTTTACCTTTGGCATGAACAATGATTTCTTTTTTTGAAACAGGATGGACGATTGTGTATTCCACATCATAAGTACCGCCAGAGGCGTATACCAAAGCATTTTGAATAGCTTTTGATACTTTTTCCTTATCCATTTCTGCTATTACGTTAACAGCATCGGTCAGTTCAATGTGGTCTTCGGCTGGTAAGCCAAACCAACCTTTCAACCGAAGATTGCCAGAAAACTTATTGGTCTTTGGATTATAATCAAAAGTGCCCAATTGAGCAGCCTCTATGACAAATTCCAATTCACTCTTACTTTCCAGTAAAGCCTTTTCAGTTTCTTTTTGGACGGTAATATCTGTATTGGTGCCAAACCAATGGATGATATCTCCTGTTGTGTTTCTGACGGGTAAAGCTCGGGTAAGGAATTGCCTGAACTCCCCATCTGCACCTTTAAGGGGGAAAATCATTTCGAAAGGGTTTCCTTCAGCTATTGAAGTCTTCCACTGCTCCAGAACCCAGGGTAGTTCGTGTGGGTCATGCACCGCTTGCCAGCCCCAGCCTTCCATGGATTCAAGTGTTGTTCCCGTGTAATCATACCATTTTTTGTTATACCAGTATATCCAGCCATCAGCTTTTGCCATCCAAGCCAGGTTCGGGATATTATCTGCCATGGATTTGAACCTGTGCTCACTTTCTTTCAACTCATCTTCTGCTTTCTTTTTTTTGGTCGTTTCAATGACGGTCACCAACACACCTCCAACTTCTCCATTCTCCAACCGGATGGGGCTATAAGCAAAATCGAAATAACATTTTTCCACGAATCCATTTCTATCCAGCGGTAGCATAAAATCTGGAAAACCAATGGGTTTACCCTTCATTACACCCTCAAACATGCAACCTATGATATGCCATATTTCTGCAAAGGTCTCCCTGGTGCTTATGCCTAATGCCTGAGGATGTTTTGAAGTCCCCAAAATAGGTCGATAGCCATCATTGTAGATTTGTGTATATTCTTTTCCCCAAGCTATATACATACCGAAAGGATTATCAAGCAATACTGCAACCATAGTTCGTAAACTTTGAGGCCAGTTTTTCGGATCGCCTAAAGGTGTTTTAGTCCAATCTTTTGCACGGATGAGTTTTCCCATTTCCCCGCCCCCTTGGAGGAAATAATATTCCTTATTTTCGTTCGTCATATATGTTAGCTTAATATTTTTTGATAAATTTCCCTCTTGTTATCTGGATTCAATTAGTTGAAGTAGTGATGGTAAAAGTTTTCCAGTAAGTTTAGCATTTTCGTGCAGCAATAGTTTATCCAATTCGCTTTAGAAAAGCCATCATCTCTAATAGTATAGGCACGAAAATATAGTATTTGAATTGTATTTGCTATTTCTTATTCATAAGACAAATATACAAACTCAATCCGGAAATGATGCACGATAGAAAACAAATGTTGATTCAGACAACGGCAGAATCCTATTCCTCAAAAATGCGTTACTTTTCAAACCTACGAACCATGCCGCTTCATCGAATCTACTATTCTCACCCAAAAAGACACCCCTCAGTATAACCGTCAAATACGTAACTTTTGTTAAACAAAAAACCCGAACCTTCTAACAAGAAGATTCGGGTTGGAATATTGAATGATTATACTTATTTGAAAATGGTTTGCCTAAAACAATAGACTCAAATTATTCATAACCAATGTTTTATATTTTTCACTTTTCGTTTTTCACTTTTCATTTAGTATACAATCATGCAAGGTCGAATCGTCCAAGGTTCATTACCTTATTCCATACGGCCACAAAGTCCTGTATGAATTTCTCTTCTGCATCTTCACAACCATAAAATTCTGCGATAGCCCTTAGCTCTGAATTTGAACCGAATATCAAATCAATACGCGTGGCAGTCCACTTTATTTCACCTGTCTTACGATCACGACCTTCAAATATGTTTTGGGCATCAGAAGTCGCTTTCCAAGTCGTACCCATATCAAGTAAATTGACAAAAAAGTTATTGCTGAGTTCTTCTGGTCGTTTTGTGAAAACCCCATGAAGTGAATGACCAAAATTGGTATTCAAGACACGCATACCACCCACCAAAACGGTCAATTCAGGAGCTGACAAGGTCATCAATTGAGCTTTATCTATCAACATTTCCTCTACCGAAATACCATTTTGCTCCTTCATATAATTGCGGAAACCATCAGCTTTTGGTTCAAGAACCGCAAATGACTCGACATCTGTTTGCTCATTTGAGGCATCGGAACGACCTGCGGTAAAAGGAACGGTCACATCATGTCCTGCACTCTTTGCCGCTTTCTCAATACCTGCACAACCACCCAAAACAATCAAATCCGCTAAAGAAACCTGCTTGCCAGTAAACTGCGCACTGTTAAATGCGGTTTGTATGCCTTCAAGCGTCCGAAGCACCGTCGCTAACAGACCTGGATGATTAACTTCCCAATCCTTTTGTGGTGCCAAGCGAATGCGCGCACCGTTTGCGCCACCCCGTTTATCCGACCCACGAAAAGTAGATGCCGATGCCCAAGCCGTAGAGACGAGTTGAGACACAGAGAGGCCAGAAGTTAAAATTTTAGTCTTTAACTCAGCAATGTCTTGGGCATCAATCAGTTGATGCCTCACAGCAGGCACAGGGTCTTGCCAAATGAGTTCTTCTTGAGGTACTTCAGAACCTAAGTAGCGTTCAATAGGGCCCATATCACGGTGCGTCAACTTGAACCATGCCCGAGCAAAAGCGTCTGCAAAAGCGTCTGGATTTTCAAAAAAATGTCTTGATATTTTTTCATAAGCGGGGTCAAAACGCAAAGCTAAGTCAGTCGTCAACATAAAAGGTGCATGACTCTTTGATGGGTCGTGGGCATCAGGTACTGTTCCTGCACCCGCACCGTTCTTTGGTTTCCATTGATGCGCTCCAGCTGGGCTTTTGGTCAGTTCCCATTCAAAGCCGAATAAGTTTTCAAAGAAGTTGTTACTCCATTTGGTCGGTGTCGTTGTCCATGCCCCTTCCAAACCACTGGTAATGGTATAACCTGCATTGCCCGTACCAAAAGAGTTTTTCCAACCTAAGCCTTGTTCCTCAATACCAGCACCAGCAGGTTCATGACTCACATACTGAGTGGGGTCACCTGCACCATGGGTTTTGCCGAATGAATGTCCGCCTGCAATCAATGCTACCGATTCTTCGTCATTCATCGCCATACGTTTAAAGGTTTCCCGAATATCACGAGCAGCTGCCAAGGGGTCAGGGTTGCCGTTAGGTCCTTCTGGATTCACATAGATAAGACCCATCTGAACGGCTGCAAGCGGATTTGCCAATTCGCGGTCACCGCTATACCGTTTGTCACCCAACCACTCCGTTTCAGCACCCCAATTAATCTCTTCTTGTGGCTCCCACACATCTTCACGACCACCTCCGAAACCAAAAGTCTGAAAGCCCATAGACTCGAGGGCGCAATTACCCGCTAAAATCATAAGGTCAGCCCACGAAATTTTTTTGCCGTATTTCTTTTTAATAGGCCAAAGCAGCAAGCGCGCTTTGTCGAGATTGCCATTGTCGGGCCAACTGTTGAGGGGTGCAAACCTTTGTGAGCCAGCACCACTACCGCCACTACCGTCGGCGATACGATAAGTACCCGCACTGTGCCATGCCATACGAATGAAGAAAGGACCATAATGACCATAATCGGCTGGCCACCAATCCTGTGACGTGGTCATAAGTTCGAAAATATCTTTTTTGACGGCAGCCAAATCGAGCGTTTTGAATGCTTCTGCATAGTTAAATGTATCGCCCATCGGATTAGATAGGGTAGAGTGTTGGCGTAAGATGTTCAATTTCAACTGATTAGGCCACCAGTTATGATTTCTCGTTCCAGAGCTAACACTTTGTTTTGATACGCCGCCAGAAAACGGACACTTACTTTCACCGTTGACGGTATTGGAGGAGGGGCTTGAATGAGTTTGACTTTCCATTTTATATTCATTTTTATGATTTAAAAAATCAAATTTACGACGAGTGCGGCGATAATTTATATTTATATATCCTATGAACTTATAGACAACATCTATAAATTATCATTTCGCCTCGTAATTAAATAAAATGGAAAAAAATATACGCTCGTTAAAAGAGAACAGTAAAAAGTAAAATCCCACCCCTCAGTATATTATGGGTATTTGCAGCCTTATTGGTTTTTTGTTTCCTCATATTAGGTTTGCGGAAGCGATGTCGCACAGAAGGTATCGTAAACAGAAAATGCTTCGCTTTTCGTTTACGATACCTCTTGTCGTCCTACTCTTTACTCCTTCCCAACCACCAGCCAACGACTGCGCCTACTGCTCCCATCATCACACCTGACATGACAATGTCCATCAGCATCGTTTGCATCGTAAACATATTGCTCATGGCATAAAACCCTAAGTCATAGTACAAAGCCATTAGAATACCTAAGGTTGCACCAGCACTTGCGCCACCTACTGCTGTCGTAATGTTGGCCCAACGACCAAAAATATAGGACAATAAAAAACCTTGAGCGAGGCAGGAGCCAATCATCGCCCACCAAACCATGTCTGTTTCAGGTTTCATTAATCCAGACACAGGGCTTGTCATAGCATCTTTTAATAGGACGCCATAAATAATCCAGCCGAGTAAAAAGGAGGTTACGCCTCCAATGAGACCACCAATTAAAATGTTGTTAGATTTCATTTTGTTAAATTTTTATAGTTAGAAAATACTAATCAAAATTACATAAATTTGGCAAATCATAACTTTTTTAGTTAATTATTTTTAAAAAATAAATAACTATATTTATATTCAATATGTGTTGATTCAACCTTCAGTCCTTATAAATCATACAGAACCCTATTCATTTCAATTCGTGTAATTTGCGAAATTCGTGTTACTTAATAGGGAAATACTGAGGGGTGGGTAACTATACGTAATAAGAGGTAATTTTACAAAAAAATTAAATAAAATGAAGGATGCCTTGACTTTACTTTTTGCCTTTTTTATCATTCCAAGCCTTTGTGCTCAAAAACCCATAAACGGACATTCTCACAATGATTATGAGCAAAAACGCCCTTTAAAATCGGCTTTTGAAGCCCGAATGGGTTCCATTGAAGCCGATGTTTATTTGGTGAACAATCAACTGTATGTGTCACATGAAGCTAAAGATATCAATCCGTCGAAAAGTTTGGATGAATTGTATTTAAAGCCTTTGGCAAAAGCTATACGCAAAAAGAAAGCTTATTCTATGATTTTATTGATTGATATAAAATCACAAGCAGACTCGACTTTAAATGTCATCGTTAAGCAAATAGCCCATTATTCTGCTTTTCACAAAGCGAATTGTCCCATTCAATTTGTTATCAGTGGCAATCGCCCGCTTTCTGCTAAATGGTCGTCTTATCCCACTTTTATTCAATTCGATGGAAGACCTTATGAAAGTTATACACCTGAACAATGGGAACGCATTGGCATGGTGAGTGAGAGCTTTGGTAAATATGCTAAATCGGGTCAAAAAGACATCCCACAAGATACTTTTAATAAAATGAAAACTGTGGTGGATGCCATCCATGCCCATAAAAAAAAGGTGCGCTTTTGGGCAACACCAGACGCCAATGAGGTGTGGGAAGCATTAGCTAAAATGGGTGTTGATTTTATTAATACGGATACGCCGACGGCTTTGCGGGTTTTTTTAGATAAAATAAAATGACTTGTATCAATTGCCTCCATCTTCAGATGGAGAATAAAATATTAAATCCCTCTCTCTCCATCTGAAGATGGAGGCAATTAATACTTTTTCAAACAATTTTTCAAAAATTCTCATCCATTCCCTGGTGCAAAAGGGAACCTCAAACTTTTATAATATTCCAAACTTTTATCAGGCTGTTCTTTAAAAGGAATCGGCATTCTTGAAAACGTTTGAAAATATAACAAACACGCATTGCGCCACCAAACCGCTTCTTTTTCTTGAACGGTTAAAAGCATCTTGACTTGCTCAAAACGTTGATTATCAATGTATGGGCGCATCGTTTCCCATGTTTTTTGTGTTGCACGCACAGATGCCACACCATCGTAATATTTGTGGCACATCTCATCCCACAACATCATACCCGATTTCATTTTATAATTCCACGGCACATGATGAAACCATAAAAGATATATGTCTGGACATGTTTTTAGGTCAGAAAATAGTGCGGATACTGAGGGGCCATATTGTGAAACAGCATTACTACCTGTTGCTGTTCTATCAAAACCAACACCTACGGAATCGGCTTTGTGATAATAAATACAATTCCAATCGGGGCGACTTGCAAAATCAACCCAAGGCGCAGGACCGTAATGACTGCCATAAGTCATAATATGGTGCAAACCCAACGGAGTCATATAATTGACCATATTTTCCCTTGAATTCATCATGATTTTATTCAAAGCGGCTTCATACTGAGGGGGTGCTGAAAACGTTTGTTTTAACCATTCATCAGCAATATCACTGGCTTTTAAGTCATAATTCCAAGCCAAACGACCGAAAACATACCAATTAGATTGCAAAAAAGGATGCCCACACCAATTTCTATCCGAGCCAATATTGGCAACACCTGCCACACCTGTGAGTGTATGTCCATGGAGACTGCCATCCATGATTTTTGCTATGGTTGAACCCTTACCTTTGACGTAAGTATCTGATTCTAAGCACTCTTTGAACAGCGTTCCGTCATAAACCAAATGCGTCGCTTGACCTAAATATTCATGCGTAATTTGAAATTCAGGCATAATCGGGGTTTTAGGCATTTGCCCAAAAAGCGGATGAAACGGTTCGCGTGGCTGAAAGTCAATCGCTCCATTTTTTACTTGAATAATGACGTTTTTTCTAAACTGACCGTCCAACGGCACAAATTCATTATTGGCGTGTTTGTGCCTATCTTCGTTAATATCGGCACTGTAAACGAAGGCACGCCACATCACAATACCGCCATGAGGTGCAACAGCATCGGCTAAAAGATTCGCACCGTCGGCATGGTTGCGTCCATAGTTTTGGGGCCCTGGCTGTCCTTCTGAATTGGCTTTGACCAGAAAACCGCCAAAATCGGGAATATAGGTATATATTTCATCTACTTTGTCTTTCCACCACTTCTGTACTGAGGGGTCAAGCGGGTCAGCCGTTTTCAGTTTTCCAATCTCAATCGGTGCGCTGAAACGAGCTGTTAAATACATTTTGATGCCATAAGGTCTGAAAACATCTGCCAAAGCCTTCACTTTTACGAGATAGGGTGGGGTCAATGTTTGAGCATTCGCATTGACGTTGATAGGCGAAACGCCATTGATGCCAATCGAAGCATTAGCCCTTGCATAGTCTTTATATCGTGGGTCAATATAGTCGGGCAGCCTGTGCCAATCCCAAATAGATTGACCTGCGTAGCCTCGTTCAACATGCCGATTGAGGTTATCCCAATGATTGAGAATACGGACTTGAACCTTCGGTTTTTCAATAATATTTATATCATTAATCCCTTGTCCTGTTTGTATCAGTCTTAAAAAATGAAAAACGCCATACAAAACGCCAATGTCTGTATTGGCAGTAATGAAGGTGTTTCCTTTTTTTGACAAAATGATATAACCTTCATTTCCAACGCTTTGCAGCGTTTGTTTAGAAATCAAAGTATGACTCAAAGCCACATTTTGACTCATTCCAATAATAATATTGCCCGTTTTACTGAGAGGTATCTTTTTGCCTAAAAGCCCAAACAAACCGCGATTCAGTTCTTCAGTTGCTGCTTGCATGGTAGGTGAATTGCCGTAAATAGCAAGGGTTTTGATATAGGTTTTGTATTCTGCAAGACGTTTGGCATCGCTAACTGGCACATAGCGCAACCATAAATCATAACCGTCTTCTGCGTGGATTTTAATAAAAAGAAAGAGAAAAAGAAGGGAAAGGAGTCTTTTATTGATATTCATATCTTGTCGTTTTACATTTTTTAGCCAAAAGATTTTGGTTTAAATGTAAATGTAAAATAGGCTGTCAGAGTTTTTTTTGAAGTTTTTTTTGCAAAAAAATAGGGATTTATTGAAAAATAAGGCTGTCAAAGTATCGGATATTTTAAAAATATCCAATACTTTGACAGCTTAAAATCACATAGGTTCATCTGCCGTCGGGCCATACATACCTGGCACAGGCACGTCCAATAAACGCAAATAAACACTCATTTGTCCTCTGTGGTGATAGGTGTGGTTGAAGTACATGTAGCGCATGGCATCCTGCTTAGTTGTCGAGATAAAGACACGGTCGCCTGCTTTCAATTCCCATTTTCTGTCCAGCAAATCGTCCGTAAAAGCCTCGTAAGCAGTCAGGGCTTTTGCAATATTGTCATCGAACCAACCCAATAATTGCTCCGTTGAATCAAGCGGAGGCAAGGGTGCTATACCTATAATATTGCGCTCATCGGAGGTAATTGCTTGAATCAACATATTGGGTAAATTGGCGAGATGTTTCGCCAATTGCTCCAATGAATAAGATTTTGGATGTGGTCGCCAAGCGAGTTTATCCATCGGCACGCGTTCCAACATTTTTCTCGTGCTGGCAGATTCGCGTTTGAGTTCTGCTAAAAAATCGTCCTTTTTTGACATGATTCTCTTGTTAAATTTTATAGAACACTAAATTTTGATGACAATACTGAGGGGTATCTTCGACACGAAATTCACTTATTACACGAATTATTTTTTAAGCAATCATCACTTCCACAGCCGCAAGGAAGTTCTTTTTAGCATCGGGATGATAATCAAAATACAAATCAGGCTCAATCAATTCAAGTTCCATAAGTAAAAACTGACCATTTTTCAAAATACCATCTACACGTGCATACAGCAACTCACTGTCAAAAGTGTCGAGGATATTTTGAGCCGTTGCTAATAGCGTTGCGTCGGGTTCAAATGCTTGATATTGTCCACCAAACTGTGATTGTACCCTAAAATCACCTTTTTTAGGCTTTTTCAAAATGGCATGAGAGAATTTCCCTTGAAAAAACAATAAGGAGAGTTCCCCCATATCTTGAATTTCAGACATAAACGGCTGTACTAACAGGTCATTTTCAAGCGCAAACGAAGCATATTCTTCAGCAATTTCTTCTATTTCACTTTGCGAAAAAAGCCTTGTCAGATAAGAGCCACCAGAAACAGCAGGTTTGATAATGGCTTTATCCCAATTATTATCAATCAAAAATGACAAATCCAATCCTGTATTTTTGGGTATGAAAACGGTTGGAATGATGTCAATACCTTGTCTTTCAAGGTCTTGCAAATAGAATTTATGTTGATTGCGTTTGATGATGGGCAAAGGATTTAAGGTTTTGATATGTTGACTTTCTATGACATCTAACCATGCATCAAACTGTTTGGGCATTTCAAAATAATCCCACACACTCCTGAAAATCAAGTAGTTATAATCTGCCCAATTTACTGAGGGGTCGTTCCAAATAACAACTTCCGCATTCATAGATTTGGGAAATTCTGTTGCAAATGCCCTTTCTTTTTCTAAGACATCAGGCCAGTTTTTACAACTTAATAAGGCTATTTTCATATAAATATTTCGTTCTATTTTGCCAATTCAATAATATCTCTTACTTCCAAAACCTGTTTCCCATAACCTCTGTTCACGCTGTGAATCATCGCACGACCCAACTCCGTCAAAGTGGACATGTATTTGGAAGCGATGGGACGCAAAATAGGATAAAGCCAACTCACATATTTGTAGTAAGGCAGCGTATTTTTCAAGCCTGGTGTCGGTTGCATATAGCCTGGACGGAAATTATAAACCCGTTTGAAAGGCAGTTTCATCAAGTCATTTTCAGTTTTTCCTTTCACCCTCGCCCACATTTGACGACCTTTTTCAGTGCTGTCTGTTCCTGCACCTGAGATATAACAAAACGTCATATCGGGATTGAGTTTTGACAATGTTTTGGCAACGTGCATCGTCAAATCGTAAGTGATTCTTGTAAAATCTGCTTCATTTTTGCCGACAGATGTCGTTCCTAAGCAGAAAAAACAAGCATTATAGCCCTCTAACTCACTTTCAATGGCAGCTAAATTATAAAAATCGGCATGAATGATTTCCTTCACATGGTGGTGAACAATGCCTGAGGGTTTCCGATTA
Source organism: Saprospiraceae bacterium (assembly GCA_031411275.1). Taxonomy (GTDB): domain Bacteria; phylum Bacteroidota; class Bacteroidia; order Chitinophagales; family Saprospiraceae; genus JAAFJT01. The sequence goes on along the minus strand of JANOAU010000147.1, from coordinate 18,291 downwards.
ATCAATAAAATAGAGGAAACGGCGGGGTGGTGCAGACATTCGTGCAAAATGCCTTCGCCGACCATACCTGTTGCGCCTGTGATGATGGCTTTGATTGGTTCTGTCATGTTCCTGTTTTTAATTCTTACTAAATCAGTCGTCAAACTTAATTTATTATTGGGAAATGTGTGGTATTTTTTATCAAAAGTCGTAAAAAAGGAGTAAAACAACATCTGTACGCCTGTTGGCAAGTCATAATCAGTAGGTAGTCAACTCAATACTTAAAATATTTTTTTGCAATTAATTTGATAATGTCAGAAGTATTTCTTTACTTTGTATTTCAAAGTGCTTTCTAATATTTATTTCAAACGTATTTAAAAAAACAAAACAGTTATGGTTACTCAAAATAAAAGACTAAAAGCCATTGTGTTCACCGTAGCATTTTTATTGCTCGTGCCATTAATAGCCATGCAATTCACACATGAAGTTAATTGGTCGCCCCTCGATTTTGTTGCTGCTGGGAGTCTGCTGCTCAGTACTGGTCTTATGTGTGAGTTTGTAATGAGAAAAGTAACAAAAATCCCTTATAGAATTGCCCTCTGCCTTGCTCTACTGGTACTCTGCTTTCTCATTTGGGTAGAGCTTGCAGTCGGCATCTTTGGTACACCTTTCGCTGGAAATTAGTAGGATAATGTCGTCTATACTGAGGGGTATAAATTTTTCAAACGTTTGCACGCATTTTCTGAACATAAAAAACCATTTTGTACTTATCTTGGTCGGAAATTTGCAATTTAACATTTAAAATTAAATAAAAATGGATTTTACTGCCGCAGAAATAGCTCCTTTGGCGAGCATAGAAGATTGGGAAGCCGATATACTGGTGCGCTATCCTGAACAAGAAACTAAAGCTAAATCAAAAGAGGAGTATCGCAACTACGACAATCCGCAGCGTGATACGGTGCGTGAGTTTTACCGCCTCAATCATACTTACCAAACGTATGAATTTGTGCAAGAGAAACGCGCCGAGTTCTTGAAATTTAACAAAAGAGAAATGCCGATTTGGGAGGCTTTCGATTTTTTGAATTCCCTTGTAGATGATTCCGACCCCGATACGTCGCTTGACCAATGGCAACACTTGCTCCAAACATCGGAAGCTATTCGAGCAGATGGACATCCCGATTGGTTTGTACTGACGGGTCTTTTGCACGACATGGGCAAGGTCTTGTGCTTGTTTGGTGAGCCGCAATGGGCAGTTGTGGGCGATACATTTCCTGTGGGTTGCAAACATGCGGACAGCATCGTTTATCCAGAGTTTTTTGATGCCAATCCAGACTCCAAAGATTCCCGCTACAACACGACTTATGGCATTTACAAGCCGAATTGTGGCTTGCGCAACGTTACGATGTCATGGGGTCATGATGAGTATTTGTATCAAATGGTCAAGGATTATATGCCCGAACCCGCTTTGTATATGATTCGTTACCACTCATTTTATGCACAACATCGGGAAGATGCTTACGCACACCTCATGGATGACCACGACCGCGCAATGTTTGAATGGGTCAAGAAGTTCAATCCGTATGATTTGTACTCAAAAGTGCCTGTGCCACCAGACACAGAGGCTTTGAGACCTTACTATAAAGCGTTGTTAGAGAAGTATTTACCTGCGACTTTGAAGTTTTGAATTGTTCTTTAACACACAGCCACATAGAACACATAGTTTATCTTTTTCTAAAAAAACTATGTGTTCTATGTGGCTATGTGTTAAAAAGGGTCTCTCAAAGCCCTTTTATCCTATCAAAGCCCTTTTTGGATACCTTAAAAACCGTTCCATGTCGCAAACCCTTTGGTACAAAGAGTTTGTCAGACATATCTTCCCAAGTCTTCATATCTTTTGAACGAATCACGCCGTAGCCGAGTTTGATTATGGTTTTTTATAAAATCAAAACAATCGTTCCAGCAACAATCAACAATGCGCCAATCGCTGTTTTTAAAGTCAAGGCTTCGCCCAAAAAAACGATGGATAGGACGATGGTTAAAGCCACGCTCAATTTGTCAACGGGTGCGACTTGCGAGACTTTACCCAGCTGCAATGCTTTGAAATAAAATATCCAAGACAAGCCTGTGGCAATGCCTGAAATCGCTAAAAATATTAGATTGTGTTTTGAAAGCGTTGCCAACCCTTTTAGTTCGCCGCGACCAATGACAATGCCCCATGCCACAAACAAAATAACAATTGTTCGGATAGCTGTTGCCAAATTTGAATTGACATTCGTTATGCCTATTTTAGCGAAAATGGCTGTTAATGAAGCAAAAAGAGCCGATAAAAGAGCGTATATCCACCACATAATTGCAAAGTTTACGTTTTGAGTTTGAATCATAAAGATAAGAAAAGGAATCACCCCCTCAGTATAAAAGCAGAATCAAGGTACTTTTTATTATATTTGCTTTTTCAAAAGCATAAAAAAAGACTGTGAAAAAAATCAGTATCCTCATCATAGCAGCATATTTCTTATTGGGTCAAATGCTTTTGCCCAATGGCGATTTTGCTGTCTTGCCCAACTTGCCAGCCATGTACGCGCATTGTCAAGCGAACGAGGATAAGGATTTGACTGTGTTTGATTTCATTACTGACCACCTCATTAATATTGACGGCGTTTTTGATGCACACGACAATGGTGACGAACAAAAACCGCATATTCCTTTCAATTTCACCCATTTAACCCTTGGTTTTCTCTTGATTTCTGAACGTTTTGACCCTCAAATCATGCGTTTCACAGGGTCTTTGATTTTAGGCGACACCTATACATTACCTGTTTCAAAGCAATGTTTTTATCAAGGAAATTACGGTGCTTCTATTTTTCATCCGCCTATTATTGTTTGATTTTTATGGTAATTGGGGACAACCATGTAACGAATAACACGAATTTTTTGCATTGTAAATAGTTGCTATTGTCCTATTTATGTTATACATTTATTTTTAACTTTAAAAATTAAATAAAATGAAAAATATCATTTTGATGGTCGTTGTTGCTGTCTTTTCTATCTCTGCTGCTTATGCTCAAAAAGATGTTCCGCAAGCCGCAATAGCTTCTTTGAAACAGAAATTTCCGACTGCTCAAAAAGTGGATTGGGACAAGGAAAAGGATGGTAATTTTGAAGCCGAGTTTAAACTCGATGGCAAAGAAATGTCTGTGACCTACTCTGCAAAAGGCGAATGGGTCGAAACGGAAACGGGCATCACAGTAAGCGATTTACCTGCGGCTGTTGTGGCTGCTTTTAAGAAAGAACACGGTGCTGCCAAAATAAAGGAAGTCGCTAAAATTGAATCCACAAAGCCTCTTGTTTATGAAATCGAATATAAAAATGGTTTGAAAACAAAAGAGGTGATGTATGATGCACAAGGTAAAGCGTCAAAATAGGGTTTTGATACCCCTCAGTATTTGGGGGTAAAATGTCGTTAAAAGGCTGTCTCTATCATTGAGGCAGCCTTTCTTTTGATAACTATACTAAATGAAAAGTAAAAAACGAAAAATGAAAAATACAAAACTTTGGTTATGAATGATTTTATTTAAAATGTAAAAAATTAAACAAGTATAGATAAATGTTTTGAGATTAGGAAACTAATTGTGGACTATCAAACTTTAAAATTACCTTTCGGATTCTATTGGTTTTATGCCATTTAGACCATAATTATACCTATTGCAGACTCAATTTGAAGAACTTATTGACAGTTTTATTGAAAATAAAGTCGGTTTAGCCGAAAACTTTTTAAGTGCGTCTTTAGCGGCTCATTTGAAAGCCAATTTATTGGCACTTTATTCAGACAAGCAACTGCTCGCCGCCGCTATTGGCAATCATTCATTGCTCGTTCAGGATGCTAAGATACGAAACGATAAGATTTACTGGCTTGACCGCAAGCACGACAATACTTTTGAAAACCATTTTTTTGATTTGATAGATGGTTTTGTGAGTTATTTGAACCGTACTTGTTACACAGGTATTACGGGCTATGAATTTCATTATGCTTTGTACGAAAAGGGCAGTTTTTATAAAAAACATCTTGATCAATTTCAAAATAATAAAAGCAGAGCTTTTTCAATGATTATGTATTTGAATACCGATTGGCAGGAAAAAGACGGCGGCGAATTGTGTATTCACCACAGCGACCATTTGCAAATGATTACACCCGTTAATGGCAAATGCGTGTTTTTTAAAAGCAGTGAATTGGAACACGAAGTACTCTTAACGCACGCACCCAGATTAAGTATTACAGGTTGGTTGAAAACGAATGGGGCATAACTTGTTAACAATCAACACAATTGTCCACTTTATGCCCCCTGTATTTTAAGACTTTTCAATGCTTTATACGCTTGTAAATAGACACTTCACCTGCTTCTGGATATTTTAAAAAGGCTTCTAATTGTCTTTCGGTAGGTTTGGCCAGATACGTCTCATCGTCCAATTTTGTTAATGGCATGATGTTGTTAACGTCTTCTTCGTTTGCATCATTAAATTGGCTTAACATATTGATAGTTAATTGGTTGTCCTTTGGCGTTAGCATAACGATAAACCAATAACCTTCAATGACTAAGTCCTTAACGTTCAAGTAATAGGTCTCTCCTTTTTGGCGCATATCGAAGCTACCTGTCTTTTTTTCGGTATCCTTGGGGTCAGGATATTGTGTGATTGTTTTTGTTTTAAAATCCAGACCATAAGCCAAATGTTTGGCTGTTTGATAACCCGTTTTGGTTCGCAAAACAGGCGTTTCAGCTATTGAGTCTTTGGTTGTTTTACTGCCTTTCAGTGTTACTTTGATGTGTTCAATCAGCACATTGTTTTTCACCTCAAATGTTGGAAAGTTTTTTAAATCTTCGTCAGCAAATTGTTTGTACTGATAAACAGACAATTGATTGGGTGTGATCGTTTCAAATGAAATAATTTCTTGCTGTAGATGTGGCGTGGCTTTTTCTTCAACAAATTGACCAACGAGTATTGTTGGGCATTTATCAACAGTAGCAGCTTTGAAAGGAAGAGGTTTTTCAAATACAAGCGTTGTGCAACGGCTTGTCAATAAGGCGACGAATAGGACGAAATACAGTGATTTTTGCATCGTACAGTGGTTTTTAGATTAAAAAATAGATTTGAAAACCTTGTTTTGTCCTTCTTTGTGCCTTGTGTTGGCGATTGGTAAAGTGACTTCTGGATTTGAGATTAGTCACTTTACCAACAATCGCAACCCGAACTGCTGCCACCACTGACGACACCTAATAGGCACGCGGTTTTGCCATTGAACCTACCGTGTTGTTTGCCAAGACTTTTGCAATAACGCTCGCATTCTGCATCGCAAGCAGATGTTGTATTTGTGTCGGTCATATTCCCAGGCGAGCAGGAGCAACAGCAATCGCTTAACGCTATTGCCCAAAGTAGTTGCGTTTCTGTACCCGTTATGAGCGTATGGGGCAAAATCGAATTCATACTGCCAAGGTTGGCCGTGATACGAGTAAAATTGCTAAAATCGAAATGCGTAATACAGGCACTATAAGGTATCAAAGCATTATTGGCAGTCGTGAGGTGATTTTGTATCGTTGTTTGTATAGCAATAGGCATAGGTGTTGGCATACATTGCCGACTGCTTGCCCAAGCTTGTGCCGCTCCCAAATGGATACCTGCAATGTATAATGCACTGATATGCACGCCATTATCGCAACTGACTTTTAGATTCTGCACGACCACTTGAAGGTCTTTTATCAATCGTTCTGTTTCCAAAACGACTTGTTGTGATGACGCTGTACTTAATATGCCTCGTAAGTTGCGGATGCGGTTGCGATCAAAAACGATACAACTGATACTACCTAACACACCATCTAAGACAGAAAGAGCGGCATCACAATCAGCAACAGCACCTGCTGAAAGCATACCTGGCTCGGTCGCCGCCCGACCCCAAACAGTACCTAATGACTGCGCAGCAAAGTAAAAAGAAGACAATTCTACACGGCAGAGCTTTTGGGTACTGCCTTGTTGCGTTGTCGTGGGTGTACTTGTCGTTGGGGTAGGTGTACTTGTCGTTGGTTGCTTAGTCCATTTCTGATTGTTCCACGTAATGCTACTACCATCGGAGGTAATATTGGCACTCGTATTATTCCATGCGGGTACGGTTATGCTGTTGGCTCCCGTGAAATAGCCTGTCATTTTTTGTCCTTGAAAATTGATGGCGAGATACAAATTGTCTTGCTCAATCGTATAAGCATAGTTGGCATTGCCATCACCATACCAAGTACCCGCCACATTCATCCAACCTGAAGACGGTTGTCTTGTCCAAACTTGATTATTCCAAATAATACCTGCATTGCCAACCGTGAGTGAGCCAAGCGTGTTCCATTCCGTCGCAAACACTTCTGTTTCGCTTTTGAAATAGCCATTGCTGCGTGAATTGTTATAACTGAAAACGAGATTGTTGCCATTCTGTGTAATCGAACACAGGTGGTTGGCTCTACCGTTTACGTACCAAGTACCCGCAAGGTTAGGTACATTTTTTTTTAAAAAAGCAGTCGTGCTAAATAGCATGAGGAAGGCAGAAACAATAAATAAACCTTTCATAATCATTGTTTTATGGTGAATAATTATTTTTAAACCCAACGGATAATTCTATGAAGATGAAGTGAACACAGTCTTAGGAAAATTTAAAATCTTCCTAAGACTTGAATTCTGCCAAAAGCAATAAAAATGGTTTTTTAGCCAAAATACTGAGGGGTGTCTTTGACAAGGTAACTTAATTTTCCAAAGCGGAAATTGCTGAAAATATTCTATCTAATTTTACAAAAACTTATGAATCAATCCCTTACATCGCTGCAGTTGAAGGTTTGTTTTGAGCATGTCCTCATGAGATTATACTTTTTTAGGAGGCAAATCAAATGCCACTGCCTCATGTTCTAAATGTCCTCGATGTGAACCATCGCAGAAGGGTTTGTTTTTTGACATGCCGCAACGGCATAAGCTGAGGGTTGTTCTGCCTTGAAGACCATAAACAGCTCCTTGTGCATCTACGATTTCGAAATCGCCTTCTACCTTTAATGAGCCATTTGAATTGACTGTAATTTTTGTTTTAGACATTGTTTGTTATTTTACTTTTTGATGAATTATTATTTTTGTTAACCGATCTCCAATATGAATCTATTCGGAAACCGTTTGGGCAAATCTTTCTTTAAAAACATCTCTGCTTTGTCCAATGCTTGTTCTACAGAACGGGAGTCTTCATCTTCCCACGAAACCCCGATTGTATCAATCAAACGGAGGAGGCTGTCGCTTTCTTCATCCGATCCGACTATCATCCAGCCATTATTTTCCACCCACCAATGAATATGAGGATATTGTTTTGAAAAAATCATTGTATTTTTTTTATGCTGATTTAAACCACGAATGTAGAAAAATTTTGTTACTTTTTATCTTGTTCAACAAATCACACTTAACAAAAGGTTGTACAAAAAATAGTGTAGTGACGGAAAGAAAAGTTAATAGTCTTTCAAATGAAAAGCAAGGCAATTATTGGCTTTAGTGACCCCTCAGTATTTTCATCATTTTCATCCAAAAATCAAATAAAAAGATGGAACAGGAACAACCGACACCACTCAAAAAGAAGTCGTTTTTTGAGCGACACAACACAACTATGAAAGGTATAGTTGTCTTAATTCTCTTGATGTTTATGCTTATTCCACGTCAAAAAATTGTGGATTTGATTTATGAAAGAGAGTATTTCAGGAATGAAGCCATTGACGAAGTGAGCAATAAATGGAGCTACGAGCAAAATGTCATGGGCCCCGTCGTCAGTGTGCCGTATATCGAGTTTTATAGAGAAGACAATAACAAACCGCTTCAAAAAGTCTATAAATTTGCCCATTTCTTGCCCGAAGACTTAAAAATCAATGCAGAAATGATACCGACTCGCCGTTATCGGGGCATTTATGAAGTGGTGGTTTATGTTGCAAAAGTACATTTCGAGGGATATTTCAATCCATTTGATGTACCGAGTTTGGGCATTCCGAAGGACAATATTTTGTGGGAATACGCTTCGGTGGCGATTGGCATGAATGATTTGCGGGGTATCGAGGAACAAATAGCGATACAGTGGAACGATAGTAAAATAACCTTCAATCCCGGCATGGAAACCAACGATGTGCTGCCCAATGGTGTTTCTACAAAAGTGCCTGTTCGCCCTTTTTCCGACAAAACGGTGAATCGGTATAGCTTTAATTTCGATGTAATACTGAGGGGTACAGGGAGTTTGAATTTTATACCTGTTGGACATGAAATGAATTTACATGTTCATTCACCTTGGACAAGTCCCAAATTCGATGGTGCCTTTTTACCTGAAAAATACGAAATCACCCCAAACGGTTTTACGGCTGATTGGAAAATATTGCACCTTAACCGTCCTTTTCCACAATATTGGTTGGGCAATATGCAAACTGGACAGAGCGCATTTGGCGTAAATTTGCTTATTGCTTTAGATGATTATAAACAATCCAACAGAGCCGTCAAGTATGCTTTTATACTCATTACCCTTACTTTTGCCTTGTATTTTTTCATAGAAATGTTAAATAAACGGCGTATACATCCCTTCCATTACATTTTGGTTGGCTTGGCTATTTGTCTGTTTTTTACGCTTCTCATTTCTATGACGGAGCATATCAGTTTCTCTTATTCTTACTTGATTTCGACGATTATGACCGTCGGTTTGGTGGTTTGGTATTCCAATAGTATATTAAAAGAGAAACGTTTGGCGCAATTGGTGGGTGGTATATTGTCCTTGTTGTATGGTTTTGTTTTCATCATTGTGCGTCTTGAAGACTATGCTTTATTGATGGGTAGTTTAGGTTTATTCGTTGCTTTGGCAATCGTTATGTACTATGCCCGCAAAGTAGATTGGTATGATTTGGATTAAATTTCGGTTGTTTTGTTCTTTATTGAGATTTATTAAGGCGTAAATAATAATACCTCTTTTTGCTCTCTTGAGCGTATTTTACGATTTTAAATAACTCATTTTCAATTATTTATGCTTATTTTTTTATTACATTTAAAATGATAAAATCACCATTTTAATATTTACTTAATAATATTTATTCTCTTTCTAAAAAAAACCATTATCTTTGCGGTGGCAATTTCGCCAAATAGTATTTTAAATAGTTTTTTAATGCAAACAGGTACAGTTAAGTTTTTTAACGAATCAAAAGGATTCGGTTTTATCGTTGACAACAGTTCAAGTGAAGAAATCTTTGTTCACAGTTCAGGTCTTAAAGACAATATCCGTGAAGGTGATGTTGTTACTTACGGCACAGCTCAAGGCAAAAAAGGTTTGAATGCTGTTGATGTTAAGATAGCATAATAATCGGTTATAGTTGATAACGATTATTGTTGATTTTTAAAGACTTACAATAAATAAGATTTAATATTTCAACTATCCATAAAAAGGCTTATTCATGTTTCGACATGATTAAGCCTTTCTTTTTTTAGGTACTTAGTGTGCTTTTTGAAAAAAATAGCAACCTTTACACTCATAGTCTAATCGTTTTATCTTAAAAACAAATCTTTCTATGAAAATTCTAAACATTATCCTCGTCGTTCTCTTTGTTCTTTTTGCAGCTCTCCAATACAATGATCCTGATCCTTATATTTGGATGCCGATTTATCTTTTTCCTGCGGCTGTTTCTTTCTATGCTCTAAAAGGAAAATATAACAAAACCTTCATTTTGATTGGATTAATACCAACCGCCCTTTTCATGATTTCTTATATTCCTGATTTTTTGGATTGGATAAAAATGGGTGAGCCTTCCATCGTTGAAACCATGAAAGCTGAAAAGCCTTATGTGGAGTTGACGCGGGAGTTTGGCGGCTTGGTTATTTGTGTGGCGGCTCTTGTGTTTCAGTATTTTCGGACACCAGATACTGTTGAGATATGAAATCCCGATTGTTTCGGTGAGGGCAGGTGAGATGCTATGTTCGGGGAATATTTAAAATTCACTGAATATAAATTTTAATCCGTAAAAACAATCAGCAATAAAAAGATTGCAGCCTTATTTTTACAATAATTGATTGAAACAAATAGACCCAACGATGCCAAAAAAATTCTCCATGCCATCATAGATGAACACAATGGCATGGATACTTATGAAAAGAGTTTGAAAAGAGGTTTGGTACGTGAATCCAAACGGTTGTTGCAGACCCTCAAGTAAGCAAAATTTGTCATTTCCTTTAGTGCATACTGAGGGGTATATGCACAGGTGATATTTTGACTGTTTCAGAAATAACGCCCGTTGTTTTATGTTTCAAAATGACTTTTACATCGCCATTTGGCAATAGTTCATCTTTGATTAAATAATGGTCCTCATCGAAATCCACGTAACCTGACATTTTAGGTACACCCGTTTTGCCGCGCCAATGTTCTAATACAACCGGTTCCCACAATTTTGTTTTGGCAGATTTATAAGCCGCATCAATAATAGCATTGACGACATAGCCATCGTAAAATGACTCGGCGGGTTCTTTGCCTGTTTCAAGGGCGTTGAACATATCGGTAAACATGTTCGTGTAGCCCAATTCATGAACTTCGTCACCCACAGGGAAAAGCCAACCACTGTTTGATTCTGCTTTTTCAGCAATGTATGCACCGCTTTTACCAGATGTAAACATTTCAAAACCAGTGCGTAGGAAACTGTTGAGCCAAATCGTACCTTCACTGCCCATCACCTCGTCGCGTAAATCCATACCCCCTCTGAATGTCCAAGACACTTCAAATTGACCAATCGCACCGTTTTCATATTTGACCAAACCAATGGCATGGTCTTCGGCATCAATCGGTTTCACTTGCGTATCTGCCCAACACATCACCTCAACTGGGCGAATGTCTTTACCAATAAAATTACGGGCAATTTCAATGCAATGACAACCCAAATCCAAGATAGCACCGCCGCCTGCCATTTCGATATTCCAAAACCAATCGGAGTGTGGACCGGGGTGTGTTTCCCTTGATTTTGCCCACAAAACAGTACCAATTGCCCCTGATTTGACGCTTGTCAATGATTTCATAAACTTTGGCGTGTAGCATAAATCCTCCATATAACCCGCAAAAAGACCTGCTTTTTCAACAGCTTCGAGCATCAATTTGGCTTCTTCGGCATTGCGTCCAAGCGGCTTTGTACACAGCACAGGCTTGTTGTATTTGACGCACAATAACACCGCTTCTAAGTGGATATTGTTTGGTAAAGCAATAATTACTACCTCTGTTTCTGGATGTTTAACCGCTTCTTCCATATTTGTTGTCCAAACAGGCACGCCGTAATCATTGGCAAAACGTGTCGCAGTTTCTTCACGCCGCGCATAAACGACCGATACGTGGTCTCGATTCCGTTGTCCATGCAACGCTTCGGCATAAAAGCGACCAATGAAGCCGCCGCCGAGAATGGCTATTTTTTTTCCCATTTTTTAATGTAAGTTAAAATGAAGATAAATAAATGTAAAATGTAAATTAACGAATGTAAAATGTAAAAATGGGGCGTTTACTTTTACATTTTACATTTGTTAATTTACATTTTACATTTTTAAGATTTTCATATTTACTGGATCCCAATTAATTACTTTTTTCTGTTTTGCGCTCATGTTACATGCCAAAGACGGTGCAGCAGCGCGCAAACCAAACGTCGCATCTTCAACGCAAGGCTTTCCTGCACGAACCGACTCAAAGAAATTGATTAAGTGGTCTAAACGAGCATCATAGCCATCAGGCGCTTTAAAGTTTATTTCGTCCGCCCATGTATTTTTAGTAGAGGCGTTGCCGAATTTAGCCATATGCCATTCTTTGTAGGCTTCTTTCTGTTTAGCAGAAAAACTGGTGTAACCATCGTAGCCACCGTAACCTGTTGTTAAAGGACGCTTGAAAGATTTGACTTTCAAGTCATTACCCCCGATGTCAATGACCCCCTCAGTACCAACGAGTCTTGTATAAGATTTTCCACCGTTGCCATCGGATAAGTTAACACGCGTATAGAACTGAAACGAAGGGTGAATAGCCGTTTTTGGATAATCCATGATGCCTGAAACGAGGTCATAAGCATCACGTCCGTCTTTCCAATAGTTCAAATCGCCTAAGGCAAAGATGCGGTTTGGTCCAATTGCGCCTGTAATTGCATGAAGGGTGGTTAAGCTGTGAACAAATAAATCGCCTGCCACGCCTGTACCATAATCCGTATAATTGCGCCAGCGAAAGAAGCGCACCGCATCAAAAGGCACTTTAGGCGCACGGCCCAGAAAGCGGTCAAAATCAACGGTTTGTGGCGACGCATCGGTTGGAATGGCGTATTGCCAAGCACCACGCGCATCTGCACGATCTGTAACAGCTTCTGCATGGGTCAATTCGCCAATGATGCCAGACGCTAATTGCTTTTTAGCTTCTACCATTACCACACTGCTTGCCCATTGACTGCCGACTTGAAAGACTTTACCGCTTTTTTTCTGCGCGTCAATAATGGCTTGACCGTATTCAATCTTTTGAACCATTGGTTTTTCGCAATAGACATGTTTTCCAGCTTTCAAAGCGGCAATGCCAATGACATCGTGCCAGTGGTCGGGAACGCACACCAGAACAGCATCAATGTCTTTACGGGCGAGGACTTCGCGGTAGTCCCGAGTGGTCATAACAGCATTACCCCATTTTTCCTTGGCGAAGTCTAAACGTCCAGTGTAGAGGTCGCAAACGGCAACGATTTCTGTGCCTTCGACTTTGAGGGCAGCGTCCATATCGTAATGTCCGATAATACCTGCACCGATGAGTCCGAGCCGTATTTTATCATTTGCAGTCACCTTTAGAGTGGATTGCAAGGTGCGTGTTTCACGGCTGTATGCACTTGTACCGAGCGTTATGGCAGCGGTCGTGCCAGTTAGTTTTTTAATAAAATTGCGTCTTTCCATTGTGAAATGATATGATTTATGTATGAAAATTATATTAAATGAAAAGTGAAAAATATAAAAGATTGATTATTAATGATTTAAAATTATTTTTTAGGTAAACTATTTTTAAATGAGTATAGATTTTTAACGATTTATACTGAGGGGTGTAATCCAATATCATTTAAGCCTTTGTTAAAGCTCTTTCTCGAATTATTTTAACGATACGCCAAACAAAAAACGACATTGTAACAACAATCAACACCCCATAAGCAAACATTTGTCCCGTTGCTGTCGGCGTTTGTCCACGAACTCTTGATAAATATGTCATAAAGAAGATAAGCCATACGTAAAAAACATACACGTTCTGCAGCGTTATCAAAGAGATATTAGACAATAGCTTTTTTTGATAAATAAAAGGCATCAAAACAATCATTAAATAAGCCAATGCACCACCCGCTACGCGAAAAGGAACAAGTTCAAAGTCACTTAACACCACTGCTACCGCTAAAAAAAACCAATGAATGATGTGAATAACTGCAAAATCACTGACCAGTTGGGTCTTGATGGATAAAGGAATACCTATTTCTACTGAGGGGTGTCGCGTAGCGTATATCCCATAAAACAAGAAGAATATAAGAGACACGCGCCCCGACAAACGAGCGGATGCTTGGAAAAACAAGGTCTTATCGCCTTTGCTTTCAATGAAAGCCAATATCATGACAAACACTTCGAGTGCAATGCCTAACATGAGGAGTTTAGATATTTTACCTTTCATTTCTTGTTGTTTATTCTTTGTCATTCAAGCTGTTGCACCGTCTTTTTCCTTAAAAAACAAAAACAAAAACGCTAAAACCCCTACCGTTATCCCTGCGGGAACAAGCCAAAACGACTGCCAAGCGGTGACTTCATTGACCGTATAAGCGTCTTTGACCAAGCCCGAAAGGTAGGTACCGATAAACATACCAACGCCATAGGTTGCAAAGGTAATCAAGCCTTGGGCAGCGCTTTTGATGGTCGGTCCTGCCTTAGTTTCCGTATAAATCATCCCTGAAACAAAGAAGAAATCGTAGCAAATGCCGTGTAGAATGATACCGAGATAGAACAAACCAATCAATCCGTCCACATTGCCAAAACCAAAACTTAAGAAGCGAATCATCCAAGCGAGCATAGCCACAACCAGAATGTTTTTGATACCTAAACGCTTGTAAAACAAGGGTAAAAGTACCATAAACAAAACTTCTGACATTTGACCCATCGTCATTTTACCTGTTGCGTTTTCCATGCCGACTTGCGTCAAAAAGGTATTGGTGAAACTATAATAAAATGACAATGGAATACAAACCAAAATAGAGGATATAAAAAAAACGAGGTACGAACGGTCTTTAAACAAAACCAAGGCATCCAATCCAAGTATTTGTCCAATAGATGCCCCCTCAGTATTTTGGGCTTTTGGCGGCGTATCAGGGAGCGAAAACGAGTAAACCCCAAGCAAAAGGGATGCTCCTGCGGCAATCTTAAACGGTATAGCCGTTGCTGCCAAGTTAGCAGCCCCTTCAAAATGGAGTGCGCCAATGATGAGCCCAACCGTTATCCAACCCAATGTGCCAAAAACACGAATGCGCGGAAACTCTTTGTCAGGTTCGGACATCAAATTGAACGCCACAGCATTGGACAAAGCTAATGTGGGCATATACGCTGCTGAATACAAGAGAATTATCCAAAAAAACAGGTTTGGATCGGTAATGGTTGTGGCATAATACAACAACGCTGCCCCGACTAAATGCAGGACCCCCATGAACTTCTGCGCGGCAAAATAACGGTCTGCAATCAAGCCGACGATGAAAGGTGAAATGATGGTCGCAATGGCATTGGCACTGTACGCCGCACCTGTTTGTACCCCTGTCGCTTTTAAGGTTTCGGTGAGATAGGTACCCATCGTGACATACCATGCACCCCAAACGAAAAATTGAAGGAACATCATGACAGACAGTTGCACTCTTGTTGTTTGATTCATAAAGAAGCGTTCGTTTAAATTTTTTAACGACGAGTGGTTTCCGAATTTAATTTTATTTGTGCATTTAAAATGCGGTACGAAGATTGGAAAAATGTTTCAGATACCCCATATCTTTTTGCTATAATGCAGTTGTTTTTGTAAAATAGGAAAACAATTCGTACAGATGTGGCTGATTTTACGAGTTATTACTTGTTTTACAAATCGTAATGCATTGATAACTTACGTTTTATGAATATCCAGCGGCAGCACGTCCGTTTCTGTCTCTTCTGAACCCACTTCCTCAACGTCAATAACAAGAGCATTCTCTCTTTTATGGGTAGGCATAACAGGTGCAGCACCTGAAATACCCATGCCCACAGACGCTAAAACCATGAGCAGCACAAAGCCCAAAAGCGTTATCACTCTTTTGATTTTTTTCATTTTCTGTAAATGAATTATGGCTGTTGTGAACCACAACAGTTTGATTTTCAATTAAATAGATAGGAAAATAAATAGGATTGTGTTATCCTAAAAGAGCAGAAGCAATGTCCTCATTTGTGCTTGGAGGCATCGTTTTGATGGGTCTAAATTGTTTGATGGGTTTAAAAGATAAGCATTGTTTTGCATTCTGGTCAAAATGTGTTTTGATTAATCGATTAAAGGCAACTAAAAAATGGGTTTTATTACCTCTTACACTGAGGGGGGTATATAAAAAAACAAACGTGCCTACTTTTGTAAGTGAAAAGGTATGCTTAACTTTTTGGGGTTTGTACGAGTAAACAACTTCAGTTTGCGTCGTCTTAAGTTGGGTTTTACCATTACTGACATAGCCCGAAAACGAAAAAACGCTCAAGATGAACGTGGCTATCAAAACCCATTTTGATAGTTTGCTTAAATGATATGTTTTATGATTTGCCATGATGGGTCAAAGATAGGGATTTAGAGTCATTTTTAGAGTTTTATACTGAGGGGGGCAATAGAGTTACAAATCGTTTAACATCTTAACCTGTGTATTTATCGAACAATATCAAATACTGTTTCAGAATGTCTAAATTTGCGGCTTCATCAGCTTTAAACAACTTGATTTATGAAATTCCTTTTACTCTCTATTCTTAGTATCGCTTCTATTTTTACTTTAAATGCACAAAAAAAGAACCAAGACTATCAATATCCTATAAAAAAAGCCACAAGTGTTATCAAAATTGATGGTATCGTTGACGAACAGGCTTGGCAAGATGCGCCGCTTGTGAAAGACTTTTTTATGGTGTTGCCTATGGACACGAGCCGTGCTACTGTCAAAACAGAGGTGCGTATGACCTACAATAATGACTTTGTCTATATCATGGCGATTTGTTACGAAGGTATGGAAGGCAGTTATGTTGTTGAGTCGCTTAAACGTGATTTTAATTTTGGTAAAAATGATAATTTCCTCGTTTTCATTGATCCTTTTAATGACCAAACCAATGGTTTTGCTTTTGGTGTAAATGCTGTGGGCGCACAATGGGATGGCATGATGTACAATGGTGGCAACGTGGATTTGAGTTGGGACAATAAATGGTATTCCAAGGTAAAAAACTATGCTGGGAAGTGGGTTTTTGAAGCCGCTATTCCTTTCAAAACCATTCGTTATAAAAAAGATGTGATGCAATGGGGTATCAATTTCAGTCGCAATGACTTAAAAACAACTGAAAAGTCAGCTTGGGCACCTGTGCCACGTCAATTTCCGACCGCCTCTTTGGCGTATACAGGTTCGTTGATGTGGGATGCACCGCCCCCTACACCGGGCGCGAATGTATCGGTCATTCCTTATGCTTTGGGCGGTATTACGAAGGATTATGCCAATAATAAAGAAGCCACCACAAGAAAAGAGATAGGTGCAGATGCTAAAATAGCCCTCAGTACTTCCTTAAATTTGGACATAACCGTCAATCCCGATTTTTCACAAGTTGAAGTGGATCAACAAGTGACTAACCTCGACCGTTTTGAGTTGTTTTTTCCTGAAAGGAGGCAGTTTTTCCTTGAAAACGGCGATTTATTCTCGAATTATGGCTATGGCAGTTTGCGCCCTTTCTTTTCAAGACGTATTGGTTTGAATACCCCGATACAGTTTGGCGCACGTCTGAGTGGTAAACTTGACCCCAAAACACGGATTGGCGTCATGAATATGCAAACCGATAAAGTAAAAGCTACGGGATTGCCTGCACAGAATTTTACGGTGGTGTCCATGCAACGTAAAGTGCAAAGCCGTTCCAATATTGGTGCATTTGTCATCAATAAAGAGTCTTTGAACTACACTTACGATGCGACTTCTACCTTACCCAAATATTCAAGTTACAACCGCAATGTGGGCGTTGAATACAATTTAGCGTCATCGAACAATGTTTGGACTGGCAAAGCCTTGTTGATGAAATCTTTTTCCCCCTCAGTATCCGGCAAAGATTATGTACATGCTGCCAATTTGCAATATAGCAGTAAGGCATGGACAATCGGTTGGCAACATCAATATGTGGGCAAAAACTACAATGCAGAAGTCGGCTACGTGCCACGCAAAGGTTATATCAATTTGAATCCGAGTATTAGTTATTTGTTTTTTCCAAAAGGGGGCAAAATATTGTCGCATGGACCCAACTTCTTTGCTTTTCACTATATGAATGAATCGTTTAAGAAAACGGATTTGACGGCAGGTGTTTTTTACAATATCACTTTTAGAACAAAAAGCACTTTTATGGCTTGGACAGCAACGGATTATGTTCAATTATTAAGACCTTTTGACCCGACCAATTCAGGTAAAGACACTTTGGCAACAGGCACAAAACATGACTGGAAATCTTTTGGTGGCGAGTTCGTTTCTAAGCCTCAAAGCTTGTTTACTTACTCTTTCTCTTGGCGTTATGGCGGATATTATGCCGATGGCACGCGGCTGAATATCAGCACTTCTTGGGGATATCGTTTTCAACCTTATGTCAGTTTGGCTTTAGCCACGAGTTTTAATGATATTCGTTTGCCAAAGCCCTGGGGCAATACCCAGTTTTGGCTCATCGGGCCCCGTGTGGATGTAACGATGACGGATAAACTCTTTTTAACAGCTTTTGCTCAATACAATGAACAACAAAAAAATATGAACCTCAATACCCGTTTGCAATGGCGTTTCAAACCCGCTTCGGATTTATTTTTGGTTTATACGGACAACTATTTGCCTGAGCCTTTTTCCGTTAAAAATCGGGCTTTGGTCTTGAAATTTACTTATTGGTGGAATCTTTAGGGAACGATGAATTTAAACGTAAGTGAAAACTAATAACATAGTTCTTTTTTTTGGAACACATAGGCAGATAGGAGGTTTCACATAGGGAACATAAGTTTTTTAGATAAAACTTATGTTC
>JANOAU010000146.1:0-10844 GCA_031411275.1 Saprospiraceae bacterium | reverse complement strand
AGATGTTAGATGTGTGTTGTGTGTGGTTTTAAGTTGGTCGGAAAATTAAGCGCAAATACTGAGGGGGACTTTTGCTTTTATTTCACGGGTCAGGAGACCCGCTTGATAGTGAGTTCTGTCTGGAGACAGAACCCAGCGCCGCCGTTCGTTGGTTTAAAGGTTTGTGGGTTAGATTTTGGAAGACCCTGTCCCATCGGGGTTGAATTAACTAAGATATATTTCCAGCGGGAAAATACCGCATTTGGGAACAACAAGGACTGAATTATCTGACGCTCACCACAGTTGGGTGGATAGAGATTTTCAGTCGCCAACGTTACCGAGATATATTAATCGAGAGTTTGCGTCATTGTCAAGAACACAAAGGCTTGCATATTTCAGGATGGGTTATGATGAGCAATCATCTGCATATCATAGCATACACCGAAAAGTTAGACCTCAGCGATGTGATGCGGGATTTTAAAAAATATACAGCCAATAAAATATTAGCCAGCATCCAACAAGAGCCAGAAAGCCGCCGGGAATGGCTTTTGTATCTGTTCAAATATTATGCTGCCAAAAATACGAATAATCGACATTATCAAGTTTGGCAGCAAGATAACCATCCGATTGCGTTGTGGACATTGCCTGTGATGTGGCAAAAGTTGAATTATATACATCTTAATCCAGTTAGAGCAGGTATTGTAAAAGAACAAACGCAATATGTTTACAGCAGTGCATCAGATTATTGGCTCAATACTGAGGGGATGCTCAAATTGGATTTTCTTGAACCGATTAGACCTATTTTGCCAACAGGTTATTATTGATGTCGTTGTCGCACTTGCACGTCTGGAGACGTGTGAATAGTGTGTTTCAGTCTGGAGACTGAAACGAGCGGTGCGGGGCGGTGTGCGTGTTTGTAGAAAGGATGGAAGACTTAGCGCAGCGGGGTGAACTGCATCCACAAAATAAGCAACAGCAGATTCCGAATTGTACTCAATTTCTGCCAAAAAAGCCGTCATTTCGTTTAAAAAAGCTGTTTGCTTCGCTGTATCTGCCTTCGACGGTTCGTGTTTGGTCTTTTTGTATGTAAAACCCATGCGGTGTAAAAGAACGCTTGCCCCACTCGGTGTATAGCTTTTGCCAAAGTGCGTTTTTATAAAATCAATCACCTCATACGTGTTAATGTACAGATAATCTTGTAGTTCTTTATCCAACTGGGCTATTTCTGTAGGTGTCAACTTGCCTTCATAGCCTACATAATTGAGCCTTAGGTATTGCGATAGACCCCTGTCTTTATACGCATTTATATACCGATTAACTGTCGTTTGGTCTATCCCAAGACTTGCTTCTATTTGAGGGATACTAAAATGACTGTCTAACATCAATAAAACAGTGATACGGATATAAAGTTGTTTGTTCTTCTCTTCCCGTTGTCGCTTCCGTAAGTCTTTTCGTTCTATGTCTGTTAAATGTATCATCGGGCAAATTTAAAAATTTATGCTCTTTTAGGCAATCCTTTTTCATTCAAGTATAATTTAGTTTTTTACTTATATTTTTAGAAATTCATATCATCAAGACAGCTTTTCACTCAAAAACGAGTAAAAGCTGTGAAAACTTCATTTAACATAAGTCGAATTAACAGCACAAAGTTTGGGCGGATATTTTTTCATTTTATTCTTCCATTTTATTCTTCCATTTTGTTCTTCCATTTTATTCTTCCATTTTGTTCTTCCATTTTGTTCTTCCATTTTGTTCTTCCGTTTTATTCTTCCGTTTTATTTTTCCATTTTATTCTTCCATTTTATTCTTCCATTTTATTCTTCCGTTTTATTCTTCCATTTTATTATTCCATTTTATTCTTCCGTTTTGTTCTTCCGTTTTATTATTCCGTTTTAAAAGCAAAGACCCTCACCATAAATGACTTTATTGTACGCGAGCTATACTAATTCAACATTTTTTCATCTTATTATTCCATTTTGTTCTTCCGTTTTATTCTTCCATTTTGTTCTTCCGTTTTATTCTTCCATTTTGTTCTTCCGTTTTATTCTTCCATTTTGTTATTCCGTTTTATTCTTCCATTTTATTCTTCCGTTTTATTCTTCCATCTTATTCTTCCATTTTATTCTTCCGTTTTGTTCTTCCGTTTTATTCTTCCATCTTATTCTTCCATCTTATTCTTCCATCTTATTCTTCCATTTTATTCTTCCGTTTTGTTCTTCCATCATCTAATTTTTAAAATCACAGATTTCGAGACCCAATACTGAAGGGTCTCTAATTTATCCAACTTCACATCGCTTCTCCTTGAAAAACGGGGGTTTATCGCTACATTTGCCAAAAGATTTTAATACACATTGACATTAAACCAACCGTCTTTTTATGACTCAAGAACAGATACGCCTGCTTGAAAAAGAATTGTGGGATGCGGCTGATGGGCTGCGGGCAAACTCCAAACTCACGGCGGCTGAATATAAAGACCCTGTTTTGGGGCTTGTCCTGTTGCGCTTTGCTCAAAACAGATATGAGGAAGCCAAACCCATTGTCGAAGCCAATATTCCTGTCACGCCACGGGGTAAAAGGGCGGCTACTAAGGAGGATTTTTTGGCAGCAGGAGCGATTATGATGCCCGAAAAAGCGCAATATGACTACTTAGCTAATCTGTCCGAAGACCAAAATATTGCCGAAGCCATCAACAATGCGATGCAGTTGATTGAAGCGGAATATGCCGATTTGGAAGGAAATTTACCCAGAAATTATCAAGAATTTGAAAGTGATTTGCTGCGCGACCTTGTGCGGATTTTTAATAAAGATGCTGTCAAATGCGCCATAGGTGATGTATTTGGACGCATTTATGAATATTTTTTGATGAAATTTTCGATGCAAGGCGCGGGCGCACAGGAAGGCGGTGAGTTCTTTACGCCGCCCAGTTTGGTGCAGCTAATCGTCAATTTCATTGAGCCGATGCACGGAACGATTCACGACCCTGCCTGTGGGTCGGGCGGTATGTTTGTGCAAACGGGGTATTTTGTCAAAAGCCACAGCAATCAGCAAGTCAATGAAGCGATTAAGTGTTATGGGACGGAGCAAAAGACCAATAACACCAAATTGGCGAAAATCAATTTGGCGATTCATGGCATCGAAGGTAAAATCATCGAATCCAATAGTTTTTACAGCGACCCGCACAATCTTGTCGGGCAATGCGATTTTGTGATGGCGAATCCGCCTTTCAATGTCAATAAGATTGATATGGCTAAGGATTTTGTCAAAACCGACCCGCGTTTGCCGTTTGGTGTGCCGAAAGCGGACAATGGGAACTACTTGTGGATGCAATATTTTCATGCTTATTTGAAAGAAACAGGTCGCGCAGGTTTTGTTATGGCGAGTTCAGCAACCGATGCGGGTGGTTCTGAAAAATTGATTCGTCAAAAATTGATTGAAACGGAGGCGGTGGATTGTATCGTTTCCATCAGCAATAATTTTTTCTATACGCGGTCTTTGCCTTGCCATTTGTGGTTTTATGACAAAGGCAAAAAGACGGAAAACCGCGACAAAGTGCTGATGATTGATGCCCGAAATGTGTTTAGAAAGGTAACAACCACCATTAATGACTTTTCGGATGGGCAAATGTTCAATCTCACGGCGATTATGCAGTTTTATCGTCAGGACAAAAACGCTTATCAAACGGCGTTTAACAATCATCAAGAATCGGTGGCTGAATTGCTTCAAAAGCAGTTGACGCAGTTCGATATATGGGCTGCTGAAATGATAGTCGCGGCGGTGAGTTTAGATATTGACCTAAAAGACGATTTAACGATAACCTTTAAAACGCCTTTGGATGCTGTGGAAACACAAGCGATTTTTGACCTCTTTCAAGAAAAAACAGCGACTGCAACGCCTTTTTTAGAAGCATATCGGGCAGATATAACAGCGATTGAACAAGACCTAAAAGATAAAAAACAGGACGAAAAACAAGGGAAAAAGACAATTTCGGCTTTGCGGACTAAAATCAATACTTTGTCCAAACCGACTGATGTATATAGCAAAGCGACGAATGAAAACGTGGGGCATATCAAACAAGCCATCAAAGATTGGCAGCAGTTTTTTGAATGGTTTCCCGACCAAAAGTACCAAAATACTGAGGGGGTCTGCAAAATCGTTTCGCTCGATGACATCAAGGAAAATGATTACAGTTTGACTCCAGGGCGATATGTGGGCGTGGCAGCGCAACTCGATGAAGACTTTGATTACAAAGGGCGGTTGCTGGACATTCAATCGGAACTTGATGCTTTGAACGCCGAAGCGGTGGATTTGTCTAATCTTATTGCTCACAATTTAAAGGGGTTGATATGAAGTTTAAATTAGATGAAGTATGCGATTTTATAAATGGCGGTGCATGGAGTGATAAAGAATATTCTGAAATAGGTATTCCTGTTTTAAAAGTATCAAATTTGCAAAGAGAAGGTATAGACTATACCAACATATCTTATATTCCAGAAGAAAGTGGAGTAAAATATTCAAAACATATTTTATTTAAAGACGACTTAGTTATTGCGACTGTTGGTTCACATCCGAGTTTAGTTAATTCTGCTGCGGGAAGGTCATCTATAATTCCTAAAATAGCGGAAGGGTATTTACTTAATCAAAATGCTGTCTGTTTAAGAGCCAAAGATTTAGAAGTTCTTGACCAAAAATATTTAGCATATACAGGAAAAACGGAAAATTTTCAACATTTTATACAACAAAGAGGTAAAGGTGCGGCAAATCAAATGCGAATTGCAATTGGTGGAATTAAAGAATATGAAATTGATTTACCAAAAATCACTATTCAACGTCGCATATCCTCTATCCTCTCTGCCTACGATGATATGATAGAAAACAACCTAAAACGCATCAAACTGCTGGAAGAATTGGCGCAACGGACGTATGAGGAGTGGTTTGTAAAATTTAAGGTGAATGGGATGCCGTTGGTGGTGAATGAGGAGACGGGGTTGCCTGATGGGTGGGAAAAGAAGAAGTTGGTGGCTGCAGCTTTTTTAACAATGGGGCAAAGTCCTAAATCCGAATTTTATAATAAAGAAAAAATAGGTTTACCATTTCATCAAGGTGTTTCTGATTATGGTTTTAGATTTCCTACAAATTCAACTTGGACAACAGAAGGCAATCGTTTTGCTGAACAAGATGATATTTTATTTAGTGTACGTGCGCCCGTAGGCAGATTAAATATCGCCATGGAAAGAATAGTTTTAGGTCGTGGTTTATCATCCATTCGCCACAAAAAAGGGTTTACAAGTGCATTATTTTATCAACTTCAAAATATATTTTTTAAAGATGATTTGATGGGCGGCGGTTCTATTTTCAATTCTGTAACTAAAAATGACGTTGAAAAAGTTGAAATAATAGTAGCTGATTCGGATGCTTCAAAAAAGTTTAATGCAATAGTTGAGCCTATTGATAGGCAAATTAAGAATTTAACAATCCAAAACCGCCACCTAAAAGAAAGCCGCGACCTACTGTTGCCGCGCTTGATGAATGGCAGTTTGGCAGTAAAAAGGGGAAATACTGAGGGGGTATAAGCGCAAACAAAACATTTAAGTAAAAAATATGTAGTTTTGCTTTTAGAAAAAAACAACCATTGTCATGGCTAAAAAATTCAATATCACAGGTTTGTGTTTTGCCGACGAGCATTATATGGCTGATGTGTCTAAGAAATTGGCGGCAACCCAAAAGATGATAGAGGATGGTGAATATTTCATCATCAACCGACCCCGTCAGTATGGGAAAACAACGACACTATACAGGCTTACAGAAATTCTTAAAAAAACAGAAAAGTACCTTGTCTTCAATATCAGTTTTGAAGGTATAGGTGATTTGGTATTTCAGGAAGAAGAAACATTTGCCCCGACCTTTTTACGTCTTTTGCAAAAACGATTGAAGGGTAATGAAACGGCAATCAACACTTGGTTGCTCCAAACCATACCAACTGTCCATAACTTAGATTTGCTTTCAGATGCCATTACAGAATTAGCCAATAAGACCTCAAAAAAAATAATTTTATTGATAGATGAAGTAGATAAAAGTAGTAATAATCAATTGTTTATCAGTTTCTTAGCGATGTTGCGCAATTTGTATTTAGATAGACGTGACTATCCAACATTCTATTCCGTTGTTTTGGCAGGTGTCCACGATGTAAAATCATTGAAGTTAAAAATCCGTCCTGATGAAGCGCAGAAATACAATTCACCCTGGAATATTGCGACTGATTTTAATGTGGATATGAATTTCTATTCAAACGAAATCAAACCGATGTTGGACGATTATGTAGCAGAAAAAGGGGTAAAAATGGATACACAAGCGTTTTCAGACCGCTTATTTTACTATACATCGGGCTATCCGTTTTTGGTCAGTAAATTGTGCAAAATGATGGATGAAGAGATTTTGCCGACCAAAAAAACAAAGGAATGGACAGAAGAAGACCTTGAAGCATGTGTTAGGAAACTTATTGGAGAGAGTAATGCAAATTTTGATACGCTTACTAAAAATTTAGAGAATAACGAAAGTCTATACAGATTAGCTTATAATATCCTGATTGAAAACGAGACCGTGTCTTTTAATATCCATAACCCAACTATTAATTTAGGTGTATTATATGGTATTTTTGTTGATAAAAATGGTCTAACTGTACACAATAGAATTTATAGAGAGGTTATCATCAATTATATGACCGCTCGGATGCGCGATATTCAATTGGCAAAAGGAGCTGATTTTGGCAGTGGCTATACCAACGCGGACAAAAAAAGCCTAAACATGGAAGTGGTGTTGCGGAAATTTCAATCTTTCATGCGTGAGCAATACAGCAAACAAGACCGCAATTTTTTAGAAAGAAACGGCAGATTGGTTTTTCTGGCATTTATGAAACCGATAATCAACGGCAGTGGCTACGATTTTAAAGAAGCGCAAATATCCGAAGAACGCCGTTTAGATGTTACGATTACTTTTTATCAGCATAAATACGTTGCAGAACTGAAAATATGGCGCGGACAAGCCGCCCATGCAGAAGGTTTGGAACAACTCAATAATTACTTAGAAGCACTCGGTTTGACTGAGGGGTATCTCATTATTTTTGACCATTCTGAAGTCAAATCATGGCAAAATGAATGGGTGGAATACAACGGAAAAAAGATTTTTATCGTTTGGGTCTAAACCAAAAAAGTACAACGAACTTCATAACCATGCCCTACGAATATTCAGAAGATGGACTCATCGAAGCCGCCACAAAAGATGTTTTAGAAGAACTCGGTTGGACGGTTACATACGCTTGGAAGCGCGAAACCTTTGGCGACAAAGGGCTTTTAGGGCGCGATAACAAATCGGAAGTCATTTTGAAACGCTACCTATTAATGGCTTTAAAACGCTTAAATCCCGACTTACCCGACACCGCTTATCAACAAGCCATTGAACAAATCGCCCAAAAAAGTGCGGATAAAACCTTAGCCCGCATCAATAAAGATAAATATGAACTGTTGAAAGACGGTGTTTCTGTTAGTTTCAACAACACAAAAGGCGAATTAGAGAAAAAGAAACTGCGTGTTTTTAATTTCGATGATTATACCCAAAACGATTTTCTGGCTGTCCGTCAGTTAGAAGTTGTGGGTGAATTGTACAACCGCCGCCCCGATATTGTGGGCTTTGTCAATGGCATTCCCTTGGTCTTTTTTGAACTCAAAGCGCATCATCAAGACCTCCGAAATGCTTTTACGGACAATATTTCGGACTATAAAGATGCCATACCGCACATTTTTCACAGCAACGCTTTCATCATATTGAGCAACGGCACCGATGCACGGGTTGGTACGGTGACAAGTCCGTACAAGTTTTTCTTAGAATGGAAACGGATTAAAGAAGATGAAGAAGGTATCGTCAGCCTCGATACGATACTGAGGGGTACGTGTGAGAAGCAAAATTTGATGGATATATTTGAAAATTTCCTCCTTTTCGACGACAGTGGCGGCGACATGGTGAAAATCATGGCAAAAAACCACCAATTCATCGGTGTCAATAAAGTGCTGGAAAAGGCGAAAAGCATCGAAGAATTGCAGGGTAAATTGGGCGTTTTTTGGCATACACAAGGCAGTGGCAAGTCGTATTCGATGGTGTTTATTTGTCAGAAAATGCACCGAAAATTAGGCGGTTCTTACACTTTTTTGATAGTGGTGGACAGAAGCGAATTGCAAAGGCAATTGTACGACACATTTACAGGCGTTGGTGCGACCAAAAGCAAGGAAATCATAGCGAAAGACCGTGAACATTTGCGGGAATTGCTGAAAGAAAACCACCGCTATATCTTCACATTGATACATAAATTTTCGATTGACCCTAAAAAAGAAAACGAATACCCCCTCATTACCGACAGGAAAAACCTCATCGTTTTGAGCGATGAAGCGCATCGGACACAAGCGGGGACGTTTGCGCGGAATATGCGTTTTCAAGGCATTCCAAATGCGTCCTATCTCGGTTTCACAGGCACACCCATCATCAAAGAAGAAGCGGAGTTGACAAAAGATATTTTTGGCGGCTACGTGTCTGTTTATAATTTCAAACGGGCGATAGATGACGGCGCGACCCTACCCCTACTCTACCTAAACAGAGGTGAAAAATTAGGCATCGAAAACCCACAACTCGATAGCCAAATGGCAGATATTTTGGCAAATGAAGACATTGATGCCGACCAAAAGCGCAAATTGACCTATTTATTCCAACGAGATTATGTGATTCTGACCGCACAACCCCGCTTAGAAGCCATCGCAAAGGATTTGGTTTGGCATTTCAACGAAAGAGGTTATCAAGGCAAAGCCATGTTTATTGCGCTCGACAAACCGACGGCGGTGCGGATGTATGACCTCATCTTGTCGTATTGGCAAGACTATATCAAGGAATTGAAAGAGCGCAAAAAGAACGCTGCAGATGTTGAAGAATATCAAAATTTAGCCCGAAAACTCGAAAAAGTAACCGAAACAGAAGTTTGTGTGGTGGTGAGTCCTGAACAAAACGAAGTCGCAAAATTCAAAAAAATGCAGCTCGATATTGCCACACACCGCAAAAAAATGGTGGACAGGGACTTAGAAAAAGATTTTAAGGACGAAGACCATCCGTTTCGTTTAGCGATAGTCTGCGCCATGTGGATTACGGGTTTTGATGTGCCGTGCGTTTCGACGCTCTATTTGGACAAACCCATCAAAGGGCATACGCTGATGCAAACCATCGCACGCGCCAATCGGGTGTATGACGACGAAAAAGAAAACGGTTTAATTGTTGACTATGGTAATGTTTACACGCAGTTAGAAGAAGCCTATTCCATCTATGGTGAAGGCGGAAAAACTCAAAATGATAAGAAAAAAGAGAAAGCATCGGACACCAAACCCGTTGAATTATTAGAAGAATTTGCCGAAGAACTCAAAGAATCTATTCGTCAAACAAAAGGATATTTGAAAGAATTGGGCTTTAATTTGAATGAATTGACTAATTTAGACGTAAAACCGATGCTCCGTATAGCACTTATTAAAAATGCGGCAGATTGCGTTTGCCTCAACGAAACAAGCCGAACTAAGTTTGAAATAATGGCAAGAGAAGTGTTTCGGAAGTACAATGCCTTGTATCCAGAAGAACAAGTAAAGCCCTTTATTCGCTCATGCAGTGCCATTGAAGCGATTTACAACCAACTCAATCAACAAACCAAATCGGCAGATGTGATGGGGATTATTATGAATTTGCAAAACATTGTAAATGAAAGTGTTTTGTTGGAAAATGATGCCGCTAATGAATCTGAAGCGGTGTATGTTGATTTGAGCCAATTGGATTTTGATAAATTGCGTTTGGCTTTTGCGAAAGTGGAAAGAAAAAATACCCTTGTTTATAACTTGCAAGAAGCGATTGATAGAAAACTTGCCAGCATGTTGAAGGAAAACCCTTTGCGTTTTGAGTTTTATGAACGCTATCAAAAAATCATCAAAGAATACAATGCTGGAAAAACATTAGAAAACACGGTTAAAGTGTTCGATAATCTGAGCGATTTCATTCAAGACCTCAATGTTGAAGATGCCCGCGCCCTTCGTGAAAACCTCAATGAAGAGTCCTTAGCCATATTCGATTTGCTAAAAGAAGGTAAAACATTGAGTTCTGAGGACATCAAAGAAGTCAAAAAAGTTGCCCTTGATTTGCTGCAAAAACTAAAAGAAGAAAAGTTAAAAGTCGAAAAATGGCGTGAAAGCCGACAAGTACGGGCGCAAATTCACGCAACCATTTACGATACCCTGCAATGGTTGCCGCAACAAAAGTATTCAGACCAAGATGTGGATGAAAAAACGACTCATGTTTATCAGCATATTTATACCAATTACCCTGGCGGGAATTTGAGTTTGTATGCCCGCTGATCGGGGTTAAATATCTACGACTGCCCTTCCGACAATTGGCACAAAAGCTAAAGAAGGAGGGCGTGGCGGGTGAGCGACTATGTACTGATTATCGCGCTCAGCACAGTAATGGCTATGACTATAGCCAATTTAAGACGCATCTGAAAGCTCTAATGGCTTGGTTTACAAATAACTAAATAGTTTGTATCTTTGAGGAAAAACTGAGCCATGCCCAAACCGACAAGTCAGAGAATCGCATTAAGTGAACTCGAAAAAACACTTTTAGTGAAGATAAGCCGCGCCCACACGTCGAGTATACGAGAAGTAGAACGGAGTTCGATGATACTGATGATGTCCGAGGGACTTGGGAATAAACCAGCGTCAGCAAAAACAGGTTATAGTATATACCAGTTTAGGCTATGGCGCGCAAGATGGCTAAGTTTTAGGGCAAAATTTGCACGA
>JANOAU010000145.1:0-27783 GCA_031411275.1 Saprospiraceae bacterium | reverse complement strand
GATTTTTCACTGAAAAAGTCATTCATTCCTCAAAAAATCCTTTATGTGCGCTTTTCGAGCGTAGCGAGAAACAGCGAGTAATTGTCGTAACACATAAAATGTCAGAGAACCGAAGACCTTACCGCAAGTTTGAAACTTGCGGTAAGTCATTCGTATGATTTATTTATCTAAAAACTCAATACTACTCAAAGCAAAAAGCGACTTGCCTTCGTTTTTAGGATTTTTACCCACAATAAACAAGGTGGTTGGCATCGGTGCTTTAGGCGGTTTGTTCAAGACAATTTTTATAGGTGTGCCATTTTCGGCGGGTACGTCGCCACTGCCTACTATCGGACCTGTCGGACTGCCGAGATGGAGTTCTATTTTGCCCCCTACACTATTGGCTTTTTGCGAAAATGCGCCGATTGCTAAGGATTGAATACCCGTTAAGTCAATATTTTTGAAGGCAATATAAGCATTATCTGTGGTTGCGATAGCCACTTCGCCACCGAGTTGTTCAACCGTAAATTTGCTAATATCTTTGGCATCGTCATAAGAAACTGCTTTTATTTTAGGACTCCGCAACACCACCATATCCGTTGTTGTCAAAGAACCCATTTCTTTAAAACCTTTGTCGCTGTAAGTGGCTTGAAGGATGTACGCGCCCTCTTTTTTACCCGTATGGGCAGTGGCTTGATAATTATTTTGCACTGGTAAGGATGCTTTTTTCGCATCTTTCAAGGATAAAATGTATTCTGCTATCGTTCTGGCATCGCCCTCGGGGATTTGCGGATGCGCTGCCATCGCTTGTTCGCCCCACACGCCACCACCGCCTTGGAGGATTTTTTGAGCCAACAATCTGATATTTGTACCATTGGTAGGATACTTTTTAGCAATATCCATATATGAAGGCCCGATGTTTTTCTTATCTGGAAAATGGCATGATTTACAATCTGATAAATCAATCAAACGCTTGCCTAAGGCAAAACCGACATTCGATTTATGTCCTTGTTCCACCATCGTTTTGTCATAACCTTCAAGGTAATTGATATTGACCACTACATCTTCGGGCGCGATGCCTTTGCCTATATTACCGTCCTCTTTATCATTTGCAGTAACGGTGTAATTGATTTTATTATCAAAAAAGAAGGATTTATTGCCATTAACGACAATTTTTACTTTGGGTTCAGCATTGCCCACTTTTATGATTGTGCTGGATGTACTTTTGTTTCCAGCGACATCTGTTACAGTCAAAACGGCATTGTATTCGCCCGGTTTCGTAAAGTTTATCTTCGGATTGGGCAAATTACTGAGGGGTATGCCTTTACCAAACTGCCATGAATACTTGAGCGCATCGCCGTCATAATCCATCGTTCCCTCCGATGAAAACTGAACCGTGAGCGGTATAGCCCCTGCTTTTTTATCAGCCTTCATTTTTACCAAAGGCTTCCGATTGCCCGCATTGAAAGTGATATGTGACAAAGATGCCTCTTCACTTTGCGCAAACCACTGCATACCATAATCCAAAACGAAGAGTGTTCCGTCGCTTGCCATCGCCATATCCATAGGGTGATAAAACTTTGTGCTGGGCATAAAAGGCTCTGCCCCCAAGTAATTGCCTTGTTTATCCATCGAAACAAGGTAAATCCAATCACGCATCCATTCATAAGCTAAAAATTTACCGTCTAAATATTTAGGTAATTTGTCCTTATTGGCTGGATAATCATCTGCATAATAAACAGGACCTGCCATCGGGTTTGCGCCGCCCGCTCCCAACCACGGAAATTCTTTAGAGGGACCATAACCATAATAAATCCAAGCAGGCGTAGCAGGAGGCAGTTCTTTTAAGCCTGTGTTGTTCGGAGAATCATTAATGGGCTTTTTAGGGTCATATTTCTCACCTGATTTTTTGGCAGCAAAATCATAGTGATTGTAAGCGAAATTATTCCCAGTAAAAATAGGCCAGCCGTAAAAACCAGGCTTGCGACCTTGATTAAACTCTACAATGCCATCAGGTCCCCGACTTGAGTCCGCTTTGCCCGCATCCGGTCCGACATCACCCCAATACACATAACCAGAGCGTTTGTCAACAGCAATACGATAGGGATTGCGGCAGCCCATAACATAAATTTCTGGACGGGCATTTGCCGTTCCCTCTGGGAAAAGATTGCCTTTTGGAATATTGTAAGTACCATCATCTAAGGGTTTGATTTTCAATATTTTACCTCTCAAATCATTGGTATTACCCGACGAACGCAAAGCATCCCAACCTTCCCGATTCGGTTGAAAATCAATAGGTGCAAAACCATCAGAAGCAAAAGGATTTGTGTCGTCACCCGTTGACAGAAACAAATTGCCGTCCTTATCAAAATCAATCGAGCCGCCTGTATGACAACATTCAACCCGCTTAACAGGGATACGCAACATGACTTTTTCAGTATTCATCAACACCGTATCGCGCACATTGTCATAAGTAAAACGCGACAAAAACTGGTCTTTTGTGTCTTCCCGCGTCTCATCAGGCGTATAATAAAAGTATACCCAATTGTTTTTTAAAAAATTTGGATCAACACCAACCCCCATTAAGCCGTACTCAAATTTGGTATAAACAGGCATTTGTCCCACTTGTTTAACAGTACCTGTTTTCGGATTATACACCTGTATTCTACCTTTTCTTTCTACAAAAATGACCTTACCGTTGGGCATGGTCGCCAATTCAGTAGGTTCATTTAGGTTGTTGATTAGGGTTGTTCTTTCAAAACGATTTTCTTCGGGTGGTGCGACAGAATGTGCTTTGGAGTAGTCCAATTTGCCGCCCATCGCATATTTCAACCCCTCAGTAATATGTTTCATAATGGGTGTTTCGGTCGTAAATGTTTCGGGCGTATGACCGAAATTTGTATAAAATGCCTTGCCGCCGTCATACTCATGATACCAAGACATGGGGTGAAAATCGCCCATTTTGCCCTCCGTATAACTTTTTTCATCAACCGTAATCAAAAAGTGAAGGATGTCCGTTTTCAAGGATTTGAAAGAGTAAAACTCATCTTTTTTGTCAAATGTCTCTGGTAAATGTGCGGTCGAAGCATGCGTTTTGTCCACAACCGTCATTTTACCAGTTTGAACATTCGGTTTGCCTGGATGGCCATTAAAAAAACCACCCATTAAGTTATTGTACCAAGGCCAGTCATACTCTGTATCAGAAGCCGCATGAATACCTACATAGCCCCCGCCCGCTTGAATATAGCGTTCAAAATAAATCTGTTGCGCTGGATTCAGGACATCCCCAGTTGTATTTAAAAAAACGACGGCGTTGTATCGCTTTAAGTTACCCTCTGTGAAATCATTGGCATTGGTTGTCGTATCTATAGCAACATTTTCCTTCTTACCCCAGTCTATCAAGAATTGATTTCCCTCTTTTATAGAAGCATGATGGTATCCAGCTGTTTTTGAAAACACTAAGACCCGTTTTGTTTGAGCTTGGATAAGTGTTATACTTACAATTAAAAAAAGGTTTAAAAAAATTGCTTTTTTCATAATTATTGTTTTTTTTATTTTTGAAAATTGGTCTCCTACAAAATTTTCGGAAAGTTAACACCCCCCCCAGTATTTTTATGTAAAATTTGACAAAAACAAAAAAAATCCTTTCCGAATTTGATTCGGAAAGGATTTTTTATGTTGGTTATTGGTTATTCGTGATTGGTTATTGGTTACTCGTTATTGGGGAATTGGTTATTAGTCATAACCAATTCCCCAATAACGAATAACCAATAACCAATCTCTATTGCTCATGTTGTGGCGCTACTTGATTGACAAGACGTTGAATATCATTGGTCAAGCTCTCCATTTGTTTAGCTAAATCGTTATACTTTTTGACTTTATCGGCAGTCTTTTGATAGCCCGAATCTGAGGGGGGTGCAGCATCCACTTCACGTTGCAGTTGCGCTTTACGGCGTTCAAGGTCAGCGATTTGGCGATTGAGTTGACTGTCGTTTTTATCGCTTGCATGATTTTTCAAGCGGCCAATAATCGTTTGCATTTTGTCTAAAGCCACATCATATTTACCTGAGTCGAATTTATCTTTTTCAGAACTCACTAACCCACGGACTTCTGTAAATACAGAACCGACACCTTTAAATATGCGTTGCGATTGTTCTTTTTCAGAATCCGTTCCAAAAAAACGGTTGTAAACAACGATGCAAATAATAGCTATAAATGCTAATTTTAACAAACTTCTAATCATTGTAATCGGTCATTTTGCTGTGATGTAATGAGATAATTTTTACAAAATTATACTTTTTGACGCTAAAAAAGTTACAAAGCAACGTATTTAAACACCAAAATCTTATTTTATGTCTTACATACTGAGGGGGAGAGAATAGGATTTAGTAAATTTTAAAAATTTACTAAATCCTATTCTCTCCTGTCCCCTTACTTAAACATCGAATCCACAAACGCTTGTTTGTTAAAGATTTGTAGTTTATCGATTGCTTCACCGACACCTATATATTTTATCGGAATTTTGAATTGGTCGCTGATGCCGATTGCCACACCTCCCTTTGCTGTGCCATCGAGTTTTGTTAAAGCTAAACAAGATACATCCGTTATTTCCGTGAACTGTTTTGCTTGTTCAATGGCATTTTGACCCGTCGAAGCATCTAAAACCAACATAACATCGTGTGGTGCCCCCTCATGACTTTTACCCATAGATCGTTTGATTTTACCTAATTCGTCCATCAAGCCTTTTTTGTTGTGCAAACGACCTGCTGTGTCAATAATAGCCACATCGCAATTGTACTTTTTAGCATAAGCTACCGTTTCGTAGGCAACGGCAGCAGGGTCAGCGTTCATGCCTTTTGAATAAAATTCACAGTGCACACGATCAGCCCAAATTTTCAATTGGTCAACGGCAGCTGCTCTGAAAGTATCGGCGGCACCTATGACTACTCGATAATCGCGTTGCGTTAATTGATACGCCAGTTTACCGATGGTTGTTGTTTTACCCACACCGTTGAC
The DNA here is from genome assembly GCA_031411275.1 of Saprospiraceae bacterium. Lineage (GTDB taxonomy): Bacteria > Bacteroidota > Bacteroidia > Chitinophagales > Saprospiraceae > JAAFJT01. The sequence continues at coordinate 22,788 of JANOAU010000145.1, read as the reverse complement.
ACCGACTACAAGTAAGACATACGGACGACCTGTTTCTAAAAGAGGAATGTCAAAATCTTCAATTTCTGCTGTGTTGTTTTCAGACAATAGGTTGACGATTTCATTTTTTAAAATAAAATTTAATTCCTCTGTATTGACATACTTATCGCGTTTGACACGTGCTTGGATGCGTTCAATGATTTTGATAGTCGTTTCCAGACCGACATCAGAGGAAATAAGGATAGCCTCTAATTCATCTAAAACAGATTCATCTACTTCCGATTTGCCCGCAATAGCACGTGAAATTTTACCAAAAAGACCTTCTTTGGTCTTTTCTAAACCTTTTTCAAGGTCTTGTTCTTTTTCGCGGTTGAAAAATTTATTGAAAAAACTCATAATCGTTATTAGTTAATAGTTATTAGGGATTGGTTAATAGTTATTAGGGATTGAGAGACAGTCGAGTAACTAATAACCAATCCCTAATAACCATTAACCAAACAGGAAAAGGCTTTTTCTTCTGTTGAAGAAAAAGCCTTTCAGCAACATTTGAAGTCAAATGTAATGCTCAAAATTTGATGATATATGTGAAACAAAACAAATATACTGAGGGGGTAATAATCACCCTTTAACAATACAAAAGCCGTGTAATCAAGAGGATTTATTTTGTTGTAGCGAACCATTCTTTCACTTTGTCTTTGTGAATGATGGCTTCTTTGAAGGTGTAAGCACCTGTTTCAGGATTTTTGATACTTTTGATAACACGCACATGGTCTTTACCTGAACCTGCATTTGCAGCACGTTGCGCGACCCTTGCGTTTTTTGATACTTTCTTTGCCATGACTTATTTCGATTGATTATTTTTTATTGAATAATGAAATATCGATGGGATATTGCTAACTAAATAATCAGTTAGCAATTATCAATAATCAATTATTTACTTGATTTCGCGATGAACGGTCATTTTTTTCAAAACTGCATTAAACTTTTTAAGTTCTAAACGCTCGGGCGTATTCTTGCGATTTTTTTGCGTGACATAACGCGACGTACCTGGCTGACCAGATGCTTTATGCTCGGTACACTCCATAATAACTTGGATGCGATTACCTTTTGATTTCTTTGCCATTTTATTTCGATTGAATATTCTTTATGAATGTCGTTTCAGTATATGAGGTGCAAAACAAGACACCATATATATATGTGTACGAACAAATTTTAACAACCTGCTTCACTATCTAATTCAAAGCCGATTTCAGAACCTTTTTTTTGCAACTTTTTAACGTACTCAAACAAACCGTGCTTTGAAACGGTACGAAGTGCTTTAGTGCAAAGTTTAACTTCCACCCAATCATTAAGTTCGGGAACAAAAATGCGTTTTTTCTGCAAATTAGGCAAAAAACGACGTTTTGTTTTGATGTTTGAGTGCGAAACCTTGTTGCCAACGATTGGGCGTTTTCCTGTCAATTCACAAACCTTAGACATAATATTTATATTTAAAATTCTAATTTTTAAAAAATTAGGTTCAAAGCGATTTTGCTTTGAACCCTTCATTTTGAGATGTGGTCTCGTAAGGATTCGAACCTTAAACCTTCTGATTCGTAGTCAGATGCTCTATCCAGTTGAGCTACGAAACCAATAATTGCGTTTTGCGGTTGCAAAGATAAAGCAATATTTCTTTTCACCAAGCTCTTTTTAAAAGTTTTCTATAAAAAAAATATTTTTTCCCTTTCTTATTGTCCCCTCTTCTATTCTGTTAAGAAAATATTAAAAAAAATCCTCAAAACATGTTACTTCCATTGTTGTTTTCCGTCCTAATGCCAAACCAGTAAACAAGATATAATTCCTTCCAACAAACCAATGTTTGAGAAAAATAATCTTCATAGTCTCAGTTATTTGAATAATTTTGCGATGTTTTAGATATTTTTATTTCCAAAAAAATGATTGTTCTACATACATATTAAAAACATCCTAAACATCGTAAAACCTTTGAGCCAGCAAGTTGCATATAATACGGTGTCAGACATACTTGACACACATAAAGAATTGTCAGACGCAGAAGCCGTGCGTTTGTATTTGCAGACGCAACAACCTGATTATTTTAGTTTGTTGTACCACCGTTACGCCGCAAAAGTGTTCGGTAAGTGTATTTCTATTTTGAAAGATTATGACGAAGCTAAAGATGCAGTTCAAGAAATTTTTATAAAAATAATGACCAATTTGGCTTCTTTTGGCGAAAGAGCGCAGTTTTCAACTTGGATTTATTCCATCACTTATAATTACTGTATTGACATTATTCGGAAAAAGAAAAAAGAAAAAACACTTTTTACCGATGATATAGAACGCGTGCCTGACGTAGCCGATGATGAAGTGCCAGATGAATTTCTAATGGCGATGGAAGTCAATCGTTTAAAAACGGTTTTAGAAATCCTGCCATCTGATGACCGAATGGTTCTGCTGATGAAATATCATGATGAAATGAGTATTCGGGATATTTCAGAAGTTTTGAAAAAAACGGAAAGTGCCGTCAAGATGAAAATAAAACGGGCTAAACACAAAGCCCAAGAATTTTACTATAAACAATATGGTAGAAACGATTAAAATAAAAGATTTAGCTGAAACGGACAGTCTATATTTTCACCATTTCTTACTTCGTATTGGAAAAAAATAATTAAGTATTTGGACAAAATAATACTAAAATACTGAGGGGGAGATAATTGCTTTTGAAATTCACCTTTTTTATCAGTCATATTTCGTCATTATATCCAAATCCCCACAACACATTAATCTAAAACCGAAGCAACATGACAAATAGCTTCAAGCAACTCATGGAAGAAGAATATGAGTCCCGTTTTACGCTGCCGAATAATAACGGCATGAGTGACTTCCAACTCATACAACAGCGTCTTGAAGAACAGCGGCAGAACCGTCGTTTCAATGGGGACGTTGCCGATCTTTTTCTACCTCGTATGGTTCGGGCATTGATTGGTATGATCGGCGGAGAGGTCGCCAGCGATAATGACCCTTTTGACCGCCCTGCGCCATCCGATTATAGCAGAACGCTACCTATGAGCCAACCCAAAGGGCCCGGTGAACGTTAACCAAAAATAGCGTTCCTCTTTAATATTCTGCGCTCCCCCTCAGTATATTGGGCAAAAACCCTATAGTATTCATGTCCATCCATTCACATCATTGTTAAAAATTACGTCTTTCTTCGAAACGAAAAATCTATGAATCTACTTGAAAAATTACTGTCAGATTTTTTAACTGTCATTCCAAAATTGGTTGGAGCCATTACGATACTTATTATCGGTTATATGCTGTCGAAAGCCGTTATTACATTACTCACAGTGGCACTTTCAAAAATTGGGGTAGATAAACTAACCGAGAAACTTAATGAAATAGATATTGTACAAAAAAACAATGTACAACTTAAACTTAGTAATATTTTAGGAAAGGTCGTTTTTTATATGATGATGCTCATTACCCTGTTGGCAGCAACAGATGTATTAGGGATGCCTGCCTTATCACAACTTATTAAAGACATTAGCAATTACATACCCAACCTCGTTATTGCCGTAATCGTTTTGATGTTTGGTCTATTGGCATCAAACTTAATAAAAGGCATTGTATTAACGACTTGCAAGTCCTTCGGCATTCCTTCCGCTGCCATAATCGGTAATTTTGTCTTCTATTTTGTATTTATAACGGCTTTTATAACGGCAATGGCGCAAGCTAAGATTGATACAAGTTTTGTAAAAACCAACCTGAGTATCATTCTCGGCGGCGGAGTAGCCGCTTTTGCACTTGGATATGGCTTGGCTTCGCGCGACGTCATGGCAAATTTCCTCGGTTCTATGTACAGTCGTAAGCGGTTTCGCACAGGTGATGTCATAAAAGTAGGAGATATCACAGGGCGAATCGTTGCTATGGACAATACAAGTGTCGTGCTTAATGCACCTGATCGTCAAATTATCATCCCCCTCAGTAAATTGATGCGGGAAAGTGTCGAAATTCTACCGAATGACTTTTTCCAATTACCTGAAAATAAATAAGGATTTATAATGCCTTGCTCGTGCCATATTGGGATGTTTTCCGAAGTCTTCGGAATTGATAATCAATCATTTAACATTCAAATCAATGTACTACGTGCGAGGCATTTTTATTTAAGTAGTAGAGAGTAATTGAGTAGAGAGTAGAGAGATGGGTAAAATATTGAAAACTAATATTTTATCTACTGTCTATCTACCCTATTACTTTCTACTCTCTACTTAAGACATATTTAAACAAAAACTTGATTCTTTAATTTTAAAATCATTTCAACTATGTTCAAAAAAACATTACTTATTTTCACTATTTCCCTTTCAATCACCCTTTCCTTAGCTGCTCAAAAAGTTATAGACGCTAAAGATAATGTCAAAGAATTAGCACCACCTAAAGAGGCAAAGCAAGGTTGGACTAAAATAGGCGGATTGGGTGCCGATTTTTCATGGCTCAACCTCATCAATCCACGTTCTGGTTCCGGTGACAATCGCGTCGGTTTTGGGGGTTTGTTGAGTTATTCCGCCAATCTTGTTAAAGATAAGCTCATTTGGGACAACCGTTTCGGTGTGCAATTAGCTTTAGCTCAAGTTGGCAAAACGGCACTGACAAAAGCCAATGACGTTTTGCAATTTACATCGCAAGTAGGTTATAAAATAGGCGAGGGCAAATGGTATGCAGCGGGTTTGTTCGATTTACAAACGCAGTTTTTGCCGACTTATGGTAAAAATTTTCTTTCTGCTACACCCAAAGGAGAAACTAAAATTTATGATTTGACGGGTAGCTTTTTTTCACCCGCGACTGTCCGCTTCGCCCCTGGCGTTATTTATAAAGCCACCCCGAATTTAACCATTTTGTATTCACCTGTTGCAGTTAAAGCCATCGTCGTTTCAAATGATAAATTAGCAAAAACAGGCAATTTTTTCCCATTAGATGCCACTAAACCTAACAAAAAAGTAGATTTCCAAATCGGCTCTGAACTTCGATTCGATTATATCAATAAATTTTTTGATGGTAGAGTAGCTTATGCAGGTACGCTTGATTTGTATTCAAATTACCTACGTGACCCTCAAAATATTGATGTAGAGTTCTACAACTCACTTGATTTTTTTATTGTTAAAAATTTCTCTATCAATTTCAAATCTGATTGGTTTTATGACCACGACATCTTAGTTTTCAAGGATAATGACGTAGAAAAACCCACGCACCGCAATATTTTCATCCGAAATGCCTTGTTGTTAAAATACAGTCAAGCGTTTTAAGTAGTGAGTATAAAGTAGTAAGTAGTGAGACTTAAAATAAGTAATTGATAATCACCAATGTATGAGTCTCACTACACATGACTACTTACTCACTACTAATTTTTGCCTAAAAAAAGCCTTTGTGATGTCTCACAAAGGCTTTTTTTAGGTAAAATACTGAGGGGGTCATTTTCAACCACTGGTACTCAATATTTTGATTTCAACACGCTGATTGACTTTATTCGCGGCTTGTGATGTGTTGTTTTCAATAGGAAGGCTTTTGCCATAACCTTTTGTTATTAATCGTTTTCTATCTATGCCTTTATTAGTTAAATAATCGGCAACAGCTTGAGCGCGGTTTTTAGATAGGCGATAGCTTAAACCTTCTTCAATAATTAGGTTCGTATGTCCGCCAATTTCGACAATCATGTTTGGATTAGATGCCAATAGGTCATAAATAGCATCTAATGAGCTATAAGAATCTTTTTCAATTTCGGCTGAATTGGAAGCAAATTGCAGCTTTTCAATCTTGATAATCGTTCCTTCTCTCAACCTATCAGGCGTTGCTGCCGTCACAGGGGCAGGAGGACTATAATTGACTGTCGTAGAAGATAGCGCATCGCCATCTTTGTTTGCCACTTTGATAGCGAATGTATTTGCACCTTCATTGAGTCGAACATTTGCTCGAATAAGGCGTTTAGCTTTATCGAACTCAAAAGCGGACAACTCACTGCCATTGAAAAATACCGAAATTTGACTTTTATCACTGATATTACCCGCCATTGCACGCAGTTCTACGGAGGGATTTGTAACGGTCGCTTTATCAGTCGGTTTCACGATAGTAATCGTCGGCGGTTTGGGTGTCTCCACCGTTTGTTTTGGTGGGGGCTTTGTTACAGTCGTTTTAGGTTTAGGTTCAACACTCGCTACCGTTGGCTCATCTTTTGGCATTTCAGGCGTTAAATCAGAAGCATTATCAGCCAAAACATTGCCATTATAAGGAAACAATGTAGGGACTTTATAAAAAGCTTCAATCATAAAATAGTTATGCGTTCCCTTCGGCGTAAATTTTATAGTGAATTTTTGCCATGCGGCGGCTGAAATAAGATCCGTTTCACCCAACATTTCTTCTTTGGCGCAATAACCTGAACCCGCCCAAATCCTTAATATCGCAGGAGTCACATAATTGACATCACGCCCTGTTGTGCGACTTTGGCTCATGTAAATCTCTGAACGCGCCAAATAAATGGAAAACGTATAAGTGACACCTTTCAATAAAGGCGATTTTAGGCGTTGACCGACAGCTTCCCACGTATTATTGTCACGTGTTACCATGCCTAAATAGGTCGAGGCGTGATATGCATTTTTTGACACTTTGAACTGTCCTGTCGGATTCACATCAGGTGGCGTTTCACCTGCAAAACCACAATCGAACCAACCTGAAGGCTGGCGACCCGCTTGAGGATAGTCTTCAAATGAAGGATTGTCGAGCTTAATAACAACAGGTTTTTGTCCAAAGATAGGTATCTGCAGACTACTGCAAAGGGCGATAAGGGCGATAAAAAGTGTCTGTTTAACCATTTTTAAGTAACAAGTCTTATGATTCAATATGCTCTCTTTTATAGAGTAAAACGTTTTTTCGTTGAAAATGTGTTTTATACTGAGGGGTATGAAAGTCAAAGAAAAGTTAAAAATTATTAAAAATAAAACGATTAAATTATTGATAATCAATAATTTGAATAATATTTTCCCCTTCAATCTTATTGGATTGAGTATTTCTAACGATTCAAAGTCCTTTCTTATTTTTTTCAGGAACGATATCAGACGCTTTATCCACCAAAATGTGTCCGTTATAAGGAAAAGTTGTTTGAGCTTTATAGAATACTTCAATCAAAAAATAATCATAATTTGATTTTGGTGTAAATGTAAAATTAAACTTCTCCCAATTAGTTGATTCAATAGGTTGCGATTGAGCGAGTAATTCTTTTCTTGTACACCTATCTGTACCTGCCCAAATGCGTACTATCGTGGGTGTGTTGTAATTCACCTCTTTCAATGTCAAACGACTTTGGCTGTTATACGTTTTAGATTGTGCTAAATAAAGAGAAAACGTATAAGTCACATCTTCTAATAAAGGCGATTTGAGCTTTTGCTCTACCGATTCCCATGTATTATTATCACGTGTCACCATACCCAGATATGTCGCACCATCAAATGCTTTTTTAGATACATCGAACATCCCCGTAGGATGCGTATCTGGAGGTGTTTCACCCTCAAAACCACAATCAAGCCAACCTTTTGGAGGAGAACCAATTCGAGGATAGTCCTCAAATGAAGGGTTATTTAATTTTATAACGACTGGATTCTGCCCTAAAACAAAAGTTGTTGTCAAGCAAAAAACGTTAAAAAAAGCAAAAAACAATATTTTTTGTATCATTTTTTAAAACTAACTAATGCCTTGTTATCTCAAAAAAGTTTCCAATAACCCTTTTATACTGAGGGGTATAAAATTACGAAAACGCATTCAAACTATAGAGGTGCAATTACCCATCATTGCGCTTGAAACGGTATAAAATCACGAAAACGCATTCAAACCTGTAATATCCATACCCGTAATCAACAAGTGAATATCATGTGTACCTTCATAAGTCAATACGGTTTCAAGGTTCATCATGTGGCGCATAACAGGATATTCATTTGTGATACCCATGCCACCATGTATCTGTCGAGCTTCCCGAGCGATGACTAAAGCCATATTGACATTATTGCGTTTCGCCATACTTATTTGAGCAGGTGTCGCCTTACCTTGATTCGCTAATGTACCTAATCGCCAAGCTAAAAGTTGTGCTTTGGTGATTTCGGTTATCATTTCTGCCAATTTCTTTTGCGTCAATTGAAAACCACCGATAGGACGACCAAACTGTTCGCGTTCTTTTGAATATCGCAAAGCAGAATCGTAACAATCCAACGCCGCACCAATCGCGCCCCAAGCGATGCCATAACGGGCTTTCGACAAACACATTAAAGGACCTTTCAAACCTCTGACATTGGGTAACACATTTTTCTTTGGTACGCGCACGTCTTGAAAAACCAATTCGCCTGTGATACTCGCTCTAAGCGACCATTTACCATGAATTTCAGGCGCAGTAAAGCCTTTCATGCCTTTTTCGACGATTAAACCAATGATTTCACCCATTTCGTTTTTCGCCCAGACGACGGCAATATCGGCAAGTGGTGAATTGGTAATCCACATTTTTGCACCATTTAATATATATGTGTCGCCATCGTCTACGACATTCGTAACCATCCCATTTGGATTTGAGCCGTGGTCAGGTTCTGTCAAACCAAAACAACCGATGAACTCACCGCTTGCCAATTTTGGCAAATAATAGCGTTTTTGCTCTTCAGAACCAAATTTATAAATCGGATACATGACCAACGAGCCTTGCACCGATGCCATAGAACGGATGCCTGAGTCGCCGCGCTCTAATTCCTGCATGATAATACCATAAGCAATTTCATCCATGCCACCGCCGCCATATTCCGCAGGAATTGAAGGGCCAAACGCACCAATGTCTGCTAAACCTTTGAATAAATGCGTCGGACACACCGCTCGATTCGAATAGTCCTCAATAATAGGGCTGACTTCTTGTTTCACCCACGCCTGCACAGCTTCCCGTGCAAGCAAATGTTCTTCGTTCAATAAATCATCTACACCATAATAATCGTGGTGTTGATAGCGGTCTTCACGTTGTGATTTTTTGATTGTGCCGTTAGAAATTGACATTGTTTTATAATTTTAGTTGCAATAATATCCAGCACTTTGGGCTGGTTTTATTTGGTGATACTTGTATCGAAGTACAAATTTTGCTACAAAGTTACACCTTAAACGATAATTTCGACCATCCTGTTTACTTTTGTCCTATTCTAAGGCTTATTTCATTAAAAAATACTGAGGGGTAGAAAAATAAAATGAGTCTTAGGTAAATTTTGACATTTTCCTAAGACTCAATTACTAAAAACATATTGTTTTCTTAATTTTTACTCCACTTTTTTAATTTCAAAAGTCAATTTATCGCCTTTAACGTCTACCACAATTTTATCGCCTTTTGAAAATTTACTCATCAAAATTTCTTTTGACAATTCGTTAATCAACTCCTTTTGCAAGGTACGACGCAAAGGACGTGCGCCAAATTGCGGGTCATAGCCTTGTTTTGCTAAAAAGTCGAAAGCGGCATCGGATGGATAAACAAACAAGTCTTGCTTTTTCAACATATTGTTCAAACCTTTTATCATCAAAACTAAGATGGATTTGATGTCCGATTTACTGAGGGGGTGGAAAACAACCGTTTCGTCAATCCGATTTAAGAACTCTGGACGCAAGTTTTCTTTCAAAACTTCCAAAACATCTTTCTTTGTTTCTTCAATGATTTCTGCTTTTTGACTCTCATTCACATCTTCTAAACCTTCAAAATTGTCCAAAATCTTATCAGAACCCATATTCGAGGTCATAATAATAAGCGTGTTTTTGAAATTAGCCACACGACCTTTATTATCCGTCAAACGGCCATCCTCAAGGACTTGAAGGAGGATATTGAAAGTATCGGGATGCGCTTTTTCAATTTCATCTAACAAAATGATTTGGTAAGGACGGCGGCGCACAGCTTCGGTCAACTGCCCCCCTTCATCATAACCGACATAGCCTGGAGGCGCACCGACCAAGCGCGAAACCGTGTGTTTTTCTTGATATTCAGACATATCTATACGTGTCATCGCGGCTTCGTCGTCAAACATGACTTCTGCTAAAGCTTTTGCCAATTCCGTTTTACCTACACCCGTTGGCCCTAAAAAAATGAAGGAACCCATCGGGCGTTTTTCATCTTGCAAACCTGCCCTTGAGCGACGAATCGCATCAGAAACGGCTTCAATCGCTTCGCGTTGACCAATGACTCGTTTGCCGATTTCGTCTTCCAAATTGAGCAATTTGTCTTTTTCAGATTGCAACATTTTGGCAACGGGAATACCTGTCCACCGAGCCACGACATCTGCAATATCATCTGAGGTCACTTCCTCTTTTGTCAACCGGTTTTCAGGTGCTAATTCTTTGAGTTGATCCTCGGCAACCTTCAATGCTTTTTCTTCTTCTTTGATTTCGCCGTAACGAATTTTAGCCACCAATTCAAAATTTGACTCCCGTTCTGCCCGTTGTGCCTTGATTTCCAACTCTTCCAACTTGCGTTTGGCAGTCTGAATGGCTTCCACAATGGCACGTTCTTCATCCCATTTGCCGCGCACACCATTGAGTTTTTCTTGTAAATCGGCGATTTGACGGTTCAAAATGTCCAATTTTCGAGGTTCATTCTCTCTTTTGATGGCTTCACGTTCGATTTCGAGTTGGCGCAGCTTTCTGTCTAATTCATCAATTTCTTCGGGTACGCTGTCGAGTTCTAAGCGCAATTTGGCAGCCGCTTCGTCAATCAAGTCAATCGCTTTGTCGGGCAAATGCCGGTCGGCGATATAACGATGACTCAACTCTGCAGCAGAAACCAAGGCTTCATCCAAAATTTTGATTTTATGATAGTTTTCATATCGTTCTTGCACCCCCCTCAGTATCGAAATGGTATCTTCAACGCTTGGTTCATCCACCATAACGGGTTGAAAACGTCGCACTAATGCCTTATCTTTTTCAAAATATTTTTGGTATTCATCCAATGTGGTTGCGCCAATCGTCCGCAATTCACCCCGCGACAAGGCGGGTTTTAAGATATTAGCAGCATCCATCGCGCCATTGCCACCTCCTGCACCAATCAGTGTATGAATTTCGTCAATAAACAAAATAATTTCGCCTTCCGATTCTTCAACTTCTTTTACCACCGCTTTCAGACGTTCTTCAAATTCGCCTTTGTATTTTGCGCCCGCAATCAAAGCGGCCATATCGAGACTCATAATTTTTTTTGTTTTCAAACTTTCAGGTACATCGCCTCTTATAATACGGTGGGCGATGCCTTCAACAATCGCTGTTTTACCCACACCCGCTTCACCTATAACAATGGGATTGTTTTTTTGACGACGACTCAAAATGTGTAATACACGCCGAATTTCTTCGTCACGCCCTACAATTGGGTCAAGTTTACCTGATTCAGCCCGATCATTGAGGTTGATGGCGTATTTTGACAAAGCATTATATTGGTTTTCTGCACCCGAATCGGTTACTTTTCTTCCTTTTCTCATGTCGGCAATCGCCTTTCTAAGGTTGTCTTCTGTTGCGCCCAATTCGCGTAAAGTCCGTGCCGTTTTGTCGTTGCCTTGCAAAATGGCGAGCAAAACAAGTTCAATGGGAATGTATTCGTCGCCAAATTCTTTAGCAAGTGTCTTCGCTTTGCTCAACACTTTATTCGCTTCGCTTGATAAGTATTGCTTATCAACACCGCCTTGAATTTTAGGAATCGAAGCGATTAATTTGTCTAATTCCGTTTCTAAAGACGCTGGATTAACGCCAATTTTCTTTAACAGAATACCTGCCACGCTCTCATCTTCCACCAAGATACCCCTCAGTAAATGAGCCGTATCCACCATTTGTTGGTTGTTTTCGCCCGCGAGTTGTTGGGCTTTCAGTATGCTTTCCTGTGCTTTTATTGTGAAATTATCGTACGTCATATTTTTATTGAGTAATGATTTTTGTTGATTGATTATTTTTGTGGTTGACACGAATGAGACGAATTGAAAAGTTTAATTGGATGCCAAAAACTAAAAAAATAATTCGTGCCATTGGAGAAATTTGTATCAACCTAATACCAAACGTCAATTTAGAAACCAATACCTTTTTAAAGAAGTATTGTCGTTTTTTTTTCTGTTTTAATATACAAAAAGGCAATTTTGTCAGTTAACTAATGGAAAGGAGCGACAAAAAGTCATGTAGTTTATTTTGTTGAGACAAATCAAAAGCCTTGCAAATGGGGTGTTTGCAAGACTTGTGGTTCTTAGTGAGGGGATTATAATTCGAGTTTTTTACCGTCTTTGTACAAAACGAAATGTGTTTTCAACGCTTTTTTCATCACGGCTTGAGTTCTTCCTGACCTAAAAGCCTGTTCTATCGTTGCGCCCAGTTCTGCCAATTTAAAATAAAAACCTGTACTGAATGCAATGGCTGCCTCATCGCCTATGGCAACCGTCGTACCGAGTACGTAAGGCACATACTTTGATATGGTTTGGGCTTGTTCCTCTGTGTGACAAGCATTGAGTAGCACCGCTTTTAGAGCAATAGCTTCTTCTGTAAAATACTCAAATAAAGCATCTAAACTGTCTGTCGAAATCATTTCATACCCATTTTTATCATCATTTTGAACGACGATACCCCCATCTTGACCATCCTCGCCATGTCCAGAGAAATGTATAATAGCGGGTTTTATGGTTTCTGTAAATTCCTTAAACTCAGTATCACTCACAGCTCTCCGAACAATTAAATTAAATTGCTCTTGCTTATCCTGCAATTTCTCTGAAATACGCGCATATTCTTTATCCAAATTTAATTTAGTTGTTCCCGCAGGATTGGCTGTCATCATCAGTATCTTTAATTTACTTGATGCAGTTTCCTTATTTTCTTTTTCTGAAATAAAAGCTTGTGCAGTAGATTGCTTATTTTCTTCTTTCGGCGCAACTTTCGGCGGTGTGGGTGCTGTACTTTCATCAAATTCACTATTCAGCAAACTCTTTGTACTGTTTTCAATCCTGTTATACTCCATTCGATAATCCTCGGTGGATATGGTACTGCCTTTGTCTCTTTCGTTGCGACTGTAACGCGATAAAAAGCCTATTACAGAGTCACCAAAATAGCTGTCTTGTCTATTCGATATTTGACGCATTAAGTCAAGGGCTTCTTTAAGTTTGCCGTCGGCAATGAGGTCGAGTAAGTATTGTTTCATACTGTTTTCCGTTGTTAATTGTAATGAAATAGGAGCTTTTTTTGGAAAATCAAAGATAGGTGCTTTATCTTTAAATCCACCCATATCTTCCGCACGCTGAATTATTTCTCCTGTCACTTGTGTCCAATTGCCGTTGGTGAAACGGTATTCTTTGGCTTTGTCCAATATGCGAATTTTGTTGAATTCTTCTCGGATGGTTTTGAGGAGTTCGGTTTGGGTCCTGCCTGTACATTCGATGTGAATGTATTTTATTTTGTCGTCTTTCTCATCTACCACAACTTCCACCATAGCTTCGTCTTCGCCGTATTCAATGAACAAGCCGTTGTTCCAATAGTCTTTGTTTTTGCTCAGATGCGCGGTGGCGACAATGAAACGCTCGATAATATCGCGGTGCAAAAAAGCGTATTGGATACGGTGGCGCGTCTTATCCGTTATGCGTTGCCAAGTTCTGTATCTATTCGGTTCAGTAGTGGGCAAAAGTTGCGGTATGACAAACTCGGGATTCTCATCGTTCCCATGATAGCCCCCCTCAGTATAAAACATCGTTTTATTCGCCAACATGAAATTGAGAAAGATTTTGGCTTCGTCCTCGGTCAGATTAGGATTATCTTTTTGCCAAAAGTCTCTTAGGTCTTCTAATGTAAAGACACCTTTGAACCGCTCGATTCTATCGCGTTTGAGGACAGCATAAACGGCTTTTAATGCCCATTCTTGGTCAAGAATGATTTGATTGTCGAATTGATTGTGGTAATGAAACAACTCGCCCGCACAGTGCAAATAACCCAAAATGACGGTGGGGTCGGTTGTCAATTCACAATCACGACAGATATTTTCAAAATCTGCCCATGACAATGTTTTGTCTTTTGCCAAACGTTTATCGGCAACGGCTTTGCGGATATTCACCCACGATGTCGGCAGTTCTTCGATATTTGTTTTGAGCAATTGCTCGGCTTCTTCTTCGATAGCAGTTTTCAAAGACTTGATTTTCAAACCCGTTTTGGCATTGACGCAATACGTTGTGATGTCCAAACCGCGTGCTTCGTAGTCTTGCCGTTCTGCATCGGTGAGAATATTGCGTTCGGTTTGTCCGTCAAATAGGTTTTGCACAATCAGCACCCGACTGCGCTCATGCCCGCCAATATCGGCTATCATATCGAGCCAATACTGTGGAGGATGCCTTTCTTCGTGTGCGGCATCGGGCGACTCGGTTGCCCACACCAATAGATAGAGACTGCGCCGCCCCAAAAACAACCGATGCGTCGCATGATACACTTCTTGTCCACCAAAATCCCAAAAATGAGCCAATACATCGCTGTCTTTGAATTTATAAGGCTGAATGATAATGCCGTGTGTCCGCCCGTCTTCAAGACTCAAATCTTTAAAGGCGTTGTCCAAAAACCAATGCAGTAGCGTTGTTTTGCCGACGCAGCCGTTGCCCAGGAACATGATTTTTAGTTGGTTGTTTGTAGTGGTTTGGCTTTGTTTAATGTCTTTCCAATAGGCTTTTAGGTCATTAGCGCAATTGTATTGGTCGTAAATTTCTTTGGGTATATATTGTATAAAACAGTTTTCAATGTCAAGCTGTTGCAAAGCCGTTAAATCTTTCAAAGGGCTTAAATCACTCACATGTGTCTCGGAAATGTAAAGAAGTTGTAATGCTGATAAGTCTTTCAAAGGGCTTAAATCGCTTACTTGGGTCGAATTAACATCAAGCTGTTGCAAAGCCGTTAAATCTTTTAAAGGGCTTAAATCGCTCACTTTAGTCTTAGAAGCTCTAAGCAATTTTAAAGCCGTTAAATCTTTTAGAGGACTTAAATCACTCACTTGGGTCGAGTTAAAGTTGAGCTTTTGCAAAGCCGTTAAATCTTTTAAAGGACTTAAATCGCTCACTTGGGTCGAGTATATGTCAAGTTTATGCAAAGAAGTCAAGCCTTTTAAAGGACTTAAATCGCTCACTTGTGTCTCGGAAATGTAAAGAAGTTGTAAAGCAGATAAGTTTTTCAAAGGACTTAAATCTCTCACATGTGTCTCGGAAATGTAAAGAAGTTGTAATGCTGATAAGTCTTTCAAAGGGCTTAAATCTCTCACATGTGTCTCGGAAATGTAAAGAAGTTGTAATGCTGATAAGTCTTTCAAAGGGCTTAAATCGTTTATTCGTGTATTGAAAGCATAAAGTTGTTTCAAAGCTATTAAGTCTTTTAAAGGGCTTAAATTGCTTACTTGAGTATTGGAAACGTATAGTAATTGCAAATCAATTAACTTTTTCAAAGCACTTAAATCACTTACTTGGGTAGAGGAAACATTAAGATATTGTAAGTTAGTTAAAGTTATTAAAGGACTTAAATCACGCACTCGTGTTTCGTTAGCAATAAGCTGTCGCAAGTTTGTTAAATCTTTTAGCGGACTCAAATCACTCACTTTGGTTTCAGAAACGGTTAGTGCTTCCAAGTTGATTAAATTCTTTAAAGGACTTAAATCACTCACTTTAGTCAAACTTATACCAAGTTCATATAAATCCACTAAATCTTCTAAGGGACTTAAATCTGAAATAACTCTACCAGTTAAATCTAAGGTCGGTGCTTGGCGTTGTTTCGCTTGCCAAATTATTTCTAAAACATTGGCTTCAGCACAATGTGCATAGTACTTAATAAAAAAGTCTTTTTCATTTTGTATCATACGAGTACAGGGCCTTAAAGAGGTGACTCAATCAAGAGAATGATTGAGTAAATATAGGGTTATTGCAGGATATGTATTGTGGATAGGGGTGTTTTTTTTACCGCTTAACAAAAGCGATATACTGAGGGGTGCTATTTCCTAAATTTAGGTGGAGGCAAGCCAACTATTTCCCATAATTTACGCAAATTGATATTGCTTTTGAGCCGTTTTCAAGCCCAAATCAATCATGAGTTGCGGCAAGGGTATTGCGCTTCTTTCTTATTTACTTCAAAATTTAAGCTAAAAACAGCCTTTTTCAGCCTTTGAGATTGCAATTTCAGCCCTTGAGATTGCAATTTCAGCCTTTGAGATTGCAATTTCAGCCCTTGAGATTGCAATTTCAGCCTTTGAGATTGCAATTTCAGCCCTTGAGATTACAATATCAGCCTTTGAGATTGCAATTTCAGCCTTTAAGATTGCATTTTCAGTCGTTGAGATTGCAGTTTCAGTCGTTGAGATTGTAGTTTCAGCCCTTGAGATTGCAATTTCAGCCCTTGAGATTGTAATTTCAAGGTCTGAAAAAGAGGGGAAAAATGGGCAAAGCACAGGGTGATTGCTCGATATATAAGTAGTGAGTATAAAGTAATGAGTCATGAGACGGATGCTAAGTGATTGAAATTCAATAATGTACAGGTCTCAATACACACGACTATTTACTCACTACTACTTATATAACAAGGGCGACCGCGAGGTTCACACCCGACACTTGTTCTGAACAAGGCAGGGTGCGACTCTTGCGGTCGCCCTTTTCATTTCAATTTCGCATTTTACTCCACCTTTATCCGCGAAGACTCCGATTCAGAAGCCGTTGATCGTCTCCGTGCATTTTTTATTTTTGTAATGCCCAATGTATAACTGAATGTCAAAGGTGCATTATAGGGGTATCGAGTTTTGATGGATAATTTGATAGATAAGAAAAGGTCAAGTAAAAAAAAATCTGCACACGTTACGCACGGTGCAGATTTTTATATTTTACATAAAATATATAAGCATGTATTAAGCCTCAACTGCTTCTAAAACAGCGATACGAATTGCCAAATCAGCCAAACGAGCAGAATAACCCGATTCATTGTCATACCAACCCAATACTTTACAAGTGTTGCCAATCGTCAAAGTCAAATCAGAATCGAAGATACAGGAGTGCTTGTTACCAACAATATCAATCGAAACGATAGGATCCGTTTCAAACTGTAAAATACCTTTCAACTCGTTAGCGGCTGCTTTTTTGAAGGCTGCATTGATTTGCTCTGCTGTAGCAGCCGTTTTCAAAACAACTGTAAAGTCTGTAATCGAACCCGTTGGAATCGGCACCCGCATGGAGCTACCGTTGAGTTTACCTTTCAAATGTGGCAATACCAAACCAACGGCTTTTGCAGCACCTGTTGACGTTGGAACGATGCTATAAGCAGCTGCACGAGCGCGACGCAAATCTTTGTGGGGCGCATCTTGCAAGTTTTGGTCAGCTGTATAAGCATGAATGGTTTGCATGAAACCACTTTCGATACCAAAGTTTTCGTCTAAAACTTTTACCATGGGTGCCAAACAGTTTGTGGTGCAAGACGCATTAGAATAGATATTTGCATCGGGTGTAATTTGGTCATCATTCACACCCAAAACGATGGTTTTTACATCGCCTGTTGCAGGGGCTGAAATCACAACTTTACGCGCACCTGCTTGGATGTGGGCGTTTGCTTTTTCAGAGTCCGTAAAACGACCTGTACATTCGATAACCACATCAACGCCCAAGGCTTTCCATGGCAATTTAGTAGGGTCACGCTCCTCTAATGATTGAATTTTTGAACCATTAACGTATAAAAATTCATCATCTGAACTTACCTCACCGTCGAAACGACCATGAAGTGAGTCATATTTCAAAAGGTGAGCAAGGGTTTTGTTATCTGTTAAGTCGTTGATAGCAACAACTTCAACGTTGTCCATTTTTGCGAGATTACGGAAAGTAATACGTCCGATACGTCCGAAGCCATTGATGGCAATTTTGATTTTTCCCATGATTGAGTTAGTCTATATTTTTTGATTTAATAATTAATTTTTCTCTTAACCCTGCTTAGTTTTAAATTCAAACTAAAACTTAGTGTAAAATTACACATAGTTTTGAAAGTACACTCTATTTCTTTTAAAAAAAATTTTAATTGGCTTCAAAAATTAAAAAAATTGTTCTATTTAGCCGCCTTTTCGACCTTTTTTACTTTTTTAGAGAGATAAGGCGTTGCTCATTTAAAATAGTCTTTTACTTGTTATAGATATTGTTGAAAAGCAAAATTAAAAAAAAATTAAAAAAAAATTTGAGAATTAACACAAGCCTTCTATCTTTGCATCGCTTTAAACGAAGAAAGAGAATTTTGGCCCGTTCATCTATCGGTTAGGATTCAAGATTTTCATTCTTGGCAGACGGGTTCGATTCCCGTACGGGCTACAAAAGGGCTGGCAGACTTGTCAGCCTTTTTTAATTTTCCTACACAAAATCCTTCTCATCATGAAAATCTCCACTATTTCTGTCGGCTGCGACCATGCCGGATTTCCGTTCAAAAACGCCATAATAGCGCACCTTAAAGGTAAAGGTTATGATGTACTTGATTTTGGAACCCATGACGACCACTCAGTAGATTATCCCGATTTTGCACATCCCACTGCTGACGCGGTTGAGTCTGGCAAAGCACAACGCGGCATACTTGTATGTGGTAGCGGCAACGGTGTAGGGATTACAGCAAATAAACATCAAAATATCCGTTGTGGATTAGCTTGGAATTTAGAAGTTGCTTCGCTTGTTCGCCAGCATAATGATGCGAATATGATAGCCATGCCCGCTCGTTTTATCACCTTAGAAACGGCTTTAAAAATTGTTGATATTTTTCTTGAAACAGCATTTGAAGGCGGTCGTCATGCGACAAGAGCCGGTAAAATCGCCTGTATGTAAAGCTTTTTCATGTTTTTCACATAAAAATAATATAAAACATGGAACGACATTTTGAATTAAACGACACAACGTTTGCTCACCAGTTCGCGAATCGTACGCTCAATCCTGAATTATTTAGTCATGAAGCGCACCTACGATTGGCTTGGATTCACATCAAAAATGAGGGCATTGATACAGCTATTGATAATATTTGCAATCAATTGGTCGCATTTGTAGAGGCTGTGGGTGCAAGTGATAAATACAACAAAACACTGACTATTGCTGCTATTCGAGCCGTTTATCATTTTATGTTGAAATCAGAATCTACTAATTTTGAAAGCTTTATCACTGAATTTCCACGCTTAAAATATCATTTTAAAGAACTTTTAGGTTTTCACTATGCCATAGATATTTACAACTATCCCTTAGCAAAACAAGAATATTTAGAACCCGACTTGTTGCCTTTTGACTGAAAATACTGAGGGGGTATTAAACTTGCATCTCTTCCACGACTGTTGTAAAAAAAAGTGCGACTCGAGCCGCTGTTTCGTTTATAATGCCTATTTTTTTCAAGGTATCAAAAGCCTTATTGTATAATTGAGGTGTCGGTTTCAAAGGCAATTCGCCTAATATTTTGGCGCTTGCCGCTTCGCTAACCGACATTTTGGGCAGCGTATAGGGCCGCGCTACCCATTGTTTCCATTCTTCCTTTTGCTGCGCTAACCACAAGCCGCGCTCACCAATTATTGGTTTTACATTTAGATATCCAGCTTTTTCTAATAACGAGGGCAACAATCCTACAGGCACTATTTTATTGTTTTGAGCGGCACAATCGGCAACGATATTGAAAAAAGGTGTTTGCAAATAAGCATAAATAGGCACTTTTTTATCCAAAACATCTTGAATATACTTCGCTGCCCTTGCGGACATATAAGTTTTGGTTTCTATTGGACACAACACGGGTAATTCTCCTTCAAAATCTAAAAGTGGATAACCACCTTTCCTTGCTAAAGAGAGCATCCCAACGCCTGTAAGAACGGCTTCTGTTGCGTCGTCGGTCTCAATGCCCATGCTCCGCAGCTTTTCGAGCGTCGATACTGAGGGGGTCATCCGGTCAGTACCTAACAGGGCTGTTTTGTATAAATCCTCTTCCATTTACTTCAAATTTGTTTCAAAATCTCCCAAATCCGCACCATTGCCCATGTATCCATTTTGCAATAATCGAGTAAGTCTTGCTTTATTTTCAAACGTTCCGTCTCATTCAAATCATCAAAAATCATACGTGACCACTGTGTGTATGCCATCGAACCGTTTTGAACATTCAACGTATCATACGATAAATCAGGTGCTAAAACAGGTAACACTTTTTTTATGGAAGACTTACCCTTAAAATCAGGGTGAATATACAAACCGCTTTTGAAAGGTACTTCAAGGTCGTACATACGAGCGTTTACATCGTTCAGAAAATCAGCAAATTCGGGATACATACGCGCCATTTCTTTATTACGTGTTTCTTCAAAACTTTTATTCCAAACGAAGACCGTCCCGCCATCAGCTTTCAAATCCTTTTGCATGTGCGTCAAAAGCGCAACAGGCGTTTGTTTTTTGTCAAAAATTAAAAATTCATGATGCAAAACGTCCCCCTCACTTTCTACAACGTGTAAGGAGTATTGAAAAACCATTTGTTGATAAGGTGCAAGCCCTGCATGAATCGGAAAAACTAAGTTAATTGTCTCATAATCAAGGAAATAGAACGGCGATTGCCACCCCTCACTAATGGGTTGTAATGTCTCTTTATCAATGATCACTTTTTGCGATTGGGCAATAGTGACTTGCCGACGCTGGTTGTCAGACAAAGGAAAATCGATGGGTACATGAGTTATATCAAGGATATTTTGCGCTAAAAACGCATTGAGTTTTTTTTCTCTAATACCTCTGATATCAAAAACGGTATAAGGTGGTAAATTCGGAAAATGCTTTTTCAAAAACACACAGTCCAATTTATTGCCGCACAACTTGAAATGGGCTTCGGGTTCTGTTTGATTGTTGATGTATGAAAAGGCTATGGCAGCCGTTTTTGCAGTTATTTCAAGGAGTTTATCCACTTTATCGCTCACATTGGGTAAGCGAAAAAATTTGGCAGGCTCTAATTCCCCTTCAAAAATGTATGTAGGGTTGATGTGTACGAGGTAGGTTTTTCGAACCTGAAAGCCTTGTTTTTCAAAAACATATTTCTGAAAAGCCACATCGTGCAAATAATCCTCTTTGACTTCTTTTGAACCTTTTACTTCAAAAATATCTATATAATAGGGGTCATTTTCATCATAAACCACCACATCGGCAATCGCAATATACCCCTCAGTATATACGCGTTTTTGAAACTCAACTACCCGTTTTCCAATATTAAAAGACCTTAAAAATTGTTTGTCGGCAAATAGCTTTTCAACAAAAGCATCTACCAAATTACCTTGTTTAATGGAAAACAAGCGTTCCTCATTCATCGGTGGAAACAGGTCACGCTGATGTTTCATCAACCACAACTCTTCGGGACAAGCGCGGTAATATTGATAATCTGTTTTGGAAAGATTATAAGGCATTTTTTTTTAATGGTGAATGGTGAATAGTTTAATGGTGAATACACCCCTCAGTATTATTCGTGAAATTAGTGTTTTTTAAAACAAAAAAAAGAATCGGCAGTTGTACACAAAGTTCAACCGCCGATTATATTTCAACACACTAAGGAAAATTTAAGTTTAATCTTCATCTTCATCAACAACTGGCTCAAATTTCACTGGAGCCGTTTCTAACTTTTCACGAATGACCTTTTCCATTTCATTAGCAACTTCTGGATTATCTTCAACAAAAAGTTTTGCGGCTTCACGACCTTGTGCGATTTTAGTACCTTTATAAGCATACCATGCGCCTGATTTTTGAATGACATCGAGTTCAACACCCATATCCACGATTTCACCAGATTTAGAAATGCCTGAACCAAAGACAATATCAAATTCAGCGGTACGAAAAGGCGGTGCTAATTTGTTTTTAACAACCTTCACTTTGACGTGATTACCTGTTAAATTGCCGTCTTTGTCCTTGATAGCTGAACCGGACTTGCGAATATCGAGACGTACCGTGGCATAGAATTTTAAGGCATTACCACCTGTTGTCGTTTCGGGATTGCCGAACATGACACCGATTTTTTCACGCAATTGGTTGATAAAAATGCAGCAACAATTTGTCCGACCAATGGTAGCGGTCAATTTGCGCAAGGCTTGAGACATTAAACGGGCTTGAAGACCCATTTTAGAATCACCCATTTCCCCTTCGATTTCAGCACGAGGCGTTAAAGCTGCCACCGAGTCAATGACAATGATGTCAACGGCACCTGAACGAATGAGGTTTTCAGTGATTTCCAGAGCCTGCTCTCCATTGTCGGGCTGCGATATAAGGAGGGCATCTACATCAACGCCTAAATGTTCCGCATAAAAACGGTCAAAAGCGTGTTCCGCGTCTACAATAGCTGCAATGCCGCCTTTTTTTTGACATTCAGCGATGGCATGAATGGCCAAAGTCGTTTTACCTGACGATTCAGGGCCATAAATTTCGACGATACGTCCTTTGGGTAAGCCACCTGTGCCGAGTGCAACATCAAGTCCGATAGAACCCGTTGAGATAATTTCAACAGCTTGAACTTGCCGTTCACCCAAGCGCATGACAGTGCCTTTACCATAAGTTTTGTCGAGGCGATCCAGTGTCATTTGTAGGGCTTTGAGTTTTGAGTCTTTCTCCTTCTCGTTTGCCATTGTTTCTGTTTTTTCTGATTTATCAGATTTTATTTTGCTTGCTGTCATTTTATTTTGTTTTAAATAAATAATGACACAAAGTTAAACTTTTTGTTTAGTTTAAACAAATTTTTTTGAAACTTTTTATTAGAAATAATAAAAAAACATTTCAAACATATAAAAATACTGAGGGGGGTATC
>JANOAU010000144.1:0-28579 GCA_031411275.1 Saprospiraceae bacterium | reverse complement strand
GTTTTATTTGGATGATCAGTGGAGGGTAAAATTAGGTTTTAAAACGGGGCAATCCATGCTAAGATGCGTTTTATTCCTAAAAAAGACCAACTAAAACTTTTAGTTACTGAGGGGGGCAACGATATTTACTTTTTTATGCTGGTTATTGGTTATTGGTTACTGGTTTCCCCAATAACCAATAACCAATAACCACTATAACAAACGGTCTGCCCCTTGTCTTTCGACCATCCATTGCGGATATTCTTTTGTTAAGGCACTCACGTTATCCAACTGGCTTAATTCGTCAGTTGATAAGGTGAAAGTGGTGGCAGCGATATTGTCTTCCAATTGAGCCACTGTTTTTGCACCGATGATAACACTCGTAACGCCCAGTTGTTGATTGACCCACGCCAAGGCTACCCTTGCGACGCTAATCAGCTGTTTTTGAGCTATTTCTGTCATAACATCAATAATATCGTAGGCTTTTTCTTTATTGACAGGTGGAAAGTCAAAAACATCTCGACGGCTATCTCCTGCCTTTTCGATGTCACGCGCATATTTGCCCGATAAGAAACCTCCCGCTAAAGGACTCCACGGCATAAAACCTATTTTTTCACTTTTCGCCAAAGGCAAGACCTCGCGCTCAACGTCACGCCCTGCTATGGAGTAATAATACTGCATGGCATCAAATTTCGCCCAACCGTTTTTTTCAGCGATACCATTGGCTTTCATCAAAATCCAAGCAGGAATATTGCAAGCACCGATATAACGCACCTTGCCAGATTGAACCATTTCATTTAAGCCGCGCATAGTTTCTTCGATAGGTGTATAAGCATCAAAACCGTGAATGTAAAGCAAATCTATATGGTTCATGCCCAATCGTTCAAGACTTTCATTAACAGAACGATGAATGTGTAAACGGCTCAAACCAATATTGTTACGACTCGTTGCATCCATCCGACCCCTCAGTTTGGAAGCTATGATAAGTTCCTGTCGGTTCAATCCAAGTGTTTTAATGGCTTGACCTAAAAGCATTTCGGATTCGCCATAAGAATAAATATTGGCAGTATCTATAAAATTTATGCCGTTACCTACAGCCACTTTTATGAGTTCGGTGGCATCGTCTTGACCGACTTTGCCCATATTGCTCCAATAACCTTTGCCCGCAAAAGTCATTGTGCCGAAGCAGAGTTCTGACACCAAAACCCCTGTGTTGCCTAAAAATTTATATTTCATATTTTGAATTTTAAATCTGATTTTAGTTGATAAACATTAAAATTTTGTCTGTAAATAATACGGCAGCATCTTTCGCCAAGTGTCCCAATCGTGTGGCATATCATAGCCCCATACATCAAGTTCATTTGGAATACCCTTCTTATCGAGAATATGAGCAAAGCGACGACTTGCTTCAGGCGTTTCAAAAGAACCAGACCCTGTCGAAATGAGAATCTTTTTAGCCGCTTTTATTTTTGGCAAAAAATAGTCATCGTTTAAATCGGGCATATAATGTTCAGGTGAATTGAAATACACATCTTCGTCAAAATAACCGTCCGTATAACTCGATAAATCGTAGCACCCGCTCATCGCAATCACGCCATTTATCAAATCCGGTCGTTTCAAAAACAAATTCATCGAATGTAAGGCACCGAAACTGGCGCCGCACGTGATAATCGGCGTGTCCGCACTCGTTTTGAGACGTATATAAGGTATCACTTCATTGAATACATAATCGTTGAATTGCTGATGCCGAATCGCTTTATGGCGTGGGTGCATTTTTGGGTTCATCCAAGACTCCATATTGATGGAGTTGATGCTGAATACCTTTACTTTTCCTTCATCTATCAAGGGTTCAATGGCTTTTATCAGCAAAAAACGCTCATATTCGAGGTAATCTGCGGCAGCAGTCGGCACTAAAAGTAAGGCGAAACCATAATGCCCATAAGAGGCAATTTCCATGTGTTTGTTAAGTCGTGGGCTATGCCAACCGTCGAGTTCTCTGTACATAATGGTTAATAGTTGATTCGTTAATAGTTATTTTTTAGTTCATAATAAGTAAAGAAACCTAATTATTAAAGATTATAAATAATATAAGTAATTGAAATACAATGTTTTACAGGCTGACTTCTGGTGCCTTAATACTGTCTCCTTACTTAGGTTGTGAAAATCCGTTTTTATTATGAGACTACCAAATATATGAGGCTTTTGATACCTGATATTTCCGTAAAATTGCAAAATTTTTGATTGCTTTAGCAAAATTCTTTTTTTTACGCAAAAACAGGATGTTTTAAAACTTAAAATCGCCTTTTACTGAGGGGTGGGAAACGAAAGAAGCCTTGACATGATGACAGAATTTTATGATGTAGCCATTATTGGGGCAGGTCCCAGTGGGTGTGCGTGTGCTTTGGCGTTGAGTGACAGTGGTTTACGTATTGTTTTAATTGAAAAAGACAATTTTCCGCGTGATAAAATATGTGGTGATGCCATTCCCGGCCCTGCATTTAAGGCGATGGACAAAATTAAACCTGAATGGGGACATGCGATGCGGCAATTTGCCAACAAAGCCGACGTGCGAACTTCTAAAGTTTTCGCCCCCAATGGTAAAAACCTAACGCTTGATTGGGTGACTTACGCTTACAATAGTAAACGGATGGATTTCGATCATTTTTTAGCGCAACTTGTTCGTTCACAGACATTTACGACGATTATTGAAAACAAAAGATTGCGTCATATTACGCCTGAAAATGATGGGATTAGTTGTCAATTTCAAGATAATTCATCTCTAAAAGCGGCTCTTGTTATTGGTTGTGATGGAGCAAATTCGGTTGTGACACGCCAATTAGGACAGTTTGATTTGCGAGACAATCATTCTTGTGCGGCGGTTCGGGCTTACTATCAAGGAGTCGAAGGTTTAACTGAGGGGGTCAATGAATTTCATTTTTTCAAAGAATTGTTACCTGGTTATTTTTGGATTTTTCCGCTTGAAAATGGGCTTGCGAACGTCGGATTTGGCATTTTGCAGAATAATAGCAGCCAAAATGATAAACATATGAAATTGAGAGATACATTAAATACGATTACACGAACATTGCCCTCTATCGCTCCTCGATTTCAAAATGCGGCATTAATGGAAGGTATCAAAGGCTTTGCTTTACCTCTGGGTACAAAAAAAAGACCTCTTTCGGGCAATCGTTTTATGTTATGTGGTGATGCCGCCGCCTTGATTGACCCCTTGCAAGGTCATGGCATTGACAAAGCGATGTGGAGTGGCTACTTTGCCGCACAACAAGCAATGCGGTGTTTTGTAGCCGCCAATTTTTCGGCTGATTTTATGAAGCAATATGATACGACAGTCTATAAAAAAGTAGGCTTTGAGTTGAAAAGAAGTACCTTAATGATGCTATTTTTCAACCGTTTTCCGTCTGTATTTAATATTTTAGTTGCCTTAGGGCAAAATAAATCCTTCATTCAGAAGATAGTAAAAGTGCTAAAAATCTAAATAAGTAATGATGAATGATAAATGATGAACGATGAATAGCTTAAAACGTTGATTATCAAATATCTCCACGAAATCAATTTCCCGTTTATTTCTGTTTATCTACTTAAATACAATTTGACTAAAAAGTTAAAAAATAATAATATAAATTCAAACGTGTATTTTGCCATTTTAGCTTTTTTTGTCCACGCATTTTGTATTTATCTATAAAATTTGATCTTTTTAAAGATTTTTCACTCTTTCTGTATCTGTCTTAGCTTAATTAAATGATTTAACTAAAAAGTTAAAAATGTAATTTTGCCATTTTTCCCAGTTAAATACTTGAAATTATTAAAAATTAGAACTGACATTTTGTCACGCCTTTTGACAAAAAAGGTTAACTTTGCACCCTTAAAAAATACGAAAAGGGGTCTTGTGCGCCTTCATCATTCATATTTTATAATTCATATTTATATAATGCTTTACGACAGCAACCCGACCATTGATTTTTTACCTTTAGTGGGTAAAAAAATAGAAGAAGACCGTCAAGGAGAAGTTTTGTTTCAAGAATTTGAGCAAAATACTGAGGGGGGAGATTTTAAGAAATTTTATATCGAGAGCTACGGCTGTCAGATGAATTTTTCGGATTCTGAAATCGTTGCTTCGATTTTAGCGGATGCGAATTATCGTCCGACTCGGATGATGGAAGTGGCTGATTTGATATTGGTCAATACTTGCTCGATTCGTGAAAAAGCGGAAGATACGGTGCGTAAACGCTTGAGGGTGTTTGAAACATCGAAAAAACAAGGCTCTCTCGTAGGCGTTTTGGGCTGTATGGCTGAACGTTTGAAAGCTAAGTTTTTGGAACAAGAGAAACTCGTTGATTTAGTCGTTGGCCCTGATGCTTATCGTGATTTACCAAACCTCATTAGTGGGGCAGAAGATGGTGAAAAGGGTGTCAACGTCTTTTTGTCAAGAGAAGAAACCTATGCCGATATTGCCCCTGTGCGCCTTGATACAAATGGTGTTACAGCCTTTATTTCGATTATGCGGGGTTGCGACAATATGTGTTCGTTCTGCGTCGTGCCTTTCACACGTGGCCGAGAACGTTCACGCGACCCCCTCAGTATTGTCGCAGAAGCGAGGGATTTATTTGAAAAAGGCTATCGTGAAGTCACTCTTTTGGGTCAAAATGTGGATTCTTACAAGTGGTCAGGTGAGAAGGCGACAGGCGACAGTGGTGAGGCGACAGAAAATGCTGTGGTTGATTCGGATTTGACTTCAAAAGTTAATTTTTCTAATTTACTTGAAATGATTGCGGCCATTAGTCCTGATTTGCGTATTCGTTTTTCAACCTCACATCCAAAAGATATTACAGACGATGTGCTTCATACAATGGCAAAACATGATAATATCTGCAAATACATTCACTTACCTGTTCAGTCTGGCAATTCACGTATTTTGAAGCGGATGAATCGGACGTACAACCGCGAATGGTATATGGATAAAATCAAACGGGTTTATGAAATTATGCCCGATTGTGCCATTTCAAGCGATGTTATCGCTGGTTTTTGTGGTGAAACAGAGGAGGAACACGCTGAAACATTGAGCATTATGACGTATTCAAATTACTCTATGTCTTATATGTTTGCTTATTCTGAACGTCCTGGCACGCCTGCGGCTAAGAAATACGAGGACGATATTCCTGACGAGGTAAAAAAACGCCGTTTGAATGAAATTGTCCGTTTGCAAAATCATATCTCCTTGGAACACAACAAAAAAGAGATAGGTAAAACTTTTAAAGTATTGATTGAAGGCGATTCTAAAAAGTCTGACCAAGAATTTAAAGGCAGAAATTCTCAAAACAAAATGCTTGTTTTTCCTAAAATCGAAGGTTTGAAAGCAGGTGATTATTGTTTCGTGAAAGTGAATAGTGCGACGAGTGCGACTTTGATTGGGGAGTTGGTGTAAAACGAGATTCAGAAATTTTTAAAATTTCTAAATCTTAGATATTATTAAAACTTAAAACAACATACCATGAAAGAAGAACTCAATGAACCACAAGCACAACATGGGTTTGCACCAAAAGAAAAAGAAGATGAGTTGGAAGCGAAAGACAAACGTGTTTCGCTCGATGAATATCTCGAAATGATTGCTGATGGTGAACGTCGGTTAGAATATCATAATGGACAAGTAATTGATATTCAATCAGCTACAAGAGCCCATGGTAGAATTTGTACGAATCTAACCAGCCTTATTGATGCCTACCTTCTTGAAAAAGATTGCGATGTCTATGCGGGTGACCGTGAATTATGGGTTGAAAAGTGTAAGAAAATGTTTTACCCTGACCTCGTAGTTGTTTGTGGCGGAGAAAAGGTTAAACAAATGTCAAAAAATGTAGAAGCGACAATTAACCCCTCAGTAGTGATTGAAGTTTTATCGGATTCGACTGAGATGTTTGATTTGACAACAAAATTAAAGTGTTATAAAACCATGAAAAGTTTGAAGCAAATCATCTTTGTCGCTCAAACGGATAAATATATTCGAGTACTTGAACGAGATGATGAAAAAGACCGTCTTTGGCATGACATGGAGTATTTTGAAGATGATGAAAATATCCCTATCGGCGATTGTAATATTTCATTAAAAGACATATACCGTCGCGTCGAATTTAACAATCAACCAGAACGAGCAACTGAAGTATAACCCTTTACAAAATTCACCATTCAAAATTCACCATACATCAATAAATATATGAGTTCTAATCTTCAAGCCATAAAACAACGTTTTGGCATCATTGGCACCTCAAAATTGCTCGATGCTGCTTTGGATACAGCTGTTCGCGTTGCTGCAACTGACCTTTCGGTTTTGATACAAGGCGAAAGTGGGGTAGGAAAGGAGGCTTTTTCTAAGATAATTCATTCATTATCAAAGCGTAAGCACAGTCCGTTTATTGCGATTAACTGTGGGGCTATTCCAGAGGGAACGATTAATTCTGAACTTTTTGGACATGAAAAAGGGGCATTTACAGGGGCGGTGAGTGATAGAAAAGGGTATTTTGAAACGGTGAATGGGGGTACTATTTTCTTGGATGAAATCGGTGAAATGCCACTGGATACACAAGCGATGTTATTGCGGATTTTGGAAAATGGGGAATTTGTACGTGTCGGTGCTTCAAAGGTTGAAAAAACAGATGTTCGGGTTATTGCTGCCACCAATATTGAATTAGTGAAAGCGGTTCAGAAAGGAAAATTTCGAGAGGATTTGTTTTATCGTTTGTCAACAGTGCCGATAAAAGTGCCTGCTTTAAAGGAGCGTTCAGAAGATATTTATATGCTTTTTAGGAAATTTAGCCTTGATTTTGCAGAAAGCCACCGTATTGAAACAATACGATTGGATGAAAGAGCGCGCCTTTTATTGGAGCGTTATACATGGCCGGGCAATATTCGGGAATTAAAAAATGTGGCAGAACGGCTGTCCGTATTGTCGGAGGAAAGAACTATTACGGCAGAACAATTAATTGAACAAATACCACATTTGATGGATAGCCGTTTGCCGACCGCAAAGAAAGATGCCAATGGTGATTCTAATTTTGAAGAGCGTGACATCATGTTCAAGTTTTTGGTGGACATGAAAAATGACCTCAACTACGTGAAAACGGTCATTGCTGAATTGATAAAAAACAACAATTTAACACCACCGCATTCATTCAGTGCCAACAATTTAGGTTTACCGGCCCCCTCAGTATCAAGAGCTGATTTTGGTCATTTTGAATCTCATACCAATCATTTTACCCATAATGAAGAGGATTATGGTGAAGAGGTTTATACCGATGCCACAGATGATAGTCCATCCGTTAGGTCACATAAAAGCCAACCGATTATCATTCAAAATCCGCAGTCTAATACTTATGAAAACAAAGTAGAAGCCGTAGATGCTTCCCTCAATTTGGCTGAAAAAGAAAAAGAAATTATTGTTTTGGCTTTGAAAAAACATCATAATCGGCGTAAAGAAGCGTCAGAGGATTTGGGGATTTCGGAGCGTACTTTATATCGTAAGATTAAAGATTATGGATTGGACTAAAATACTGAGGGGTATCATTTGAACATTCCAAAAATAGCCTCACTCAAATATGCCAAAACAAAAGCTAAAACGCTCAAAGAAATCATCGCAACAGGATAAGTTAAGGCGTGTTGCCGATAGAATTTAGCAACAATAATTGAACCTACTGGCACTGATAAAAACAAAGGCGCGAACAAGCAAATAAGCCAAAAGCCACTTTTTGACTTTTTGGTTTTGACCATCCACTTATTCAGTTTTGTGAAAGTATTTTTCTTCTTATATGTGCCGTTATGTATCGCTCGGATTTTCTTTTCTTTGGCGATACGCATGAAATAGCCTGATGACCAGTAGAAAATATTGAAACTAAAGAGCGCACCTAAGCCTGTCGAAATCGCTATTTCAAGGGGTGTTAATGCCGTTGTGCTGACAATAGAAGCGGCAAATAAGAATTTTACAGAACCTAACAGGAAGGCTAAACCATATAAACCAATGTTGTTCATAGTTTTCTTTAGTAATGGTGAATGGTGAATAATTTAATGGTGAATAGTAAAACATTCACCATTAAATTATTCACCATTATTATTAAGGCATCATAAAGCTGTTTATGCGATGCAATTTGTTTTGCAAATCTTCTAAATTGACACTGTTTTTAATGGCATCTGTCACACTACCGAGTAAGCTATTCAGTGTTTTTATCTTCATATCAATTTTTCCCACATCACCCAATTTATTGTTTTTGGAGTTGGTCAAAATCTTTTCTATATTGTTTTGATAAGTATAAAGATTGGACATAAAGCCGCGCGAGACACTTTCTAATTCATCATAAATGACTTGTGCTTGATTGACGGCAAATTCTGGATAGTATAAACGATTGTCACTCAATGCTTTTTCGTAGTTGAATGAGCCATTTGTATTTTTAAATTCTTCCATAATTCTATCCACTTTCATTTCTGCATCTTCTTTATTGCAGTGGCGATTGACCAAATGCGTCAAATTGCGAAAAGTATCCAGATTTACTGAGGGGTTGATGGGTCGTAATCTTTCTGTTGTATAATTTCTCAAAATCAATTTTAGGGCATCTAAACGGACATTCAAATTATTGAGATTGGAGGTGAAGTTGAGATTGGCTTGTTCTAACCCTTCGTAATGTTCGATATACTTTTTCATATCGTTTTTCATTTTTACGAAATCTTCTACTTCAACATTTTTTTCAGTAGCCGTCAGATTAATCACTAAATCAATGACGCCTTTAATGTTACTAACAATCGGGATGGACTTCGTAAATGCATTGGTCACTGGCGAGTTTATGACCTCTTTGACGATGGCTGTAAACTTATTAGGGTCGGTTTTCAGCTTTTTTTTACTCAAAATACGGGCATCAATAATTTTAATAAGGTCATCTGAAAGAGCAAAACCCAACTCACTGTTTGAGGGATTATTAAGCTGCCCAATTTGGTCTAAATAACTGGAGACACTGCCCACAACTTGCATTGCATTAAGGCTTGTGTTGGCGCTGCGGATGAAATCAATAGTATTGATAATTTTAGAACGTTGCTGCTTGAGGGTTCTGTCGTATGAAAACAATTGGGCATTTGTGATGCGTTTCATGGATTCATTATTGGACTTCAAAATGGCATCAAAATTTTGATATTGGGTTTGTAATGAAGCTAAAACACGGTGCATACTGTCCAATTGACTTGTTTTAGTTGTCAATTGTAAATAGCGGGTGTAAAGTTCTAATAAACTATCTTGGGTGGATTGGGCAAAAGT
This sequence comes from Saprospiraceae bacterium, assembly GCA_031411275.1. Lineage (GTDB taxonomy): Bacteria > Bacteroidota > Bacteroidia > Chitinophagales > Saprospiraceae > JAAFJT01. Next base: position 19,296 of record JANOAU010000144.1, on the reverse strand, counting down.
GGTAGATAAAGTAAGAGAGAAAAAAACAAGAAAAAAATTCGATTTGAGTTTAGACATGACGGCTGTAATTTTTTATTTTTTTTTGATTCCTTTAATAAAGTGCAAAAATAACGATATTTAGAGTAAAAATTGTATATAAAAAAGAAATCAATGCGGAAAAACATCATTTGCCATACTCAATGAACGAATAAATTGTTGGAAGTCAATGTTTAGGGATTCAGGGGTTTCTGTGAAATAAGATATTAAATTTTCGGTTGCCATATTACCCGTCAAATCATCTTTTGCCATCGGGCAACCGCCAAAGCCTTTCATCGCTGAATCGAAGCGGACACAGCCGTTTTGGTAAGCAGCATGTATTTTCTCACGCCAATTATTAGGTTGTGTATGTAGATGTGCGCCGATTTCAAGTTTTGGATAAGCGGGAATGAGATTACTAAACAAATAGCCAATACTCTGTGGATTGGAGACCCCCACAGTATCAGAGAGAGAAAAAATACGAATATCTAAATCCGCTAATTTACTCACCCATTCCATCACCACTTCGGCATTCCAAGGGTCGCCATAAGGGTTGCCAAAGCCCATCGAAATGTATAAAACCAATTCTTTTCCATTGTTTATACACGTTTCTTGAATGAATTTGACGCGTTCGACCGACTCACCAATTGTCGCGTTGGTATTGCGTAGCTGAAAAGTCTCGCTGACGCTAAACGGATACCCTAAGTAGGAAATTTCAGGAAATTGCGCTGCTTGTTCTGCACCACGTTCATTAGCGACAATGGCTAACAGCTTGGTTGGTGTGTTTGATAAATCTAATTTTGACAGCACTTCTTCGGTATCACGCATCTGCGGAATCGCTTTAGGCGACACAAAAGAGCCAAAATCAAGGGTATGAAACCCGACACGCAATAATTGGTTTATATAAGCCGATTTCACATCGGTTTCTATGAAATCAGGCAAGCCTTGCATCGCATCTCTTGGACATTCAATCAGTTGAATCATATTTTTCTATTTGGTAAGATGTGCAAATTTAAAGGGTTTGTTTAATTTTGCAGCAACAAATTGATTATTTCAAGGTTTTAAAAATAAAAATGAAAAAAACGATATTTATATTACTTGCTTTTCTTTTATTCCTCTTCGGTGCGTCGGCACTGGTATTGAGTTTAGTCGGTGTAAAGTTGTCTTTCCTTTTGTGGTTGGATGCAGGTGGACCCTTATTGGGCTTCGTACTTCGCCTTCTGATGCTTTTTGGCGGCGTTACTTTAGCATGGTTAGCCAATCACAATTGGGCAGCTGATGATGAGGAGAATGACCCGTACATTACGCGGAATGAAAAATATTGACCAATAAATTGAAAAAACCGCACCGAACGCGAACGCTCGGGCGGCTTCTAAAATTTCCATCGGGGATACTTTTAAGTATCTTACCGTTAATGACTTTTTTGAACAACAAGAGGTTGCAATAAATCTTTTTGTTTCGACGAACGAAATAGTTATTGGTTATTGGAAATTGGTTATTAGTTATTTGAAATTAGTCGAAACTAATAACCAATTTCCAATAACTATTTCGTTCTTCTCAATAAGATTTGCCAAAGTTGCTCATAAGGGATGACTTCTAACTCCGAAATCAGACCACGATAAGAAAAAGGAACTTCTTGCAGTCGAGCAACATATTTTTCCGTACTGGTCAATTCTGATAACTTGTACTCTGCTTTTGCCAACTGTTGTAATAAACGAATGAAAGCAATTAGGCGATAATAGTCTTCTTTTTTCAATTGCCGATTCGCATAGTTTTTCAATCGGTCAATCAGTTCAGAGGCTTGAGAATATTGTTTTTGTTCCAATAGAAAAAGAACTTGCGCTATGATGAGGAAAATAGTAAAAATCCTCATCTCTTTTGGATACATAATCGGATCATTCAGAAATTTAGATACCTTAAATATACGTCTGTTTTGACGACGTAAAACAGGGTTTTGTTCTCCAAACACTTCGATGACATAATTCATGTAAACTTCATAAATTTTCCACTTTTCACGGTCTTCATGGCTCAATCTTTTGAATTTGGTATTACCCAAAGCGCGCGTAAGAATAGCAATCGCATTGATGTGATTGTCGGTGTGCATAGCTAAAAGGAAATAATATTCCATAAACGTAAACCATAATTCGGAGCCTTCTTCAAACGACTGCAAACATTTTTCGGCATTGATTTTTCCCCTTTTATAATCCTTTAAATGTAAGAAAGCAGACATCTTTTTCAACTGAAAAGTCGCCATTTTCTCTTCTTGGTAATAAGTTGGATTGTCTTTCATAAATTGTTCAGCCCGAGAACAAACCTCAATCATGGATTCATAATCCTGTAACATTTCGTAGCGATAAGTCCACACCAAATACATATTGTAAAAAATGATTGGCGAATCATAGATTTCAGACAAGCCAATCAGTGCATCACAATACGTGTCAATACGTTCTTTTAAATCAAAGTTTTCAGTGACAGGTCTGAAATAATTCATCATGACCCGCTGGTTCAGTTCTTCAGAACGGATTTCAGCATCTAAGATGTCTTTATATTGTTTGATATACCCATCATATTCTTCATAGTCTTTTTCATTTTCTGATTGCGCAGCATACGTTCTCAAAATACGGGAACAGTTGACAATCAAATCAGCAAACTTATACTTCAAAGAAGTTGTCAAAATTTGGCGCGCCAACGACGCGGCTGTTGAAGTTGCTTCATTAGTCAAAAGAATTTTTACCAAAGTCCATTCCTTATTACACGTAAAATATGCACGGTCGTAGCCCGATGTGTCTGGTAAATTGACATCTAAGAAAAATAAAGTGTTGAGTAACCGTTTACGAAAACGAGATTTCAACTGACGATACTTATCATCGGTCGGGCTGCAGTCTTGAAGGTAAGTGGCAGCATCGCGGTCGTTGCGAAACTTCCCTGCCATTAATGCTTCATAAAACTCATTAAATTTTGAGTTTTTGTTTTTCAATGAATAATCGTCAAAGATTTCAATCTTCTTTACTTTCTTTTTAGTGACGATTTTCGCTATTTCGATGAGGTTCTTCATTCTATTTAGTTTTGTGACATAAAGCTAATAGTATTTTTAGAATAATTTCAATTGTCAAGTCACAGATTTGAAAAATAAAATTTTACGAAAAAAAAATTTATGAAACTACATTTATTTTATTTTAAATACTTTCATGTGTAAATATTTATTTACCAATAATTTTGTAAGAAATTGGTATTAATTATTTTTTAATTTATCACATATGTGATGAAAATTATTTAATTAAATAAAACTTATACAAAAAACAAACCATTCTAAAAATATACCTTTATTTGTGACGCAAATTCTAAGAAATTGTTTCGATTTTTTACCATTTTGCTCTCATGTTTTTGATAAAAGTCATATTGGAAAACTAAAATTATTATTCTACAAACAAGAAAAAAGCGGCTCAATCGTTTTTCTAACTAAACATCTGATAATATGAAACATTCATTCATCTGCATCCTCATCTGTTTGTCTTTCAATTATTCTGGTATCTCTCAAATCACCCTTTCGTCTCCACAGACAAAAGGTGCTTTTGGCATTATGGATACCAAATCGCTCGATCAATATCTGCTTGTTATCGAGGGGGTTGGCACTTCTTCCAAAGATTTGCTCAATGAGCAAAGTCTTAAATCGTATATGATGCCACCCCGCTTAGCTGGCAAAAAAGCCAATTCTGCGACTTATGCCTTGGCAAATGCACTCGAATATTATATCAACCTCAACAATAACTACAAAGACAACTTATCACCCGATTTCATACGTTTACAAATGCCACAAGGTTCAGTTGAGGACAATCTAAATTTTCTCGGAAACACAGGAACTGTTTCTGCGGCTATTTTGCCCTTCGATTCGCCCAATTTGACCCCCTCAGTATATTCAGCCGTTAAATATAAAATCAAGAACTATATCAAACTTTTTCAATCCTCAACTCGCCCTTCACAGAAGCTCTACGACCTTCGCAAAGCCGTCATGCGGGGCAATCCTGTCGTTGTTGAAATACAAATAACCCAAGAATTTAAAAACCTGCGTCAAACCCGTTTTTGGCAGGCTTCGTCAGGCGATACCCACGCGGCGGGTACGCAATTCCTCGTCGTTGTCGGCTATGACGAAGAGCGTAAAGCAGTGGAGCTACTCAATAGCTGGGGACGTGAGTGGGGCAACGGCGGCTATATTTGGGTCAGTTACGATGATTTTAGCAATTTAGCTACCAATGGTTATGTGTTGATTTTGTAATTCCTTTCATGGCGATAGAACCAATTTAAAATTTTGGACAAAAAAGAAGCCCACTGACCGAAATCAGCGGGCTTATTCATGCGACTGTAACCGATTGTTTAGTTCGATTTAGGTGCGGTTTTAGCCTCACCTTGTTTTTTACCCTTGCCTTTCCACTCACTTTTGTGCGCCTTCATTTTATCACGGCGTTGTTTTTTCATTTCTGTCATCTTAGTATACTGGTCAGCATTCAAAACGCCTTTAATTTCAGCGTCGTGCGACTTTTTAATGTCAGCCATTTGCGCTTTTTTCTGCTCTTTGCTCAAAGTATTATCGGTTCTCAAGGCTTTCATTTTGCCTTTGTAAGAGTTACCAATATCCTTCATGCGATTAGATTGGTCAGTTGTGAGGTTCAATTCTTTTTGCATGTCCATTGCACCCGCGTGTTTGCCTTTGCCCTCTTTGTGGGTTCTTATCCTTTCTGTTTTTGCAGCATTCTGCGTTTCAGTTTGCGTAGCAGATTGAGCAAAGCTATGAGCCGTAAAAGCTAAAATAGCGACGAATAAAACAAATACTTTTTTCATGTGTGAATTTCTGTTTAAATTTTAATAAATATTTTTCCTTCAAATTCTATCCTCATTCATTGAGAATACCTTTAAGACGATAGTTTAATTGTGAAGTTTAAACAGCTTACCAGCTTTAAGAATTCTTTAACGAATAGGAATAATAAACTTTTTTTTGACTAAAGATGACGAAAAAGAAAGCCCACTGATTTGGGTCAGTGGGCTTTTCCCATTTATTTATTGTCGAATCAGTTGTTTTTAGGTGCTTCACCCGCTTGTTGCGCTTTTTTCAAATCGCTGCGTTGTTTTTTAACTTCAATCCATTTTGTAAATTGCGCTGTGTTCAAAATCGCTTACATTTTTAAGGAATTGTTAACTAAAAGACAAAAGACCCCCCTCAGTATTTTTTCTTTTTTATCAATAAAAAATCCGAAACTTGTGCCTTATTGAATAGTGGTTTAAGTCGGTGAAGTTAAATAATTCCTTCCTATTCTTTTCGTAATGATTTGATAAAAAAGGACTTATGAAAATACTAATAACCAATAACTATGTATGTTTCAAAAACTGCAAAATCTTAAAATTTTCTTCTTAGAAAAACATCGCCGCAAAACGCAGATTGGCTTTTGCGTTCTCTTCATTCCCTTTTGGTTTTGTTTGCCAAAGCCTTTGTTCAACGACCCTACAAGTATGGTTTTGGAATCAAACGATGGCTTACTACTCAATGCCCGTATCGCAGCTGACGGGCAATGGCGTTTCCCAGCGACTGATACTTTGCCCGAAAAATTTATAGAGTGTTTATTGGAGTTTGAAGACCGTCAATTCTATTATCACCCAGGTGTGAATCCCTTCTCATTGGGTCGTGCCATTGTACAAAATATTAAAAATCAAGAAGTTGTAAGTGGTGGCTCAACCTTAACGATGCAAACCATTCGTATGGCTCGTAAGAATCAACCACGTAATATTCTCACTAAGCTCATTGAAGCGACGATGGCTATGCGCCTTGAAATCACTCGTACCAAGAAGGATATTTTGTTACTCTATGCTTCAAATGCGCCTTTTGGCGGCAATGTCGTGGGTCTTGAAGCGGCGTCGTGGCGTTATTTTGGCAAAAGCCCGAATCAACTCACTTGGGCAGAATCTGCTATGTTGGCTGTTTTACCCAATGCGCCTTCGCTCATACACATCGCGCGCAATCGCCCAGCCCTTTTCAACAAAAGAAATCGCCTTTTGGAGCGCCTGATACTGAGGGGTCAGATTGACCGTGCCACAGGTGAGTTGGCAAAAGAAGAACCGTTGCCTGACCAGCCTTTATCGTTGCCACAGTCTGCACCCCACCTGCTTGATAGGGTTTTTAAGGAACAAATATTTAGAACAGGTAAACGCTCACGGGTGCGGACAACAATAGATGAAAACCTACAAAAACAAATCAATAGCATCCTGCAAATACATCACAATACCTTGATTTCCAATGGTATTTACAACGCCGCCGTTTTTGTGACGGACATCGAAACAGGCAATGTTTTGGCTTATTGCGGCAACATCATTGGGGCAGGGAAGGAGCATGGCGAAGACGTGGACATCATTCCTTCGCCGCGCTCAACGGGTAGTATTTTGAAGCCTTTTTTGTATGCTTATGCCCAACAAGAAGGTGAAATTTTGCCCAATTCACTACTTGTTGACATTCCGACTGAAATTGGTGGTTATCACCCCGAAAACTATGCAGAAACGTATGACGGTGTGATTCCAGCCCGTCGCGCATTGGCACGTTCGCTCAATATTCCATTTGTCCGTTTGTTGAATCAATATGGCATAGAGAAGTTTTATCATCATTTGAAAAAGTTAGGCATTACATCTTTTACCAATTCGCCTGACCATTATGGATTAACAATGATATTGGGTGGCGGGGAAGGTTCTCTTTGGGAGATTACAAACGCCTATGCTTCGATGGCTCGAACGGCTAAACATTGGTACATGTTTGAAAATAAATATACCCCAAATGATTGGCGTTCAGCCAATTATGTTTTCAAGAAAAAAGAATCATCATTCACCATTCACCATTCACCATTACAAACCACCCCCTCAGTATTGTCGGCTTCTGCGGCTTGGTTGGCATTAGATGCCATGAAAGAGGTGGAACGTCCCGATGGCGAAGGCAACTGGGAGTTGTTCAATTCGTCAAAAACCATTGCTTGGAAAACAGGCACCAGCTTCGGTTTCCGCGATGCGTGGGCCGTTGGCTTGACCCCTCAGTATGCCGTAGGTGTTTGGGTCGGTAATGCCGATGGTGAAGGTCGCCCCGGCTTGATTGGCGTTGAAAAAGCAGCACCGATTCTTTTTGATGTGTTCAATGCTTTACCGACTAAAAACGAATGGTTTGAACAACCCTATGACGATATGATGAAAATAGAAGTCTGCCGTCAAAGTGGTTACAGAGCCACCGATTTATGCGAAAAAGATACTGTTTGGGCAACAAAAACGGGTATAAAAGTCAAATCCTGTGCTTTTCATCAATTGATACACTTGGATAAAACGCAACACTATCAAGTCACTGGCGAATGTGAAGACCCTCGAAATATGGTGCATCGCCCTTGGTTTTTGCTGCCTCCTTTGCAGGAGTTTTACTTCAAACCGCGCCATCCGAATTACCAACCACCCCCTCAGTATCGCGCCGATTGTCGCACCGTTGACAGTAAAGTAAACCCCATGCAGTTGATTTATCCAAAATCTATAACAAAAATTTATGTTCCCATAGATTTTGATGGTAAACCCAGTGCCACCATTTTCCGTGTTGCCCACCGTGAAGCGGACGCTCAAATCTATTGGCATTTAGACAATGAGTTTATTACCACAACAAAAACATTTCATCAAATCGCTTTACAACCCGCCATAGGCAAACACCGTTTAACGTTAGTGGATGCAAATGGTAATCGCTTAGAACAAGTTTTTGAAATAATGGCTAAATAGATAAGTGAAAAATGAAAAGTGAAAAATGAAAAGTGAAAAATGAAAAATGAAAAGTGAAAAATGAAAAGTGAAAAATGAAAAGTGAAAAATGAAAAGTGAAAAATGAAAAGTGAAAAATGAAAAGTGAAAAATGAAAAGTGAAAAATGAAAAATTACCGCGCACAAACGCTCGAAGAAGAAAAAATAAATGTATTGACACATGGTTTAGGTGTTGTCTTTACGCTCATAGCGATGCCTATTTTAATAAAACAAGCGGCAAATTATGGTGCAAAATATTCAGTATTAACGGTTTGTATTTTTGGTGGCGGTATGTTGGTAACGTATTTATCTTCAACCATATACCATGCTGTTCAACATCCGAGAAAAAAAAACGCTTGGCATATCTGCGACCACATTTGCATTTTCCTCTTGATTGGCGGCACTTATACGCCCATTATTTTCAGATATATTCCTTTCGATGAGGCGTTGTTTTTTATGACAACCATGTGGAGCATCATCCTTTTAGGCATCGTTTTTAAATTGTTTTTCACGGGTAAATTGGAATGGCTGTCTTTATCGCTTTACGTTTTTTTGGGTTGGATGCTCGTTTTTGTTGCCAAACCGATTTCCAAAACGATGAGTTTAGAGGTCTTTTCATGGATTTTATACGGTAGCTTCGCCTATATGATTGGTATCGTTTTCTACAAATGGCGGAGTCGCAAATACACACATGCTGTCTGGCATTGTTTGACTTTATTAGGCACGATAGCGCATTTTATCGCTGTTTATAAGAGTTTTATGTAAGCAGAAAATAATTATAGGGTCAATTTTATAACATATAGCCAAATAGGACACATAAGTAATGATGAATGATAAATGATGAACGATGAATAATATAAGAAGTTGATTATCAAATACTTGTGGTAAATACATTTCCCTTTTATTTCTTTTCATATCCTTAGAAAATGCCCAATAATAAATGTTTATTTACATTATTCATCGTTCATCATTTATCATTCATCATTACTTATGTGCGCTATGCACCTATATGTTTGAATAAAAAAGGTCATGTTATTATACTTCAGTTTACTATATTTGCCAAACCCAAGCAATAGGACTTAAAACAAATCAAAATGAAAAACACGCTCATCATCACAGCTAATGACCCAAACGATAGGCTGCAAATGCTTGCCCGCGAAGGCAAAGACATTCAGTTTTTGCTCAATGCGGCATCTCGTAAAAACTATGAAGTCGTGTTACTGCCCGAAACCACAACGGCGGACATCATCAAAGAACTCAATATGCCGAACCGTGAGGTGGAAGTGCTGCATTATGCTGGTCATGCTAATGGTGCATCGCTGCGCTTAAATGACACTGATGCTGACGCACAGGCTTTGACCGATAAATTGAAGTCTTTGGGAACACTTAAATTGGTTTTTATCAATGGCTGCGCCTCCAAAGGGCAAGTATCTTATTTTCATGCCGCCAATATTCCGTTTGTCATCGCCACGCAACGTCCGATTGAAGACAGCAAAGCTGTTTGGGTCGCGACGCAGTTTTATCAATATTTGTCATTGGGTCGTCCTGTGCGTGAAGCGTTTGAAGAGGTTGTTAAAGATGCTAAATTTCAACAAAAAGGCATCGCTTTCACCAATGAACGCGGCATTGGGCGTATTTCGGATATTAAAACCGATAGTTTTGATTGGGGTTTATATATACGTGAAGGTTTTGAAGACAGCAATTACACGCTGCCGTTTTCTGCAAAAATGGTGGCGGATACTGAGGGGGTCAATCACACCATTTTTTTAGACAATTTGATTTATGCTTTGGAAAACGTGGACAGCCCCAGCTTTAATGCGATTAAAAAATTAGCGACTAATCTGCGGCGGGGCAATATGGCAAATGGCAAAAAGATTTCGGAGTTGCTCAAAACGCTGTCTTATACACTCGGTGTGCGTATTCGTCAAATAACGGCTGAACCTGATGACAAATCAAGTGAATATTATCGTGAGTTGTTGTACGATTATGTTTTTCTCTTTGAAACGCTGTTGCACCACACGGCTTCGGTTTTGATTGCCCAAATTTGGCAAGATCAAATAAAGGCTTTACAACATAAACCTGTGGACTTTCAAGAGATTTTGGATTTCTGGAAGAAAGACCGCGTACAGGAATCGCCATTGGGGTATAAAGATTTGATAACGCGTTTGTTGCATTGGTTGTCTGATGCGGATATTGCAAATCCATATTCGGATGAAGATACGGGGGAGATGCTCGGCTATTTCAATACACCTGCCTTTGAACAGGCTTGTAATTACTTTTATCAACAAAAACGTTATTTTGAGCAGCGGGTACGGCTCAATGAAGATGAATCTTTGGAAAACTGTTTTATAGCTCAACAGTATTTGATAACAGCTTTTCAAGCATTAAAACACGTCACAGCTTACTTTATGGCATCGGTGCGGGGCATCAACGTCGTCAACTTCCGCCATGTAGCAACCGAATTCGGCAATGTCGTTTCTAAACTTGTGGTGACAGAAGCGGACCCGACATCGGTATTCGGCAGTAAGATGTTGGAGAATAAATCCATTCTGTGTTATAAATCAGATGACAGCGACCTCGACAATTTAATTGATGTGGACACGACGATGAATCTTTTCCCCTTTCTCATTGACCGCAATGTGTTTACCGAAAAAACGAACAGTGAAGTGGATTTGTATTTGTTCACAGGTTATTTTGCGGATGCAACAGGTAAGCCTAAATACCATTTTGCATCCGTCCAAAACCCCAGTAAGATTTGGCAATTTGACGAAACGCAGAACCATGTCAATCTGCTGCACGTCGGCGAAACAGCCGATTTTGCACATCAAGCCAATCATTTGATGGCAAACGCGGGTGAATTCAAGTCTTATTTAACCGAATTCAAAAACACTTTCCTGACCCCCAGCCCCAAAGGGGTGATTTAAAACAATCATAAAGTTATGGAAACGACTATTCACCATTCACCATCCAGCATTCGCCATTCGCCTTTCAAACTGTTTGAGCCGTATAGTTCAAACGATAAAAACATCTTCTTCGGACGCGATGCAGAGATTTATGCCTTGTATAGTTTGTTGCAACAAACAAGGCTCGTCGTTATTTATGGGGCTTCCGGAACAGGCAAAACGAGTCTTATCAATGCGGGGTTGCCTAAAGTTTTCAAGACGACAGATTGGTATCGTGTCTCGATACGCCGTAAAGACAATATCAACGACACGATGCGGCAGGAATTGGCACGACTGACAGAACTAACCGAAATCACCGACCTCGGCGAAGCCATAGTTGAACTGCACGAAATCCGTTGGATACCGATTTACTTGGTATTCGACCAATTTGAAGAGATATTCACGCTCGGCAACCACGAGGAGCGGTTGCAGTTTTTCACAGACATCCAAAAACTGTTAGAAAAACCTTTGCCTTGTAAAATTATCCTGTCTATGCGCGAGGAATATATTGGGCATCTCTATGAATACGAACCTGTTTTGCCAACGCTGTTTGACAAACGTTTCCGCGTTGAACCGATGAAAGACGCAACAGTGCGTGATGTGATTGTTCAGATGTGCGAAGCGGGTGACGTGACATTAGAACACGGCAAAGAGACCGCTGCCCAGATATTGCAACAAGTGAAAGAAGGCAAACAAGCGGCGCATTTGCCGTATCTTCAAGTGTATTTGCATTATTTATACGAAAAAGCAACATCCAATGTCGGATTTGGGATGTCGGATTTCGGAAACGTACAGCCGACATCCCAAATCCGACATCCGATATTTACTGAGGGGGTCGTTAATGCCGTTGGTAAGTTGGGCAATGTTTTGAAACGGTTTATTGAATCACAATTGGAAGCGGCGCAAGTGTTTTTTGCCACGTTGGGTTTGCCCAATGATTTTGCGGCTCGGATGCTTGATGAATTCGCAACAGACGAAGGTACGAAGCAATCGCGCAAAGCCACGGAGTTGTCAAAAGCCCTCAATACTGAGGGGGGTAAAGTCAAAACCGCGCTCAATTATTTCAGCGAAGGCAAATTGCTTCGTGCCGATGAAGACGATGTGGAACGCTACGAACCCGTGCATGATGTGGTGGCGAAACAAATCCACGAATTGCGTTCCGCAGAAGACAAAGAGTTCAAAGCCTTTGCAAGACAACTGCAACTCGCCCACGAAGCGTGGGTGCGTGATGGCAAACCGACACAACGTTTGCTCAATGAATTGGATTTGAGTAAAGTCGCTATATATGATGAGCGATTGAAACGGTTGCCGAACTACAAGGATGCTTTAGCGGAATTGATAACCAAAAGCCGTGAACAAGTTAAGTATTTGCAACAGAGAGAAGGGACGCGGCGGCGGGTTTTATTGGGGATTACGGTGGCGGCTTTGATTGGTTTGGGTATTGCCGTTTGGTTTTATTTTGATGCCCAAAAGTCAGAAGCCAAAGCCTTAGCCAGTTTGGAAATTGCCGAAAAGAAAGAAAAAGAACGCCAAGCCGCCGAAGATGCTAAAGCCGCCAGCGAATTCAAACAACTGTTGGACAATATCGAGAACAATATCATCCCCGCAAACGATGCGTGTCCCGATGCCGATATGTTGAAAAGGATAAAAGATATGCGTACGAATCCACGCACAGAAGCGGCGTTGCAAAAGAAGATTGATGATATAGCGCAAAAGATAAAAGCTAAAGGCTGTCAGGCTATGTGATACAAGATGTTTCCATTGCCGCCATCTTTAGATGGGGGGCTATAAAAAAATCCCTCCATCTAAAGATGGCAGCAATGGAAACAATGATGTTTGGAAAAGGCATTTAAAAAGATCAAACATGTCAAATTACACCTCAGTCGCTCGAATGTTAAAAGGTATAGGACTCATTGGCTTCATAGCTTTTTGCACCCCCTCAGTATTGACGGCGCAAAAGTGCTACGACTATGCCTGCAATATGAGTAAGGCACACTTGGCTTTGAAACAAAACCAGTTTAAAGAGGCATTAGCGTATTGCAAAGCGGCAAAAGCGTATCCCAATGCCAATATTGCGGAGGCAGATGCTTTGATTGACAAAGTGTTTGAAGGCATTGAAGTGCAGAAGCAGACAGCGATTGCCGAAAAGAAAAAGGCTGAATCAGCGAAAGCAGAAGCAGACAAAGCCACAAAACGCGCTGAAGCAGCCACAAAACGCGCCGAACAAGAAGCTGCCAATGCCAAAAGAGAAAAACAAATCTCTGACAAAACCGCTCGCGCTGCCGAAAACACCGCCGCTTTTATGCAAATACGTGGCATGGACTCCACTTTGGCGATGCGGATGATGTACTACAACTATATGCACCACCCCGAAAACAAATACACCCGCGACATTTATCATCAAACCATTAATAATCCAGACGCTGCTTTTTATCTTAGAATATTCAGAGGGCATCAATTCGTTGTGAAATCTGTTGCCTTTTCGCCTGATGGTAAAAAAATACTGACGGGTAGTTGGGATAATACCGCGAAACTATGGGATGTGGAGACGGCAACTGTAGTGAGAACCTTCGTTGGGCACAGCGCATACGTGTCTGCGGTGGCTTTTTCACCCGATGGCAAGAAGATAGTGACAGCCAGTTCAGACAATACGGCTATGTTGTGGAACATCGAAAGTGGCAAAATAGAAAAAATATTCAGTGGGCATGAGGCTTTACTTTCTGCTGTTGCTTTTTCGCCCGATGGCAAAAAGATAGTAGTGGGTAGTTGGGACAAAGCATTGATATGGGATGTCGAGACAGCTACAGTCGAAAAAACTTTTATAGGTCACAAGTCGATTGTCACAGGCGTCGCTTTTTCGCCCGATGGCAAAAAGATTGTAACAAGTAGTGCTGACAGGACAGCAAAACTATGGGTTGTGGAAAGTGGGGTTGTGGAAAAAACATTTATGGCGCATGATGCAGAGGTTTTTGCCGTTGCCTATTCGCCCGATGGCAAGAAGATTTTGACAGGCAGTCGAGATAATACCGCAAAGCTGTGGGATATAGGAAGTGGTAAAGTAGAGAAAACGTTTAGTGGACATGAAGAATATATCTCTTCCGTTGCGTTTTCGCCCGATGGCAAAAAGGTCATAACAGGTAGTTATGACAAAACTGTAAAGCTGTGGGATATAGGAAGCGATAAAGCAGAGAAAACGCTGATTGGGTCGTCTCCCATATTTGCTGTTGCCTTTTCGCCCGATGGCAAAAAAGTGGTTACAGGCAGTTACAATAAACTGGCAAAGCTGTGGGTCATCGAAAGAACGGATGCTGAAAAGATGTTTACTTCCCATTCAAAATTAATAAACGCTGTTGCCTTTTCGCCCGATGGCAAAAAGATTGTGACAACTACGAAGGATAAAACCGCTATTCTGTGGGATGCAGAAAGTGCAAAGCCAGAAAAAAAAATTATAGGGCATGAAGCAGAGATTTTTGCTGTTGTCTTTTCACCTGATGGCAAAAAGCTATTGACAAGTAGTGATGATAAGACAATGAAGTTATGGGATGTCGAAAGTACGAAATTGCTAAAAAGTTTTATTATGACCTACACTGTACGCGCCCTTGCGTTTTCGCCTGATGGCAAAAAAATCGTTACAAATGGCAGTTACAGGTCAATAGTTGTATGGGATGTCGAGAACGCAAAAGAAGAAAAAACCTTTAGTGGACACAAAGAAGAGATTTATGCTGTTGTCTTTTCGCCTGATGGCAAAAAGATATTGACAGGTAGTCGAGACGGAACAGCGAGGCTATGGGACGTTGCAACGGGCAAAGCTGAACAAACTTACGCAGGTCATACGGGTGCCGTTACCTCGGTCGCCTTTTCATCTGATGGCAAAAAAGTTCTCACAGGTAGTTGGGATAATACGGCAAAGCTGTGGGATGCCCAAAGCGCAACGGTAGAAAAAATGTTTATGGGTCATACGTCTTTTGTGACCGCCGTCGCTTTTTCACCGAATGGTAAAAAGATTGTAACGGGTAGCTATGACAAAACGGTTAAACTGTGGGATGTCGAAAGCGCAAAAGCTGAAAAAACATTTATCGGGCATAAGACTGCTGTTTTATGCGTTGCTTTTTCATCCAATGGCCATAAAATATTGTCAAGTGGCTATGACGAAACGGCAAAATTGTGGGATATTGAAACAAATGGTATTGAAGACAATGTGTATCCGTTTTCTTTATACGAGATGGCAAAAGAAGGGCTGGTCATTGAACCTAAAGATACCCCTCAGTATATTGCCGATAGCACGGCTTTTGTTCATAAAATAACAGAGGACACGACGGTATATAAAAAAATGATGAGAGAATGGGAACAGTCCGATGAACGCAAACAACACGATGCGGTAATCGCAAAAGCGAGAAATAAGGAGGAAGGGCAAACAAATACAGACAATATTATAATGCTGTTGCAAAACAATATTGAAAAACAAAGGGATACTTTAATCCAATATAATCTTTACGGCGTATTGATTGATACTTTAAACAAACGGTGGCAACAATTGCCTAAGGACTACGCTTCTGTGCTTGCGGAGGCTTATGTTAATCGGGCTTGGCTTGGCTTTTTTCTAAAAAAATTCAAAGACAGTGAAACAGATATTCGGGCAGGTATTAAAGCAGACAGCACCGATAAATACCTTTACACAAATCTGGCCCCTGCACTTTTGTTACAAGGCAAATTAAAAGAGGCGCAAGTTGAATACGTGAAATGGAAAGATAAGGCGTTTGATAGAGACAATGATATGCCCACCTACAGAGATGCCTTCCTTGCTGATTTGAATACGTTTGAAAAAGCGGGCATAATTCCCAAAGAAAGAATGAAAGACGTAGCAGCCATCAGAAAGCTCTTGGAGAAGAAAGAGTGAAAGACAGCAACCCAAGTCCAATTTAGCAAAAAATACCGCAAACACTATCCAGCAAATACATCTAAACAGTAACTTTCAGCCTTTTCACAATTAAAACAATTCATCTAATCAAACTAATTAAACAATGAAAAAAACTGCTACGCTCTTTTGGGTGTGTCTTTGTGCCTTTTTACTCAATTATACTGAGGGGGTTGCTCAAAATGCCTCAACTGCAAAAAGTACCAATGACAATCCCATTCTTAAAAATCTGAAATGGCGCAATGTCGGACCCTATCGCGGCGGTCGGAGTCTCGCTGTGGCAGGTCATGCAGACCAACCTTTGACTTACTATTTCGGTGCTGTCGGTGGTGGTGTTTGGAAAACAACGGACGGCGGCATGAAGTGGAATCCTATTTCAGATTCCACGTTTACAAGTTCCAGTGTCGGCTCCATTTGTGTGGCTCCTTCTGACCCCAATGTTATATATGTGGGTATGGGTGAGACAGAGATTCGCGGCAATATCTCATTCGGCGATGGCGTCTATAAGTCAACCGATGCAGGCAAAACGTGGAAACATTTGGGGCTTAAAAAGTCGTGGGGTATTGGTCGTTTGGTCGTACATCCACGCGATGCAAATATTGTGTATGTCGCTGCGCTCGGTAATCCTTTTGGCCGTGTAGACAAGTCTATGGATGCAGAAGATAGGGGTGTATATCGCACCATGGACGGTGGCAAAACATGGCAAAAAGTCCTTGCACCCACCAATAACAAAACAGGTGCGATTGATGTGGTGCTTGACCCAACCAATCCGTCTATCCTGTATGCTTCGCTTTGGGAATGTTATCGTAACAACTACCAAATGTCGAGTGGCGGCGAAGGCTCTGGTATGTATAAATCAACTGATGGCGGCACCACTTGGACAAATATTTCTAAGAAACCGGGTTTGCCTGTAGGGATGTTGGGTAAAATTGAGTTTGCAGTCTCTTATTTCGATGGCAACCGCGTGTGGGCTATGGTTGAAAATAAAAACGGCGGCATTTACAGAAGTGAGGATGGTGGCGAAACTTGGGCGCAAGTCAATACAGACAAAAATCTGCGTCAACGCCCTTGGTATTTTTCTGAAATAGCCGCAGACCCAGGCAACCACGATGGTTTATACGTCTTAAATGTTGGTTTTTGGTACACAGGTGACGGTGGCAAAACATCGCGCAACATCAGAGTAGGGCATGGTGACTGTCATGATATTTGGATAAATCCGAAGAGTCCCAATACCTTTATTTTGGGCGATGATGGCGGTGCAGAAGTGACTTATACACAAGGTCAAACGTTTACAGAATTGGATTTACCAACGTCTCAATTTTATCATATTTCTTTAGACAACGATTTTCCTTACCATCTGTACGGCGCACAACAGGACAATTCCTCGATTCGGATTCAGTCGCGTAATACCGATGGTTTTAGCCTCAATCGGCAGAATTGGGAAGTGATGACGGGCGGCGAATCGGGCTATGTCGTGTCTGATCCCACCAATTCAGACATCGTTTATGGCGGCAATTATATGGGTGAATTAGAGAAATTGAACGTTAAAAATGGTCAAAACCAAAGTATCTCTGCCAATCCAGTTATTTATCTCGGTGCGGGAGCGAATGAAATGAAATATCGGTTTCAATGGACGTTTCCAGTGGTATTTAGTCCACATGACCCCAAGGTTTTGTATTGTACGTCTCAATTTGTGCATAAAACCACAAACGGGGGTCACTCTTGGGAGTTGATTAGTCCTGATTTGACGCGGAATGACCCTAAAACAACAGGTTCTTCTGGCGGTTTGATTACGGCAGATAATACAGGTGCAGAAACATTTGCAACCATTTTTACTTTCGCAGAGTCGCCCATTCAAAAAGGTTTGATGTGGGCTGGAACAGACGATGGTTATTTGCACGTTTCAAAAGATGCGGGTAAAAATTGGTCTAAACTTAGCGTCTCTGGTTTACCCGATTGGGCATTGATGAGCATTATAGAACCCTCGAAATATGAGGCGGGTACGGCATATTTGGCAGCAACCCGTTATAAATTAGACGATACCAAGCCGTATTTGTTCAAAACAAAAGATTTTGGCAAGACGTGGACTAAAATTACTGAGGGGTTGCCTGATAACGCCTATTGCCGCGTCATTCGTGAAGACCCGAACTACAAAGGTTTGTTGTATGCTGGAACAGAAATAGGTCTTTATGTCTCTTTCAATGACGGGGGTAGTTGGCAACCTTTGCAGGGCAATTTACCTATTTCGCCGATTCATGATTTGCAGATTCACAAAACAGAACGTGACTTATGTGTAGCGACACATGGTCGGGCGTTTTGGATTTTGGACAATTTAGAGCCTGTATATGCTTTGATGAAAGACCCCTCATTCCTACTGAATGACAAAAAGAAAGCTGTTTTATTGAAGCCTGAAGATGCGTGGCGTGTGGGTGGTGGCAGTATTTCAAGCCCTGAATTACAAGCTGGGGAGAACGCACCTAATGCTGTTTTGGTCAATTATTATTTCAAAGAAAAGCCAAAAGAAGAAGTGCAGTTGCGCTTTATATCTGCTGATGGTGATTCGATTATCACGTATTCGAGTACGAAAGATAAAAAAGGTAAGGCATTAGAAATAAAAAAAGATTTTTATCAAAAAGAATCTGTTCAACGCCCAGGCGTAGCGGCGGCTGATGCGGGTTTGAACACTTTCCTTTGGGATATGCGCTTGGCTGATGCTATTGATACCGACCCGCCTGCCTTATTGTGGAGTGGGAGCGTGGTAGGTCCGAAAGTACCGCCTGGCAAATACTTCGTCGAGATGCTTGTGGGCAATGAAGTGATTGGCAAACAGGATTTTATGATTCGCAAAGACCCACGTATTGAGGCAACGGACGCTGACCTCGTAGAAAGTGCTAAGTTCCAAATCAAAGTGCGCGATAAATTGAGTGAAACGCACAAAACAGTCAACGATTTACGTGCCACGCGCAAGCAAATCAACGATTATATGGCAAGTGTCACAGATTCGACTTTCAAAAGAGAGATAGAAAAAGTATCCAAACCCATGCTCGATAGCTTGCAACAAATTGAAGATGAGTTGATTCAGCACAAAGCCAAAGCTTTTCAAGATTTATTGGCTTTGCCTATCAAACTGAACAATAAATTGGCGAATTTGGCTTCTGCCGCCGCTTCCGCAGATACCAAACCGTCTCAATCTATTGCAGAATCTGAAAAAGACATTGTGCCTAATATTGATAAACAGATAGCTAAATTGAAAAAAACATTGGATATGTATGTGCCACTCTTCAATAAATTGGCAGAAACACAGAAGGCAGCAGCGATAAATATTAAGAAAGGGTCGTAAACGACAACTGACGGGGTGACTCAGCGTCATCCCGTCAGTTATTACAGTAAAGAGCAAAATTCAAGACCGTATTTTTAGCATATCTCTTTCAATCGGTAGGGTTTTCTTATAAAAACAGGTTTTGCCCTTACAGGGCGATAAAAAGTCATGCACTTGATTGTTTCTACCAACGTTCAGCACCTAAAGGCGCAACTGTTAGAGCCGCAGAGCTCCGTTAGGAGATAAACGTTGGTAGCTTTTTATACGAAATATCCTTCAAATCAGGGCGTAGCCCTAAAACAATGATG
>JANOAU010000143.1:0-4370 GCA_031411275.1 Saprospiraceae bacterium | reverse complement strand
TATGTATCGCATTTGAAGACGCTCACGAGCGACATACTTTGTGTCAGTGGTAATTTTTCTCTTTTGTGTTTGGTAATATCAAAAAGCCTTGTAGAATGTTGTCCATTCTGCAAGGCTTTTTTTTGATTCTTTACTGAGGGGTGTCGTGTTCAATATTATGTATGGCGTTTGAAGGCGGTCATGAGCGATAGATGTTGTGAGAGCTAAACGTTTTGATGAATATTTTGTGTCCGTTCCAATATCGCTAAACGCTCTTGTTCAATCATTTTAGCAATATCATCTTTGTTTTCTAAAACGCCTTTCATTGCCATTAAATAAGCCTCTGCTGTAAATGCACCTCTTATCATCAGTCTATCAGGCGTATTCAGATGTGATATGGATATAATAGAATCATAGACTTCATTGATATAAAGTCTGGCATGAGGTTTAGTTACTTTATGGTAGCCCAAGCGCAATAAGGCTTGCTCAAATTCTTGATAAGTGACCTCCATGTCTTTATATATGCCCACTACTTCCATTTTTTAAATGTTTTTAATGTGTCTAAATTTTTGAACTATTTTATCTGTGAATACATTCTCTTCAGGAATGTGAATTCTTACAAATTTAGTCACTTTTTTCAAAAAGTCTCTATTTTTTTCAAAATAAAGGGATAAATCTACCCAATAGGCGACTTCTTTCAAGGCATCATAGACAATAAAAATGAAAGGTGTGTCACAATAAAGCCAAAGTTCTAAATCTCTTTTGTCCAAATCAAAAACGATTGCCTTCCTCGCTTTTGAATATTTAAGATTGTCTGTTGACTTTAATTGGATTTGGATGATACCATTTTCATATTCCCCCTGCTCATTATAGGTATTGATAAAGGCATCGTAGCCGTAATCATATTGATAACGTTGTAGTGTAGAATGTGCATGTAGAACTTGACGCTCGATATGGTTCATACCGAAATCTTCTATGAAATGTTGGCGTGTTCGCTGTTTTCTCATGTGTGTATCGTTTTTATTTTATTCTGCAAATATCTTTTTTTATCTGAAAAAACGCTGCAATTCTTCCGATTCTTTTTGTTACGCTTAAAATATTGAAGCGTATGATTATAGATGCCGTATTAAAAAAGCCTTATAGAATGTTGTCCATTCTGCAAGGCTTTTTTTGATTCTTTACTGAGGGGTGTCTTTGCTGTTTGCTAACGACTTATGTGTCACGTCAGAGACGTGCTGAATAATATGTTGCGCCTTTGGAAAGGCTTACGAGCGAACATGTTGTGCCAGCGGTTCAAAACATAAATCGCCAAATGTTCCAAAGCTTCTGCTTCTCGTTTTGTTGCTTTTGTCATGCCCCTTTTACCGCTTTTTTGCATTTATATCACCCGCACTTGCCCATTCATCAGCATCGGTAACAACCAATCGCGTAAGTGGGTGAGTTGTTGGTTTTCTAATTCCAATAAATTTTGTCTTTCAAAAATAGCATCAACAATTTCTGTATATTTTGCAATTATTGAAGTTGGTGGCACACAAATAACAATCGTTTTCATACTTGCAGCAGAAACTTCTTTAAATGTTGAGCCGACTCCATTATTAATGATTGCAGGCAAAGCATTTTTTACGGTATAATATACGAATGGAGTTGAATAGCTCTCTTTCGGAACGAATGATTTAAAGCCTTGATTCGTGCTAACTTGTTCTCTCGAAATAGCCATATAACCAATAGGCGCACGAGAACTTAATAAAACTGTTCCTTTCGGCATGATATGAGCGAAGCGGCTTTTATGCCACTTTCACTAACATCTATTTCTCCTTTGGTAATAAATTTATTGCCACTGTTCAATGATAAATCTTTTGGTGTTATCCAAGCTGTACCGTCTTTACTGAAATAGGCTTTAATTTCTTTTGGTGGTGTACTGCCGCCAATAATGTTTCCAATATCAGACAATGTTCTATTATTCCATCCTTCGGGTATCTTCCTTTTTAACTCATGATTCCAAACCATTTCCCCCCCCTCAGTACGGTAAGGCTTCCCGTCTTCATTTGGAAAATTAAACTGCACAAACCAATAATCGTACACCGTTTTTGCCATCGCTTCTAACTTGGCGTTGATGCGGTTGTTGAGTTCGATTTTTTGAGAAAGTTTAATGTAAATATCTCCTATCTTTTCTTGTTCTTTTAAATCTCGAATCGGAATTAAAATACTTGATAAGTCTTGTTTCCTAAAATGTGGAATTACAAGTCCAACATGATTATTCTCTATCTTTTTTTGTATTTCACTTGATCTCAATACGGTAAAAAGATATTTATAATTTATAATTTTTTCATCACATCTAAAAGCCATCATGTCTTGAGCAGCACAAAAAGTAATAGGGTCAGGTACTAAACAAACTCTTCCAGGTGTACCTTTATTCACAAATAAGATGTCATTAGGTTGTAGATGTGCTCTAAACCAAGTATCTAAAGTATGTTTATCTACATACCTAACTTTATCAAACGTAGGATAGATACTTGAATTTTTAATACAGTTTGTTGCAATAAGTGGAAAACCTTCTGGAGAATTAGGCACTGATTTTCCTCTGTTATCAATAATATCTTTTAATACACTTGTAATTGGTAAATATTTAGTAATCTTACTCATACTTAAGCCCCTCCAATTGCTTTTTAATTTCCATCTCCAAAGTCTTAGATTCCGCAAACAGCGCATCTAAATTCAACTTAAAACCATCCATTTTGGCTTGAAATACTGAGGGGCTAATATCCGTGTATTCAATCTTCACATCAAAGTATTGACCCGCACTAAACGAGTAGTTTTTCTCTTTGATTTGGTCATAAGACAAAACAACTGTAAAATCTTCAACCGCTTTGTGTTGATTGAAAGTGGAAACAATCAAATCTTCTTCGTCTTCTGACAAAAGCGTTTTTTGATTTTTACCTTCTTTCACCGTTTTGCCGAGTTTTGAGGCATCCATCAATACAATATCGCCTTTGGTATTGGCTTTATCAATAAAAAGAATCGAGACGTTTGTGCCTGTTGTAGCAAAAATATTGCTTGGCATGGACACCACACCGCGCAACATTTTTTCATCCACCAATTTTGTCCGTATTTTCTTTTCAATGCCACTTTGTGCCGTGATAAAACCCGTAGGGACGACAATTGCCGCTTTGCCTTTTGGCGCCAGTGTAAAAATGATGTGTTGAATAAAAAGGAGATAAATGGACATTTTATCTTTGTCTTTATTCGGAATATTCGGCAAACCTGCAAAAAAGCGGTTGTGGTTGTCTTTTGTATCGAGTTCGGCGTGGTAATCGCTGAAATCGAGTTTGAATGGTGGATTTGAGACAATATAATCGAAAGTCATCAATTTGTTATTGTCCTTTTTATCTTTATGGTAAGGTTTATTAATGGTATTGCCTTGAATAATATTGGGAATGGAATGAACAAGATTGTTGAGAATCAAATTCAAACGCAACATACTCGACGATTTTTGGGAAATATCTTGCGAATAAATCGTGCATTTGTCTTCGCCAATCGTATGTGCGAGATTCATCAATAAAGTACCCGAACCCGCCGACGGGTCGTAACAAGTAACATCACTTACTTTTGTATCAACGAGAATTTCTGCCATAATTTTGGCAACGGCATGAGGCGTATAATATTCAGCGTATTTGCCGCCACCGTCTTTATTGTAATCCTTAATGAGGTATTCAAAGATGGTTGAAAAGAAATCGAACTTTTGGTCAAATATCTTTTCAAAACTAAAATTAACCAATTGATTGACCAGTGCTTTGCAGAAATTGTCGCGCTGCGATTTGTCGGTAATGAATTGACTCAATTCATCAAACAATTGAATCTTTGCGCCTGTACCTGTTTGTACAGAAAAAATATCGTTATTGAAAAGCGCAATATCGCGTAGAACATCATCAAACAGTTTAGCAAATTCTTCTTGGTTTTGTCGGTTGTTGAGATGAGACAAATAATGTTCGCGTTTTAGTTTAGCACTATCGGGATTCATGCTCATCAATAAGAATTCGTAGTCCCCCTCAGTATAAGTCGCTATTTCTTGCTCCCAATTCTCTGCGTTTTGCAAACGTTTATCCAATTGTTTGACTTCATAAGCAAATTTATCATTCATAAATTTGTACAAAAAGACTTGTGTAATGATTTTAAATTCGTTGCCATCATTGCCAAGCCCATAAGAGGTACAAACGCCTTTTAAATTGTCAATTAATTCTTTTGTTTGTTTGGTAAAGTCTTGAACTGCCATATATTTTTTATTGCTTTTTTTGTCGCTTTTGTACTTCGCTTTTGTCATGCCGCTTTTGTCATTCAGGAGGAATCTCTTTGCCGCTTTTGTCATTCAGGAGGAATCTCTTTGTCGCTTCTTG
>JANOAU010000142.1:0-51996 GCA_031411275.1 Saprospiraceae bacterium | reverse complement strand
CCAAATTGGTCACCCGATTTTGGATTATCGGTATTTTACTGGCGGTTTTGACTTTGGTCACCCTCAAAATACGGTAGTGCTTCGCACTGAGGTGGTTTTTAGCCACGAATTGACGAATTTTTCCAATCTATGTGTTGACTGTAGATTGGCAAAATTCGTCAATTCGTGGCTCACTAAAAATTATATATAATGAAAAAAGTAGTTATTCTGGGAGCGGGAGAAAGTGGCGTAGGGGCTGCTTTGTTGGCTAAAAAGTGCGGTTTTGAGGTGTTTGTCAGTGATAAAAGCCCGATCAAAGACAATTTTCAAAAAGAATTGGATGATGCTCAAATTCTTTACGAAAGTGGGCAACATACTGAGGGGTTGGTTTTAGCTGCCGATGAAATCGTGAAAAGTCCCGGTATTCCCGACAAGGTTGAGTTGATTCAAGCTGCTCATAAAAAAGGCATTCCCGTCATGTCTGAAATTGAATTTGCTTATGAAAATAGGGGCAAAGATGAGCCTTATATCATTGCCATAACTGGCAGTAATGGCAAAACCACCACCACGAGCCTGACTTATCATTTGTTGAAAACTGCCGGAAAAGACGTGGCAGTGGGTGGTAATATCGGCAAAAGTTTTGCTCGGCTATTGGCTGAAGAGCCGCTGCACGATTATTATGTGCTCGAACTCAGCAGTTTTCAATTGGATGGAATTATTCATTTTAGACCCAATATTGCTATTTTACTCAATATTACGCCCGATCATTTGGACAGATACGACTACAAAATGGCGAATTATGTGGCGTCAAAATTTCGGATAGCGATGAATCAGACCGAAGATGATATTTTTATTTTCAATAAAGATGACGTTGAAATGCAGAATTTTATGGATAAAAATGTCGTCGGGGCTAACGAATGGGGCATTTCTACCCAATTTGATAGTCCTATACTGAGGGGTCGTTTTGATATGTCAAAAACCAAACTGCGTGGACCGCACAACTATTTCAATGCATCTTGTGCCATTGCTGCGGCTATCGTTTGCGGAGTGGGCGATGCTAAAATTCAACAAGGCTTGGAAACGTTTGTCAATGCGCCACATCGCCTTGAATTTGTTGCTACTATTAACGCTACGGATTATATTAATGACTCAAAAGCGACCAATGTGGACTCCGTTTATTGGGCTTTGAAGGCGATGAACAAACCGACTGTCCTTATTTTGGGTGGTCAAGACAAGGGAAATGATTACAAAGCTCTTGAAAAAATAGTCTCTGAAAAGGTTAAAGCCATTGTGTGTATGGGTGTTGATAACCATAAAATACTTGAGTTTTTTACACCTATTGTCAAAAATATTGAAGAAGCACACTCGGCTGTTGAGGCGGTGCATGTTTCTACCAAATATACTGAGGGGGGTGATGTTGTACTTTTGTCGCCCGCTTGTGCGAGTTTTGATTTGTTCAAAAACTATGAAGACCGTGGTGAGCAGTTTAAAGAGGCAGTTTTAAAGCTTTCAATGTTGGAAATGAGTAACTAAGTAATGATAAATGATAAACGATGAATAATACAAGGCATTGACAATCAAATAGTTGTAGGAAGTCAATTCCCCGGTTATTGTCATTTGCGTACTTAACATATCGGATACATTAATTCACGAGGAAATATTTACAGCATCTTATTGTATGTTGCTTACTTCCCGTAGTTTTGCGCCCAAAAATTAAATCAGTGAAGTCAAAACGAATTGACTTCCATATAAAACCCATCTGTTATGGATTATAAAAACAATATTCTCGAAACGATAGGCAACACGCCGCTTGTTAAAATCAATAAAATTACGGCAGATTTACCTTGTTTGGTATTAGCTAAAGTCGAAACTTTCAATCCTGGACACTCCATAAAAGACCGTATGGCAGTCAAAATGCTTGAAGATGCCGAAAAAAACGGGCGAATTACTGAGGGGGGCACCATCATCGAATGTACCTCTGGCAATACAGGTATGGGCTTAGCTTTGGCGGCAGCGGTGAAAGGTTATCGCTGCATTTTTACGACCAGTGATAAACAATCGAAGGAAAAAATTGACCTTTTGAAGGCGCATGGGGCAGAAGTCATCGTTTGTCCGACCAATGTTGAACCGAGTGACCCGCGTTCTTATTATTCGATTGCAGAACGTTTATCGAAAGAAATTCCAAACTCTTGCTGGATGAATCAATACGACAACTTGTCGAATCGTCAAGCACATTATGAGTCAACAGGTCCTGAAATTTGGCGACAAACGGATGGTAAAATCACACATCTCGTGGTGGGTGTTGGTACAGGGGGAACAGTGTCTGGTACAGCTCAATATTTGAAAGAACAAAACCCGAACATAAAGATTTGGGGCATAGATACTTATGGTTCTGTTTTTAAAAAATATAAAGAAACAGGTATATTTGATGCTAATGAAATTTATCCTTATATTACTGAGGGGATAGGAGAGGACATTTTGCCAAAAAACGTGGATTTCAGTTTGATTGATGCTTTTGAAAAAGTGACCGATAAAGATGGTGCAGTGATGGCACGTCGTTTGGCGCGTGAAGAAGGCATATTGTTGGGTTATTCAGCAGGTTCTGCGATGGCGGGCTTATTGCAATTAGGCGACCAGTTTGCAAAAGACGATGTTGTTGTCGTCATTTTCCATGACCACGGCAGCCGTTATGTCGGTAAAATATTCAACGACGACTGGATGCGCGAACGCAACTTCCTTGACGATGAATTGAAAGTTAAAGATATTATTTCTAATAAATCGAATAAGATTTTCTATTCTGTCACGCCTCAACATACTGTTAGAGAGGCTTTTGACATGATGAAAAAATATGACATTTCACAAATGCCTGTGATGACAGACAACGACATGGTCGGTTCAATTGCTGAAAATACAGTGTTGACTTATCTTTTGGAAAACCCCATGCGTCATTCTGAAAGTAAAATTGAAGACATTATGGATGCCCCTTTTCCAATCGTCAATGAAGACTTACCTGTTAAGCAGTTGAATCGTTATATTTCTAAAAAAATACCTGCGGTGGTGGCAAAAGACAAAGCGGGTGCGTTACATATTTTGACGAAGTATGATATTATACAAGCGGTTTGACAAAAATGGGTTTTGCAAAAAAAAGCAGCTTTTCTCGAAAAGCCGCTTTTTTTATGTTTTTTCTACAAATACCTATTACTCATTCAACCGCCAATCATAATCGGCAAAAACAACAGTCGCTGTTTTACTCACTTTGGTATTGGCATATTTGCTGATAAAAGTAGCGACATTACCAAAATCCTTGCCATACCAATCAAAAATTTTGGATACTTTTATCTCATTGTTTTTCAAGGTATTAGCAGATGAATTGATGAATTGTTTTGTTCTCGTTTCAAGGCAATCGTTTAAGTTTTCTGTGGTAAATGCTTGATTGAACAAGGGTGGACAGCTTTTAGCAGCACAGTTAATAGCAAAGTGTATACGGGCATCGCCCATGGGTCTTAAGATATTGTTTTCGATGTCGTTAAGCGATAGCTTTTTGCCACCAAAAGTCAAGCGTTTTACATCCCATGGCTTTCCGCCGTCTAAATCTGTAATTTTACTGAGGGGGTAGTTTTGGATAATCAGTTTGATTGTTGAGGCGTTGTAAGCGTTAATCCAATACGCCATTTTGTCGTTTTTAGACCAACTGTCTTGTGGTGCATTATCAGCCAATGTTTTGATATAACTGTCCAATGTAGCTTTTTCAGATTTGAAATTTTTATAATTAACCTTTCCATCCGCGCTGACGTTTTTTTTCAAAAGCGTATTGAAAGCCTCGTGAGACGGTTGTGCTATGATAAAAAATGTTGAGAAAGAGAAAAAAAGAGAAAGAAAAAGGTGCTTAGTCATAATTGAAATTTTTTTATTAAAAGAATCGTTTGTGATTGCCATAACATACGCAAAGATACCCCTCAGTATATCACCAAAAAATCACGATTTAGGAGGTTTAACTAAACTTTAAGAAGATGTGTTAATTTGGACACGCTTTTTTCTTAATTTTGTCGCTTTAAAGCATTCAAAACCAGTTTTGAAAAAGATGTATGGGAATAATACCTTTTTGATTTATTATAAACAATTGAAAAATCAAGTTTTTTAAATCAAGTCGTTTAACATTCACCATTCACCATTTACCATAATATATGTCAGTCAAAGTTCAAAATCTTACAAAAATATACGGCATACAACGTGCTTTGGATAATATCACCTTTGAAGCCAAAGCAGGAGAAATTTTAGGTTTTCTGGGTCCAAACGGGGCAGGAAAAACGACAACAATGAAAATTCTCACTTGTTTTGTACCTCAAACAGATGGTAAAGCAGAGGTTTGCGGTTTTGATGTGGCAACCCAAGCCCTTGAAGTCCGTCAAAAAATTGGTTACTTACCTGAACATAATCCGCTTTACAAGGATATGTATGTGCGTGAATACCTCGAATTTGTAGCGGGTTTGCACAAATTGCCTAAGAAAAAGCAGCGCGTAGCAGATATGATTGAGCGTGTCGGTTTGGGTATTGAACAAAATAAACCCATTAATGCGCTTTCAAAAGGCTACCGGCAACGTGTGGGTTTGGCGCAAGCGATGATGCATAACCCCTCAGTATTGATACTCGATGAGCCCACTTCTGGACTTGACCCGAATCAATTGGTCGAAATCCGGAAACTGATTAAAGATTTGGGTAAAGAAAAAACAGTGATTTTTTCAACTCATATTATGCAAGAAGTTCAAGCTCTCTGCGACCGAGTTATGATTATCAACAAAGGCGCAATCGTTGCAAACGATACGATGGAAGGTTTGCAAAACCGCCTAAGTGGTGAAAATGTTGTAACTGTTGAGTTTTTACAACCTATTGATAAGAATGTGTTGATGAAAATTAAAAATATCACCAAAGTTGCCCCCATCAGTAAAACAACGTTTAGTTTGTCTTCATCCTTGAAAAATGATATTCGAGCTGATGTATTTAATTTTGCAGTGGAACAAAAATTAGTGATTTTAGAAATGCGTAAAGAGGTATACAGCGTTGCTGATGTGTTTCAAGAATTGACAAAATAGTAAAAGTATTTATAATTTAAAATTTTGGATTCAATTTTATAATGAAAATTCAACTCGTTTGGCTCTTTGTTATTGCCACTATACTGCGAGGTTTTGCACAAAAACCTACAGTTATTACTAAGAATTTCAAGTTTAAAGACGGCGTTTATGCCACTTATGCCGATTGGCAAGCCAATAAACCCACAGTTGTTTGGGACAGCCTTGAAACCAATTTAGCTGTCAATCCCAAGACGCTTTTGATGCAAATTGAGTTTGCGAAGTTTAAAAAAACGCATCAAACACTTTCACTTGATGCTGTTTGGGGCGTTGTTGTTGACGGTATCCCTTACGTACATTTGCCGAGAAAGGAGTTAGAAAAAACGGCTTATTGTTTTGCCGGTTTGATACTGAGGGGTCGTTTGTGTTATTTCAATTATGAGACAATTACACACTCGAAAGTGCCGATAACGGCATATATTCCACAGACAGGAGAGCCTTACATTACAAAAAATGTCCCCAAAGAAGAAGTTGTTGTGCGTGAAAAGCTCATGAATTATGAGACAGGAGAGGTTTTTGACCTAACGCTCAATTCATTTAAAAAACTCATTTCGGATGATTCCGAACTCGTCGCAACTGTCGATGATTTGAAAACCCATGAGTTAAAAGAAAAACTCTTTAAATGTGTTTTGATATATAACGATAGAAATCCTGTTTATTTGAAATAGTTATGAATTATGAGTTATGAATTATGAGTGTTGTCGCTCAAACTCATAACTCATAACTCATAACCCATAACTATTACCATGTTCTCCATTTTCAAAAAAGAAATCAATACTTTTTTCTCATCGCTCATTGGTTATGTGGTCATTGCGATTTTTTTGTTATTAGCAGGTTTGTTGCTATGGGTATTTCCCGATACAAGCCTATTGAATCAAAATGTTGCCTCACTTGACCAATTATTTGACCTCGCACCGATGATTTTTACTTTCCTCATCCCAGCTGTAACAATGCGACTTTTTGCGGAAGAAAATCAGACAGGAACGATTGAGTTTTTGACGACAAAACCGCTTCGAGATTGGGAAATCATAATTGGAAAATACCTCGCAGGAATTACCTTAGTGGCAGCGGCTTTGTTGCCGACATTGATTTATTATATGACAATGTACGAATTAGGTTCGCCAAAAGGCAATTTAGATAGCGGTGCGATTGCGGGGAGTTATATTGGTTTGCTTTTGTTGGGCAGCGTCTTTGTTGCCATAGGTTTGTTCGCTTCGAGTTTGACGAATAACCAAATTGTATCGTTTTTAGTGGCTGCTTTTTTATGCTTTTTTGTGCATTGGGGCTTCGATTTCATGTCTCGTTTGCCATTTTTAGTAGGTAAAGGTGATGATATTGTACAAATGTTCGGCATTGCTTTTCATTATTCATCCATTTCACGTGGGGTTGTCGTTATTGGCGATGTTATGTATTTTTTGTCCATTATTGGCTTTTTCCTGTTGTTGTGCAAAACGGCTTTGGAGCGTCGGAAATGGTAGATTTTGAAGTACAGTCTCAATAAAATACACAAAAAAAGCCGTCTTAATAGATCAAGAAGGCTTTTTTACTGAGGGGGTAATTTTGTTTTTAATTTTGATTTTTGTTGAATAAATCAAACAAGTAATGCACCTCTTCGTCTGACAAATGTTTTATTTTTTCCTCAAAAAGTTTATTCAACCACGCTTCGTAGGCTTTATCGTACCCTTTCAGAAGATTTGTTACATCACTGAAAGGCAGTTCTGATTGGTCGGCTAAAAAATCGGCTGATGCACCTTTCCATCTGCCTCGCAGAACCATTAAACGGGCTTTATTAATTTCCCCTTCTTGCCTGCCTTCTTGCCTGCCTTCTTGTCTGCCTTGAAGTCTGCCTTCTTTTAGACCGTCCCTTTTCCAAACTTGATATGTCGTTAACATGTCTTTTTTCTGTTTTGGTGATAAATAATGAGCAAATAATACGTTTGTTTCATCGGCACTAAGATAGTCCTCTTTTGCTAAAAAATCAAACAGCAGTTGAAAAAAATTAAACCGTTCAGGGTGGTGATCAATGAATTTAAAAATTTCCTTTAAAATCTCCTGAATGCTTTCTTTTTTTTCTGAATAAGTATATGCCAAAAATAGGCTTCTCAAAAGACCATCTTCATCTAAATCCAATATTTCTTTATCAGATAAATCATGTACATTCGTCAGATGACATTCAAAATTAGGTATGTGTTTAAGCAACTCTTTAGGCGTTCCTTTGAAACAATCGTGCATTTGTTTCACTTTTAAGCCCTTTTTGCCTTGAAATACGATAATGGGAATGATGATGGACGGTTTTCTTTTATTGGCTATATCATCACGCCATATAAATATGATGTATTCCAACAGTTGTAGAAATAGTAAAAAATAGGACTGAATACTCTTTTTATGCTCAAATAAAAGAGCAATAGCCACCTCTTTTTTTTGTTTCTTCGTCGGTGACTTCAACTGTGTTCTATACACAACATCTGAGTAGTATTCGTTAAATTCTTTGGTAATGTAGTTGGTATTGTCCAATTCAAAAACGCTTAAATCGAGTTGTTTGTAAAGTTCTGGAAAAAACTTTTGGAGATATTCCAAAGCACTTTCCTTTACTTTCATAATGGTTTTGAAACTTTTGTCGTTCAAATGATGGCTATTGCTGTCATTATTGTCAGAAACAGTATTCGTATTCTCTTGCATGTTTATTTTCATTAATGATTAAAAAAGTATGTAAAATAGAAATTTACCCATTGTTTTTATCACTTTCATAAAATTATTTCTATTAAAAAAGATAGATTTTTATTTAAAAAATATTTTATAAATCATTGATTATCAATAATTATAAAAAAATACTTAATGTTAGATAACACCAACCGCATCTTTTTTTACCTCAACAGCGGTACGCATTTACTCGACCTTGCAGGTGCCGTCCAAACTTTTCATGAAGCTACAAACTACGGCATCGAGTATGAAATACATTATGTTTCTGACAGGCCCAATCAAAAGAGTTCTGCCAATTTGGGGTTTTCAAACTTATCTATTTTTTCTGAAATTGACATCAAACCAGACGATATACTCATCATTGCAGGGTTTCGAGTAAGTCATTTGAACAAACAGAATACCGCTTTATTTGAATGGTTAAAACAAGCACATACTGTAAAAGCGACGATTTGCTCTGTCTGTACGGGTGCTTTTATGTTAGCCGAAGCAGGATTATTGGATAAAAAAGAGTGTACAACACATTGGGATTTTACGGAAAAACTACAAAAAGAATACCCTGGACTCAAGGTTTTAAAAAATCGGCTCTTTGTACAAAGCGATAATATATATACGAGTGCGGGCGTGACAACGGGCATAGATTTGGCTTTGTTTCTTTTAGAAAAACGTCACGGCGCCAAGTTTGCATATCAAATTGCACGTGAATTAGTTGTTTACATGCGGCGTGATGGTAGCTCTACTCAAGACAGTATCTATATTCAAAATCGGCAACACATCAATAACAATATCCATGAAATCCAAGATTGGATAATCCTTCATTTGGATGAAAAAATCAAAATTGAC
The DNA here is from genome assembly GCA_031411275.1 of Saprospiraceae bacterium. Taxonomy (GTDB): domain Bacteria; phylum Bacteroidota; class Bacteroidia; order Chitinophagales; family Saprospiraceae; genus JAAFJT01. The sequence goes on along the minus strand of JANOAU010000142.1, from coordinate 43,351 downwards.
CAACTCGCTGAACTAATGTATACAAGCCCGCGCAACTTGACGCGGCTTTTCAAAACTACAACAGGCATTACAGTTGGTGAATATATAGAAACCTTGCGTGTTGAGAAAGCGATGCAAATGTTGAAAGAAGAGTACAAAGTCGAAGTTGTTGCCCAATCCTGTGGCTTCCAAAGCACCAACCAACTACGCAATATCTTGAAAAAACGTATGGGCGTTTTACCTTCTACTCTTTGATTTGTCTTAAAACTGCGCTTTCTTGTCCTTGTTGATAATCCATAGTGGCCATAGCTTTGCGCCAGTTTTTATCAAGAATTAAAATCTACTATTATGAAAAATACTGTTTTAGCACTCACTTTATGTCTGTTGTCTCCTGTTTTTTTGAAATCACAGACCCCTCAGTATAAACAGGTTTTCGCTTACTTTTGTCCACCTTGTGGTAGTGATTGCGACACTTTACAATTTGAAAAAGAAGGGAAATGTAATCATTGTGGTATGACTTTATTAAAACAAAACATTGCCGAAAGGCAAGCTAAACCTAAAGAAAAGAAGATGACGATTGCTTTTTATTTACAAAATGGTGTTGAAATTTTGGACTTCGCAGGTCCCATGGAAGTGTTCACTTATGCTGGTTTTGAGGTCTTTACAGTTTCTAAAAAAAAGGAATTTATTACCGCACAAGGCATTCTGAAAGTCATGCCTGATTACAGTATTGACGATGCACCGCCTTCCGATATACTGGCTTTTTTTGGTGGTAATTCAGGTGTGGCAAGCAGCGATGAAGCTGTAATTAACTGGATTAAAGCCCGTAAAGCTACAACACAATACCATTTTTCTGTGTGCACGGGTGCATTCGTCTTAGGAAAAGCAGGCCTTTTGGACAATTTGACAGTGACAACATTTCATTTGAGTATTGATAATTTGAAAAAAGCTGTACCCACTGCCAAAGTCTTATCCGATGTTCGTTTTGTGGACAATGGTCGAGTGATTACAACGGCGGGCATTTCAGCGGGTATTGATGGCGCACTATATTTAGTTTCAAAACTCAAAGGCGAACAAGCGGCAAAAGACGTTGCATTTTACATGGAATACGACAAATGGGTGCCTAACGAAGGCTTGATTTTGCCTGAAAAACATTGAAAATCAAACAAATTTATTCGGATTTAAAATACCTTTAGGGTCAAACACTTTTTTGATACCCCTCAGTATAGCTCGGTGTGTTTCACTGAAAAAGATATCTAAATAAGGTGTTTGGGAATAACCCACTCCATGTTCAGCAGACAACATACCATTTAAGGATTTTGTTAACTCAAAAATTTCCCGTTTGGCTTGTTTAGCTTTGGCGTACCATTCTTCCGTTGGTACTTCGTTGTTGATGATATTGATGTGCATATTGCCATCTCCAAGGTGTCCGAGACTGGCGATTTCCAAATTATATTTTTTACTTATTTGCCTTATTCCACGTAGTTGTGCAGGCAAATTGGCACGCGGTACTACGGTGTCTTCGCCCCATTTTTCTGTTGACAGTACATCGAGGGCATTTCCAGCATTGCGTCGGAGTTTCCAAATTTCTGTTTTTTGTGCTTCATTGTCTGCAAACAGAATGTCGCCCACCTTGAAATCCTGTAAAACAGTGGCTATTTTTTCACAATCTTCTAATAAAACTGCCATATTTGAACCATCGACCTCAATGATAAGGTAAGCGTCGTGGTCTTTACTGAGGGGTTCGACACCGAGATAACGAGCTGAATAAGCGACAACCGCATGTTCCATATATTCCAAGCCCGATGGTACTACGCCTGCTTGAAAAACCGCCGCCACAGCTGCACAAGCATCTTCGGCATCTGGAAAAGAAGCGAGCATTAATAGGTTAAAAGTCGGTAATGGCAGGAGTTTCAAAACAATTTTAGTGACCACTGCCAATGTACCTTCCGAGCCTATGATGAGGTGTGTCAAGTTATAACCTGTTGAAAATTTTAAGGTATTCGCGGCTGTCCACATCACTTCACCTGACGGCAATACGATTTCGAGATTCAAAACATAATCGCGTGTCACACCATATTTGACGCATTTAGGACCACCTGCATTGGTGCTGACATTGCCACCGATGAATGACCACCCTCTACCTTGAGGGTCGGGCGGATAGAATAAACCCTTGTCTTTCAATACATTCTGCAAATGTTCAGTGATGACACCCGACTCAACAGTTACTTGAAAATTGGCTTCATCTATGTTCAAAATTTTATCAAAACGTTCCATCGAAAGGGCAACACCGCCCGATATAGGCAAAGCCGCACCCGACAAACCTGACCTTCCACCTTGCACAGTCACTGGAATCTGATGGTTGTTACAGATTTTGAGCAACCGAGAGACCTGCCCCGTATCACTTGGCTTCACAACAATTTCAGGGAGAAAGAAGATGTTTTTAGATTCATCGTGGCTGTGTTTATCAAGCGTTTCAGTGTCAGTGAAAACACAATCGTTACCCAAAGCAGCTTGTATTTCGAACAATACTGAGGGGTTGATTTCTGTAAATTTCATTTGCCTTATTCAAATTTTAAAGATTAAATATAATGGTTATATATAACTTTTACTCACTACTCAACTCATTCTGATTTAAACATAATATCGTATCCAAACTTGCCCCATACCGTACAATAAAGTCAGCCACAACCAAGCGGCTATCCATATATTAGACGTAAAAAAACGATATTTTTTTAAATCAAGAGTTGGCAGAGCCATAAAAAACAAAGGAAAAATAGGGATAAAATACTTACCACTTAGGTTTTCGATAAAACTGCTGCCAACTGGACACCATAATAAATACATCGCTGTCGCTAAAGCCATGCACATCATCAATCCGACAATAAATATTTTTAATTTGAGGTCTTTTTGAAAACGATTGTCATTCAAATTTTCAGAATCACCCCCCCTCAGTAAAATCATCAAAAACAAGGGTACGATAAGCCAAAATGGTAAATAATTTTTCTCCCAACCAAATTTTCCCGCATAATGAATCAGCGTATGAGGCATCGTTTTGATGAATGAAGTTATCATTATTGTAGTGAAAATAAAGGGATTGTGTAGTATGAAAGAGGCTTGTGCAGTTGGGTCAACACCTTCATTGAGTTGTTGACCCAAACGATATGCAGCATTGTAATCTTCAAAACGAATATATAAAGGTGCTATCAATTTTGACCACCAAACGACCACAGCGATGTTTGCGGTTAACAGCAGAAGTGATAAAATATACTTCTGTTTTACACTTATAAAATGCTCTTTTGGTATTAAAAAAAACAAGAAAACGAGTGGTAAATAGACAATTTTATTGAGGGAAATGAGAACAGTTGTAAAACCAAAAATCAATATTTTAATTTTTTTTATATTACTTTTACCAAAAAACATTTTAGTAAAAAGGGAAATAGTAAAGAATGAAAGTGCGTTTGTAAGGACATCGGCATTCAAACTCGCATTAATGAACAACGAAGCGGGTAGGAGAGCAAGCAAAGCGAAAAGTTCTTTTTTGACAGGTATGATTTTAATAGATATATAAACGATTGCTATCCACAAAAATAGTGTAAAAAGTCGTGCTATATAAAAAATACTGAGGGGGGTAAATCCTATATTTTTAAACACATAAATGGAAATCGCTTGCGAAAAATAAGCGGTCGGGGGATATACGGCAGTATTGGAGAAGTCTATGAAAGTCCTTTGTTTTTCGTCAAGTGGCGTTTTTAAATACTGAAAAATGGTATTGCTTTTGATACGTTGCTCAAAGTGAAAAGGTAGCTGCACGAATGGTGTTGAAATGGACAAAAGACTCGTTGGCAAAGAGTCTCCGAGCCGATTATCTGAGGTTTTTTTGCCTACAAATCCCCCCTCAGTCATTTGCCAACTTCGATAAAAATGATTGAACTCATCAGGAGCTTGAAAGGGCGGTACAATTAGGGTATAAACAATGCCGAAGATTGAAGCAGTTAGCAAAAAAAAATGATGTGGTTTCATCCAACAAAGATAGATGATAATATATTTGTGAAATTCTATAAAAGGTCTAATTTTGTGCATACTTATTTCCCAGGTTCCAATAATTTTTCCAATAAGGCATATTTCCATGAATCGGTTTAAAAAACACTTGATGTTGGTGAGCTTTTTATTTTCTTTAATTTTTAGCTTACCCAACTTTGCAACAAACACAGTCACTATCCATCCAAATATGGTAGATAGCGTTCGACTTTATGCTACACGGACAACGACAACTATTCCTAATATTGTTAACATTGATATTACTGTTGGTGGTTTCACAGACATCACCGAATATGTCTTTTCCATTGGTTTTGATGCGACAAAACTTCAACTTCTAGGGGTTGACAATAATTATGTCTCTGCTTTTTCATCTGCTAATATTGATATTAATAATGCTTCGGCTGGTAAAATTCATTTTACTTGGTTGGGTACACCCACGACTTTGGTTGATGGCACCCAGATATTTAGGCTTCGTTTTTCTGCTCAAGTTCCTTCTCCTTCACCTGTACTTATCAATTTTATCAACGATACGCCTAATTATACGACCGTTTTTAAAAACGCAATGAACCAAACCATACCCATGGCAGACAGCTACGGTCAAGTGCGCATCGTCAGTTGTACGCAGATAGCCCCGAGTTTGAGATGTAGCACTGCACCGGTTTTATGTGCTAAGGATATGCCTATCTGCGGTACTCTACCTGTATCCAATACGCAAGACAATCCTGGTCCCACTATTTCTTGTGGTAATATTCAAAATAATGTTTGGCTGTCTTTCATAGCAGGTTCAGATAGTTTGAAATTAAAAATTAAAGCATCCAATTGTAATGGCGGGGGTGTGGGTGGTATTGGTGACGGCATACAAATCTCTATTTTAGAGACAAATAATTGCAGTAGTTATACCCGTTTGGCGTGTAATGCAGGTATTAGAAATGGCGAGGAAACCCTTTTAGAAGTACCTGAAGGAGGACGGCTAACGATTGGCAAACAATATTATATCATGCTTGATGGCGTTGCTGCCGATGTTTGTGATTTTCAAATTGATTTAATGGCTGGCACTTTTGGGTCACCTATTACTTCCGTACCCTCGATTGGAGGTCCGTCGGTCGCTTGTGCTAATCAAACAAACTTGGCTTTTTTTATTCCTGCACAAGAACTTGCAGTGGGCTATATTTGGAAAATAGCGGGTAATAATGCCACCATTGCAAGTGGCAACAATACCCCCTCAGTAAATATCAATTGGGGAACGGTTGCAGATAGTGTATGTGTACAAATAATTGGTCGGTGCGATACGAGTGCAAGGCGTTGTAAATTTGTGGACATTGGTACACGTTCAGTACGCGATATTACGGTCGAAAAATGTGCGAATAAGACATACTTGTTTAACAATCAAAACATCTTGAATCCTGGTATTTATTCGGCTACATTTACTTCCATTACAGGCTGCGATTCGGTTGTTAATTTGACTTTAGTGAATTATCCTATGGCGACTCGAACGATTGACTCGACGGTTTGTATTGGTTCATCTGTGCGGATAGGAACAACTTTCAATCATTCTACATCAGGGACTTATAAAGATACTTTGGTAGGCGCGTCATATAGAGGATGTGATTCTATTGTAACATTGAATTTAATAGTCATTCAATCGGCTGTAAGTTTAGTGAAAAGCGGTGATTTAAGCTGTACTTTACTCAATGTGACCTTAACGGGTAATTACAACAAAGACCCTACAACAGCAGTAGCTATTTTTGAATGGACAAATGGTGCAGGGCAAGTCATTAGTACAAATTCGACTGCAACGGTTACTTTAGCAGGTACTTATAAATTCAAATTAACATTATCTCTCAACGGCATTAGTTGTTCACAAGAACGCACCATTACGGTAACAAAAAGCGGGATTGTACCATCTAAACCCGAATTGCTGGGTGTTACTGAGGGGTGTTCGAGTCGTTCTGAAATATATAGAATCAATAATCCTGTAGGTGGCTCGACTTATAATTGGCTTGTTTCGGGCGGTACATTTTCAGGAGCTGGTAGTAGCCAAATCTCCGTAAATTGGAATGCGGGTACGACAACGGCATTGGTCTGTGTAGATGCTGAAAATGCTTGCGGTAAAAGCGATACGATTTGTAAAACTGTGAATGTAGCGAAAACGCCAACACCCCTCAGTATATCAGGTGAGGCGACGGTTTGCCCCAACTCAACGGGTAATTACAGTGTTACACCTACCGCAAATGTAACAACTTATCAATGGTCTGTGACAAACGGCACGATAGCGAGTGGTCAAGGAACGCCTAATTTGACGGTTTCATGGACAACTGCTGCAACGGGACGAGTATGTTTTACACCGACAAATAGGTGTGGTACAGGTACTCAAACTTGTTTTGATGTTCAAATCAGCAATTCACCACCTGATTCTATTCCGATTCAAGGCAATGTGTCAGTTTGTTCTAATGATACATCTGTTTACAGCGTCAATTTAGGCGGCAGTATGCAGTTCAATTGGGAAGTACCGACAGGCGCAACGATACTGAGGGGTCAAGCAACAAATACGATTTTGGTTGTTTGGGGTGGTGTTTTAGGCAATGCAACGCTTGGCTTAACGCTGACAAATTCTTGTAATTTGACTCGAAAAATCACTTTTAAAACTAATATTAGAAGTGCTGCGCTTAATAGCCCTGTTATTTCTGGTACGGCAACAGTCTGTCCTATGAGCAGAACCAACTATTCCATACCTGCAAATGCAGCTATTACTGCTTATAAATGGATAGTGCCAACAGGAGCAGTTATTGTTGGTAGTAGTACAACCAATACTCTGGTGGTAGATTGGTCTTCATCAACGGGCGGTAATGTTTGTATTGAAATTCAAAATGACTGTAATCTTAAAAAATCGGCATGTTTTACAGTGGAAGTAAAAAATACGCTTGATTCATTGCCTTTGGTGGGTTCGACCATCGTTTGTAAAGATTCGACCGCTGTTTTTGAAGTTCAAAATGACCCCAATGCAGGAGGATATTTATGGGCTGTACCGACAGGTGCCATGATTGTAAACGGTTTAAACACCAATAAGGTTGTTATAAAATTTGGTTCATCAAGTGGCGTCGTTCGAGTAGTGCCTTTGGGTGGCTGTGCGGATGGACAACCAAGCCGGATTTATGTATCAGTCAAAATGTCCCCTGCTTCTGCTGCCAATATAGTTGGCACAACGACCCTTTGTGAAGGCGCAATGACAACTTTCAGCATCACTGCTATACCTGAAGTAACTGGATATCAATGGCAAGTACCGATAGGCGCACGTATTGTAGGCGACTCAACGGGTACACAAATTACAGTCAATTTAGGGACGACACGAGGTGGGCAAATTTGTGTGCGGGGCATCAACTCATGTGGTGCAGGTTTATGGACTTGTGCAACTATTACAGTCGTTACTAAGCCTATTGTCAATGCTGGAAACGATACAATTGTTTGCGGAACGCGTACTTTACTGAGGGGTCAAACAACAGCATCTGTTCAAACGTGGAGTGTGGCAGAAAAACCAATAGGTGCTACGGTTTCCTTTCTCAATTCTTTTGTGACTCAAACTGAGGTTATTGTTTCAAAATCAGGCGTTTATATATTCAAGTTTGAATCCGCAAATGCCGTAGGTTGCAACCATGCAGACTCTGTTAGGGTTGATTTTAAAGAATTGCCTGGGCTTACTCTTGTTTCAGAGGATTGTAATTTAGAAGCAACGGAATATCAGATTAGGCTCACTATTACGGGTTCATCAGCACCTTATACGATGATCGGGTCTGTCAACGGCACAATATCTGGTACAAGTAATAACAACTTTACTTCCAATCTTATTCCGAGCGGAACGGCTTATAATTTTACAGCCAAAGACAACTTTGGGTGTCTGTCAAATGAAGTACGTGGCATGGGAAATTGCCCATGTTATACAGCTTCGGGTACTTTGCGCTCCGACTCTCTCGTCGTTTGTTATGGTTTGAAAGGTCGTGCCATTACGCTCAATGATGCTCGTTTGGATGGCAATGATGTATCAGAATTTATAATCCATGATGGTTCGGTAAGCCAAAGGGGGAATATTTTGAAACGCAATAAAACAGGCATTTTTGATACTACCAATCTACAATTTAATCGTGTTTATTATATCGCTTATATTGTTGGAGACTCGTTAGCGAATGGCTCTGTGGATTTGACAAAGCCTTGTGCGGCAACAAGTCGGAGTATTCCAATCATTTTTAAAAATAGACTAATAGCGGGATTGACAGGTGATACGACAATTTGCCGTTTTGACAATGCGCTATTAAAATTTAATATCAATCCCGTAGGTACATACAACATTACGCTACGTGACGAGACAGGTATCCGATTTATAGATAATGTTATAAGTGGTCAAATTTTATCCGTAAATCCTTCTTTTTCAACAACTTATGTGTTGTTAGAAGTTAAAGATAAAAATGGTTGTGTGGCTCAATTGACCGATTCTGTGCGAGTCAATCTTAGACCTCTCCCAAGTTCAAATGCTGGCATTGACCGCAGTGTGTGCCAAACAAATGTAGCTTTAGATGCTTCTGAAAATTTGCAATACGTTGGTCGGTGGTCAAGCCCTACTGGAAATGTACGGATTTTAACCCCTAATGACCCTAAATCAGTTGTTGAAAACCTACAAAATGGGCGCAATATTTTTGTTTGGGCAGTAGCAGATACCATTTGCCCCAACTATACGGTGCGTGATACAGTTCAAATTTTTCTGCCATTATTACCAAAAGCAAATACCTTATCGCTTGTGACAACAGTTGGAAAAGCCATTTCAGGTACTGTTAACGAAAATGCGCCAACAGGTACTTATACCATCACGCAACTGACAAGTCCCATCGCTGGTACTTTTGATTTGTTTAATAATGGCAGTTTTACTTATCGTCCTGATACATCATTTATTGGTATCGTAAAGTTCAAATTTGCTATTTGTAGTGATATTTGTACGCGTTTGTGCGATACTGGTGAGGTACGTATTTTGATAAACCCTAAGCCAAAAGATACTGTTACAGTTCAAATTATAGATATTCCAAACGCCATAACACCTAATGGCGATGGCAAAAATGATGCTTTGCGTATTGATGGCATTGATCAATATCCCAACAATGAACTCCTCATTTTCAATCGTTGGGGCGATATTTTGTACAAAGCCAAACCTTATAATAATGACTGGCAAGGTGTCAACCAAAGTGGCGGAGAGTTGCCCGAAGGCACTTATTATTATGTCCTGAGGTTAAATGTCAATGATGGTAAAATACTGAGGGGTAATATGACAATTTTGAGATAATGATGAATAATTTAATGGTGAATGGTGAATAATTATCATGCTCTATTAAATTATTCACCATTCACCATTAAATTCTTTCTATTACTTTCGCTTCATTCCACAAAGTGTCCATTTCTGCAAGCGACATCTCTTCAAGTGGGCGGGGTGCATTTTTTTCAATGAATTCAAATCGCCTTTTGAACTTCCGATTGATTTTTTCGAGAGCCGTTTCAGGATCAATATGAATAAAACGAGCATAGTTGATGAGCGAAAAAAGCACATCGCCGAACTCTTCTTCGCGTTTTTCAGCGGGCATATTGAGGGGTATCATTTCCTTAAATTCTTGAATTTCCTCCTCTACTTTTTCCCAAACTTGGTCGGCTGTATCCCATTCAAACCCTACTTTAGCGGTTTTTTCTTGCATTCTGTATGCCTTAACCATAGCGGGTAATGACTGTGGCACACCTTCTAAAACAGACTTTTTACCCTCTTTGAGTTTCAATTTTTCCCAATTTGCTTTCACCTCTTCTTCGTCTTTCACCACGACATCGCCATAAATATGGGGATGCCTTGAAATCAGTTTTTCACAAATACCATTCAAGGAGTCTGCAATATCAAATGCTCCTTTTTCATCACCAATTTTAGCATAAAAAGTCATATGAAGCATCAAATCGCCAATTTCTTCCTTTATACCTTTAAGGTCTTTGTCTAAAATGGCATCGGCCAGTTCATATGTTTCTTCAATTGTCAAATTCCGCAGACTTTCGAGCGTTTGCTTTTTGTCCCAAGGACATTTTTCGCGGAGGTCGTCCATAATATCAAGCAATCGTCCGAAAGCTTCGAGTTTGTCTTGTTTAGAGTTGTTTGGCATTATCAGATTTTTTTTATTTTGGTAAAATTACACACAAAATACTGAGGGGTTCTTTAAAAAAAAATTGCCGCCAACTTTTAACAGTCAACGGCAGAGTAAGTGTTTGAAGCGGCATTCTTCTATTTCTTCTGTGAGATAGCTTGCATCGCTATCATTTGTTTCATCGTTTTTTCCATACCCTCGGTCGAGCCATCAAGGAAAATGACATTACCTTTACTCTCTGTCGCAAAGTTTTTAATGGCTTCAGTCCACATCGTAAAGAGCAAAATCGAACTGTCCAGTTTGGCATCTTCCATTTCCTTAGCAGCATCCGCCATACCGCGCGCCACTTCTTGACGGAACAATGCCACGCCTTGACCCCTCAGTTGCGCTGCCGTTTTTTCAGCTTCAGCAGAGATACGTATGGCGTTGCCGTCGGCTTCCGCGCCTTTAGTTTTGGTAATCAAAAGGGCTTGACCTTCATTTTCAGCCGCCGCTTTGAGATTGTTTGAGGCAACAACTTTTGCCATAGAGCGTGTGATTTCTTCGTCAAAATTGATGTCATTGAGCTGTAAATCAATGAGGTGATAGCCCCAATCTTCGAGTACATGGTCAAGTTGTTCCTTTACATCGTGGACAATATCACGGCGCAAGCCCAATATTTCAGCTTGTTTGCGAGTCGCCACATAACCCCGTACCGAGCCTTCGACAGTTCTGATGAGTGATTGCATAAAATTAGCATCATTGATAAATTTAAATGCCGCTCTTTTCACCGTCTCTTCATTGTCGTCCATAACAGCAAAAATGATAAGCGTTTTGAAATGCACATTCGCCTGGTCTTGCGTAATCGCTTGGAATTCAATCTCTACGGACTTGTTTTGCGTAGAAACGCGTCTAAAAATTTGCTCAATAAACGGTATCCGAAAGTTAAGACCTGGCTTCATCATGCGCTGATATTTACCAAAAATCGTCACCACAGCGACCGTACCTTGTTGAACACTTACGAAAGCCCCTGTAGCGAGCAGCGCAAGCACTATAATGATATATAATCCCATAATCTTCTTGTTAAAATGTTTGGTTAGGAAAAATGGTTTGACTACAAATTTTTGATAAAGGAACTCTCTTTTTTTGAATTTTTCTACATTCTCATTGCTTTTTTGTGAAAATACTGTGGAGGTGTGAAATTTTCGTAACTTATTGATTTACAACGTTGTGAGGATTTAAAATTTTCGCAACATCATTCCCTCGCTATAAAGGACATTATGGGGGCGGTTAGCAAATGTTACCCCTCAGTATTTTGTTAAATATTTTTCATAAAATGTTGAGATTTGGTTAATCTTGATAATGTCCTCTGCAAGAAATAATTTCAATCATGTTTTCTGAGACACGATAAACCAAGCGGTGTTCATCTGTTATGCGACGACTCCAACAACCTTTATAATTGGCTTTCAAAGGTTCAGGTTTACCAATACCTTGAAAAGGGTCTCGTGCGGTTTCAATTATCAAATTGTAAAGGCGTTTGAAGACTTTTCTATCCACTTCAACCCATGTATTTAAATCTTCAAAAGCATTAGGTTCAAAAATAATTTTTCTCATAGTTTAAAGTTTAGCTTCAACGAAAGTTTGGAATTCAGCTGATGAAAAACTTATTAGATTTTTATTTTTGTCAAGCATGTCAATAGCACGGTCAATCCGTTCAAAATATTCGTCTTTGGTTTCTTTTGGAAACTTTTTTTTCTTCTTTGGTCGAATATTAATTTCCAAATCACTTTCCCCATTGAGTGTGATAAATTGACGAATTTTGTCAATTATATCTTGACTTAATTCTGTTGATTCTATTTTTAATCTTATTTCCATAAGCAATGTTAATATTTGTAAATGAACACTTTTCAATCAATCTTAGGCAAATTTATACTTTTTGCCCATTAATTAAAAATATATCACTCCGTAATTCCCACTAAATCAAACAAGAAAGCATATTCCATAGCTGTTTCTTTGAATCGCTCAAACCGCCCCGATGCGCCGCCATGCCCTGTTGTCATATTGCAAAACATATAAAGCGGTGTGCGTTTGTTCGTCCGAAGTTCGCGCAATCGAGCCATCCATTTTGCTGGCTCCCAATACTGTACTTGTGAATCATGTAAGCCTGTTGTGACCAAAGTAGCAGGGTAGGGTTGCGTGGTTACTTGGTCATAAGGCGAATAGGATTTCATGTAATCGTAATACATCTTGTCTTTTGGATTACCCCATTCGTCAAATTCACCTGTTGTCAAAGGGATAGATTCGTCGAGCATCGTTGTTATGACATCCACGAAAGGCACGGCTGCTACAACGCCACGCCATAAATCGGGGCGCATATTCATCACCGCACCCATCAACAAACCACCTGCCGAACCACCCATTGCCATCAGTTTTGACGGGGCGCAGTACCCCTCAGTAATCAGCGTTTCCGCACAAGCGATAAAGTCTGTAAAAGTATTTTTCTTTTTCAATAATTTGCCATCTTCGTACCAATGACGACCCAATTCCTGTCCACCGCGAATATGGGCAATGGCATAGACAAAACCGCGATCCAACAAGCTCAAACGCGGCGAAGAAAAATGTGGATCCATCGAATGTCCATAACTACCATAAGCATACAACAAAAGTGGTTGCCGCCGTTTTTTATACAAATTTTTGCGATAAACGATTGATATAGGCACTTTTACGCCATCTGGTGCAGTTGCATACACCCGTTGAGAAACATAGTTTTTAGGGTCAAAACCAGCATCTAAAACCGCTTCTTGTTTTAATTGAGTAAAGATTCTTGTTTTAACATCATAATCAAAAACGGTACTCGGTGTGGTCAAAGACATAAAACCGACACGTAAAGTATCTGTATCATAATCAGGGTTCATACCCGTATAAGCCATGTAAACGGCTTCGCCAAAATCCAAATAATGGTCTTCTTGTTCATTTTTAAAAACGCGAATTTGTGTCAAACCATCTTTACGTTCAGACAAAACAAGGTGATTTTTAAAAATATCTAAACTTTCTAAAAGGATATTTTCTCGGTTCGGGATGATTTCTGTCCAATTTTCCCTCAAAGTACCCCCCTCAGTATTTTGGTCATCAAGACAAGACATCAAGCGAAAATTCTTAGCTTCCCAATTAGTAACAATATAAAAGGAGTCGCCCGCGTGGTCAACCGAAAACTCGTGATGTCTTTGACGGGGTTGGAAAATGCGAAAATTACCCATTGGGTTATCTGCTTCCAAAATACGGTATTCGTTAGAAACTGTTGAATATGAACCGATTATGATAAACTTTTCTGATTTTGTTTTATAAACAATTGCACCAAAGGTTTCATCAGTCTCTTCATATATTGCCACGTCTTCTGACGGATGGGTCCCCAAAATATGGCGCATTATTTTATAAGACCGCAACGTTTCAGGGTCTTTGACGGTATAAAAAACGGTCTTATTATCAGCTGACCAAATTGAGCCACCTGTTGTACCTGCGATATTTTCTTCTAAAATTTCGCCCGTTTCGAGGTTTTTAAAATGAATCGTATAAATGCGCCGACTCACCGTGTCCACACCATAAGCCAACCATTTGTTGTCGGGTGAAATCGAACGACTGCCCACCGTATAATATTCAAAACCCTTTGCCATGTCATTGACATTGAGCATAATCTCCTCATCAGCTTCCAAAGTCTCTTTTTTACGGCTGTAAATCGGATATTCATGCCCTTCTTCGTAGCGGGCTATGTACCAATAGCCGTGATAACGGTACGGCACAGACATATCCGTTTGGGCAAAACGGGCAACGATTTCTTTAAACAATTTCTCTTGAAAGGACTTAGTATGCGCCATTTTTGCTTCACGATACGCATTTTCAGCATTTAGGTAAGCAATTACTGAGGGGTCTTCTCGTTTGTTGAGCCAAAAATAAGAATCAATACGCGTATCGTCATGTATCGTTAATTCAGTTTGAATTTTACGTGCTTTCGGTTGTTTCATAAATTAAATTGTTGTATTGATATATTGCTGTATTGTTGAATTGTTTAGAAAAAAAACGCCTTCCATGGATTGAAAGGCGAATGTCTGAATTTTTATTGGCATTTTTATTTGGATACTGAGGGGGATGTTTCTGTTTGTGAAAAATCGATGTTGAGATAAACATCCTCAACCTTTTATTTAAGTTTAAAAAAAACGCCTTTCTCTTTTGAACAATAAAAATATTCCATACATTGAGACATCGTTTCGACAAGCGGTGTAAACATCGTGATGACTACGCACTCCTTATTCTTTAACTTAAAAAAATTGAGTAATGAAAATGCACCACCGACAAGATCACATTAATCGCTTACACGATTTAGTAAAAAGAAAAGCAACGGGTTCACTTGATACCTTAGCTGAAAAATTTGGCGTAGGGCGCAGTACGATGTCCCGGTATATTGATGAATTTAAGCAAGAATTTGACCCGCCACTTGCTTATGACAGAGCGGGTCACACCTATTATTATACAGAGCCTTTTGAGCTGAAAGTATGGGTAGAAATCAAGAGAACCGAAAGAGGTTAAATTTATTGGAAAAAAAAATTAAAAATTTTGCTTCATTCTCATTTTTTGAGAATGAGAATTTCCAACTTTGTGACGTTACCAAATCAAACGAAGCGGTAATAATCTTACAAAATCTTATTGTTTCACCTAATAAATAAACATAACACATGCCACCTGAAACCTTTAGCGCGCTCGAAAATCCAAGGGCCACCGAGCGTAAGGCAAGTGATTCGTTCATTTGTGATGTGGTATAAACCTACTCTATTCATCTTTAATACATGAAAATAAGGTATTTATCAACACCTCAATATAAACGAAGCGTCTTGATAGACAATTCTTTTGAGGCATTCTTTATCACGGAGTCTATATCTTATGATTCTATGTTTAGTAAATTAAAAGCCAATATTTTAAATACTCGGTTTGCTATATTAAATAGTAATATAGCAAAATTGATGCATCCATCATGCTGATTGAAAATAGGAGAAGGACTCAATAGGATTGAATCCAAGAAATACTCAATTTTTCAACGTTATAAGGAACTTATGTTCTTTCTTTTCACTATGGACAAATATAATTGGCTTTTAGGAAGACGTAGGGTAGGCTTGAAAACATTTCTTAGTTAATATAACATTGTTTTATGCAATATAAACTGCCGTTCCGATGCACCAGCACAGAACGGCAGTTCTTTTTTCCTTATGACTTTTTATGTTGTAATTACAATTTCATAAACTTCTGACTCGACAAACGCTCATTTGAAGACAGTTTCAAAAAGTACATGCCGCTTGGCAATTTTTGTACATTTAAGCTCATATTGTTCTCTCCAACGATTATATTTTTCTGTTCAGAATATACAACTTGTCCTAAGTCATTTAGAATCTGAACATTTACCTTTTCTATTTTATTGTTTTGAAAATTAATAGTTAGTAAATTAGAAACAGGATTAGGTGAAATCTTTGTAAGCCATTGATTGTCAATTTCTTGTGTCGGCAAACAGAGACTCCAATTGACTTTGTTGTTTTTAGACAAAATCCGGTATTCAGGGTCAAAAGCAACACTATCAACGAGTGTATTTAGATTGTGCGTCACATTAAAGTATTGATCATTACTTGTAACATTAAGCACAATGGTAGTATCCTTACCACCGTTTTTTCGAATCAATTTGATAGGAATGGGCATTTCAAATAAAGGAACAGAAGTATTTGAAGTTGTTTGTTGGACTCGAATTGACAGCCTATTTACTATATCACCTTGACACCCACTTATCGTATAACTCGGATACCCTTGCCCATAAAAATAATCGTTAAAAAACTCTGTGAGATTCTGTCCACTTGTGGCTTCAATATGCCGTTTCAAGTCTGCTGTCCGTGCAAAACCATAAGCCAAAGTCGGGTCATTCAAATAATTGCGAACGCCTTTAAAAAAAGCGGTATCGCCTACTTTCCAACGCAATGTATGTAGCACATAAGCCCCTTTGTTATAGCTTAATTGAGGGTTGAAAATGCGATTGATGTCTGTCGTATCTGTACAAAATACAGAACCTGAAGTAGGAATGGTTGCATTACCAAGCGCATCTTTACGCCAATTAATCCAATAAAGTGGCTCTACATATTGATAGTATAAGCCTGTTAAATAGGTCGCAAAACCCTCATTAAGCCATATATCCGACCATGAACCGCACGTAACACGGTCGCCAAACCATTGATGTGCCAACTCATGCGCCATCAATCCAGCATCGGTGAGGTTGACCATAAACGACATAGTTTGATGTTCCATGCCGCCACCCCAACCAAACATGGCGTGTCCATATTTTTCTTTTTTGAAAGGATATTCGATGAAAAGGGAGTCATAAAGACGCATAGCATTGGCGGATTTCCAACTCCATTGTTGCGATTCCGCTTTTTTTTCTGGATAGACATAATTGAGCAAATTCATGGTGTCGCCCCTTGAAAGTGGAGCTTTATCAATGTATTGGTCATAATTTGTCACGGCAAAACAGACCAAGTAATTGGCTATCGGATAACGATGTTTCCAATGATACAATTTATTGTTCGCATTTAAGTTGATTTCACGCACCAATAAGCCATTTGAAGCAACGCGATACTGAGGGGGTGTCGTGACAATGACATCGATCGAGTCAACCTTATCCGTCAAGTCCATTTTGCCAGGCCACCAATCTCTGCCACCATATGGTTCAGACAATGTCCATGTTTCTGGTGTTGTATTGTTGCGCAAACGTTGATTGTATGAACCAAAGCCCGTAGTAGCTGGTACGCCGCCATAATAAACGGTAACAGAATCGAGTACGCCACCTTGAACAGTGGCATTTGCATTGATTCTCAATGTTTTATCGGGTGCCAATTGCGTAAATGTAGCTTTTGCGCCTCGATGAATGACGCTGTCTACTTTGAGCGTTTCGTCGAGGTCAAAACTTATTTCTACTAAAGCAGAAACAGCTTTAAAATAGGTCGTAACGGCGCCAGAAATGCGTCTTACTGAGGGGTCTACTTTTAAGTCCAAACGATGGTATTTGACATCAAAATTCTGCCCTGCACCAGAAACTTCGAAATCGTATAAAATTTCGTGGCGATGTTTTTCAGCACTGATAATGTCTTCAAGACTTTTATTAATTTCTGTGTGAGTTTGAGCATAAGTTATTGAAAATAAGCCTATTACACAGACTATAGAGAGGTATTTTTTCATGTTTTGAGTTTATACTAAATGAAAAGTGAAAATCGAAAAGTGGAAAACATAAAACGTTGGCTCTGAATGATTTGAGTTTATTAGCTTGCTGACATAGTATAAATTTCATGTTTTAACTTTTAAGCTATATCCGCTGTATTTACTTCCTGTTTATTAACTGCTGAAATGACTAAATTGGACAAAAACAAACCTACAACCATAAATCCTGCGCTGGCGATATAAGGCAAAGCATAATACCAACCATATAAAACACCACTCAAAGCGGGACCTAAAATTCGGGAAATAGAACCAACGGATTGACTCAAACCCAACATCCGCCCTTGCTCTTCGGCAGGCGTAATTTTAGAAATCAACGCCGTGATACTCGGTGTCAAACAACCATTGCCAAAAGAAATAAAACAAATATTAACAACTGCCCACAACCAAAAGTTTTCATGTGGCACATATGGCACTGTGCCAAGACCAATCAACATGAAAAAAGAACCTATAATTAATAGCTTTTTTTCACCAAATGCCTTATTCAAACGACCGACTAAACCTGCTTGAACAATGACCGAAGTCACACCAATGATACCAAAAAGATACCCAATATGCTTTTCGTCCAAACCATATTGTTCTTTCCACAGCAATGCACTGACTGTTTGCATAGCTGCAAAAGCGAGGACATAAATGACCCAAAGCCACATAAGTTCACGTAAAACGGGCTTTTTGAAGGCATTCATATAGCTGTCTACGGGTACAAACTTGATGGGTGCATGTACATTTAGGTTTTTATTGGACTCTGGCAGTAAGAAATAAACCGATATGAGATTGAGAAAACATAGTGCCGCTGCCCCATAACCTACGCCTTCAATGCCATAAGCACTTTTGAGTAAGCCACCGATTGGTGGACCAAAAATGAAACCAAGACCAAAGGCGGCACCTATCATGCCCATCATTTTTGTTCTGTTTTCAGGGCTTGTTATGTCCGCAATATAGGCTTGAGCTGCAGAAATATTCGACGAACCGATGCCATTGAGAACCCTCGAAAAGATAAATAAAGGTAGTGCAAAGGCATGAGCGAATAAGACATAACCTATCATATTCATAAAAACACTGATTAAAATAATAGGCCTTCTGCCTATGCGGTCGCTGTACGCCCCCAGAAAAGGTGTGAAAATAAAATTTAACAATGAGTATACGCTAACTATTAAGCCAAATTCGGCATCTGATGCGCCTAATTCTTTGGCATAAGTAGGTAAAATGGGGATGATGAGTCCGAAACCAACCAAGTCAATGAAGACGGTTAGGAATATAATCGAAAAGGCTTTTTTGTTCTCCATGGCACAAAATTAACAAAGTTGGGCTTTAAAATCTCAAATCGAACTCTGAAATTGTTTTGATGTTTTTGAGGTCTCGATAATCCAATTGAGTCAATTTTTTTTCGCCAATAATCATCAGCGTTCCTTTGGCTGCAATGACATCTACGGCATCTATTTTTGGCAGATAATTAAGCTGCTTTATACTGAGGGGGTCTGAAATATCAAAGATACGTAAGCCATCGTCGCATACAAAAAGAGTTTTTCCGTCTAAACCTATACCAGCTGGGAAAGTCATTGGGTAGGTTTTAAGCAATTTTGGATAATTCACATCTCTAACATCTAATACGTGTAGTTCATTGGCTTGAATTAAGCCCGTACCACAAGTCCGACCGTTGCGAAGGGTCACAAAAGCCAACGTATCATTAGCCACCACGGGGTCACAGCCCCAACTGTGTTGAAATTGCCCTTCAAATTTAGGCACACCGCCCGATTTAAAACTATATAAAAACAAACCCGTGCGGGACCCCACAAATAGGCGATTATTAAATGCAAATATCGTTTCGATATCACCGCCTTCATTCCAACCGATGCGCTGACCATTTACGAAGCGAGGTTCAAGGGTGTTAGAAATACTAAAAGTTTTAAGGCTATCGGTTGTGACGATATACATCATATCATTAACAATCGTAAAACGAGCGAGTGAGCCACCTGTTCCTGTTGTTGAACCATCGCCTATTTGGGTATCTTTTTGGCAACTAAAAAATAATGAAACTGCGATAATAAGTAAGATATTCTTCATGGTTTGTGTTTGTTTTAAATAATTTTAAGAATTTTATAAACTCATTAAAAGTTATTTTTTAAAAAGAAAGAAAATATTTTATTTAATTAAAAACAAAATATTTTCATGTTAAATAGTAATAGTTAATAAAGAATTGTATTTCTAAATAAAAACAAAATTATTTTAAACATTATAAAATCAATTCTTATTGATTAATGGTTTTTTGTTGTTCTGAATGCAGATAAAGAACCAAATGTATACTTGTAGATTCTTTCGCTGCGGTCAGAATGACAAAAAAAATTGCTACCGACGGCATTGTGGATTATCTAATAAAGATTCTTTCCAACCAATGACTTTACCTTTTTTCGCATCCGCGCATTCAAAATAACCATTAAAGTTTTTAGGATAATCAGCATTGCCGTTGTTGTTTGGATACATATTTTTAACACGATTAACCACCTTCGGACTGTCCAATCTTGAAAAATCAATGGCAACCAAATCCGTAAAATTGTCGGCATACATCGTTGTTCCTTTTATAGCAATATCATTGCAGCCAAAAATACGGAGAAAACGCGTTTTTTGAGGTTTCGTTGGGTCAGAGTTATCAATAATGTGGACTCCTTCGCCTTGTTCAATGGCAAAAATCAAATTGTCTTTGACATAAATTTTAGCAGATTGAGTCAAGGGTCGAGTGGGTTGAAAACTGATAAGGTCATAGTTTTCCGAGGGTAAATAAATAGGTTTCATACCGCGAGAAGTGTCGTAACCCCAAGTTTCACTGCCGCACCGAGCAGCCAAAAGCGGGAGTAGTAGTGCAAGGAAAAGGAATTTATTCATAGAATTTGTTTGTTTTAAAGTCTATATTCAAAAGGTAAAAAAGCAATAAATACTGAGGGGATCTCTAAACCGACTGTTATGCAGCGTTTGCTTTGCAAAGCTATATATATTAATGACAAAAATCAATAGTTTGAATGAGTAAAATCAATGAAAATCAATAAAAAACCAAGAGAATTGGGCAAAAATATCCCCATCTGTCAAATTTAAGTCATTATAGAGAGAAGGTTTTTTATTGCAATTCTGCTCATTTATCTTTGTAGCAACAAACGGTTAGCGTTTGTATATTATACCTTAATAGAATCTGAAAATGCTGTCAAAAATAATACACTTACATTTGTTTACGCTCCTTAGTTTGGTCACAAATGCCCAAGCTCCTCCAACTGACAGTGATTCTTACCAAACTTTTTTACGCAAAGATACCACCCGATTGCTTCAAGAATTGGTCATAACGGGCAATTACAAGCCGATTGGGTTAGATAAATGCGTTATCCCTACTCGTAATATTATTATTGAAAAATTAGCGATGCTCGGTGTTCAAAATGTAGCCGATGTGATGAAATTGCAAGCCAATTTCCGCTTGTTGCAAGACCCTATTTTGGGTGCAAGTCTCTCATTGCAAGGTGTAGGTGGCGAAAATATTAAGGTTTTGATTGATGGCGTGCCTGTCATTGGTCGTCAAAATGGGGGCATTGACCTGTCTCAACTCAATTTATTAAATGTTGAGCGCATCGAAATTGTTGAAGGACCACTTTCAGTACAATATGGCACAAATGCTTTGGCGGGTACGATTAATATTATAACGAAAAAAAGCCCTTCGCAAGGAATAGAAATGGCTTTTAATAATTATTACGAAACCGTTGGACACCTTAATGTCGGTGCTTCATTCGGCTGGCGAGGCGCAAATCAAAGCCTGATGGCAACGGCTGGACGCAATTTTTTTGGCGGATGGTCGGATGTGAAAGAGGAAAATGCCTCTCGTTTTCAAGAATGGAAACCTAAAATCCAATATTTTGCAGATGTGCAATATGGTTTCACATTGGGCGATGTAAAAATGGGTTATTCGGGCAATTTTTTTGATGAATTTATTCTCAATAGAGGGAAACCGATTGCACCTTATAATGAACTAGCTTTTGATGATAATTACAAAACAAGACGTTTATCGAACAGTTTTAAAGCAAATTATACGACTAAAAATCAATTGATTATCAATGGTTTAGTGTCTTATAACCGTTATCAACGCATCAAAAATACTTTTTATCGAGACCTTGTTGAATTAACACAGGTGCTAACCGATAATGAAGGTGACCAAGATACAACGCGGTTCGACCTCATGGCTGCACGAGGCACAGTTGCCAAGTCAAACAACGAAAAATTGTCCTACGAAACAGGTTTTGATATCAATATCGAAACAGGTAATGGCTTGCGTATTAAAGGAAATAACCAACTAATAGGTGATTATGCCGCTTTTGCATCCGCGGAATGGAAAATTACTGAGGGGTTCACTTTGCGACCAGGTATGAGAGTGAGTCACAATACAAGCTATCGTGCGCCTGTGATTCCAAGTCTTCATGCGCGTTGGAAAATGCGGAATAATTGGACGGCGCGGGCATCGTGGGGGCGTGGCTTTCGGGCACCGAGTCTGAAAGAATTGTATTTTTATTTTGTAGATATAAACCATAATATTCAAGGCAATCAAAATCTGAAAGCAGAAAGCAGTGATAATTTCAACGCAGTTATGAATTTTACCCAATGTGGTAAAAAAGACAATAAAAAAGTTTTCAAATTTGAAGTCAGTGGTTTTTACAATGATATCCGTAACCTCATTTCATTAGCGATACTGAGGGGAGGCGAAAATGCTTTCACTTATGTCAATATTGATAAATTCAAGACAAAAGGTGGGCAATTTTTAGGCGAAATGACGCTCAATAAACTCTATTTTGCCTTGGGCGGTGCTTTAACAAGACGGGAAAATCAATTTGACAATCAGACTTTAAGTGCTAATACTTTAGAAGGACGGCTGATTGGTACATATTCTAATATCGCTCATTCACGTATAGATTTTAACATTTGGTATAAATATTCTGGTAAACAGCCTGGGTTTGTTAAGAATGAAAATAGCTCTATAACGTCTACTTTTATCGCTTCTTATAGTCTTGCGGATGCAGGTGTGAGCCGTCGTTTTTGGAAAAATAAAATTAACGTTGCTTTGGGATGCCGCAACCTTTTTAATGTTCGCAATGTGGCTGCACAGT
Organism: Saprospiraceae bacterium; assembly: GCA_031411275.1. Lineage (GTDB taxonomy): Bacteria > Bacteroidota > Bacteroidia > Chitinophagales > Saprospiraceae > JAAFJT01. Next base: position 20,769 of record JANOAU010000142.1, on the reverse strand, counting down.
TAGCAGGAGGCGCACATTCATCAGGTGAAAATGTAGCAGCGTTGGCGACAGGTAGAAATTTTTTCACAAAAATTGAAATAAAACTATAAAAATTTGTAAAATTTTGTAGGGAGGCTTATATTTGCCGCAGTTCATTTTTTCCGATGCCTTCCTACATTCATACTTAAATGCGAATAAAAAATGTCGTTTCATAATTTAAGTATTAGTGTTTTGAAGGTTGGGCGGCAATTGGTAGAATTTTCTACCGTTGCCGCTTTTTTTTTGACCTTCATCTCTACTACTCTGGTCGGGTGTCTCAAAGAAGAAGAACCTGTAAAACCCACCAAATCAGGGAGTGCCATCACACGCACAATCGAGATGACCCCTCAGTATCGCTACCAGGTTTTCTATAATCTGGAGCAAGATAGCCTTATCAGCCGTAACCTAAAATGGGATTGGGATTTGTCGTTCGATGCCTCTGCAGAAGGCTCTATCGTGCATCTCAATGCCGCAAAATTTATGTTTTCATCGCAAATGCCGACCGAAGACTTCGTTTCTGTACGTGATACACAAGGTTTTTTCAAAAAACGTCGTTGGGAAGCTATTAATACTTTAGACACCGTTACGTTTGGGTCTGTAAAAAACAATAATAAAGTGTATTGGATTGATAGAGGATATGACGAAAATGGCGACCAAATTCCGTTTGTCAAAATCCAATTTCAATCGGTGGACAATCAAAAATATAGTTTCACAGTAGCCCGAATGGGCAATTTAGATAGACCTGAGGTTTATGAAATCCAAAAAGACCCCTCAGTAAATGAAGTCCATTTTTCGTTGACCACCAATAAAAAAATAAATGTTGAACCTGTCAAAAAATCGTGGGATATTGAATTTACACAATATATGTTTACGTTTTTTGATCCATACACACCTTATATTGTTACAGGTGTTTTGTTAAACCCGTATCAAACTACGGCGGCTGTTGATTCCACAACAAGTTTTGACAAAATAGACCGTGATTTTGCTCAACACATTAAATTGACAAACCAACCTGATGCAATTGGATACACTTGGAAAGGGTTTAGTCTCAACACTCAAGCCTATAATATCAACAGTAACTATACTTATATTATTAAGGACTCAAAAAATTTTTATTACAAACTCCGTTTCATCGGCTATTTCGATGCGGCAGGTAGGCGGGGTTATCCAAAGTTTGAATTTCAAAAATTATAAATATTATCACTCGACTAAATTAATTTAATAATCAAAATTTTAACGTTTTTATGAAAAACATTACACTTACACTTGTTTTTTCGATTTTTTGTCTGAGTTTTATGACCGCTCAAACATCACAAAGAAAAACCGTTTCTATGGGTCCCGGTTACGCACAAAATGTTTGGTATAATCTTGAAACAGGTGTTGAAACCAAAGGCACTGCAACGGGCTGGGATTTAGCAATTTCAGTACGGGGCTTTGAAGCGGCTATTTTCACAAATCCATTTGATACACTTTATCGTGCAATCAATACTGTCGCCAAATTTGACATCGTTTCTGCTGCCGATACTTTGCCCAAAGTGGGGTCACGTCAACTATTTAACAGTGATACAACGTGGACAATTGGCGCTATAAATGCAACGACAACTGGTGTTTTTGACTATGGTTGGGGTACTTATAATCAAGTAACAAATAATGTTGTTGGTGATTCGACTTATTTGATTAAATTGACAAACGGCACTTGGAAAAAATTATACATCGAAAAATTGGCTTTTGATACCTCCTATTTTATCAAATACGCCAATTTAGATGGGACAAATCCGCAAAGTGTTGAAGTCAGAAAGAAGACTTATCTGGGCAAAAACTTCGTTTACCTTAACCTTGCAACGAACGCCCTACTTGACCTTGAACCCAAATCAAGCGATTGGCACTTGGCTTTTATGCGTTATCATTCGACTGCCATTAACCCTGCAACGGGAAAGCCAGAGCCTTTTGTTGTGGCGGGTGTTTTGAGTAATACTTTGCTCTCTATTACTCGAGGCATTCCAAGTTACAGTGGTTCATTTATTGCAAAAGTCAATGGTGTGGATACGGCGAGCAATAGTTATAACAATAATCAATTTACAACCTCAAATAGTACGATTGGTAGTGAATGGAAATATTATGACTATGCCAATTTCCGCTATGTGATGTCGGATACAACGCGATATTTTGTCAAAATCCCTTCTGGAAAAGTCTATAAACTCATTTTTAAAGATTTTGGTGGCGGTGCTAATGGCAATTTTGTATTTACAAGTCAGTATATCATTGGTACAAATACCAATGATACAAAGGATGGTATGGCAGCTTTAGCCATCAATCCAAATCCTGCAACCGATGGTCAAATACAAGTTGTTTTTGATTTAGGAAAAAATATTCAACAAGCTGATTTTCAACTATTTGACCTCCACGGAAAAGCCATTTTCACTAAAAAATTGTCTCGTACTGAGGGGTTACAAAATATGACTTTACCTTATTTGGGACTGAATACAGGTATTTACATTGCCCGTATCAATGTGAATGGCAATGCCATGATTCAAAAAGTTGTGGTACATTAAATAAAGGATAGTGGATAATAGTCAACCTATATTAGGTTTGCATATTATCCACTATCCATTATCATAGTCCTCCAAAACCTGATCTATAGGTTCCCACAATTCAATTTTATTGCCTTCTGGATCAAGAATCCAAGCAAATTTGCCATACTCATGGGTTTGCATGTCGCCTACTATTATCACGCCTTCCCCCCTCAGTATATCGAGCAATTTTTCTAAATCCAGTACTCTCAAATTAAGCATAAAAGGACTGTCACTGGGTTCAAAATAGGTTGTATCTTTAGGGAAAAGGCTGAATTCAGTGCGCCCGATTTGGTCAGGCTGTTCGCGGTCACGCCATTTGAAGGTTTGGTAGGTATTGCCTTTAAAATTGAGACCAAGATGTTGGTCATACCAAGCGGTGGTTGTTTTAGGGTCGTTCATTTTTAAAAAAATGCCACCGAGACCCGTTACACGTTTATTCATAAGTCTTTGATTTTTTTCGTTGCTTAAGGGACAGGAATATATTTATTAATCAACACAGAATCGTATTGCAGACATTGCCTACCATTGAAACAAAACTATCGAAAGTGGATTAAACTACCAAACAAAAGTTGTTTAATTATACAGAAAAATTAACCTGATCAAATAGATTTTTTAACATAAACACACAATCCACTTACGATAAAATGAAAAAACACTATACAATCGGAAAAACTTAAAAAACTCATTTAGCTTTGCGATGTTTTACTAAACAAATATCTTAAATAAATTAGCTCAACAATATGAAATTTGCAAAGTTCACAACCTGTCTTTTACTCATAAGCGCCCTAAGTTCAGTAGGCTGTCTGTCCGATTCTGAAAAAAAAGTAAGCCTTCAGGGGCGTTGGGAAATGAAATATGCAGAACTCAATGGTCAACCCGCCCCCTTATTGGATGGCATGTATTTTCAATTTGATGAAAAAAACGTCACAACAAATTTTAATGAAGCAACACAAGCGGAAACTACCCCGTTTTTATACAAAGATTCAAAAATTATTAAAAAATCAGTACCTAACGTTGAATTTGACGTAACCAACCTTTCTGATTCGATACTTGAAATGACAACAGAGCTAAGAGGCTACGACTTCAAATTGGTTTTGCAACACGTTCAATAGTTATTGGTTAGTGGGGAATTGGTTATTAAGAAATTGGTCACTTATAGACTAATAACCAATTCCCCAATAACCATTAACCAAATAAATCTTTCCTCGCATGAAAAAGTCTCTATTTTCCTTTCTTTTCTTTATGTTTTTGGTCAATATTCAGGGGTGGGCTATTGATGCAAGCATTACACATGCTTGCTATAAAGGAGCAAAAGGAAATTATATTGAATTCAATATTTACATTGTCGGCAAATCGGTTGAATGGAGGGGAATAGATTCTACTGCGGCGCAAGCCAGTATAGAAATTGGCGTTTTTTTTAAGCAAAAAGAAGAAATCGTACAATTTGATAAATTTGCGATGAAAAGCCCCAAATCGTTGCATCCTATAAACTTTGAAGATATGCACCGTTACGCTATCGCTAATGGCGTTTATGATATCGAAGTAACCCTTAAAGACATGAACAAAGCGGAAAACCGCATAACTTATAAATCTTCTATCATTGTGGATTATTCGGCGGATATGCTCCGTCAAAGCGATATTCAGCTTTTGGGCTTCATCAAACCCGATTCTATTGAGGGGTCATCGCGGGTGAAATATGGTTATTTTATGGAAGCCTTGCCTTTCAATTTTTATGATAAAAAGCACGCCAATTTGATATTTTTCAATGAAGTCTATAATGCCGATAAAGCTATTGGCGATGATTTTCTCGTTAGTTATACAGTTAAAAAGCTATTGGCACAACCCCATGAAAGACCGTTGCTGATGGCACACAAACGCAAGAAACCAGAAGCTTTTATCGTCAATCTTTTACAGTTAGACATATCAACTTTGGAATCGGGCAATTATCGCCTTAATGTCAGTATTCGCAATCGTGCCAATGAACTGTTGAGCGAAAAAGAAGTGATGTTCCAACGCAGTAATCCGAATTTAGAAATCAAAATAGACACATTGTCTAACGATGCCTTGACTTCTGAATTTGTAGGTCAGTTGACAGAAAAAGATTTGCGTTTTGCGTTGAAATCTATCTTAATGAAAGTGCCAGAAGGTGATGTGGTGGTTGTCAATGACATGTTGAAAACAAAAGACTTAATGGCTCAAAGACGTTATATATTTCAATACTTTGCTAACATAAGCCCAAATAAGCCCGAACAAGCATACGGTGAATATATGCTTTTTGCAAAAGCGGTTGACAAAATGTATAACTATGGCTTTGGTTATGGCTTTGAAACGGATAGAGGTCGCGTCTATTTGAAATATGGTCGTCCTGATGATATTCTTACTGTTGAAAACGAAATGAATGCGCCCCCTTATGAGATTTGGGTGTATAACAAAGTTGAAAAAACGCAACAAACCAACGTCAAATTCTTATTTTACAACCCTAATTTGATAGCCAATGGCTATCGTCAATTACATTCAACGTGTCGGGGTGAAACCAATAATCCTCGTTGGGTAACAGAACTCTATAAAAGTGTACCGACTGAACAAACAGGTAGTCTAATTGATGGTAATGGCAGCGTACAACGCAATTTTAATCGCCGTGCCGTTGAATTAATGAACGATAATTGACCATGACTCTTATATCTATTGTCGCTCCCTTATACAATGAGCAAGAATCTTTCCCTGCTTTAATCAAAAGACTCAATACCTTGATGGATGCGACCCCCCTCAGTATTGAAGTCGTTTTGGTCAATGACGGTAGCCGTGACGAAACTGCAGCCTTGATGCAGCAAGTGGCATTGATAGACAAGCGGTATCACTGTGTTTTTCTCGCTCGTAATTATGGGCATCAAATTGCGCTTTCCGCAGGGCTTGCAAAAGCGCGGGGTACTGAGGGGGTCATGGTGATTGATGGTGACTTGCAAGACCCGCCTGAATTGTTGAATGAATTTTATAAAAAATACAAAGGAGGATATGATGTGGTGTATGCTGTCAGAACCAAACGCAAAGAAAATATCTTTAAAAAAACGGCTTATCGTGCTTTTTATCGTCTTTTGACCTCCATTTCTTATATTGACATACCCCTCGATTCAGGTGATTTTTGTTTTATGTCGCGTCGTGTCGTAGACGTTATGAATCTGATGCCCGAAGAGAGTCGGTACATGCGCGGTATGCGTTCATGGATTGGTTTTGAACAAATAGGGATTGAGTATGAACGTTCAGAACGAGCGGCGGGTGCGTCGAAATACAGTTTCAAAAAGTTATTGCAGTTGGCATACAATGGCATTTTTAATTTTTCTGAATTTCCAATAAAACTCATCAAACGAGTCGGTTATATAGCCGTTGGGGCTTCATTTGTGTATCTTATTTACAGTATTTATCGAAAATTAGTCTTCAATGATGTGCCACAAGGTTTTACAGCGACCATATTTATCATCGTTTTTTTTAGCGGTATTCAATTATTCTTTATGGGTATTATGGGTGAATATCTGTTGCGAATATTTTTTCAAGTGAAAGGCAGACCGCTGTTTATTGTTAAAGAGGAAATCTTGGATGGGCAATTTATGGACAAAAAATAATTTAGATATAGCGTAAGGGCTGGTAAATGAAAGTTAAGTTTGAGAACTTCAAACAACCCATACTGAGGGGGTAATAGAATATCATTTTTTATCTATACGCAATAACCATCCAATAAAAAATAACCTATTTTTGCTTTTTTTGAACTGAAATTAAACACATGAATGAAAAAAGGTTTGTTTTTATATTGTTTTTTATTCTTACTCTTAGTATTTCCTCTTGTTTTCGCTTTCGCATCAGCGATGCTGCTGCATTCAGAAAATTAGGCAAATTACCTTACGACTTTCAAATCCACCGTTATACAAGTAGCGGTTTTCACAGCATGCGCTACTTCGAAATTGGACGTGATTCACAACCCGTTGTGATTTTTATACACGGTGGTTTAGGAACGAGTAAAGACTTTATGAAATATTTGAAAGATACCGCCCTTCTCAATCATTTTAAAATGATAGTACCTGACCGTTATGGGCATGGATATTCAGATTTTGGACAAACAGAGGTTAATTTGCAAAAACAAGCAGAATATTTGTTGCCTATTCTCAAAAAAGCACGTCGTGTGGGTACAAAAACAATATTGGTCGGTCATTCTTATGGCGGAACTGTCGCTGCACGTATGGCAATGGATTATACAAATATGGTTGATAATCTTGTTTTGTCTTCTCCTGCTATTGACCCTCGCAATGAGAAGAAGTTTTGGTTCAACAAAATATTAGATTTTTGGGCAATTAAATGGATGATGCCACAAAACTTTATCATTGCCAATGACGAAAAACTGGCCCATTCGCAACAATGCCTCGAAATGGAGTCTTTATGGTCTCAAATCAATATGCCGACCGTCTATATTCATGGCAGAGATGACAGAATTGTTCCCTTTATCAATTATGAATTTGCCAAAAAACATTTGGTAAATGCCCCTGTTAAATACGTTTTGAAAGACACCCTTAGCCATGAATTTTTTATCCTTAAACCTAAGATATTGACTAATATTGTTTTAAATATTAAATAATTAAAACTCAAAACGCAAACCATTGGTTAAGGTATAAATCCAGTCTGGCACAGACTCGGGTAAGCGGGGGTCGCTGTCATAAGCTGTATTAAAGGTGGTGCGAAATGTCAAATGTTTAGAAATAATAAACAACAAGGTGGCTTCAGACGAAACACGGATATTTTGCCAATTATCGAGGCGAGGTTGCACATAAGTCGTATGTACAAACCGTGATTTTTCGCCAAAATTGATATTATAAGATACATAACCACTCAAACGTTGGTCAAGTTGCCGTGCTGTAGTATCTTTAAATTGATTACTTTCTAAAATATACGCCAAACCGATATAATAACGCTGTTTTTTGCCATGTTTTAGCTTCAAACGCATGCCCGTTCCCATCAATCCACGAAACAAAACCCGTGTACGTTCATTGTATTGTCCTTGCAAAAAAGCTTCGTAAACCCACCTTTTAGGCAAATCGTAATTGTAACGCAGGTGCGTGAACCCATCATTCAAAGTATTAGCAGACCCCTCAGTATGAATGAGATTAAAGCCACTTAACAACAGCAAAAAATGCTTCCGATGGATGTATTCCAATTGCAAATTGGCTTTGACGGTCAATGATTGTTTGTCATTTCTGTACAAATTAACGCCTAAATCGCCAAAACCTTTGAACTTTATAGAATCCCCCAATGCCACCCTTTTGTCTTCGATATTGATGATTTGCGCGTTTAGACTTTCAACTGTTATAAAAAGGAGTGTTCTAATAAATAAGTTTTTCCACATAATTAAGCTCTTTTGAATGAGAACGAAAGCGGGGTCAAAAACCTTGCCTTCATTGGGTTTATGAGAAGTTACCAATATATTACTTTAAAACCATTTTTATACTTATACTCATTTGAAAATGGTTTGCCTAAGATAATTGACTCAATTAATGCATATTCAATGTTTTATATTTTTCACTTTTCGTTTAGTATAGTTATCAATTCTTTACCCTATCTGCTAAGAAAAATTAATTCAGATGTTATAAATTGTGGCGTTTTTTCTTAATATTCTTAATCAAAAACAAAATGATAAAACTAATAAGGATTAATTCAAACAATCCAGATTTTATTGAATTGGTTAAAGATCTTGATGCAGACTTAGCAAACAGAGACGGCGATGAGCATCGTTTTTATGCCCCCTTCAATAAAATTGTTCACATTAAACAGGCTGTTGTGGCGTATGACAACGACAGACCTGTTGGTTGTGGTGCAATAAAAGAATTTGATCAAAATACCATGGAAATCAAGCGCATGTACACCACGCCCGTGAGCAGAGGAAAGGGATTGGCAACTCAAGTATTAATAGAATTGGAAAATTGGGCAACTGAATTGGGCTATAAAAAGTGTGTCTTGGAAACTGGCAAAAGGCAACCCGAAGCCATAGAACTTTACAAAAAGAACGGATATGCTGTCATACCTAATTACGGACAATATGTGGGTATAGAAAATAGTGTATGCTTTGAAAAACTGTTAAATATAAAGGAAACCAATTAAATTAAGAACAATGAAAGAATAAATTGTCAAAAATCATTTTACAAGTCATTGATAGCCAATAATTTGTAAATTCACCATTTACCATTCCTAATAAGGATCAACATCCACTAAAACCTTCACATTCGAGTACCCCTCAGTATGATTCAGTTGATAAGTCGCTTCTTGAATAATTTGTTTAGCGGTTGTCAATTTCGCCACATCACGCTCCATTTTTATCAAATAATTTAGAATGTAATATGTATTGACACGTTCAACAAGCGGAATCGCTGGTCCCTGTACGCGTTCGCCAAGCCTTTCTTTCAATATTTTAGTAAAAACCTTAGAAGCATCGCGCAACACTTCTGGTTTTTTATGTTTCAAATTAATGCCAATCAATCTGTAATAAGGCGGATAAATGAAGTTTTTGCGCTCCATAATTTCTCTTTTAAAAAAACTCAAAAAGTCGTTGTTTTGGACATCTTTCAATATCAAGTTTTTAGTATCGAAGGCTTGAATAATGACTTTTCCGCGCTTGTTTTTACGCCCCGCCCGTCCACTGACTTGCAATAACAATTGAAAAGCCCGTTCAGAAGCCCTAAAATCTGGAAATTTCAGTAAATTATCGGCAGATAAAACGCCTACCAAACCCACGTTTTCAAAGTCCAAGCCTTTCGTCACCATTTGCGTACCGACCAAAATATCGAGTTGTCGTTCTTCAAACTCATTAATGATTTTTGAATGAGCTGTTTTAGACCGTGCTGTATCCCAATCCAAACGTCCAATTTTAGCATCTGGCAAATGTATTTTCAATTCATCTTCAATCCTTTCTGTTCCAAAGCCTTTGATAACCAATGTATTAGCACCACAAGTAGGGCAGTCTTTTGGCAATTTAATTGTGTAGCCGCAATAATGGCAATTGAGCGTATTAGCAAACTTATGATACGTCAAAGTCACATCGCAGTTTCGACATTCCGAAGTCCATCCGCAAGTCGTACAAGCCATCGTCGGCGCATAACCCCTTCGGTTTTGAAACAAAATCGCTTGTTCACCCCGTCCAATCGCTGCTTTCAGTTCTTCGACAAGGCGGCTTGTAAAATTACCGACCATCGTTTTGTTTTTCATTTCAGTACGGCTGTCCACGATTTCAATTTCAGGCATTTGCAAACCGCCAAAGCGTTCGGTCATTTCGATGAGTCCATATTTCTGTTGCGTAGCATTATAATAGGTTTCTACTGAGGGGGTCGCAGTGCCGAGTAAAACCTTTGCTTTATAAAGTGAAGCGAGAAAAATTGAGGCATCGCGGGCATTATAGCGCGGCGAAGGATCTTGCTGTTTGTAACTGCCATCATGTTCTTCATCAACAATAACCAATTTTAAATTCTTAAAAGGTAGGAACAAACTCGACCGCACGCCCAAAATAATCGGCTTACCTGCCAACGTTTGTTGCCACAATTCTACCCGTTCATTGCTGTTGAGTTTAGAATGATAAACAGCTATTTTTTCACCGAAAATCTTTTGTAAGCGATAGATAATCTGCGTTGTCAAAGCAATTTCGGGAATCAAATAAAGCACTTGACCCCCCCGCAGTATTTCGGCTTCGATGAGTTCCGTATAAACCCGCGTCTTACCGCTGCCTGTTACGCCATGCAATAAAGCGACATTTTTTGTCTCAAAACACTGTTTTATGTCATAAATCGCCTTAGTTTGTTGGTCACTCATGTCGGTTGTCGAAATAAGGTCGTCTTCATAACCACCAATACGGCTGATTTCCTGTTCATATATGTCAAAAATACCTTTCTTCTCAATTGCTTTTAAAACAGATATATCAATATTGGCTTTTGTACAAATTTCAGACGTGCGAATCACCTTCTCTTGCCTATTTATTTGAGCAAAAGCCAAAAGCGCATTCGTCTGTTTTTCTGAATTTTTAACTGCATCGAAAGCCGCTGACCACGTGGCAGGGTCGCTTCTGTAAGGCTCTTTCATGCGGACGCAAGAGACGAGTTTGGGCTTAAAACGGGTTTGTAATTCTTCTTTTATATCCAAAATATCCAGCATCAACAAGCGATTGATAATAGGATAGACCGTTTTTTGACCCACTATTTTTTGAATTTGGTCAATCGTCAATTCGCTTTGAATCGTCAAAGCCTCTGCTATCAAGTATTCTTTTTCTTCTAAACCACTGAAATTTTGGTCATGGTCAGGGTTCAAAACAATGCGTGTTTCAGACGATAATTTCATATTCGTGGGCAAGGCGGCATTCATCACTTCGCCCAAAGTACAACTGTAATAAGAAGCCATCCATTGCCAAAAATCCAATTGAGTAGTAGCGATAATCGGTTCTGAATCAATAACTTGCAGAATTGGCTTGGTTTTATGGTCCGGTTTTTTATCCGTTACGCCAATGACCACAGCCGCATACAAATCACGCCCTGCGCCAAATTGCACTTCGACACGGATACCAAATTTAACCTGCTCGACCCATTCATCAGGAATGTGAAAAGTATAAGGCTTCGGCGTAGCAAACGGCAAAATGACTTGTGCAAAATGCGTCGCTTCCTCGGTTTTGAATAATTCTAAATCGTCGTTGATGTCCACAGTTGACCCCCTCAGTATTTTTGACAAATTGATAGTTATTTTGTTGCAAAATAAACCATTTGTGTTAAATTATTTACTTTTTTCTTAAAACAAAAATATTACTCACCTTCCTTTCCCCTTCGTGGTCAAAAAGTTTATTATCACAAGGCATATTGACAACGCCCTTTGCGGGTTGTCCAGCAATATACATAGTTGTAGAACCGCCACCGTCTAAATTGACCGCATTGCGGCAGCCCAAGGATTTCATTAAAAAAGCCAATTCATGCAAGTTCAAACCTTGCGCTTGCGCTATTCTGCCGTCTGCGGTCAGCAAAATCAATTCATTTTTTTCAGTCACACAAGCACATGTACGCGGATGCCGATTGTCATTGAACGCTATTTTACTGAGGGGTACGCTGTCGCCTTGCCAAAGCAAAAGGGGACCCGTCACCAATACATTATCGCTAACAACTTTTTCTGCCCATTTCACATCAAGCGAATCGGTTTGCCGCACAATGCTCACTTTATTCTTATTTATCGAAATACCTGATTTTTGATGAAAAGTCAAACGCCCCTTAGCATCGAGCTGACTTGAATCCAAGACTTGTCCATTAATCTTAATAAAATCAACCGCACCACCGTTTTTGACATCAAAAAAAGAACCATTTATAGCAGCCATTGCGCCCGATTGAATTGCTAAATCTGAAGTATGCACCAAAGAATCACCCGCCGAAACAAGCTGAAATTGCCATCGACAACGTTTATTTTTTATTTTTAAAAAATGTATATTTTGATTCGATTGAAACAATTGTTTCTCTGAAAAATGATGATGATGCCACGTTAATCCCTTACTGATTTTTACGATTTCCCATTTGGCATCGGTAAAAGCGTGACTATCGAAAGCTGTTTGAGTCCATATAGCTGTTGAAAAACTAAGGAATAGCAGTGTAAGTATGATGTTTTTCATTCTTTTATAATATTTATTGCGTATCTGAAATGAACTAAAAATAAACAATGTATTGTTAGTACCATAAAATAATTATATCAATTACAGTAAAATCTTTATGATAAAAACAACTATTTGAATATCAAAGATTTATCTTTTAACTTTGAGGCTAAAGAAAACTTAAAATCGGTGAACATTTCCATATCATTCTTCAAATGAGAGAACAACTTATAACCAAACTTACGACTTGTTTTTTTCTTTTTGCCTCATTTTTAACACTCCCCACGACTCAGGCACAAGTAAATTATACGGCTAACGACATTGTCCGACCTTACACAGGCGGATTTCGTGCAGGTGTGAACTTCGATATTTATCGCGGCTTCAGCGATGAAGACTTATCTCGACTTGCTGCGGGCAGTGACCGAGATGGCATTGCGGGCGCAAGTGCAAAAGCCATTCGTCCCGCTTTCTTTGAAAACTTTGCAGAATTGTTTGGCTATGACAGCCGCATCCCAACCTTTATGCTCTACGATTCGTTGGGTTTGAAGGACAATACACTTATTGTTGGCTTCCCTTCCGAGGCACATCGTGACCCAACACGGTACTGCCCTGATTATCAATCAACGGTTTTTAAGAATATGTACACGCCGATTTGGGATAATGGTGAAAACGGCACGCCCGTCAATGATACGAACTATTACGCGCTCTACATTTGGAAAACCGTCAAAAGATACCATTATTTCGTCAAGTTTTTTGAAGTTTGGAACGAGCCAGGCTTTGATTATACAGGCGGTAAAGGTTGGCTCAATCGTGGTGCGCCCGGCAATTGGTGGGAAAACGATCCGAATCCGTGCGATTACAAGCTGCGTGCGCCTATTTTTGACTATATTCGTTTGCTGCGTATTACTTACGAAATTGTAAAATCGGTTGACCCTTCGTGCTATGTTATGACTTCTGGCTTAGGTTATCCGTCTTTCCTTGATGCTATTTTACGTAATACCGACAATCCAAACGGCGGACAAGTGACCCCTCAGTATCCACGCGGCGGCGGCGCATATTTTGATGGCATTGGCTATCATGCCTATCCACATTTCGACGATGCCTTACGAAAATGGAATGATGCACGCCAAAATTGGGATTATTCACGTCATTCTGATGCTGCGGCAGCTGATCCACAACGCCTCAAAGGACAATTTGAAGATGTTTTGAAAAGATATGGTTACAATGGACAAACGTATCCTAAAAAAACATACATTATTACAGAATCTAATATTCCACGCAAAGAATTTGGCGAATTTATCGGCTCATCAGAAGCACAAAAAAACTGGATTCCAAAGGTTTTAGTAAATTGCATAAAAAATGATATTTGGCAATTACACATTTTTAAATTAGCGGAAGAAACAGATTCGACAACTGCCACTTATGAGTTCGATGTCATGGGTTTGTATAAAAAAATACACTATACCAACAAAATTCGTCCAGAGATGACCGCCGAAGGTTTAGCTTTCAAAACCGCTTCCCAAATTTTATTTGGAAAGGTTTATGACTCGCTACGGACGCAACAAATGAACCTGCCTTCAACCATAGAAGGTGCTGCTTTGCGTGACTCAAACGGGATATTTACTTATACGCTTTGGGCAAAAACAACAATTGATAAAAGAGAAATAGCCAACGCAACTTATTCATTTCCAACAAGTTTTGGTTCTGATTTATTCATAAAGCGTCAGTTAGATTTTGCAGCAACGCAAAAATTAGATGCCATTTCGCCACAAAGTATTGCCTTAACCGCAACACCTATTTTTCTAACAGAAAGAAAAATACGTCTCTCACAACAAATTATTTGTGAAGGCTCAACCATTAGTTTTGAAGATTTGACCCCCTCAGTATCGCGCACTTGGACGATACAAATTGCCCCTAATCAAACGATTACTGAAATGTCAAAGTCTTTTGTTAAAACCTTTACAACACGAGGTAATTACACCGTACAAATCAGCGCGAAAGATGGGACAGGTGCAGAAATTACTCGCCAAACGCTCTTAATTTCTGTTGAAAAACCACCTGTTGCCAATTTCAGTTTAACCGTTCAAAATCCTATGGTTTTATTGAAAAATCTATCTTCTAACAATGTGGACACCTTTACTTGGACGTTTTCAGATGGTACAAAATCTAATTTACCAGACTTTACAAAGGTTTTTTATACGTCAGGTAATTTTAATATAAAACTTACAGCCAGCAATCGCTGTGGCACACACAGCCTCACCAAATCTGTTAATATTTCTGCACCAAGCACACCCCAAATAGCAAAATCAGCAAACGATACTACCCCCCTTTACAACAAGCCTTTCAGAGCAGGTGTCAACATGCGGTTCGTCGAGGGCTGGTCTGATGAACAAATCGCTGATATTGCTGCGAGCAATCGTGAACAACTGAATTTGGGACCACAAGGCGGTATCGGTGCAAAATCCTTGCGGACAAGTTTGCCTGAATATTTTACTAAATTTTGGGGTGCTGATATACGCAAGCGAACTTTTCAACATTTCCAAAACCTTGATTTACAAGATATTGTGTTAACTTTGGGCGGACCCGATGCAGAACACCGCGACCCTAATTATTATTGCTATTCTGAACAATCGTATTTTTTTAAGAATATGTACACCGATATTTTTGACGGTGGCACAAATGGAACGATTGTCAATGACACCAATTATTTTGCACGTTACGTCTTTGATTTGGTAAAATTGTACAAAAACCAAGTCAAATTTTGGGAAGTTTGGGATACGCCCGGTTGGGATATTGAAGGTAAAAACGGCTGGAAACCGCAAAATTGGCAACACAATTGGTGGCAAAACAATCCTGATCCTTGCGAATTAGGCACAAAAGCACCCGTTCAACATTTAATTCGCATGATGCGTATTGCTTATGAAGTGATTAAAAAGGAAGACCCTTCGGCATTTGTTGTCTATTCGGGTTCCGGTTTTGCGAGTTTTCTCGATGCTGTTTGCCGCAATACTGATAATCCTACTGACGGTTCGGTGACCCCTCAGTATCCTTTGGATGGTGGAGCTTATTTTGATGCCGTTTCCTACAATGTTTTTCCCCATTTTGATGGTTCTTTATCTGGTTATGACCCTGTGCAAGGCAAAATTGTTTATCAAAGAAATTCGGATGCAGCTATTTTAAGTATCACGCGTCAACGTGATTCCTTGCAATCTGTTTTGAAAAACTATGGTTATGATGGTGTGCGTTCCCCCAAGAAAAAATTTATCATAGGTGAAATAAATGTACCACGTAAAGCACTGGGAGACATTAATTTCGGCTCTGATGAGGTTCAGAAAAACTTTATCATAAAAAGCTATGTGACTGCTGCCACAAACGGAATTGCCCAAATGAATATCAAAAGTATTGCCGAGGAAAGTACATTGTCAGAAGCTACTGACGGCAGCCAAGTGATGGGTTTGTATCAAAAATTGACACCTATACCTTATAACAGAACGGCTAATATTGAAGGCTTTGCTTTCAAAACTGTGAGCGAAATTTTATTTGGTTTGACTTATGATTCTACTCGAACACGCATGCTCAATTTAACCCCCTCAGTACGTGGTGCGGCATTCAAAAATAATGCAGAAAAATATACTTATGTGCTGTGGTTAAAAGCGACTGATGATTTGTCAGAGTGGGGTAGTACCTCATTTTATTTTCCTAATACTTTGTCTATCAACCGTTTATACAAAAGAGAATGGTCATTTTGTGAAGACAGAAAAACGACAAATATTACGACACAAAACATCTCCCTCAGTACAACACCTATTTTTTTGAGTGAAGATTCGGTTTTAATGCGTCCACCGATAGCCGCGTTTGGTTCAGATACACGTAAAACCTGTCCTCCTTTGACTGTCAAATTCAGTGAAAATGCAGCAGATGCTACAAGTTATTTGTGGCGTTTCGACGGCGGTATACCCACTACGTCAACAGAAAAAAATCCGTCTGTTGTGTATCGGCAAAGTGGCAAATACGATGTGGCTTTGGAAGTACGTAATGCACAAGGCGTACATACAAACCGAAAAATTGAATATGTAGAAGTTTCATCGGCACCCAAAGCCGATTTTACTTGGGTCAGAGACAGCAACGGTTTGTTTATCCGTTTTCAAAGCACTACTACGGGTTCATTCACCATGATTTGGGATTTTGGCGATGGTTCAAATGACTTTTCGTTCAGTCCAACGCATCGTTATGCGGAAAGAAAAATCTATACTATTAGACTTATTGCTGTCAATGATTGTGGGCGTGATACCATTTATAAGAATATTGATCTGCGACCTAATGGCATAAATGAGCCGTCACAAATCATTGATTTTCAATGTTTTCCAAACCCATTTGATGATAATATAAATGTTCAATATTATTTAACCGAAAAGTCAAATATAGATATTAAATTATTTGATGTGGCAGGTAAATTGCTTCAAATATTGTCTAAAAATGTCCATTATACTGAGGGGGCGTATCGCAGTACGTATCAAATATCTAATTTGCCTAAAGGTGTTTATTTGTTGAAATTGAAAACGGATAAACAAGCGGTGTATAAACAAATTGTGAAATTTTAGGAAACTGTATTTTGCTTTCATAATTTTTAGCATAAATTTGTATAAAAATATAGATATTATGGATAAAGAAGTAATGACTATCGAATTTGATATTAATGACCGCACTACATTAATAGAGATTTTTAAAAAGTTTAAGGTCAACTTTCAATCAAAAAAAGATTCAATTGATACGCCAAATGTGCTTAATAATTATCAATTTGATGATAATTCAGTGGCTCTATTAGCAGAGCCTTTGCCAAAATTTGGTTTTATGAAAGGGCAATTCTTAATGTCTAATGATTTTGATGAACCATTAGAGGATTTTGAAAACTATATGTAAACATTTATTTGAAAGTAAAAAAATACTATTATGAGATTGCTTTTAGATACTAACGCACTAATTTGGTTTGCCAATGAAGATGATAAACTCTCGAAAGTAGCGATTAAAGCTATTGAAAATCCTCAAAATAAGAAAATAGTAAGTGTTGCTTGTATATGGGAAATGGCTATAAAAAAGAATTTAGGTAAGTTAGAATTGAAATTCGATTTAAAGGATTTACAAAATATCTTAATATCTAATCGATTTGAATTATTCGATATCAAAATCCAACATGCTCTATTTGTTGAACATTTAACTCTTTTTCACCGAGACCCATTCGATAGAATTATCATCTCACAAGCTTTGACTGAAAAGATAAATGTTGTTGGAATTGATGAAATTTTTGATCAATATTTTGAAAATACAGGTATTGAGAGAATCTGGTAATGAAATCTTTAACAATAAAGCCGATATTTCTAATCGAAATATCGGCTTTATTGTTATTACAGGCTCAAATATTGATAAGAAAGATTATCCTTCAAAATGCAGTGAAATCGTAAACGTCCTCGACATCAATTTTTCAATCGCCGTTGCGTCTCTAATTTCTCTATTATAAATCAACATATTGCCTAAGCCATGTGAGACTTTAAACTCAGGTGAAAAGATGAAATAAGGAAAAAACATCTGGATGCCTACGCCAAATTCTGCTTGATAATCCGTCGGCGAAATACGAGCGTATTGACTCAACTGCCGCCCACGACTTTTAGATTGAATATCATAACTGTATTTTATGCCCGCCATAACGAACAATCGTTTGTCGTGGTAAGGTGCCGATTTATAGCGCACATGAAAAGGCAATTCGACGAAAACAGATTCAATTTTGTTCAAATAATTTGCTTTGTTTTTACGTGTCGGGTCGTATTGAAGGTCTCTTTCTGCAAATGAAAAACCGGGTAAGAAACGAATATCGAAATTTTCACCAATGCGTAAATTACTGATAATCTGCAAATTAAATCCTGGTCCTTTGATGGATTCAATACCTGCGATGCTGTCATTTAAAATAAAATTTTTACCTCTAAAGACGCGATAATCAGACTTGTTGTAGCCCAGAGTAATGCCAAAGTAATAATTTCGATTTTGAAAATCGAGGAAGTTGTAGTTGCCACGACCAACAGATTGACCCCTCAGTAAAAAAGGGCAAAGGGCAAAAGTCAAAAGGCAGAGAGCCAAAGGCCATTTGATTTTTAAGGCTTGTAACCAATGTAAATGGAGCAAATGCCGAGTGTTAAAGGTTTGCATTGTGTATCTTTAAATCCGATTTTATTCAATACTGTTATAAATTTGTCGCCATCGGGGAAGGCTTGAACCGACTCATATAAATAGGTGTAGGCGCGATTGTCTTTCGAAGTTAACTTGCCGATAAGGGGCAAAATGTACTTGAAATAGAAATTATACAATTGGCGAAATGGAAAAATGGTCGGTTTTGAAAATTCCAATACAACTAATTTTCCGCCTCCCCTCAGTACACGGTGCATTTCCTGCAATCCCCGTTCCAAATTTTCAAAATTGCGTACACCAAAAGCAACGGTCACAGCGTCAAATTTATTGCCTTCGTAAGGTAATTGCTCGGAATCGCCAAGGGTCAATTCGATGCTTTCCGATAAGCCTTCTTTACTGATTTTCTTACGACCAATATTCAACATTTCAGCAGATATATCCACACCTTTAATGTTCAAATCTTTTATTTTCAACTGTTTAATGGTGTTTATTGCTACATCTGCCGTACCCGTAGCCACATCTAAAACGTTTTTAGGATTCACCGAAACGAGTTCGGCTATCATTTTTCGCCGCCATGTTTTGTCCATATTGAGCGATAAAAAATGATTTAAAAAATCGTAGTTACCTGCGATGTTGTCAAACATTTTGGACACTTGCTGCTTCTTACTGCCGTCCACTTCGTAGGGTTTTACTTCCATTTTTTTAGTTATTCGTTATTCGTTAATAGTTATTCGTTAATAGTTATTCGGGATTTGTTATAACGAATAACTATTAACCAATCAATGCTCATGCCCAATGATACCACTTTGGTCTGGGACTTCAATTTCAATCACTGCATCGTCTTCAAGGATGACGCATTGGCAGGCCAGACGTGATTCGAGGCGTGGATTGCGTGCGCGGTCAATGAAATCCTCCTCTTTGTCACTGATTTCTTCTAAAAAGTCTTCTCCAGCTAATACATATACATGGCACGTCGAGCAAGCACAGACACCTCCGCAGTTGTGATTCAAATGTATATCGTGGTCTTCGGTCAGTTCCAATATAGAATAGCCGGCTTCGGCTTCAACTGTTTTAGGTTTTAAGTTTTTATCTTCAAAAGTGAATTTTACAATAGCCATAAAGCATTGATTTTTAATAATTTAACGAGTTGGAGTTGGTTGATTCGTTATTCGTAAATGGGTTGATTTGCAATATGCTATCTGGGCAAGTTAACGAATAACCAATCAACGAATAACCAATAACCAGATAGCGGCGCAAATGTACGTTTTGATAAGTGGTTAACAAACTTAGCTTGTCAATGTTTTTCAAATCGGGCAACTTTGATGTAGAATCGCCCTTTTTGTTCAAAAAAACGTAGAAATACTGAGGGGGGCTGTGATTGAAAAAAATTGACGTACTTTTGCGGTGGTGTCTTTATGAAGACGCAAAATCGAGTATGTCAAGAGGAAATAAAAATACATTTTTAATAGGATGAGAATTATATCTGGAAAATTTAAAGGACGCCGTTTTTATCCCCCTGCGGACAATTGGCCCACACGACCAACAACGGACTTTGCCAAAGAAGGACTTTTTAATATTTTAAACAATACATTTGATTTTGAAGCTATTAAGGTTTTAGACTTGTTCGGTGGTACGGGCAATCATACTTATGAATTCATTTCAAGAGGTTGCAATGATGTGACGTATGTGGATAAACACGCTCCTGCGGTGCGTTTTGTGCGTGAAACCACAAAAAAATTAGAAATTGAAGACAATTTACGCATTATTCAAGGCGATGTGTTCAAGTTTATTTCGGCGGCTTATGAGCAGTTTGATTATATTTTTGCAGGACCCCCTTATGGTTTAGCGGGTCTCGATTCTATTCCTGATAAGATTTTTGAGAAGAAATTACTGAGGGGTGAGGGTTGGTTCGTTTTGGAGCATAATCCGAATCATAGTTTTAAAGCACATCCACATTTATTCCAAGTGCGTAATTATGGTAAAACCATTTTTAGTATTTTTAAGAATGAGGTTGTTGATTTAGATGATAAGGGATAATGAATAATGTAAATATTAATGAACCATATATTGTCGTTCAATTTTTAGGTTATCCATTTTTATTTGAGTTTAATACTAATAATGACTGAATTGTTTTTATAATTATCCATTTTTATTGAAATTAAAAAATAATTTTATTGAATTTAAAATTGAATAATTTTTTTCAAAAAAAACATAAAAATTTTGTTAATTAATTAAAAATTCAACTTAATTAATAAGAATTTTATGTTAACTAATTAAAAATTATTTTAAACATGAATAACTTTATGGTTAAGTAATAAGGATTAATTTGTTAAAAAACGATAAAGACCATGCTTAACAAAC
>JANOAU010000141.1:0-29542 GCA_031411275.1 Saprospiraceae bacterium | reverse complement strand
AAAGCGAAACGGCAACTTTCACACGAAGGTTGCCGTTTCGCTTTTTATACTGAGGGGGTATTACTACTCTTCCAACCGTCCCAAAACTTCATTATACAAAATCTCATGCGTCCCTTCGAAGATGGTCAATTGGATGTGCTTCGCAGACTTTTGGTAGAGAATGGCTCTGTCACCCAGCATTTTAGGGGGCTTTGAGCATGGAAAGGTTTGCGTTTTGAGTAGGGTGGCAGCTTCTTCATCTGATACAAATAAGGACTTATCTTTTACCTTGAAGTCCGTCAAGAGTTTATTGTAAAAACGGATGGAGTGCGAAATAGGCACAGAACCTGTGTAGCCATCATGCACACCTGCGTAGATGTGCAGCGTGCTGTTTTTGCGCTTTTTGCACGGTGTTTTCCAATACAAAGGCGAGCGGTCTTTGGCTTTTTGGGCATCAAAAGCGTTGTTGGTGCCGATACATTGGATGATTTCTGCGGCGTATTTGTTCTTTCGGTCAACGGATTCATCGTACCAAGCCCCTAAATCTGTTATACTCGCCCAAGCCGAAAACGCGCGGATTTTGTGCCCAGACTTCATGTACATCGCACACGTCGCATAACCGCCGCCACTGACACCTATGACGTATATCTGTTTGCGGTCAACATTCATATTTTTTAATGCCCAATCTATAGCTTCGTCAATATCAGCAATCACAAAGTCACTCACGCAAGCCTTTGGATGATTGTTGACTCCTCTGAAATTGGGAAAGATGAAATGCCAATTCTTTACGTGGGTTTGTTCCACAATAATATTTTTCTGCGTTTCCGCCGTATTGCTCCACGAGTGCAACTCAATGACCAAAGGTTGCGGCGTTGTGGCAGTGGATTTATCATAATAAAAGACCTGTATATTGCCATCTAAAGTGGATTTAACGCTGTCTTTCTTTAAATAATCAGGACGTTGGGCAACGGTGATATGGGCAAACAGGATGAAAAGAGGAAGCAGATGTTTTTGCATGAGCGAAGGTTTAGATTGTTTTTTTGACCTATGATAAGCATTGAATACCCTATTTCACACCTTAATATAAATTCCTTTCTTATCTAAAACAAAACCAACGAGCCAACAAATGAGCATGAAACCAATGGCAAAAGCCAATGAACCTAATTTGCCGCCAATGGGTTGACACACAGTTTGGTAAGTCCACTTGAAATAAGTTTGGTCACAAGTGATGCGTGAGAATTTCAAAGAAATGGCTAATATTTCAGACAGAAGATAGATAAACAAGGCATTTTTGCCGAAGACGGTAAAGAAAGGTGTCCAAGCGGTTTTGTTTTTAAAATCAATGATGTAGATGATGGCAGCGATGATACAGCAATCTAAACCGATGGTGTAGGTGGCAAAGGAACTTGTCCACAGCTTTTTATTGATGGGTAAAATGCTGTCCCAAGCCATGCTCAATAGGATTAAACCGAAGCCGATTAAGAGGAGTTTAGCCAAACCTTCATACGTTTTCCCTTTTTCAATGATGAATTGACCCACTAAATACCCAGCCAAGACGTTGACGACGGCGGGTAAGGTACTCAACAGTCCTTCGGGGTCGAAGGGTAGTCCTTGCATGGTGTATAAATGCTTGTCCCCAAACAGAAAATGGTCTAATTGAACAACACTATTGCCTTGAATACTGAGGGGGTCGTTGGTGTTGCCGAACAGCATCAACAGCAACCAATAAATACTTAAAATACCAATAGATACACCTACCAGTATAGTCAACCGACGCGGTTGAGGGATTTTATTTTGTATCGCATACACCAATAAGGATGCAGCAAAATATGCCAAAGCAATGCGTTGCAGAACGCCTAAGATGCGTGTTTCAGAAATGGATTTTCCGACCAGTTGCCCTGTTTCATCCCATTTCATAAACGGAAACCAATACATCAAAAAGCCTAAAAGGAAGATAATAACACTGCGTTTTCCGATTTTTAAAATAAAATCAATAGGTGTGAGTTTATGCAATTTGGGCATCACAAACGCCATAGCGTTGCCAACGGCGAAAAGAAAAGAAGGGAAAACCAAGTCAGTGGGCGTAAAGCCATGCCAATCAGCATGAATCAAAGGTGCGAAACGATTGGTTTTATCTCCGGCAGTATTAACGATAATCATGAAACAAACAGTCAAGCCTCGGAACACATCTAAGGCTAAAAAGCGATTTTGAAGAGGTTTCATAAGGCAGAATTATATTAAGCACATATACTAAGTCTCAAAATATACTATTTTATCTTTGTCAAAATTATAAATATAATTTGCAAAAGAATATACACCCTGTTTATTTTTTTTACATTAGCCTTGAAATTTTTAGACTCACTAAATCACTTATGAAAAACAATCTTTGGTCATGCCGCCATGTACTGAAAACAACTGCAGATTCGCTCGGTGTTCTATTGCTACCTTATGCTTCTTTTGCGACACATAATGGAGATGATTCCTTACACATTCCAGCTATAAAATCAGTGGAAAGCCCATAACGGCTATCGTTAAAAAATGCTATAAACTAATCATTAATTAAACTAAACTCAAGATGGAGAAAATTAAAAACACTTTGAAGTTCAAAAAGGTATTTTTGCCTTTGTTTTTTCTTTTAATAACGCTCACAACGGCGTTTGCTCAAAAGAAGATAACAGGTACAATTACGGATGGCGGCGACAATACAGGGCTGCCTGGTGCAACTGTCTCAATTAAAGGCTCAACCAATGGCGTTGTGACGGATATAGACGGCAAATTTGTATTAGATGTGCCTTCGGGCGCAACCCTTATTGTTACTTCTGTTGGTTTTATTACCCAAGAAGTTGTGGTAGGTGATAACACAACAATTGACTTAAAAATGCAAGCCGATACCAAAACCTTAAATGAATTGGTGGTAACAGGCTATGGCACACAATCTAAAAAAAGTATTACAGGTGCTGTTGCCTCCTTAGATGCCACAGAATTATTGACCACACCTTCTACCAATATTGGTCAAGCCATGCAAGGCAAAGTGGCAGGTGTGACAGTTGGTAATGAAAATGCGCCTGGTGGTGGTGTCATGGTGCGGATTCGGGGTTTTGGTACGATTAACGACAACTCACCCTTGTATGTCGTGGATGGCGTGCCAACAAAAGGCAACCTCAATACCCTCAACTTGAATGATGTCGAAAATATTCAAATTTTGAAAGACGCATCGGCAGCATCTATTTATGGTTCGAGGGCGGGTAATGGCGTTGTTATTATCACCACCAAACGTGGTAAAAGAGGCAAACCGATTTTTAGTTATGACAGTTATTATGGTATTCAAAAAGCGAGTCATGGATTAGATTTGCTCAATACACAACAATATGCCGACCTAACTTGGCTTGCACGTAAGAATTCAGGTGCGGTGGCTGCCAATGGCAATCCTGCACATGCACAGTTTGGCAACGGTGTAACACCTGTTATTCCAGACTTTATTTTCCCTGCAGGTGCCAGTGCATCTGATCCACGTGTAGCGAATGTCAACGGTGTTTATACCAATTATACGTCTGATATTGATGCCGCAGATTTCAATAAAACCAAATGGCTCATCACAAAAGCCAATAAATCAGGGACTAATTGGTTTGATGAAATATTCGAAACTGCCCCTATTCAAAACCATCAATTGGGGGTTTCTGGTGGCAATGATAATGGTCGTTATGCCATGTCATTGAACTATTTTGACCAAGAAGGCATCATGATTTATACCAATTATAAACGCTATTCTTTGCGTGCGAATACCGAATTTAATGTCAATAAACGGGTGCGTTTGGGTCAAAATTTCCAAATGGCTTTTGGCAATAGGGTTAATCAACCAAATGGCAACAGCAATGAAAGTAATGCTGTTTCATTTGCTTTCCGTATTCAACCGATTGTGCCTGTTTATGATGTCAGTGGTATCAATTTTGGCGGTACACGTGGCACAGACCTTGACAACTCGCGCAACCCAGTGGGTGACCTTTATAGAAATAAAGACAACAATCAACTTGAAATGCGCTTGTTTGGCAATGCCTACGCCGAGGTGGATATTTTGAAAAACCTAACAGCTAAAACCAGTTTTGGTATTGATTACAACACTTTCAACTTCCGTAACTATACCATTCGAGATATTGAGTCGGCAGAAGCACGGGGTTCCAACAGTTTGACCACCAGTAGTAACTATGAATGGACATGGACATGGTACAATACTTTGAATTATACACTGGATATAGGTCAAAATTCCCGCCTCAATGCCTTAGTAGGTGTCGAATCTATCAAAAGCTATTTCGAATTTTATGATGCTTCTCGTACCAATTTTGCTATCGACGATTTGACAAATCGTTTTTTAAGTGCTGGTACAGGTGTACAAACCAATAATGGTGGTGCCGCAGATTGGCGTTTGGCATCTGAATTTGGCAAGTTAAATTATGCCATTTCAGATAAATATTTATTCGATGCGACATTACGGCGTGACCGTTCTTCTCGTTTTGCTAAAATAAATCGAGTTGCCTATTTCCCCGCAGTGAGTGCAGGTTGGGTTTTATCAAAAGAAAGTTTCCTTGATGGCGCAAAATCTTGGATGCCTTATGCCAAACTTCGGGTAGGTTGGGGACAAACAGGTAATCAAGAAATTGGTAACTATAACTCCTTTACGCAATTCAGTACAAACCCTATTACGTCTTTTTATGACTTAAATGGCAGTAGAAGTACAGCAAGACCAGGTTATGAATTGGTTCAATTTGGTAATTCAAATGCAAAATGGGAAACCACAACTTCGACAAACGTGGGTTTTGATGCCTCATTTTTAAACAGCAAATTGGACTTCTCAATTGATGTCTATAAACGCCGCACGACAGATATGCTGTTCCCTGTTGAGCCACCTTTGACTGCGGGTGTTGCGATTGCCCCTTTTCAAAACATTGGTATTATGACCAATAAAGGCGTTGATTTGTCTTTGAGTTACAATCAAAAAGCAGGTGATTTCACGTATAGCATAGGCGGCAATATCAGTTATTATAAAAACAATTTGGAAAAATCGAATGCCGACCCGAAGTATCAATATTTTGGTATCAATGACGAGCGGGTTCAAAATTTTGTTGTTTCGCAGCAAGGTTTCCCTATATCGTCGTTCTTTGGTTACAAGGTTTTGGGCATTTTCCAATCAGATGAAGAAGCAAAAGCAGCGCCCGCACAGTTTGGGAGCGCTGCCGAAAACAAAGCAGGTCGTTTCAAATTTGAAGATACCAATGGCGATGGCGTGGTCAGTTCAAAAGATTTAGCCATTATTGGCAATCCACATCCCGATTTCTCGTATGGTATCAACGTGAACTTGAACTATAAAAGTTTTGGTTTGGCACTCTTTGGGCAAGGCGTTCAAGGCAATCAAATTTTCAACTATACAAAATATTGGACGGATTTCCCAACTTTTGCAGGTAATAGAAGTGTGCGTATGCTGACTCAATCTTGGGAGCCTGGTAAAACTGATGCTGTATTGCCACAATTGAAATCAAGCGACCAAGTGAGCATCCAACCTTCCACTTATTATTTGGAAGATGGCTCTTATCTCCGTTTGAAAAACGTGCAGTTGACTTATACTTTACCAAAAGAAATAACATCGAAAGTCGGTTTGAGTGCCGCTCGCATTTATGT
Source organism: Saprospiraceae bacterium (assembly GCA_031411275.1). Classification (GTDB taxonomy): domain Bacteria; phylum Bacteroidota; class Bacteroidia; order Chitinophagales; family Saprospiraceae; genus JAAFJT01. The sequence continues at coordinate 23,893 of JANOAU010000141.1, read as the reverse complement.
ACAAGGTCAAAACCTTATGACATTGACGAAATATTCTGGCTTAGACCCTGAAATCAATTTGCGGAATTATGCCTCTGGCAATGATCGCCAAATTGGTGTGGATGGTGGCGCATATCCATCTGCTAAGCAATATATTGTCGGTGTCAATGTTAGTTTTTAGAGATAAAACCCTCGAAATACTGAGGGGGGTAGTAAAAACAATTTTTTAAAACTGAAATTTAAATAAAATGAAAAAAATAATCTTATTAACCAGTGTTTTTGTCCTATTCTTTGTTTTTTCATGCAGAGATTCTTTTCTCGATGTGCAACCCAAAGCTGCCTTATCGGGCGAAACGTTGACCAATAAAGCAGGGGTCAATCTTTTGTTAGTAGGTGTCTATGCTCTCCTTGACGGTTGGGCAACGCCAGGCGGTGCGTATCGTTCTTATCAATGTGGTGCTGACAATTGGGTTTATGGCAGTGTTGCCTCCGATGATGCCTATAAAGGGACAATTGCAGGTGACCAACCGCCGATTTCATTGATTGAACAGGCGAATATTTCATCTGACAATATTTATTTTAGGGGCAAATGGCGCGGTATGTACGATGGCATTGCTCGTGCCAACGATGTTTTGCAGATACTCGCCAATGTTAAAGATGCTACGGATGCTGAAAAAGCGCAAATCATAGCAGAAGCAAGGTTTTTACGCGGCTTTTTTCACTTTGATTTGAAAAAAGTATATAACAATGTGCCGTATATTGATGAAAAAATATACGACCCTAAAAATTTGGAAAGTACAAAAGTGCCAAACACCACCGACATCTGGCCCAATATCGAAGCGGATTTGAAAGCCGCCGCCGATGTTTTACCTGCTAAACAAGCACAAGTGGGTCGTCCGACAAAATGGGCAGCTCAAGCGATGCTTGCTAAAGTTTACCTTTTTGAGAAAAAATATGCCGAAGCTAAAACGCTTTTGGAAGGCATAGTGGCTTCTAATCAATACAAATTGATGGATAAATACCATGACAATTTCAGAGCAACTACGAATAACAATACTGAATCTATTTTTGAAATCCAATACTCTGTCAATGACGGTGCTTCAGGGGGTGAAAATGGCAATGCAGGTTCTACTTTAAATTACCCTTATGGTGGCGGTGGTGTAACAACTTGTTGCGGATTTTTTCAACCATCTCAAAATTTGGTAAACGCTTTTAAAACCAAAGACGGTTTGCCACAATTAGATGATTACAACGCAACTGATATGACAAGTGACCAAAACATTGAGTCCACTGCTGCATTTACACCTTACGCAGGCGAAGTTGACCCACGCCTTGATTGGACAGTAGGACGCAGAGGGATTCAATATTTAGATTGGGGCGTTCACCCAGGCAAAGTTTTTGTGCGCGACCAGTCTTATGGCGGACCTTATTCGCCTAAAAAACATGTCATGTACAAATCCGATGTGGGTTCAAATACTTTTGCCGGCAATCCACGTTTGAATGCCAATAACTACCGCATGATTCGTTTATCGCATGTTTTATTGTGGTTGGCAGAAATCGAAATCGAAATTGGTACTTTGGACAAAGCACAAGGCTATGTCAATCAAATCAGAAAAAGAGCTGCCAATGCCGATGGGTTTGTGAAAACAACAACAGGAGCAAACGCCGCTAATTATGTGATAAAAGAGTATACAACAGCTTGGACAGACAAAGCCGTTGCGAGAAAAGCCGTACAATTTGAAGAACGTCTGGAGTTTGCTATGGAAGGACACCGCCGTTTTGACTTAGTCCGTTGGGGTATTGCAGATGTAACGCTCAATGCCTATTACGCAAGTGAGAAGTCAAAACGCAGCTACTTGACAGGTGTTACTTTTGTAAAAGGGAAACACGAATATTTCCCAATTCCTTTACAAGAAATACTCAACAGTCAAGTAGCGGGTCAACCGACACTTAAACAAAATTCGGGATATTGATTTAAGATTTTTAAAGCCCTTTGATTTAACTTAATCGAGGCTATGCTCACATTTTAAAGTGCCTATCACTTTCTTTATGATAGGCACTTCTTTGTTCAAAGGTGTATATTAATTCTACTTTGACAGTTTACATAGACTGCCAAAGTAGAATTAAGAAACACCTGTGCCGTTGAAAAAAAACAGCCCTGTTGCAGAACAACAAGGCTGAAAGCAGTATATAAACTTGATTATTACATTAAAAACCGAGACCGAGCGTGAAGCCACGAACACCCGTCATATTGACTGTTGTTGCAGCACTCAATTGTGCAGTGCTTAAATTAACTTGATAAAGTCTGACAGACGTTTCATCGCCAAACAAAGCAAAAGCCTTGCTGGAGGTGCTGCCAATATCAAAGCCATTCGCATCCGATGTCATGCCCACCATATCACCGACAAATACCAAAGTGCCATTATTAGGGGGATTTTGCATATACAGTTTCTTAGACGTGCCATCTATGACAAACAAAGTGGTCGTTGTTGCCCCTGCAAAATTATTGGTGTAAGCAGCAGCCGTAATAGCAGGTGTACCGGGATTGATATTGCCATCAACGGCAGCAATAGCGCCTGTTTCAGGATGTGCGCGCAGATTTTGACCTGAATTGCTCACAATGCGAATCCTATCTACTGTTGGATTAAAATCAAAGCCAAACTGTGAACCTGTCAAAGCAGGGGTGAAAGGCGTAGTACCCACAGCCGTTGCTGCACCTGAAGCCGCATTAATCGTATATAAACGGCTGGTGCTGCCCAAGGCGTAGAGTTGTCCATTGACAGGACGCATATCTAAGCCCATGACCATTTCGCCCGCTTGCATACCAGTTATGGGTTTTGTAATCGGCGTAGGATTGTATGGATTAAAAATAACAAGATTGTTACTATTATCTACTGCATAAGCCACAGGGTCGGTCGTAACCGTTAAACCAATGACATTTGCTCCGAAATCGAAATTACCCAATTTCAAAACCCGTCCTGTTGCCAAGTTGACTACGTATAATTCTGATTTTCCACCTACTCTTAGAGCGGCTAAACCCAAATCATTAGTGGTGATATCGAAACCGGCAGCCCCTTCTGCATTGACACCCAAATCACCAATTTCGACCAACGTACCATTATTAGGAGGGTCTTGGCGATAGAGTTTGTCTGTGTTGACATCAATCACATACAAGGCCGTTGTCGTCACGCCTGCTTTATTATTGGTGTAAGCGACCTCTGATACTGAGGGGGTGCCAGGATTGAGGTTGCCGTCAATCGCTGCTGTTCCACCTGTTTCTGGATTGAGTCTTAGATTTTGACCTGTATTGGTCTCCATACGGATACGGTCAACAGTTGGGTTAAAATCAAAACCAACGATGGAACCATTGAGAGCGGGTACAAAAGGCGATGCCCCTATTGCCGATGCAGCACCTGTTTGGGTGTTGATGGTATATAAACGGCTGGAATCACTCACGCCATACAGTTGCCCTGTTGATGGACGAAAATCAATACCCAAGATCTTTTCGTTGGTACGCAAACCCGTGATGAGGGTTTTTTTAATCGTCTGCGAAGGGAAATCAGCATTAACAGTTAATAAATTGTTGTCGTTTGTGAGTGCGATGACATTGATGTCATATTTGCTGCGTTCATTGTCACTCCGACAGGCATTGGTTAAAAATAGGGTAGTAGCCATTAAAGCCAAACCAATAAGCCTTAATGCGTTTTTGCTTGTGTTTTTCATAAATGATTAATTTATTGTTTAAAAAATTGGTAAAACAGTCTTAGGATTGGTTTATCCTTTACATCTACGAAAGGCTTTATGGGTTTGGTTTTATGGATTGAAATTTTTTATAAAAAATTATCTCACAGTCTTAGGAAGCCTTGTAGGCTTCCTAAGACTGTGTTAAGCCCAAGATGTCGTTTCCTTTATTATCCTCATTCGAGAATAGGTATTTTACTGAGGGGTAGCTTTTTCTGACCCATATATAAACCGACAATAACAATCAAGGTACCGACAACGGTATAAACTGTTATCGGTTCATTCATGAATAATTTGGCATAAATAAAGCCAAAAGTTGGACAGAGATAAAGCCACAATGCTGCTTTTATAGGGTTTATTTTCAGCAAATACAACCACATTTGCACGGCCCCAATGGACACAAAGACCAACCAAACAACCGACACCCAATAATTATGGTCGTAATGATTGCGCGAAAAATCAGTCATCGTCAAGGTGAAAGGCAATAAACAAATACCGCCCAATAGGACTTGCCACGCATTGATAGCCAATATCGGTAAACGCCATGTTTTACTCGAATAATACACTGTACCGATGGAATAAGAGAGCAAACTGAAAAACATCAAAACCAAGCCCCAAAAAGTGACATAACTTTCTTTTATCAACGGATAAACGACAATCGCAACGCCTAAGAATCCGAGCAACAGCCCTATCCATTCTGTCCGTTTAACCGCTCTTTTAAGCCAAAAAGCAGATAAAATGGAAATCATTAAGGGATTGATAGCCGGTGCTAAACTGCCAACTCCTGCCGATAGTTCTTGCATCGCAATGATATATAAACCGAGATAAATTGTCACATTGAACAAGCCATAAATGAGTAAAGGCATCCACTCGTCGCGTTCTGGCAGCCTGTATTTTCGGAACACATGCGCGCCCACAATCATTAAAAAACCAGCAAGAAAAAAACGGAGATTGGCTATGGTCAATGGTTGAGCAGACAACAGACCTATTTTTGTTGCCACAGATGCGGATGCCCATAAACCCGCAAAGACAAAACCAATGATGTTGTTTTTCATGAAATTCTCTAAAGAACAAATTGAAAATACTTGTCTCAATTGCCTCCATCTTTAGATGGAGAGAAAAAATATATTCTATTTTCTCCATCTAAAGATGGAGGCAATTGAGACAAGTTGTAAACAGAGTTGGAAATACTTCAAAGCCCTTTCGGAATCGCTTCAATCAATCTTTTTGTGTATTCTTTTTGTGGATTGTTGTAAATATCGTCGGCAACGCCCATTTCCTCGATTTTTCCTTTGTTCATCACGACCATTCGATCCGATATGAATTTGACAACAGACAAATCATGACTGATAAATATGCAAGTAAATTGCATTTTTTGCCGCAATTCAATCAACAAATTCAAGACTTGAGCTTGAACAGAGACATCGAGCGCAGAAACAGATTCATCACAAATGATGAATTTTGGATTCAATGCTAAAGCGCGTGCAATACAAATCCGTTGGCGTTGACCACCCGAAAACTCATGTGGATACCGATTAAAATGATTAGCATCCATGCTCACCGTTTCAAGCAATGCGATCACTTTCTCCTTGCGTTCCGCGTCATTTTTATACATTTTATGCACTTGCATCGGTTCCATGATGGCAGACCCAATGGTCATACGTGGATTCAAGGAAGAATAAGGGTCTTGAAAAATGATTTGAATATCACGCCGCAAAGCCTTTAATTTATCGGCATCTAAATGAACCAAGTCCTTGTTTTCAAAAAAAATGGCCCCCTCAGTAGCGGGCGACAAACGAAGTATCGCACGACCCAAAGTTGTCTTGCCGCAACCCGATTCGCCGACCAAACCCAATGTTTCGCCTGGATAAACGGTGAAACTCACATCATCAACGGCTTTCACATACTCAATCGGTTTACCAAAGAAATTGTGTTTTGAAGGAAACCATGTTTTAAGATTCTCAACCCTTAAAATCGGTTCATTTTGCATCAAATTGGTTAAACGGGCTTGGATTTCGGCTTGCGGAATTTTCATTTCTGACAATAGTTGTCCAACTGAATCGGCTTTTTCAACGATGCGTGTTGTGGCATCTTCATTTGTCTCAACTTCCATAAAATCAGCAACCACGGGCAAACGCCGCAACCGATCGCCCAACGGCGGACGACATGCCAAAAGGCTTTTCGTGTAAGGATGTTTAGGCGATTTGAAAATCTGTTCCACCGTACCTTCTTCAACAATTTCACCTTTGTACATCACTAAAACACGGTCTGCAATGTCTGCAATCACCCCTAAATCATGCGTAATGAAAACAACTGCCGTGTCAGACTCCTGTTGTAAGTCTTTCATCAATTCTAAAATCGTTTGCTGTACAGTTACATCGAGTGCTGTTGTTGGTTCGTCGGCAATCAATACGGAGGGATTGCACGACATCGCCATCGCAATCATCACTCGTTGCTTTTGGCCACCGCTTAATTGATGTGGATAGCTTCGGAAAGCCCTGTCAGGGTCAGGCAGTTGCACTTTTTCAAAAAGAGCGATAACCTGTTGGTGCGCTGCTTTTTTCGATATTTTTTGATGCGTCAGAATGGCTTCTAACACTTGGTCGCCACATGTATAAACAGGATTTAAAGAAGTCATCGGTTCTTGAAAAATCATGGCTAAGTCATTGCCCCGATGTTTTTGCATCTCTTTTTCAGACAAGGACAATAAATCAATGACATCGCCCCCCTCAGTATGAAACAGAATTTGCCCACTTGAAATACGGCCAGGCGGCTCTGCAATCAAGCGCATGACGGACAAAGACGTAACCGACTTGCCCGAACCCGATTCGCCCACAATGCCGACTGTTTCGCCACGATGCAGCGTAAAACTGATGCGTTTAACAGCCGTTATCGTTCTGTTTTCTGTTTCAAACTGCACTTCAAGGTCTTTGACCTCTAATAATTTCTTTTTTTCAGACATAAGGCAAAACTAAAGAGTTTAGGTAGAAATATAAGTATTTGACAAATAAATTATTGCTTAAAGTAGGTGTATCATACCCCTCAGTAAAAAGGACTTTATTTTGTTTTTTATTCTTTTTTTATCTCTCAAAAAGATAAAAAGTGATATTTTTGTTGCGCTTAAAACTGGGTATAACAACTATTTTTTTTATTAAAACTAATACTATGACTCCCCGCTCATTGACGGACAAAGAATACGCGCTATTAAAAAAGAAGCTCCACCAAGCTCACGATAAAGTCATCAAAGTAACGCTGCATCAAGTAGAAGCCATGAGCGAATTGCTCGAAAAAATCGTTATGCCTCAATTAAAAGGCGTAAAAATAGATTTAGATGCTTTAAAATTAGATACCACGTCATATATACGCCCTAATCTACAAGTCTTTTTTTCTGATATAGTCTATTTGACCACCATCTTTGATGAAATAAAAGATATAAAACAGCCTGTGAATGTTGCTTTTTTAGTAGAACATAAAAGTGATATGCCTTCTGAATTAGCTTTACGGTTGCAAATTTTAGATTATATCACAGCAATTATGAAAAAAAACTATGACAAAGAAACGGATACAACCATCGCTGTCCTGCCTATTGTTTTCAATCAATTTGAAAAGGAATGGATTTCGCAATCATTGAGAAGCCTTTTCCCTCAACTGTCGGAAATGATAACACGCTGCGTACCAGATTACGATTATCTAATCATTAATTTGGCTACATTATCAGATGAAATTATGGATTCATTGGATAAATTTGGCATCCTTAAAGCCGCTTTATTAGCCATGAGATACGTTAGAAATAAGGAATTTTTAAAGCAACATTTTGAAGAAATATTCTTATTTTTGCAACAACATCCCGAAAAAATAGATTTAAGAGACCAGTTAATCGCTTATTTGCTTGGTCAAAGCGATTTGACTGTAGAGGATTTGGAAGAATTATTGAACAATATTTTTTCACCCGTTTTAAAACAAGAAATCATGATATCAGGAAATGGATTTTTAGCTGTAGCAGCCAGGGAAGCAGCCGCCAAAGCAAGGGAAGAAGCGCAAATTGAAGCACAGATAGCTACGAAGAAAGCTGTTGAGAAAGCTGTAGAAAAAACTGAAAAAAAGGCTCAATTGCTATCTAACACTTTAACGGTATTGCGTAGCTGGCATAAGGGTGTTGCTATTGATTTTATTGCCGAAATTGTGGACTTACCTTATAACAAAATCACTAAACTTTTTTCGGCTTTCGACAAGGTAAAAAGCAATTATCTGTCGAAACCTACCATAAATATGACAGAACTAAAAGAGTTGTCTAAGCTCGATGACGACGTATTGACACTACTTTTGGCATTGATTAAAAAGCAATAATTGAGTTTATTTAATCTTATTTCTCATAAAAAGTGGCTATTGCAGTAATTGATGTGATAGCCATTTTTTGTTATTTTGTAACAAAGATTGGCTTATTTTATTGCCCTGATCATCCTATCCTTTCCACTCATATCCTGCCGCAATTCAACATCTTTAAAACCTTTCTTTTCAAGCATCACTACAACATCTTTAGCATTGTATTCATTACATTCAAAAAAAAGAGACCCCTCAGTATGCAAGTGTAAAAGTGCGAAATCTGCTATCTTTTCATAAAAAATCAAAGCGTTGTCATTGTCCACGAACAGTGCAAGGTGTGGCTCGTAATCCAATACATTGTTCGCCATCAATGCTTTTTCTTTTGTGGGAATATAAGGCGGATTGCTGACAATGATATGGAAATAAGGGAGTTGTGTCCAGTCGTTTTCATTCAAAATATCTATGCGTTTAAAATCAACATCGGCATTCAAGCGCACAGCGTTGCGGCTGGCGGTGATGAGCGCGCCTTCGCTGATGTCAAGGGTAGAGACCGCCCAGTTAGGGTTTTTAACTTTCAATGTAATCGGGATGCAACCAGACCCCGTACCAATATCCAACAGAGTTATGAGTTTTGAGTTATGAATTATGAGTTTTAAGTTATGACTATCCGCTATTGTCCACTGATTGCTAACTGCTGACTGCTGATTGCTAACTGTTTCTAATATCCATTCCACAAGTTCTTCAGTTTCTGGTCTGGGAATAAGAACATTGGCATTGACTTTGAATTTTAAACCATAAAACCAAGCAAAACCGACGACATATTGGACGGGTTCGCCCTCGAGCAAACGTTGTTTTATTTTTTCAAAGTCTTCGATTAGGAAATCAAGGAAAGTCTCTTCATCGTTTTTTGAACCGAAATAATCTTCAAAAACGTAACGACTCATGGCACGGGCTTCCCCTTCGCCATAGTGAGGAGTCAATGTTGTTATAAAATTGGACTTGGCTTCTTTTATTGTCATCATATTTTCTGCAAACTCTGTCGTCTGTTTGGGCGACTTTGTTTGGGCTGCAAATATTCGATTTTATTCTCGATGTGTTACCATGCTTTTGTAAAAGTTCTTGAAGGGTTTGTTTTTTGAATCCGCCTGTTAAAGATTTTAGGGATGCTGCAGCCTTCTTCCCCTAACCCCCAAAGGGGGCTTTTGGATGCGTTCTTTAATTGGATATTTGGAAATTGTGTTATTGAAATGCTTTTATGTGGCTTAGTCTTTAGGTACACTTAACGCTCCCCCTTTGGGGGTCGGGGGGCGCAATCCAGCCGAAGCCGAAGAAGGGATTATTGAATTAGGATATGAGGGATTTTTAAGGATATTTTAGGATAGCGGTACACCCACTTATAAATCATGGAATATCCTTTTTCATCTTTATTATCCTAATTCAATCCAGCCGAAGCCGAAGAAGGGTTTAAAAGTCTTTCATGTTATTTATTTTAAATGTTCATAAGTTTCTGTTTCAATCCAGCCGAAGCCGAAGAAGGGTTTAAAAGCTACGCAAAAGGAGATTATAGGCATGTATACTATAGTTTCAATCCAGCCGAAGCCGAAGAAGGGTTTAAAAGTCAAAATTCGATTCTTCAAAGTTGGTAAAAAAAGGCTGTTTCAATCCAGCCGAAGCCGAAGAAGGGTTTAAAAGCAATAACTATGTCAAACAAAATAACCGTCCTCGACATTTTGTTTCAATCCAGCCGAAGCCGAAGAAGGGTTTAAAAGTGGTGAAGAGCCACCGAACGTTGTACGCCGAGGGGTTTCAATCCAGCCGAAGCCGAAGAAGGGTTTAAAAGAGTATCAATACAATCCGAAAGATTGTCCATATATAGTTTCAATCCAGCCGAAGCCGAAGAAGGGTTTAAAAGACTTTTTAATCTTCTTATATCAGAGTTTTTTTCTTGGTTTCAATCCAGCCGAAGCCGAAGAAGGGTTTAAAAGTATTTATTTTAATTCTAAGCAATTATTATTCTTGTGTTGTTTCAATCCAGCCGAAGCCGAAGAAGGGTTTAAAAGCATGGGAAAGAATAGAAGGCGAAGGGGTAAAAGTTGTGTTTCAATCCAGCCGAAGCCGAAGAAGGGTTTAAAAGACAAAAGAAAAGAAGAGATTTTTGAGATTCTAACAAGTCGTTTCAATCCAGCCGAAGCCGAAGAAGGGTTTAAAAGGCAAAACCGCAATGTCCATTGCATCGGGCTTATAGTTTCAATCCAGCCGAAGCCGAAGAAGGGTTTAAAAGGCGTGCCTATTCAACTGTTTCATATCCAACAGTTTAGGTTAAAAAGGCGTTTGAAAAAATTGTCTAACAGGGTTAGCACGATAGCAGGTCAAATAACTTTTTTTTATTTGCACAAATCTAAGTCGTAGCTATCAATTATGGAAACTTTCTGCTTGTTTTTTTTAATATATCTTTTCGTTCCGATTGGCTGCTTTGTGTCCTAACTTCAAAAATGACCTTTAAAGCCCCCTTTCTTAAAGGCTATGTCCGCTTGTTTAAAGGCTATGTCTGCTTGCTTAAAGGTTATGTCTGCTTACTTAAAGGCTATGTCTGCTTGCTTAGAGGCTATGTCTGAAAGAAAATACTGAGGGGGGGTAGGGCGTGAATCTAAAATAGAAGTATTTTTTTTAAAATTTAAAAAATAATTTTATTAAAATGCATAGTATGTAAAACAGAATAATATTTTAATTATTCAAATTCTTTTAAAAATAATTAGAACTTTATTTTTTGATAATTTTAAAATTAAAATAATATTTGGAAAAGGAATAAAACAATGCTTTATGACTGATTTACAGATTTTTATAGATTAATAAATTGGCATATTATTTGGTGTGTTTCAATCGAATAAAAAAATATTTTTTAAACCATAAATTGAATAACAATGTCGCTCTACGTTTCTTTAGATTTCAAAAAAAATGGAGATGATAAATTAGTTACCTTCTCCAACACCATTTACCAACACATGTCATCCGATAGCAAATACACGGCTTTGATGCCGTTTGTGGATGACATTAAAGCAAAAAACGACGCCTTTATTGTGGGCATTTCGAATGCGGCTCAAGGTGGCACAAAACTAACAGAAACCAAAAATGTTTGCCGAAAGGCACTTGTTGAGATTTTATGCAAAGTGACGCGCCGACTTGAAATCATGACAGAGGACAACGAAGACGATACAAGTATCATCACAGATGCGGGTTATGAAGTCCGAAACACCAGCGTAAAATCCAAAGTAACTGTTGCGGGATTAAAAGCGCCTGTGCTGAAAGCTGAAAATGATGATGATAAGTCCGGCTGTGCCAAAATCAGTTGGAACGCTGTCGCCAAAGCCATCAACTATGCGATTCGGTACAAGAAAAAATCGGAAACGGCTTGGCAAAATGGCATTTACAACGACAAAAAGGAATATATGTTTACGCATCTCGAACCCGATACAGTCTATGAGTTTCAGGTGGCGGCACAAGGCCCCAATGGCGTGATGAGCGATATGTCTGCCACTGTCACGATTTATGTATCTTGAGTAGTATTGAGTAAATAGTCGTGTGTATTGAGACTCATACATTGTTGATTATCAATTACGTATCCTAAGTCTCACTACTCACTACTTTATACTCGCTACTTGATGGAGGGATAGGATATAAAGAGTGAAAAATAAGGGGTGTCCTGAATTTTGTGCTGGCAAAATTCAGGACTTTTTTTTTGACCACAGAGGCGATTAGTAAATGATGAATTATAAATGATGAATGATGAATTTTTTAAGTATTGATTTACAATGCTTTATAATTCAAAATGGTAGATTTTATTAGTTCGGAATTATATACTTTGTGATATAACAGGTTTACATTGCCTCGGAACTATATAATTTGTAGTAGAACATGTTTCCATTGCCTCCATCTTCAGATGGAGAGCAAAATAGGAAAAAATTATCTCGGCTTTAGCCAAAAATAAGTTATCCATCTAAAGATGGAGGCAATGGAAACCTGTTCTCTCCAACTAAAGATGGAGACAATTACCTTATTTCTAATTTACTAATGCCTCAATAGAGCCATTGAATCATATAACTGCCCATCAAAAGCAAAGAATAGCCCAGATACAACCGTATATTTGTATATTCTTGGACACCTATTTGATACCGCCTTTTCAAAAATGTAACAATCAATACTTTTTCTAATAAAAAACCTATCACCCATGCCCAAGCGACCCCCTCAGTATCAAAGGGTTTTATGAGCAAAAAACTCAAAACAACGATGACGATGGTCTCGATGATTGAAATCCAAAGCATCGTTTTGGTTTCTTTTAAAGCTAACAATATAGCTTGTGGAAATAAGGCACGGCTTGTCAATAAGAGTAAAAAAACACAAAATACGTTGGCACTGTCTGCAAAAGAAGGATTAAAAACAATGGGAAATAAGGTTTTTGCTGTCAACATCAAGACAATAGAAGTTGGAAAAAGGATATGCAACAAGCGTTCTGATTTTCTTTTCAGAACAGCAAACCCTTCGGTGGTGTTTTGAGCAATCACAGGTATCATACTGTTTGATAAACCCGTTGCAAGGGCGAGGGCAAGCGGAAATTCCCTTGCACCATATCGAAAAACAGCAAAAATATGCGTATCGCCGTTGTGAAACCAATTGACTATCCAATTTGTAAAGGAGGTTACAAAGCCATTTAAAAAAGAATAAGCCATCAAAGGCAGAGCCAAAATGAGAAAAGTGCGAATAATATTAAGCGACATGATACGGCTGCTGTTGTTTTGTAAAGTATTGATAAGCAACCAAATATAACGCATAATTGCCACTGTAATCATGCCATAAAAACTCCAAACAAAGGGCTTACCTAACCAGAGGGGAAGGGCAATAGCAAAAGGCAAAAGGATATGCGAAACGATTGCATAAGCGATGATACTGAGGGGTCTGTTTTCGACTATCCAAAGGCTTTCGAGTAGGAGAGGAGGGAAGTTGAGAACTAAATAAACGGCATATAACTCGAAGTAAGGTAAGTCTGTTTTTTCTGTTAAAAATAGCGCAATCGGATATTTGAAAAAATAAAGTAAGATAAAAAGAACAACACTTAAACTATTGAAAATAAGGAAGATATTAAAAATGGTTTTTGGTTTTTCGGATTCAATGACGGAAGGGATAAATGTCAATGAAGTTTGAATAAGGGCGTTGAGCCAAAAATAACTCAAAGTTGTGCCTATGAAAAGGAGGGATTCATAGTCCCCGATATCATGGGTTGTCAATCCACTTTTGGCAAGCAGAATAGAAATGATAACAAGGCTGGCTTGTCGCAAAATCTGATTGAATTGAACGGCTGCGGTGGTTGTTATCATGGTTGTTGCAAAATATCAAGTGACTGGTTGCCGCTACAAAAAAGGAGGTCGAGAATGCTCAAATGAGGTATAAAACCATTTCTGTCTTCAAAAACTTGAGCATAACGTCTGGGATTCTTGGTTTGATTTTTAGGCGTGCATACATTGCGATAGTCAAGCCCCTCAGTAAAATCGAACAAATAAGTATCGGTATATGAAAAAGATATAGATTTGTCAAGTTTTAATATTTTTAAGAGGGTTTGTAAAATGTCGCCATTATAATCGAAAAGGAAAGTATATTTTTTTAAGAAAAAAGTCTCAAACAGAGGCGCGTAATGTTCCCAAAAAGGGGCATTTCCATAAGCGGTTTGCAAAGTGCGCCAAAAAGGACGTTGCCAATTCATATCATTAGCAATTTGAACCTCTGTAATGATTTGTTGTTGGTTTTTACCTTTTTTGAGTGGTATGCTCAATACTTGAATACCTTGGGTGGTAGCGATGTGGCAGCGATTGCGGTACGTTCCTTTCTGAAAATGCTCCTTTTTTTCCAAAATTACTGAGGGGTGCTTTATTAAAGCCGTGATATACGGTATGGGCGGAAAGAACTGTGTTTCAAGTAGAATACTGTTTTGTGCGCGCATTGTTAAAAATTAAGTTTTTGATTTAGGGATAAAATTAAACTTAATTTGTACGAAAGTTTTACTTTTGCGACGATTTTTAAAACTACAAAATGAATAGTTTTTTATTACTTATTATTCTCACTCTTATTAGCGGCGTATTTTCAATGGCCGAAATTGCCCTTAGCTCTGTTAGAAAAGTGAGATTAGAGATGGCTGCAAAACGCGGTAAAACCAGTGCAAAAGCAGCACTGGCACTTATTAAGATTCCCAATATTTTTCTTTCGACAGGTCAAATCGGTATTACCCTCGTCAGTATCACAATCGGTATTATAGGCGGGGAAGCGTATGCTGAATTAATCGCGCCTTATATAGAAAAGATTCCTTTTATAGGTATATATGCCCATCAAATTGCTTCTATCATCAATCTTTTGCTGGTTGCTTTCGTAACGATAGTCTTTGGAGAGATGATTCCCAAACGAATTGGCTTGTCCAATCCGGAGTTGATTTCTCAATTTGTGGCGATACCTATGCTGTGGATTTCACGCCTTGCCCGCCCTTTTGTTTGGCTGTTGAGTCGAACCACGGAGTTATTTATTAGGCTTTTAGGCATAAAAACAGATACGTCTAAAGTGACAGAGGAGGAAATCAAAGCCATTATTGATGAAGGGGCAACTGCTGGAACGATAGAAGAAATCGAACAGGATATTGTGGAAAACGTGTTTCACTTAGGAGATAAAAAGGTAGGTTCGTTGATGTCGCATCGTTCTGATATTATTTGGCTTGATGTCAATAGTTCAAACGAAGATAATTTGGCGAAAATTCAAAAATTTGGTCATGCCGTTTATCCAGTGTGTGAAGATGAATTGGACAATGTAAAAGGAATAGTAAATGTCAAGGATTTATTGGCGGCTTTGTTGCGCAATGAGACGATTGACTTTACTAAAATGGTACGCTCTGTTAATTATTTTCCAGAAACGATGAATGCCTATTCTGCTTTAGAAAAATTTAAAGAATCGAAAATTCATCAAGGCTTGGTCGTAGATGAATATGGTTCTGTGGTCGGTATTGTGACTATAAATGACGTTTTTGATGCTTTAGTGGGTGATATTTCAGAAGAGGATGGTCAAATTGCTTATGAAATGTTTGAACGCGAAGACGGTTCATGGCTCATAGATGGGCAATATGCGTGGGATGACTTTTTGAAAGAATTTGATATGGATGATGATGGCCACGTCAGCGACGGTTTTCATACCATCAGTGGTTTTATCCTACATGAACTCGGCCATTTGCCGACTACTGGTGAAATTACCGAATGGAATGGTTTTGTTTTCGAGATTGTGGATATGGACGGCATGCGTATTGATAAAATTTTAATTAAAAAAAATGAATTATGAATTATGAATTATGAATTATAAATAATGAATAGCGAATAGCGGATAACGGATAATGAACAACGAATAATGAATAACGGATAACGAATAATGGATAATGAATAACAGATAACGAATAACGAATAATGAATAACGGATAATGAACAACGGATAACGAATAATGAATAATGAACAACGAATAATGAATAATGAATAATGAACAATGAATAATGAATAATGAATAATGAACAATGAATAATGAGTAACGAATAATGAACAATGAATAACGAATAACGAACAACAGATAACAAATAACGAATAACGAATAACGAATAACCAATAACCAGTAACGAATAACCAGTAACAATTTTATTTACAAACAAAAAAAACTCTTATTCAATGACTATTAGATTATTAAAACCGATTCTTTCATTAGCCGTAGTGGCTTTATTTTTTGCTTCTTGCAAAGGCGATGACACCACACCCAATGTGGAAAAGCAGTATGGTAAAATCCAAGTTTTTCATGCCGCCATTGATGCACCTGCTATTGATTTTCAAGTAGATAGCAAAAAAATCAATACAGATTCTTTGGTTTATTCAAAAGGAACGACTTATTACGATGCCCTTTTGACAACAGGTAAAAAGAATGTTTATAAAGTAACGACGGCAAAAACAGGTCAATCCATTACGACAGATTCCTTAACCATGACAACAAAGGATGTCGGCTATTCCGTTTTTATTTATAAAGATAAGGATGCTGCTAAAACGATTCGGACACTCTACGGGCCTGATAATTTATTGGCTCCGTCAGCGGGCAATGCCAAAGTGCGCCTTGTTTTTTTAATCCCAGATTTTTTTAGCAATGGTGCTGATATCCAAGTCGTTACACCAGGATCTGAATCAACATCAACCAGTCAATTTAAAGATATTACATTTCCTAAAATAGCCGATTACATCAACTTGCCAAAAGGCACGTATGATGTGAAAGTTAAAATTGCTGGTGAAACCAAGTCACAAATCACCTTTACAAACGTTACCATTGAAGAAGGTAAAATATATACGCTTGTGGCGCGTGGGTTATTTAATGTTGCAACAACTGTAACAAACAATCGTGGGCCAGCTCTTTCAGTTATTACAAATAAATGATAATGAATCATGTCTCATTATTTTTATTTGTTAACTAAAACATTTTCCATTATCCATTAATAAGATGACACCCAACGAAGACTTCATGCCGACATCCGAAGATCCTGATTTAGAACAAGAGGAACAGGTCGGTCAAACAGATGATGAACTGTATGAACATCACCGTTTTACGGCAGATAAGGGGCAAACTATTACCCGCATTGATAAATTTTTGACAGATAGATTGTCCAAAGTCAGTCGGAATAAGATACAAAATGCCATTCGGGCAGGTTCAGTATTAGTGGACGATAAAGCGGTTAAACCCAATTATAAGATAAAACCATTGCAGCAAATCAGTATTGTTTTTCCTGATATGCCCGACCATGGTCGTGTCGAACCTGATTATATACCGCTTAACATTGTTTACGAAGACGATGATGTGATTGTTATCAATAAACAAGCGGGGTTGGTTTGTCATCCAGGCGTTGGCAATTATAGAGGTACATTGGTCAATGGTTTAGCTTATTATTTTAGGGATAAATTACCAGATTATTCAGAAGTAGGTGCTGATGACCGCCCGGGTTTGGTGCATCGCATTGATAAAGATACAAGCGGTTTATTGGTTATTGCCAAAAATCAATTTGCTATGACGCATTTGGCAAGACAGTTTTTTTATCACACCATCGAAAGACGTTATTGGGCATTGGTTTGGGGACAACCCGATGACTTAGAAGGCACGATTAATGTGCATATTGGGCGTAGCCCTAATGAGCATTCTGTCATCGTGCCTTTTCCAGAAGGGGAGCAAGGCAAGTATGCTGTCACACATTATAAGGTCATTGAACCGATGTATTATGTCAGTTTGGTAGAGTGTAAATTGGAAACGGGACGGACGCATCAAATACGGGTACACATGAAGTACCTCGGTCATCCACTTTTTATGGATACGAAATACGGCGGGCACCGTATCTTAAAAGGTACCATTTTTTCTAAATACAAGCAATTTGTCTTGAAAACGATGGATATTTTGCCACGCCAAGCCCTACATGCTCGTTCTTTGGGTTTTGAACATCCGACAACGGGTAAGTGGATGCAGTTTGAAGCGGATTTGCCGCCTGACTATGCCAAAGGTTTAGAACAATGGCGGGACTATGTGAACGAAAGAAGAAGTTTGGTTTAGAACATTCGTTTTCAATTATTTATGGATAATAAACATCAATTTTACATTCAAAAACTATATTGAAGGGTTCACAAGTATATTAAACAGAAAATGGGCTATGTGTTTTTTCAAATAAAACGCATAGCCCATTTTCCGTTTAATATATTTTTTATCAAAAAAATAACTGAACAAACCATTGACTACCATTTATTCGTAAATTTAAAAAACAACTTTTAAATCAACGAATAACAGTTTTCAATGAAAGTACCTTATACATTCCTATTCTTTCTATTTGTCGCACATTTCGCTTATGCTCACCCTTTTGGCAACATCAAAGGTATCATTTTATATGACCAAACAAACATGCCTATTGCAGCAGCTACTGTTATTTTAGAAGGTTATAAAACGACAACCAAAGCCGATGGCACTTTTGAAATCAATCAAATTCCAATAGGCAAGTTTCAACTCATTGTTGAAAAAGAAGGCTTTCAAACCAAAACCTACCCCCTCAGTATTTTAGGAGAAAAAACATCTGACATACGTATTTATTTAAAAATCAATGCTTTAAAATTACCAGAAATACTTGTTACAGCAGACCGTGCTTTGTCTGCTGCCAGTTCCACAGTTTTGAATGCCCTTGATTTTCAATTGAAACCCGTTAACTCAGCACAAGATTTAATGCGCAATGTCCCAGGACTTGTGACGGCCCAACATGCAGGTGGTGGCAAAGCAGAACAAATGTTTTTACGCGGTTTTGATGCCGATCATGGTACTGATGTGTCGGCATTTGTGGACGGCATTCCTATCAATATGCCTTCACATGGGCATGGACAAGGCTACTTAGATTTGCATTTTTTGATACCTGAAACGGTTAAAAATACTGAAATTGCCAAAGGCACTTATGACGCTGCCAACGGTGACTTTACGACTGCAGGCGCGGTTAGATTTAAAACACTTGACCGTTTGGATAACAACCTTTTTCAATTACAATTGACCTCTGTTCCCACGCAACGCGCACTTTCAAGCTCACGCGCCTTGCTGATGTATCAGTTGCCTACAAATAATAAAGTTTCATCTTATATTGCTTCTGAATACATTTTTTCGCCCTCATATTTCATTGCTTCTCAAGACTTTATGCGGTTTAATGTTATGTCAAAAACAAATTTCGATATAGGCAAAAACAGTACATTAAAATTATTACTTTCTCACTTTAATTCCGGTTGGAACGCATCTGGACAAATTCCAGAACGGGCTATTGAGCGTGGTTTGATTAACCGTTTTGGCTCAATTGATAATAAAGAAGGTGGCAAAACATCGCGTCAAAATGCCAGTTTGACTTATTCAAAAGTGTTTCAAAATCAATCATTTGAAGCCCAAATCTATACGTCAAAATACGATTTCAGTTTATTCTCAAACTTTACTTTTTTCGCCGTTGATTCTGTCAATGGCGATATGATTAACCAAAAGGATGATCGTTTAATTCTCGGTTTTAATTCTAAATATGTTGTATCAAATAATAAAAATAAATTGACTATTGGTGCAGGATTAAGGCAAGATGACATTAAAAATGGCTTATTTCTCGCGCCAAACCGTCAAATAACCGAAACAACGGCTTCGGCAACCATTTATGAGACGGCAACAAATATATATGCCAAAAATGAATTTGAATTTTCACCCAACTTGCGCGCTGAATTGGGCTTGCGTCTTAATTATTTCTACTTTGATGTGCGAGATAATTTGCCAACAGATGCCAATCACAAGAACTACACGGCTAAAAATAACCAATTTCAAGTTGCCCCAAAACTCAATGTAACCTATTCATTATCAAATAATTACAAATTATTTTTGAATGCAGGACGTGGGTTTCACTCTAACGATGCGCGTTCGGTTGTGCAAGACAAAAGCAATAACAAACTGCCCGATGCATGGGGTGGAGAAATAGGTTTGCAAATGAGACCCCTCAGTAAAGTGCTGATTTCGGCTGTTGTTTGGGGTTTAGAATTGGACAATGAGCTCGTTTATGTGGGTGACGATGGCACGACAGAAAATAAAGGTGCAAGTCGCCGAATTGGTTTTGATTTAGGTGTTCGGACGACCCTTACCGATTGGCTTACTCTTGATATGGATGTGAATTACGCAAAGGGTCGTTTGTTAGAAAAAACTTTTGGTGCAGTTGTACCTACCGATTATTTCATTCCCCTTGCCCCAAATTTGACCTCAACGGGTGGCTTAACGACGCATTTTCCGTGTGGCAAAGACGGCAAAATAGAAGGGGCATTGCGTTATCGGCTTGTAGGCGAACGGGCAGCTAATGAATCTAATAGTGTTCGAGCATTAGGTTATAAAGTTGTAGATTTGACTACATTTTACAAAAAAAAGCGGTATAATATCGGTATTTCTATCGAAAATCTCTTGAATGTACAATGGAATGAAGCCCAATTTGACACTGAAAGCCGCTTGCGGGACGAACCAAATGCCATTAGTGAATTGCATTTTACACCCGGAACGCCCTTCGCCGCAAAAGTGATTTTCGGGATTAATTTTTAAAAATATTTATTGTTTTTAAAATCTATTTAAAAAACGAAAAACGCTTCCTCATTACTGAGGGGGCGTTTTTATGCATAATGCACTTGTTAACTAATTGTCAATTTTTCATCAATCGCATTATTTCTCTTTTTTATCATCTACTTTTGCACCATCTCTAAGGGCTTGTGAAATCATATTCATAAATTTCCAAAAAATAAACGATTTTAAAACTCAAATGAATTGTCATCTGCACATGCTTTTGGCAATTCATTTTTTGTGTGTGAGAGACAGTTCTAACAACTTTTTTAAAACAAATCAATACACAATGAACCATTTTCACAAATTATTTTTACTGATTGCAACGCTACTTTTTTACTCCTATTCCTTTGGTTTTGCACAAACAATCGCTCTTTGGTCATTTGACTCTCAAACATCGGCGACCACAACACCCGCAAATGGCACAGCTTCAGATGCGACTTGGTCAATCGGTACAATCACCTATTCAGCAGGAACGACAGGTGGGGCGACAGATAAAGCGATTTCGACAACTGGCTTTAATACAGCATCCATTAACACGGCAAAATATCTGCAATTCACCATCACGCCGAATGCAAATTTTGCTATGTCCGTGAACAGCATTAGTTTTTTTGACCAAAAATCAGGTACAGGACCAACAAGTTGGGTTTTGCGTTCCAGCCTTGATGGCTACGTCAGCGACTTAAATTCGCCGTCTCCGAGTACGACATCTGCTTCTTTTCCAGCAACCGCCCAAACCGTTGAATTGGGTATTAATTTTCAAAATATTACAACGGGTGTTACTTTCAGGCTTTATGCTTACGGTGCAACGAGTTCCGCAGGTACTTGGCGATTGGATAATTTGGCAATTGATGGCAGCATTTATGATGTCTCAAATCCGATTATTGTGGCTTCAAAATCCTCAATATCGTTCTCAACCATCCTCACAGGCGCCCCCTCAGTATCAAAAAGTTTTATCGCCTCTGCTTTCGTTTTGACGGGTGCTTTAACCGTCACGCCACCAACAGGATATGAGATAAGTCTTACAGAATCAAGCGGTTATACATCATCTTTGGTATTTCCTCAAACAGGTGGACGAGTCGCCTCTACCATTATTTATGTCCGATTGACGGGTGCATCTGCTGGAAATTATAATGGCAATATCACGCTCACAAGTCCAGGTGTACCAACGAAAAATATTGCCATGAGTGGGAGTGTTATTAACCAACCGACTCGAACAGATATAGCCACAATCAGAAGCCGCAGCACCGGTACAAATGTCTTTACGGGCGGTCGTGTGACAGTTGCCACTGAATTTGGACCGAATCAAATTTTTATTCAAGACAATACGGGCGGTATTTCAGTTTACAGCAGTTCGTCAAATATTGGTGCTGATTATGGCTTACAATTAGGTGATTCCGTAGAAGTTTTTGGGTATCGCTCTTCTTTTAGCGGGCTTGACCAAATTACTATATTGTCTTTTAACAAAATAATTGCTGCTTCATATAACCCGCCTCCATTAGTCATTACACAAGCTGAAATGGCTGCTCACGAAGGCGAATTGGTGACGATTCAAAATGTCTCATACCCCGGCACAGGGGGTAATTATGCCGCTAATACAAACTATGCTTTTGGCTTTTTGCCTGTGCGCATATTAAGTTCCACTACGCCTTTTTCAAATAACATCGTTGGTTCAGCGATACAATCCGCGACAGGTCATGTAACGGGTATTTCGGGCGTTTTCAATAACTCTTTGCAATTATATCCGCGTTCAATTGCTGATTTTACCCTAACGGGGGCAGGTGTGACTGATGCCAATTTTGAAGATGCCAATTCATTAGACGTCGTTACGTGGAACGTAGAATGGTTTGGGCATCCAACCTTAGGACCAAGTGATAATACGCTGCAAGCAGAGAATGTTAAAACTGTAATAAGTACCCTTCATGCCGATATTTATCAATTTGAAGAAGTCTCTGATTCGGTCGGTTTTAAGACCATGGTGGCTACAATTCCCGGTTATTCCTGCAAATGTTCCTTTGAGTACAGTTATAGCAATACACCTTCTAACGATGGTTATGGACAACGCTTATGTTTTGTTTACAAAGATGCTGTTTTCAGCAATGTGACGACCACGCCGCTTTTGAGTGAATTTAAAAACGATACGACTTTATTACCCGATTATCCGAATACCCGCACCCGTTTCTGGGCTTCTGGTCGCTTGCCGTTTTTGTTGACAGCAAACGTCACCATCAACGGCGTTTCTCGATTTATGGGTTTTGTAGGCATACATAGCAGAGCCAATACAAGTGCCAATGATGCGCAAGAGGTTTATGACATGAGAAAATATGATGTTGAAAAGTTGAAAACCGTTTTAGATGCCAATTATCCAAATCTGCCTTTCATTATGTCAGGTGATTTTAACGATGATTTGGACGAAACGGTCTCTTTTGTACCGACAAATACGAGTTCATACATAGCTTATATCAATGACCCTGCGCGTTACAATTTGTTTACGCTACCCCTCAGTAATGCAGGAGCAAAAAGCACAACAGGCTTTTCGGATATGATTGACCACATCATTAGTTCTAATGAAATGAACGCTGCTTTTTTGACTGCCAGAGTGGGTTCACCGCAGACTTATATAAGCAGTTATGCCACAAGAACGACAGACCATTATCCAGTGATGGGAAAGTTTAATTTGCCCAATGTCCCTATTGTTCCTGTTGAGTTATTGTCTTTTACGGCAAATAGACTTGACAATCAAACTGTTAGATTAACGTGGACAACGACGACTGAACTTAATTCGGCTTATTTTTCTATTGAAAAAAGTACAGACGGCACTTACTTTTCACCGGTAGGACAAGTAAAAGCGGCTGGACATTCAAACCGAAAATTGGATTACAGTTTTGATGATACTCATATGTCTTCGGAAAATATCATTTATTATCGTCTGAAACAAGTTGATATAGACGGACAATTCAAATATTCAAAAACGGTAGCTGTTTTCAAAAAAGATAAAAATGAAAAGCTGATTGTTTACCCAAATCCAGCTAAAGATGTTTTAATGATTGAGGGCTTCGACGAGGTAAAATCGGTTAAAATCTATAATTTTCAAGGCGTTTTGGTTCATAAATCCAATCAAAAAATAATACCTTTAACGGGTTTCTCATCAGGTATGTATATTTTAGAGGCTGAAAATAGGGGAGGAGACACTTCAAGAATTAAGTTTGTAAAAGAGTAAGACAAATGATAGAAAAAGAATCAAAAGACCCACTCCACGGCAAAACATTAGAAGCCATTTTAACAGAATTGGTGGAAAAAGTCGGTTGGGAAAAGATGGGACAACGCATCAAAATTCGTTGTTTTATAGACGAACCAAGTATCAAATCAAGTCTCGTTTTTCTACGAAAAACACCATGGGCAAGAGCCAAAGTGGAGTATATGTATCGGAAAGTAATGATGAAGAATGATGAAATATGAAGTATGAAATATGAAGTATGAATGATGAAGTATGAATGATGAAGTATGAATGATGAAGTATGAATTATGAAAAAAAGCGACCTTTTTACTGAGGGGGTCGCTTTTTTTGATAATTAATACTTAATAAGTGATTCTTAATCATTCATACTTCATAAATGATAATTGAAATTTTATTGTTAATATTTGATAATTGTTAATAATTAATTT
>JANOAU010000140.1:0-43358 GCA_031411275.1 Saprospiraceae bacterium | reverse complement strand
TATAAAGTTTGGCATAATTTTTATGATAAAATTATACAAAAATTTATTTTCTATAATTTTAAAAAAAATATAAACATGGGATTTAACGTATCATTAGCTTTCAAGGAATACACGGATGATAAACTGGTAATATTCAGTAATACATCTTATCAAATGATGTCTGGCGACGTGAAGTATGCATCACTAAAATCGTTTGTTGACGACACCAAAGTAAAAACCGATGCTTTTATTTTAGGCATCGCGCTTGCTTCTCGACGCGATACAGGGCTTATCGCAGATAGAAATAATATTAGAGCAATATTACTCAAGCATTTGGTTAAAGTTGCTCGCCAACTTGAAGATTTGGCAGAAGATAATGATGACGACCCGCGCATCATCACGGACGCTGGTTTTGACCTGCGTGGCACCAACAAAACATCTAAAGGCATAAAAGGGACGCTGACTGAATTGGATACACCTGTTGTGGAAGCTAAAAATATCGAGAATAAGCCCGGTTTTGCCACTGTGAAATGTAAACGTGTAAAAAATGCCATCAACTACGCCTTTTTATATAGAAAATTGGACGAACTCGTTTGGCAAAACGGCACTTACAACAGTATGGGTGAATATACTTTTACTAATCTCGAATCCAGAAAAGTCTATGAGTTTCAGATAATTGCACAAGGTGCTAATGGACTTGCAAGTGGTGCATCATCACCTGTGGCGATTTTTGTATCTTGATTAATGGGTATTGAGTAATGAGTATTGGTGAATAAAAATGCCTCACTTTGGACAACCGAAGCGAGGCATTTTCTTATTGTGTTCTCCAGCTAAAGATGGGGGCAATTGATACCTGTATCCACAGCCTCCATTTATCAGCTATACACCTTTCATTATTTCTGTTTATCAATAAAAGCCAATAAGAATGCAGCATCTTCTTCGTCAATAGGATTACTGATGTCGTTTTCCTTGCAAAATGCTAAGATTTCCTCTCTTTTAGGTCTTGAAACAGTGGCGGTGGCTTTGAGAATGTCGCCTTTTGACAGTTTTATTTTTGTCGTTTTTTGCTTTGAATCAATGATATAATACGATTCCACGGACTCAAAACTATCGTATTTTCTACCGACAACGGCCACACCTTTATCCACATAATCGGCTTTGATGAATGTTTTGCGGGTATGTTTCACCAAAGAATATTGCTTTCCTTCTTGAATAATTTGGACATAACGCGGCAGGGTTGGGAACTCGGGCAGTAAGCGTTTTCTATAGACTAAAAAGGTGTCTTTGTATTTCAAATCAAGCCCTATGATGCGTTGGTCGGTCAAAATACGTTCTATTTTATCGGTCGTTAACACCCAAATCTCACTCTCTTCGACATTGAGTTTGAATTTTATACGAGGATCTTCTGAACGGCTCGAATCGGTCAAAATCACGCTGCCTTCCCGCCATTCCTCGAAGACGAAAGGATGTCCGCGCATTTCGACTTCTGGGTTTTTAGTTGTCATCAAAGGTTGGTTGCCGCGAAGGACGCTCGACCAATCATTTTTAGAGAGTCTCCCAACATTGTTTGTCACCGTATTTTGTCCAAATCCTTCTAAAAACAGCAATAAATAAAGGAGAGTAAAGAAGTGTGATTTCATGACCTTGTTTTTTGATAAGTGAAAGAGTAAAGTTTGAGGTAACTACTTAAGTATGACACGAATTTCACAAATTACACGAATTAAAGTTGGATTTTTACTATCATCTCTTTACTTATACCCTAAAATTGATTAAAAATCATTAGCGTAAATTGTGAAATTCGTGTCGGCTAAGTAGTTACAGTTTGAGACAAAATTGAGGGTTTTTATTCAGAAAAAAAGGATTATTTACTGAGGGGTATAATTCAAGTGTATATTCATTTTTCGTCTATTCTTGGGAATCCTACAAGTATATATATCTTTGTCGGCAACCAATCATTTATTTTCTCACATTAAATACTTCTTTAAATGTCTAAACAAAACATCTTCCTCCTTTTTATCCTATTGCTGTCTGTCAAAAGCATCGCTCAACCTAAGATTATGGGTTTTACACCAGCGAATGCAACGAAACAAGCTGATTTAGAAAAACAATTCGATGCCCAACTCAATCCACAGAACTTAGATACATGGATGCAATTCCTCACATCGCATCCGCACCATGTCGGTTCGCCACAGGGCAAAGCCAATGCCGATTATATGCTCAATTTATTCAAGAGTTGGGGCTATGATGCTAAAATTGAGACTTATAATGTCTTGTTTCCCACGCCTAAGACACGCGTTTTAGAGTTGTTGGGCGCAAAACCTTTTAAAGCAAAATTGGAAGAATCCACTTTAAAAGAAGACAAAACAAGCGGTCAAAAATCGGAACAACTACCCAGCTACAACGCTTTTTCTGCCGATGGCGATGTGACTGCGGAATTGGTCTTTGTCAATCGGGGCATCCCTGCCGATTATGAAGAATTGGACAAGATGGGCGTTGATGTCAAAGGTAAAATCGTTATTGCCAAATACGGTGGGTCATGGCGAGGCATCAAACCGAAAGTCGCTGCTGAACATGGTGCTATCGGCTGCATCATCTATTCCGACCCTGCTGACGATGGTTATGTGCAAGGTGATGTGTATCCTGTGGGCCCATTTCGCCCTAAAGATGGTGTGCAACGGGGTTCGGTCATGGATATGCCTGTTTATCCAGGTGACCCTTTGACACCGAATGTGGGTGCAACGGCTGATGCTAAACGTTTGGATAGAAAAGAGGCGATTACCATTATGAAAATCCCTGTTTTACCCATTTCTTATGAAGATGCTTTGCCATTGTTGTCGTCTTTAGGCGGCGAAGTCGTGCCTGAAAAATGGCGTGGTGGCTTGCCGATTACTTATCATGTGGGACCCAGCAAAGACAAAGTGCATTTGCAATTGGCTTTTAATTGGGATATTAAGCCTGTCAATAATGTCATCGCTAAGATGGTCGGTAGCGACTATCCCGACGAATGGGTGATTCGCGGCAATCATCACGATGGTTGGGTCAATGGGGCAGGCGACCCCGTCAGTGGTTTAGTTGCCGAGTTAGAAGAGGCGCGGGCCATAGGTGAATTGGCAAAAAAAGGCTTCAAACCCAAGCGTACCCTCGTATATTGTGCATGGGATGGCGAAGAACCGAGTTTGTTGGGTTCGACAGAGTGGGTTGAGCATCATCAAGTCGAATTGGCTCAAAAGACAGTGGCATACATCAATTCCGATGGCAACGAGCGGGGTTTTATCGGTGCGAGTGGTTCACATACTTTGGAGCCATTTTTTAATGAAATTACTGAGGGGGTCATTGATCCACAAACAGGCGTTACGATTAAAGAAAGGCGTTATGCCCATGCCGTTGTTGAAGCTGATAAAAGCGGTCGTGCTAAATTATTGGGCAATAAACACATGAAACTCGGTGCTTTGGGCGCAGGTTCTGACTATTCCCCTTTCTTTCAACATCTGGGTATTGCCAGCATGAATCTCGGTTTTGGTGGTGAAGGCGATGATGGACAATACCATTCCATTTACGATTCTTACGATGAGTTTGTCCGTTTCAAAGACCCGGGTTTCAGATATGGGGTGGCTTTGTCGAAAACCGCAGGCCGTGTCACGATGCGTTTAGCGAATGCCGATGTGTTGCCTTTTGATTTCAATACGTTTTCTAAAACTGTGAATGGTTATGCAGACGATGTGAAATCGTTATTGGACAATGCTCGGACGGAAACAGAGACGGAAAACAAAATGATTACTGAAAAACTGTTCGATGTGGCGAAAGACCCAACGAAACAGTATAAATCGCCCATGGCAAAGGACATTGTACCTTTCCTAAACTTCAGTGCTTTGGACAATGCTTTAGTCGCCTTGAAAACAGCTGCCGAAGACTTTCAAAAGCGGTATGAAAAAGCGCCACAACTGCCTACGGACAAGCAACAAAAACTCAATACGATTTTGTACAAAGCAGAAAGAAGCCTTTTGCAACAGAAAGGGTTGCCGCGACGCGAATGGTACAGACACCAAATATATGCACCCGGCTATTATACAGGTTATGGTGTGAAAACATTGCCTGGTATTCGGGAAGGCATCGAAGAACGGCATTGGAAAGAAGCGCAGGAACATATTGAAATCGTTGCTAAAACCATTCATGCTTACACGAATGAGGTTAATAAAGCAATAGCGCTATTGAAATAATATGAGTACAGAGGTTTGTGAAAATTTTGAAAATTTCGCAAACCTTTAAACCTATTCTATTTTTCACTTTTCGGTTTTCACTTTTCATTTTGTGTATAAGTCTTTCAGAAGTCTGTATTTGATGTTGATAAACAATTTTAGCTTGTTGATAAGATGCTTTTTTGTGAGCGTAAAGTGTATTGAATTGTGGATAAATGTAAATTACTATTAAGTAATGCACACTGCACTGTGTATAAATCAATTTAACTGTTGATAACTCACACACAATTGTTTAAAATGAAGATTCATGTTTGTTGATAAACCTAAGCTATTTGTTTGCAAAGTCTAAAACCTGTTGATAACTTGTTTTTGCGGCATAATGCTGGCTTTAATGTGTGGATAAGTGTTTCAAGGCTTCTAAAAATGCTCTATATTTTCAGGATGCCGTATAACTCATGGTCTGGTATTTGTTTTATTTAAATATCGAGTTTCAAAACAGATTAAAAAAAACGCTAAAAGATTACCTTTGCGCTTTTAAGTAGTCGTACATAAAGAGTCGTGAGTATTGAGATGCATAAACGATTGACTATCAGCTTATTCGCTGTCTCAATACTCTTGACTTAATACTAAAGACTTCTTAAAAGACATTACAAAACCTTCTTGAGTCAAAAAAAATCCTTTCAATGACAAGCAGAAATATTGTTACCACCTTATTTTTTTTCTTTTTTGTTGTAACTGTCCAAGCCCAAAAGTACGAAATCGGTATTTTGGCAGGCGGCGCAGCTTACAGTGGCGATATACAAAATAGTGTAAAAACCTTTTTACCGCAGTTGCGTCCCGCCATAGGTATTTATGGTCGCCTTTTTCTGAATGACCATTTTGCCGTGCGTGGACAAATCATCGGTCTGCGGCTGTATGCCGATGAAAAGAAGTATCCGACAGCACCTATTTGGGAAGAAAGAGGTTTTAGCTTCAAAAGCCAAATTGCTGAGTTTAATATGAATATCGAATGGCGACCGTTCAAAGGCAGCTTTCAACCTTATATCTATGCGGGCGGCAGTGCTATTATGTTTGAATCTAAAACATTCTATAATGAACCTAATACGGTCATTCCTTCCGAAGAAATTGCGAAAGATAAAAAGGCTATACCGCCCAAAGCGATGTTCTTTTCTTCGATTGGTGGCGGTTTACAGTTCTTTTTGGATAATGGTTTCTCTATAGGTGGCGATATGGGTTTGCGACCGTTTAGCGGCGATTACTTAGATGGTTTAAGTCAACAAGCAGGCTCTACCTCTAAGGATTATTATGTGATTGCCAGTCTCACTTTTGCTAAAACCTTTGGGGATTCTTCGTCTGGCAATCGCAGAATGAACAATCGGAAAGTAGGTTGTCCTACTTTTTGAGTATCTGTATATGAATAAAACTATAAAAGCCTTGCCTTGCGTGTTTTGCGTGGCTTGGCTTTTTTTTATTGTTTTACTGAGGGGGATGTTTATGATAATTTACTCACGTCTGAAGTGGTGCATAATAGTCTATTGGACTTTTGAAAACGTGTAAGAAATCGAATACACGCTGCTTCATACTATTTGCACCATAAATCAGTTTTTATCGAAGCGGCTTGACATTATTAAATTAGTCGCTTTCACATCTAAATTTAGATAATTGCATCGTACTTTTGCATTTCTAATTTTCTTTGACCTTTAAAATGATAATTTTCAATGATTAATGTATTGTCAAAATTCTTGTATTTAACTCTTTTATTATCATTTACGGGTTGTAGTATGATAAAAAATCAACCACAACGCCCTATGGAAGTCTATCAAGAACCTGCCGATTTACCCCCCTCAGTATCAACGGTTAATATTCCGATTCGACTCAATACGACGGAAATAGAAAATCTATTGAACTACAAATTGGGTGGCGATATATATGCCGACAACAATTTGGACGACGATGGTTTGATGATGAAAGCTACGCGCACACAAAATATCAAAATTTGGTTTGATGGTTTTCAATTGAACTATCGTGTTCCTGTCAAAATATGGGTTTTTAAAAAAATATTTGACAATGTACTGACGGGTAAAAGAGGGATAGAAGCAGAAGGTGAAGTGGCTTTACAATTCAAAACGACGATTGACATCAAACCCGATTGGTCAGTTACGCCGCGTACAGAACTCATTGGCAATGAATGGATTAGGAATATGGCTATCAAAACAGGTATCGGCAATTTAGACATCAAATACTTGGCAGATATGATCATTTCTCGCAGTCGCTCTACGATAACAACGGCGATAGACCAACAGATGCAAAGCCAGCTTCAGTTTCGCAAAAATCTGGAAGATGCTTGGACAATGATGCAACGACCTGTGGCTATTCCGAGTAGTTACGGCACGTGGTGGGTCAAATTGACACCTCAATCGGTCGCAATGACTCCGTTTTGGACAACGGGCAATGTGTTACAAGCCAATATCAGTGTTCAGTCTCTTGCCGAAGTAGTGGCCGGTACACAACAACCTGTTTTTAGACCTGACACATATTTGCCGCCGTTTAAAACAGGAACATACCAAAACAATGATTTTTCTATCAGTTTATCAACTGACATTTCGATAAAAGAAGCAGAGGCGTTGGCTAAATCTTATGCCGTTGGACAAGTTTTTCAGCCTGCTGGCAAACGCATTGAGGTGCGTGATATTCAATTATTTGGTCAAAATGATAAAATTGTTGTCAATACATCTTTTACAGGCAGCTATACAGGTAGTTTGTATTTGATAGGTCGCCCCACTTTTGACCCTGTTAAAAACACTATTTATTTAGCCGACCTTGACTACGATTTGCAGACAAAAGATTATTTGATTAAAAGCGCGACTTGGCTTTTTGATAGAACTATTTTAAATAAAATGAAAGAAGCCTGTGTTTTTCCGCTCGATGAAAATGTCAAATTCTTTAAAGGTTTGATGAATAGCCAAATTCAAAATTATATCATCAATAATAATGTTTCTTTAAAAGGGTATGTAGACGATATTCGGGTCAATGATATACAGGTTTTGAAAGATAAACTTAAAATTTATATCTCTTCAAAAGGCAATTTAAATGTTGAAGTTCAAGGCTTAGATAAGTTTTAATTAGTTGATGAGAGATTGGATTAGTCTTAGGAAGCCTACAGGGCTTCCTAAGACTGTCGACTAACAGAATTATACTTCATACTTCATACTTCATATTTCATATTTCATACTTCAATAAATGGACTATAAACATTTTTTATACGAAGAATTTCCCCTTTTACTTAGGGGGCTAAAAAAGGATACGCCAGCCCTGTGGGGTAAGATGAATGCACAACAAATGATTGAGCATTTGATATTGGTAGTGGGTGCCTCTAATGGTCGTCTGTCCATAGAACCCAATGCGGATGCCGAGCGTTTGGCTTATCGCAAAATGCGTTTTTTTGAAAAGGATGTCCCTATGCCGCGCAATTTCCGAGTGTCTTTTGCGCCAGAAGAACCTAAATCCGAACAATTTTCTAATATTGAAGAGGCAAAAATGGAACTTTTTAATCAGTTGCAACGTTTTGATGATTACTTTAACGAGCATGAAGGCATGTCAACGGTACACCCTGTTTTTGGTGCTTTCAATTACGATGAATGGGTTGAAAATCATGCCCGACATTTTCGGCATCATCTGATGCAATTTGGCTTGATTGAAGCGTATTCCGTTGAAAACTAATTGTCGGTTTTAAAATATTTTTATAAAAAATACGTTAATAAACAGCATTTCTGTACACTACCACTATAAATATTCTATATTTTTGCCAATAATTTCCTGCAACATCCAAAATTCGAAATTTAAAATGAATAAGTCATTCATAAAAAACATGTTTTTTGCTGTTATCACCTTGATAACCGTTACAACATTATTTAGCTCTTGTCAACGCGGCTCTGGTTGCCCCTACAAGTTTGAAGCTAAAGCAGACACAAAAAAGTAAACTTATGATTCAGTGGATTCCCCTCACGCGTGAAGGTCAATTAGAAGAAATAGTCGAACAGTCAAACACTGTTCCTTGTTTGATTTTTAAACATTCGTCACGCTGCAACATTTCGTCTATGTCTAAAGCCCGTCTTGAAAAAGGTTGGGATTTCAAAGCAGATGATTTGAAACCTTATTTTCTCGACCTCATCGCTTTTCGCAACGTCTCTGATGCGATTGCTGAAAAATTTGACATTTATCACGAGTCGCCACAAGTGTTGTTGATTCGCAATGGTGAATGTACTTACGATGCTTCACATTTAGATATCAGCATTCAAGAGATACATGCTTGTTACGCTGATTGATTGTAATTTCCCCTATTCCTCATCTCTTTATCGTTCCACTATTTATCTTTGAGAATGAAAAGTAAACATTTAAAAATCAATACTTTATGAATGTTTTACAGATTGAGTTCGCAACGCCTGAATATGACGAAACAGTCCGCTTACGCTATAATATATTGCGTTTACCTTTAAATTTAGATTTTTCGGCAGAAGATTTAGCCAATGAATACACCGATATACATTTGGCAGCTTATGACGAGGCGTGGATACTGAGGGGGTGCTTGGTACTAACGCCCAAATCGAATAAAGTGATAAAAATGCGGCAAGTCGCTGTTGAGGCTGATGCACAAAACAAAGGGATTGGTCGGGTGATGGTAGAGAAAAGTGAACAATTGGCGCATTCGCAAGGCTATGAAGTGATGGAACTTAATGCCCGCGATGTGGCTGTACCTTTTTACAAAAAATTAAACTATCAAGTTGTAGGTGATATGTTTGAAGAGGTTTCTATTCCTCATTTCAAAATGATGAAAAACTTATAAAGTTATTTTTTTCAAAACCCAACAGCCTTTATTGTGTTTGTTATAAAAAATGCTATTTTATGACAAATAAAAATTACCTCATTGTCGGTGCCAGTTCGGGTATTGGAAAAAGTTTGGCTGAAAAATTAGTTGCCCAAGGTGCAAATATCTTTACAGCTTCGCGGCATAAAGGCGACACCCCCTCAGTAACTCACCTGTTTTTTGACGCACAAAGCACTGATTTTCAAAATTTTACGGCATTGCCTGACATCATTCATGGTGTGGCATATTGTCCTGGTAGTATCAATTTGAAACCCTTTCATCGGCTGTCGCTGAATGATTTTCAACAAGACTTAAACATTAATTTACTTGGTGCAGTCGGTGTTTTACAAGCCGTTTTGCCAAAACTTAAAAAAGCGGAATCGGCAAGTGTTGTCTTATTCAGCACAGTTGCCGTGCAAACGGGTATGGGTTTTCATGCGTCTATTGCTGCCGCAAAAGGGGCTGTGGAGGGCTTAACACGCGCATTGGCAGCAGAATGGGCGATGCAACGGATTCGTGTTAATGCGATTGCACCTTCTCTGACCGATACGCCTTTGGCTAAAAATCTGTTGTCAACGGATGAAAAAAAAGAGGCTTCTAATCGGCGGCATCCGATAGGACGATATGGGACAGCTGAAGATGTAGCAGCGATGGCAGCGTTCTTAATGGGTGATGATGCGAGTTGGATTACGGGGCAGATTTTTGGCGTTGATGGCGGCATGGGTTCAATTCGGAGTGTTTGATGGTTGTAGGGTTATATTGCTGTATGGTTGATAGCAAAAAAACAATATAACCATACAGCAATATAACCCTACAACCATACATTTTAATTTTTTATGAATTTAGAAACAACGGTTTTACCGTCTTGGGTTGTCAAACGAATAAGATAAAGCCCTTTTGTCCAATCGGTTACAGGAATTTTGACGATGCCGACCCCCTCAGTATTTTGATACAATAAGCGTCCATTGGCTTCAAATACGGCAATAGTGGCTTGGTTCTGATTGATGTTAGATAGGTCAACGGTTAAAAAAGGTTGGCTTGAAAGGGGATTGGGATAGATTTTAAAATTGCCTTTACTTTTTGTTTTTTCTAAAGAAACGATGTTTGAATACGTATATTTATGGTCAAAATCCACTTGTTTCAAACGATAATATGCTGTTTGACTAAAGTTTTTATCTACAAAATCATAACTATTGATTTTGACAGAATTGCCAGCCCCTGTGACAAAGCCTATAGATTCAAACACTTTACCGTTGCTGCTTTTTTCAACATCGAAACCTACATTGTTCAATTCTGTTGCCGTTTCCCATGATAAATGTGCTTCGTTGTTTTCGATTTTACCTGCAAAACGATTCAGGGTGATGGGTAATGCCGCTTGTGTGAGCATGGTGAAAGTAGAAAAGTTTTGGATATTTTGGGCGACACCCATAACGACATTATTGATAGGTGCTGAAATGCTTTGTGTACTGAGGGGTTGCCAATTGGTGCCATCAAATCGGTTCAGCTTTGCATTAGGGCGATAGGTTGAGAAATCGGAACTTTCATTGGTTGTAGGCCATTGAACTTCGATATCTGTGGCTGCAGAACCTGACAAACGATTGATGTCCCATTGATTGTTAATAGAAAAACTACCATTTGCCACTGAAATACTGAGGGGTCTTGTTGAGACGCTGAAATCTCCCGTAGTTGTCGTTAA
Organism: Saprospiraceae bacterium; assembly: GCA_031411275.1. Lineage (GTDB taxonomy): Bacteria > Bacteroidota > Bacteroidia > Chitinophagales > Saprospiraceae > JAAFJT01. Next base: position 32,623 of record JANOAU010000140.1, on the reverse strand, counting down.
TGCCACTGGCAAATATGCTGTTTCTGTACCAACTGGAAATAAGGTACGCCCAGAAATATTTCTGACAACCAAAGTGCCGACGTTTGAATATTGGTTGTGTGACACAATATAAGTTGAAGCAGAGGCACCTATAGGGGCAGAACTGACAGAAACTGTTTTGTTACTTAAATCAAATTTACCACGCATCATTTGGATAGTGCCGTTCTGAATATCAAGGTTGAGGTTGGTCTGAACGCGGTCAGGATTGTTGATATATAGGTTTCCCTTGATAACGGCAGATGTATTAGACAAAAAAGTGCTGATATTTTGTTGCCAATTTCCATTACATTCCACATCTATTTCGATACGTCCGTCAGCACCGATAAGCATATTGCCCGCTACTTTTAAGCGACCGGAGCCGACCAAAACGCCATTGCTCAATTCCATATTTTGAGAGACAGACACATTGTTGAGAACGACACAGTTTTGACGACTGGGATGCGGCAAATAGGCTAATCGAATATTGCTAAATGTCGGTTTAGCGGTTTCTGAAATGAGAAAATCGCTGGTGCTACGACAAGCAAATGCCTCTAACACTAAGTTGTTGCCAAAGGAGACATTATAAAAATGCTTTGCCCCTTTGATGGTTAAGCCTGTTGGATGATAATGCGGATTGAACATAACAACCATACCACCTGTTGAGGAAAAACTTGAGGCATCGGTCACATCTAATAAAGGTATATGGACGGGGACACTCAAAGCTTCTGTAAAGGCACTACCATCTATCATTATCATACCTGAAGACATCTCAAATGTAGAACCCGTATTGAACTTAACATTGCCATAGACTTTGAATTGATGATTCCAATCGCCTGTAATTCTTAAGCCACCGTTGATGATAACAGATGCATTACGGACAGCGCGCTCATCAATTTGTAAGTCGCGCCCGCCAATGGTCAAATTTGTAGGACCGACATCTAACAAACCGTTGATTATTAAGCCATCACAGTCCGTATAGTCACCATAAACGGTAACAGTTGTATTGGCCGCTATCGTGACAATATCGTTTGTGCCATTGGTGGTTGTAGGTACACGTCCTAAATCCCAAATAGCGGGGTCATACCAATTACCAGATGCGATATTTGTTATATTGGCGGCCTTTGAAAGATGGGTTGAAATGAGGCATAGGAGGGTTAATAGTAGAATGTACAACTTTTTCATCATGTTTGTTTTAAATGTAAAGATAGAAACTATGAAAATAATAAATTTAATATTAAAATATTTGACAAAAATAAGTACATTATATTTAACGAACAACTCTTATTGGGTTACAAGTTAAAATTAAAGAACAATTGTCTACCTAAAATTTGGCATTTAGCACTATATATTTATTTGAAAATCAATTTCTTACAGAGAAAATAATATGTTTAGATATTTAATCCTTGCAGAAAAAAGTAAGCGCAGTGGTTTTCACCACTGCGCCCGTAAGGTTTGTAAGAATTGTAAAGTTTGTAAAATTCGCCTGTTTTATTTCATAATCTGAAGATAACCAATGTATTTCTTTCCAGTTTTGTCGTTGAGATAGATGTTATAGAAGTACGTGCCGTCAGGTAACGCTTTATCATTCCAAGTACCTTGCCAAGCTTCGTCGTTGCGATAACCTTTTTTGCGATATACTTCGTTGCCCCAACGATTGAATATAACGACTTCATTATCTGGATAATTTTCGATACCCCTCAGGTAGAAACCGTCATTTTTACCATCTTGGTTAGGCGAAATGGCATTAAAAATAAGCAATGAATCACCACAACTAACATTAATGCGTACCCAAGCTGAGTCGCAACCAAAACGATTGCACAAGACGTATTGGAATGAATCCTTACCGCAGAAACTAAAATTCGGTGTATAAGTGGCTGTTTTATTTATTAAAATAGTCACTGAACCCTTTGTGGGTACTTTAATAATAGTGATAGAATCCGCTGCATTCAAAGTATCATTCAAAACAATCGGTATGGTCAAATTCTGATTATACAGTGTTTTTGCTGAATCATCAAGCGCAACAGGCGGCAAACAATCTACCGTTATGGTCACTAATGCCGTATCGCAACCGTTGGTATTACAAATTTCATAAATCAAGGTGTCGTTACCACAAAATGAACGACTGGGTGTATAGATGATTCTCTGCAATGAATCAAACACCGCTACGCCGTTTTGTGCAATACGCATGATACGGAAAATATTAGCCCCGCGTAAAGTATCGTTCAGCGTCACATTTATTGTTATAGGTTGCCCTGTTTTAGTCCGACCCCTATCGAACACAGCAACAGGTTTTAAAATACTGTCTTCGCTACAAAAGACATTTACAAAAACATCGGCTGTATCGCAACCATCTATGGTGCAAATGATGTAACTAAATGTATCTCGATAAGCGCATGAGTCTGTTTGAGGTAAATAACGGATTTGATTTCCCTCAATCAAAGCCACACCGCGTGTTGGATTTCTGAATATAATAATTGAATTCAAGCTCGCTGAAAAGAGAGAGTCATTGCCAAGGACATTTATCAAAAGAGAACGATTTTTTATCACCTTTACCACATCATCGTTGGTAATAGGTTTGCGTATTACTTGGTCACAAGGCACTTTTATGGTCACTAATGCCGTATCACAGCCGTTTTGGTTACAAATTCTATAAATCAAAGAATCGGTAAATCCACATGAATCTGGTGTATAAGTAATGACAAAATCGTTGCCTAAAATAGCCGAACCTAATAGCGGTGAACTGATAATTTTGATACTGTCTAATCGCCCATTGAGCGTATCATTTGCTAAGATAACGATGCGAATAGGCGTGTTTTTAGTCGTTGTTACTACATCTGGCTCGGCAACAGGCAGTTTATTTAGTACCGTCAAATCGCAAATTACTTTTATTGTTACAGTTGCCGTAGAGCAGCCTGTGGCGTTGCAAATGCGATAACTAAATACATCATTAGCACCACAAAAACCTGCAAACGGTTTGTATGTAATCGTGCCGTCAGCGTTTACAAGGGCCGTTCCGAAAAGCGGTTGAGTAATAATACTGAGGGGCCCTGTTAAGCTGCCATTTAAGGTGTCATTTCTCAAAACATTGAGGTTTATGAGCCTATTCACAAGAACCGAATCGAAGTCATTGACGGCAACGGGTCGCAATAAAGGCAGACTATCGCAAGTCACAGTGACAAATACAGTAGCTTTATCACATACAAAGGCTGTATCGCAAATGTTATACTCGAAGGTATCTTTGCCGCAATAATCCCGATTCGGTATGTAAACTAAGGTATCCAAACCTGTAAAACTAATGCTACCATGTCGGGGCATTGTAACAATAGAGAGTGCCATCAGCCTTGTCCGAATCGTATCATTCAAAGTTGGACGGAATGTATGAGAGGTGTTTTTAGCCGTTGTAATATTGTCATTAACCGCAACAATAGGGCGTAGGTCTGGAAGATTTGCGCAATCAATCGTTACGACAACTTTTGCCGTATCGCAGCCTGTAATATTACAAATTTCATAAGTCAATGTGTCATTAACGCTACAAAGATTTAAGTTCGGCGTGTAAATAATTTGGTTATTCGTTACCGTTGCTCTGCCTCGTTTTAGTGTGCCAATAATCCTGACGGGACTCGTTAATGTACCATTCATAACATCATTGTTTAAGACTCCGATAGTAACCGACTGATTTTTCTTTGTGGTCGCCACATCGTCTATCGCATCGGGTCTCAAAAGCGGCGTATTGCAAGTAACTGTAATGAATATCGTCGCTGTATCGCACATGAAGGTCGTATTACACATACGGTATTCCATGGTATCTAAGCCACAATAATTAACATTTGGGGTATAAATCAAGGAGTCTGTACCTGAAAAAGCGATGCTGCCATGGCGTGGTGCTGCCACCACGCCAACAGCTAAAAGTGTTGCAGTTAGGGTGTCATTGTCGATTGGTCTGAATCTAATTGTTGTGTTTTTAGGAGTCGTTAGGCGGTCGTCAACAGCCACAAGGCGTGTTGGTAACACTGTATCGCAAGTGATTGTGACGACGACTTGTGCCGTATCGCAGCCTGTTACATTGCAAATTTCATACCTCAATGTATCGTTGCCGCCGCAGAAATTTGATTGTGGTGTGTAATTAATTTGGTTATTCGTTACCGTTGCGCTGCCTCTATTTGGTGTCTTGATAATCCGAATAGGGCCCGTCAGTATACCGTTCAAAATATCGTTGTTTAATACAGAGATTGTGACTAATTGATTTTTCTTAGTTGTTGCCACATCGTTAATAGCATCGGGTTTCAACGCCGTTGTCGTATCTGTACAAATAACCGTTACAAATACACGGCCTGTATCACATCCGAAGGCGTTACAAATTTCATAATCGAAGAAATCGCTGCCGCAATAATTAGGGTCAGGTGTATAAATAACTTGATTGATCGGAGAAATTGTTGAGCCATGTATAGGGAAACGAATAATACGCAAAGGTCGTGTTAAAGAACCCTTGGGTTGGTCATTTGCCATGACATTCACTGCAATGGTAGTATTTCTTTGGGTAGTCACTGCATCATCAATGGCGATTGGTAGTAAGTTTCCACCTGTTGTATCGCACGTAACCGTTATGAAAATGGTGGCTGTATCGCAGACGAAGGAGTTGTTGCAAAGGCGATATTCCATCGTATCCAAGCCACAATAACCAATATTAGGCGTATAAATCAAAGAATCTGTACCACTAAATCCAATGCTGCCATGTCGAGAAGCCGTCACAACACCTAACGCCAACAAGCCACCAACAACCGTATCGTTGTCAAGCGGTCTGAAACGGATGGTTTTGTTTTTAAGTGTTGTAATACGGTCATCAACGGCTGTAAGGCGTATGCCAGATGTGGGGTCACAATTAATGGTTATGAAAACATTTGCTGTATCGCAGCCATTGGCATTACAAATTTCATAGCTTAAGGTATCTATGCCGCCACAAAAATCTAAAGTAGGGGAAAAAACAATTTGATTACTTGACAATGAAACCGTTCCCCGTCTTGCAGAGCCAATAATACTGAGGGGTCTCGAAAGCGTCCCAAACAAGGTATCATTTGCCAAAATATTGACCGTAAGGGGTGTATTTTTAGTTGTCGTAACAACATCGTCTATTGCATGGGGTTTACCTGATGTGGTATCTGCGCACGCCAGACGAACTGTAATCGTATCGGAGCAACCAGAATTATTATTTTTAAACGTAATGCTGTGAAAACCACTCGTTACACACATTTGAATACCATTGGAAATGATGCCTAAATTGAGTTCCAAAAAGCCATAAGCCCGATTAGCAAGACGTGTAATTTTCATCTGACCATACGTATTACGGGTAGAACCGCCTGCAATCGCAAATACCACAGGATCAATTTGCCAGTTGCCTATGGGGTCCCAAACGTTCATCGAATCTACTAATTGCTGCATCGTGTTGAAGGAGGCGAGGGAGCGATCTGTACCGTTTATTTGCCAATAATCCAAGCGATAAGGCCCGCGTGTACCCATGTCAGGCACTGTAAAATACGTGTAAGAATAAATTGTATCAAAATTACAACCTCTATATCCACCAGTATAAGTGACATTATTGTCTGTAATGGTATAATTATTTCTCAAATCATTGATATCCACACTATCCGCCAAGCAAAAACAACCTAAGTCGCTGCAATTCGCTGTATTGATGGTCGCTAAATCTCTTGAACTGATAACGTCGCAAGGCGGAAAACGGGCAACACTGTTGAAAATCAAAACCATATTGCGACATTCACCCAATGCATTACAATTTAAAGCACAAAAGGTATCCGTTGATACTTGCATTAAAGGTGATGTAACGGTTACATCAATACACGTGCCGTTGATGGGCGAAACGGTCAGAAGCGGCGTCCCTGTACCACAGTGTTGCATATTCGAGATTGAGCGACCAATACCGCCCAAATCAAGGCAAGTTTGAAGGCTGCTGCCACCTGGCAAACCAATATAAAATGTATCGGATGGTGGGTTGCCACTATTTAAACACGCTGTTACTGAAATCACTGTAATCGTCTGAACATTCGAAACCCTATTGCCGCAATCATCGGTGCATGCCCACGTGCGGGTTATTATTTTACCACAAGCGTTGAAAGTTTCTGTTTCATTATATGTGACCGTCAAACTCGTATTGATACAATTATCTGTTGCTGTTACTGAGGGGGGCGTTGGTATTACTTCACCCGTGGCTGTTTTGACGGTTATGTTCACAGGTACATTCGCAAGTGTAGGTGCTTTGTTGTCAATGATTTTAACATACAACGCTACTTGATTACTATTGCCACACACATCGCTGGCAGACCAAGCACAATGCAATATTTTGATATAACCATCACGGCTGCAAACACCTGTTTTTTCATCTAAATCAGCAAAAGTAGCGGCAAAAATACGCCCAGAATTGTCTGTTACAGTTACCCACGAGGCATCCATTATGGGCAAATTATCGCACTCGACTACAACCGTATCACCACTTACATAAGCAGCAATGCCTGGATGTGTAAACTGTATGCGCGGCGGCGTTTGGTCAATAACACCTGCATTAATCCCATTCACGTCATTTGTGCCATCTATACTGAGGGGGGCAGTTCGCCCCGAAGCATTGACTTGACTGCCTGTATTTTGAGGTGAATAACTGAGTGCGGTTGTGCCTGAAGGAAAGCCAAACTGAAGGCTATACGTGCCAGATACAAGACCTTCAAAATGATAAAGTCCCGAAGCATCCGTTGTGGTAGTCAGCGTAACGGTATCACCGACTCCTGTACGCCCTGCGAGAGTGACGGTCATGTTGGCAAAACCAATTTCTGAATTGTCTTTAATACCATCGCGGTTGCAATCAAGGTAAGCCGTTCCATTTACGGAACTGGTGACCCAGGAACGAATAAATGTGAAAGCCGTTGCACTGCATAAGCCTACGAATCCAATGCTCGCTACCAAAAGTAGCATTCGAAGAGCGGTAGAGTTTTTTCTCATAGCGAAAAAAAGTGAAGTTGCCCAAAAAAAATCGGTTTCCAAAATACGATACAACTCAATATACATAAACACTTGTTTGGGCTTTCCTATACATTTAATAAAAGAGGAAAATCAAAAATAAAGTGTTTATAAGTTCAATATCGCAAAAGTAAAAGTAAAACCATCTAAACATAGATGATATAAAGGGGGATAATTTATATATTAAAAACAAAAACACTGCCAATAATTATTTTTTCAAAGAAAATACATTTCTACAGCCCTGTAACTTTACTGTAACTTGCCTGTAACTCCGACATCCTATCTTTGTGGCATCAAAAAAAAATAGAAAATTAATCATTAAAAAAATATTAAAAATGGCAACTCAGAATTTGGATAAGAACATGTCAATTACTACAGCCTTGAAAAATCAAGCCACAATTTTAAACACCGAAATGCTTAAAGCATCGAATGAATGGGTGGACAGTTCAGTTAAAACTGTTGAAAAATGGCAAGACTTGGGCGAAAAGCTCTTGAAAACAGGCGTTAAAATGTTTGCCATACAACAAGAAATGGCTTTCTCAACTTTGGAAACGCTCATGGGTCAATACGCAGTTAACCGCAAAAGATTCAACAATCTGGTTGGTAATACCCCTAAAAAAGTAATAGCGACAGCAGATGCAAAAATCGAAAGCGATTTGACCATTGATGAATTGATGGATGCCACAGTAGCTAAGCCTAAAAAAGCAACAACTCAGAAATAATTGAGTCCTCAAAATTTCATCACGCCAACACTTAAGATTTTTAACCCCCCCTCAGTACTCAGACCAGTTTAACAGGGTTTTTAATCCGTAACAAATAAGTATCATAAATTTTAACATCACTTGTATAATTTAAATTAAAAATATTAAAATGGAAAATAAAGGAAATAAGAACAGCAAAGAAGAAGCAGTAGCTCCAACCGTTAATGGTTTAGATAAAATAGCTGCAACAGCTAAAACCATTAACAACGAAGTCGTTGAAACTGTAGAAGACATCGCCTCCGATATTATGAAAAGTGGCAAAGAAGTAACGGCAGTCGCTACTAAAAGTGTAAAAGAAGCCGTGAAGTCTGTCAATATGACAAAAAGTGCTGATAAAATTAAAAAAACAGCTAAAAAAGTCAATACAGAAGTAAAAGACACGGCGAAAGAAATTGTAAAAGACGTAAAGGCAAACAGCAAAACCGTCAAAACAATTGCCAACAAAACCGCAAAAGAAGTGTCTGAAAAAGTTCATGTGACTGAAAACATGAATAAAATCAAAGAAACAGCTAAAAAAGTGAACAGTCAAATCAAAGAAACAGCGACTGAACTGATGGCAGAAGTGAAAACCAACAGTAAAAAAATGCAAGCCAATGCCAATAAATTAGCGGTGGAAACGATTGAAAATGTGAACATTACGGAACGTGTGGCTACCTTGAAGAAAGCCGCTAAAAGTGCTAATGAATTTACATTATCAACGGCCGAAATTTTGGTAGATGGGGCGATAGCAAATGGCGAAAAATGGCAAAATGTTGCCAACAAAGCCGTTAAAGGTGGTCTTAAATTGGCAGAAAGACAACAAGAAATTGTTTTCACAACACTTGAAACAGTTAAAGGTCAACTCATGACCAGTGCTTCGCGCTTGAAGAAAATGTTTAATAATTAAGTTATTTAGATTTTAGAAGGTTGTATGGCTATATGGTTGTATTGCAATCATATAGCCATTAATCTTTTTAGCAATATAGCCTAAAAACAATACAATCATATGCGAATCATCCTTTTTACAGGTAAAGGAGGCGTTGGCAAAACGACTTCTGCCGCCGCAACTGCCATAAAAGCCGCCAAAGAAGGCATCAAAACACTTGTTATCTCCACTGACCCTGCCCATAGTTTGTCTGATGCCTTAAACATTACTTTGTCGCCCGAACCGACTGAAATTATGCCCCATCTCTTTGCACAAGAGTTTGATGTGTATTATTCAATGGAAAAACATTGGAACAATATGCGGCACTTGATGCAAACCATTTTCCGTTGGAAAGGCGTGAAAAATGTGGTTGCCGAAGAGCTTTCTGTGCTGCCGGGCATGGAAGAGGCTTCTGCCTTTTTATGGTTAGAAAAATATTATAGAGAAGGCACTTACGAACTCATCATCATTGACAGCGCACCGACGGGCGAAACATTGACTTTACTGTCGTTGCCACAAGTTGCTAAATCGTGGATGTCAAAGGCTTTTAATGGCAAAAACTTAGCAGTTAGAACCGTAACAGCAGGTGTTCGTGTGTTTACGGGTGTGCCTTTGGATAAAGGTTTAGCCGAATTAGATGACTTGTTCAATAAATTGGAGCGTATTCAACAGGTGTTTCTCGACCCTGAAATTTGCTCAATCCGCATTGTTACCAATCCAGAAAGGATGGTGATTAAGGAAGCGAAAAGGGCTTATACTTACTTGCAATTGTATGGTTATAATGTAGATGCCGTCATTGTCAATCGCATTTTGCCCGACAATGCCGGAGGTGACACGTTTAAATATTACCTTGCATCGCAAAAAGATTATTTAGAAGAAATTGAAGACAGTTTCCAGCCTATTCCAGTTTTAAAGGTCTACCACCAAGGGCAAGAAGTATTTGGTACAGAACTGTTGGAGAAAATTGGCGACACGATGTACAAAGGCGTGAACGCTGCTGACGTCTTACACTTAGACATACCTTTTGAGTTTATAGAGAACAGTGAAGGCTATTTTTTCAAAACAAAATTGCCTTTTGTGAAGGAAGAAGACATAGAATTGAAGAAATTTGGCGACGAATTGGTTATTGACTTAGGCAATCGCCGTAAATCGGTTATGTTACCCCGTTTCGCCAGTTTTTTAAAATTAAAAGAATATCGTTTTCAAGCACCCTGGTTGATTGTATCTTTGGTCAAATAACCTATAGCATCCAATTATAGCATCCATCTAAAGATGGACGCAATTGAAACTTGTATAAATATTTTCTCATGTTTCAATTGCCTCCATCTTCAGATGGAGATTTTAGTAATGATAAGAATTTTAGATTTATGGAAAAAATTAAAAGACCGTCCCTTTTTTTGTTTTTTACTGAGGGGTTGCGGGCATTGATAGAATACTTTAGAAGTTGGCGTTTTTTGAAAAATTACATACCGACACATAAAGGCGATGGACATCCTGTATTGGTTGTACCGGGTCTTTTGTGTACCGACTTTTCTACCCGCGTTTTGAGACGTTTTGTTAATCAATTGGGCTATAATGCTTTGGGGTGGGAATTGGGTCGAAACTTAGGAGACTTAAATGATTTTAAAGATTTGAATCGCTTAAACAAGCGTATTGACGATATTTACAAGCAATATAATACCAAAATAACGCTTATTGGTTGGAGTATGGGTGGCATTTATGTCCGCGAAATCGCCAAACAAAGACCTGAATTGTTCAACCAAGTCATCACATTAGGCAGCCCTTTCGCAGATGTAGAAGCACCGAACAATGCCAAATGGATTTATGAACGCCTGACTGATACATCGGGTGTTGACGAGGCTTGGCGGCTACAAATATCTCATCCTGCACGGATACCGACAACAGCTATCTATACAAAACAAGATGGCATTGTGCCTTGGCAAGCCTGTATGGAAGGTATCGAGGATAAATCGCATCAAAATATAGAAGTTAGAGGGAGTCATTGGGGTTTAGGTATGAATGCCCGCGTTTTGAGCATTGTGGGTGAAAAATTAGCGGCATACTGAGGGGGGTATAGAAAGAGTAATGCGCTTGTAAAAAAAACCGCAGGTCATCACAAACATACTTTAAGTAGCGCCTATGTTAACCTGCGGTTAATTAAATGTTTATCATATTTAATTAACTCTCTAAAGAGATTAATCCAATTTGTGATACTTAAAGTAATTATTACCTTGTCTGATGATTAAAGAAGAGGAGGGCAACTTCTCTATTTTACCAATCGCATTTTCGCAATTCGTATTCATTTCCAAAACGCCGCTATCATCAATCTTATAAGTACCTTGACAGCTTAAGGCTGTTTTCAAATAAGTATTATACACACCGTTTGGCTTGAAATCTCTTCTTTCTTGGCTCACGATATCTGTCCACTGTACGACATAAGTAATTTTGTCTTGTGCCATATTCAAGGGGTCGTTACAGATATGCCCATCGTGCATAGCTACTTCAACGCCTTGACCAACGAATTGCCAAGAGCCAACAATCGCTTTTTGAATACTCTGTGCTGATAGTTCGCTATCAGGCGTGTCATTTACTTTACTACAGCTTGTTACACTGATTAAAGCTAAAAATGAAACTAAAACCAAGGGAATGAGATTGTTTTTCATGATGTAAAATTTTAAATTGTTTTCAAATAAGTTTTAAAAAATTGCGTTGGCGATTGCCCTGTAAAGTATTGAAAATCACGAATCAAGTGAGATTGATCGTAATAACCGTATTTGTCAATCAAATCTATCCAAGATACTGAGGGGGTCGTTTTTACTTCTGCTATAAGCGCATTGAACCGCGTGACTCGTGCAAATTCTTTAGGCGATATGCCCACTTGTTCTACAAACTGTTTTTCCAACCATCGACCACTGATGTGAAACTTGTCTTCTAAGTCTTTGATTTTTATAACCCCATTATTCTTTAAAATATAATCGGCTACGGGTGTCATGTCCCTGTTTGACAATGGTAAATCTGAAGGATTAGAATAATTTGGTAAATCACTTTCGATGACTTTTATGGATGTATCGAAATCTGGATAAGTGATATATTTTTTCATTGGTCATTAAGGATTGTAAAGGTGATGAGGCGTTAACAAAATTATCTCTATTTTAAAGTGCCAACAATTTTGTTTTTACTTACTCCGTCTTTGATTTCTTTTTGTTCTCAACTAATGTTTTAGAAGTACTCATTTTATCTATATCTATTTTGTTTTTACTTTTCGTTATTCTTAAATCAACATTCAGCATTTTTCTGATTTCTGGATAAGCATACGTACCATTATCTTTATGTATTTCACAGATATATTTTAAATCAACATGCTCTATATCCTTTGGACAAAACCCTGGTAAAGAATTGGGCTGAAAAGCATATTGAGCGCGATAACCTTGCAATTCATCTTCACTTCCATCGGCAGCTATGGGCATTAATAAATTGTTTTTACTAAATTGCAAACCATCTGGTGATTGCAAAGACAGAGAAACATGCCTAATTTCATGTAGTATTTGTGCATCATTGAGTCCTTGTATTTTAATTTGATTATTTTTCCCTTTTAAGATAGAATATGTACCCAATTCACGTCCATCTCCACCTAAATCATATATATGTTCAACATCATTGCCTAATCTTATAACATCCGCTTTTGAAGTATTGAGTTCTGCTATTCTATTATTTATATCTTTTATCGCCTCCGTTATTTTATTTTTTTGTTTTTCTTTTAAACTATTGTCTTTAACATTCAACTTTACTTGATTATGGGCTTTGGCTCTATATAATTTTTCAATTTTCCTATCAATCTTTTTGAATAAATTCACAGCTTCTTTTGGATATTTCCAACTCATGCCTATTGAAGTCCTCAACGGGCGTGAATTTTTCGTAGAATTATTTATTTTATAAGAAATAAGGCTATTAGGCGAGTTTACTTGTTGTCTATTGATAGATTCATAGGCATAGCTATTAACAAAAGAGACAAATACTATAAAAAAATAGAGGTTAATTGTTTTCATTATTTTGGTTTTTACATCCTAAAGGATATTATACTAAATAAAAAGTGAAAAACGAAAAGTGAAAATTATAAATAATGGAATCAAATGATTTATAACCAATGTTTTATATTTTTCACTTTTCACTTTTCTTTTATAAAGCAAAGGTATTCCTTTTTAAAATACAATGATTGGAGAAATGCGAACAATGGTTGTTCACAACTTATTCTTCACAGGATTAGCATACATTTCTAAAAAACACTGTTTTGTTTGTGGAATTTGAGCATCAACTCTTGTTGCCATTCTTTCTTCAAAAGCTTGTTTATCGCTTTGCGAATAATGCATCGCATACTGATCAGTTTCGTAGAGTAAATCGTAAGCTATATATTTACTGGGCCACAATTTGTAATTGCTAATGATTTGTTTATCAATGATTTGCGCCAAGGCTTTTACAAATTGATTGGCATTGTCAATATGAGCCATATTATCCAATTCAGTGTCAATCACATCGCCAACATGAAAATGAATGTGTTTCTTTTGTCCTAAAAGACCGTTCATAATCGAATTAAAGTCTTCTTTTTCATGTTTCACATAAGGTACTTTATTCATTTTAGCCAATAATTCAGGCAATTTTAGGGCATCCGTCGGGTCGTATTCATAAGAAATAGAGACAGGAACAAGGCGTAGTTTTTTGAAATAATTAACCAAATTCTCTTTTTCAGCTGCCAAAGAAAGCATTTTCAAAATGCCTGGGTTCGTAGTATCATTGCCGTCTTTTGTTCTGCCTTCACGTTGTGCAATCCAAACAGAGCGATTTTCAATCAACAATAATTCTTTGATGTATTCAGACATCAACTTTGAACTTTGCAACATTTCACGCGGCGACAGCCCCCTCAGTACCAAGAAGTTGCGATTTATCTTAGCCACTGTATTCAAAAACGGCATTTTTACTAAGTTGTCGCCAATTGCAGAAGCTGTCAGAATCAAACCTTTTTCATATAAAATGTAATTCAATAAAGACGTGTCTAAGAAAATATCTCTGTGATTTGAAATAAAAAGATAAGACGTGTTTTTGTCCAGTTTTTCAAAACCAGAATCGGACAAGCCGTCTGAACTTTGTTTCAATATTTTTTGCAAAGCAAAATAAGCCACATTACCTTGAAAGTCTTGTGTACTGTGTATATTAGTCAATATTTCCGTCCGTTCCGTTTCTGTTTTTTCGGGATACGTGAATTGCATGACCGTATTCATCATAGGGTCGTGTATGATGGATTTTATAGCATCGTTCACTTCGTTGTCGTGAAAAGGACGGATGGCATCAAATTTTGAATTCATAAAAAGAATTAATTTTACAAAATGGCTCTACTTTCGGCGCAAATATAGACACAAAATCCCTGCAAAACGGTGGTTCTGCAAGGATTTTTAGGTTTTATACTGAGGGGGCAAACTTTCAATTTTGAAGTGCCGTTTGCACAGCTTGCCAACTTTGGATACATAAATCATTGATTTTCAACCAATCAGCTTCTGTTATGTGCGTTCCTTTTTGGTCTCTATAAAACATGGCTGCGACACGTAAACGGGCATAATCGGCGAATTTTTCGGGCGGTTCGTGGTAAATAATCGCTGCCGTTTCTGCCAAAATGTGTTCCCAATCGGTGGTTGTATGTTCTTTCTCACGGCGAATAATCCACCATTCCAATTCCTGTTGGGTCATTGTTTTTATATCAAAAGGTTTGTCGCTCAAAGCGTTGATGTCGGCGTAATATTTTTCTAAAAACGGCAATGCCTTAGCATAATCGTCCCTGTTATGCCCTTCTTTGAAAACAAAAGCCGCTTTAGCTGCTCGATAAGACATCGGAAAAGACCGCCAAAACGGTGCATGAAATTGCTCACGCACCAATTTCGACATTTGCCAAAAGAACTTAAGTTTCTTCTTTTCGTAATAACTGCGCCACATATCGGCATCTAATTGACCGACTACAACGGGGTCGAATTGTCGGAAATTGACCGAGCGCGATAGGTTTAAATCAACGATAATCCACAAACCAAGCAGGATGAGAACACTGAAAAATATGTTCTTTTTTGAAAAAATTCTTGTTTTCATTGTTACTAAATTGACAATATAATATGTAGATAATAAAATGTCTTTTTTGTCATTCTGAACGCAGTGAAAGAATCTAAATGGTTTGTTTTCAGCAATTTATAAAGATTCTTTTACTGCGTTCAGAATGACAAAAAGCCGCTGTTATTTTTCTTTAATAAAATGATGATAATACTGAGGGGGGTATTTTCCTCTATAAAATCCCTTTTTGCTTGCCACCATCAACGCCTTTGATGAATTTTATTAAACCCGCTAAATACGTGTCTTGGTCGTCATACATACACATGTGTCCGCCATTCGGGCAGAGTAAATAACTGCCATTTTTGACTTCTTTTGACAGCCATTCCATGTGGGCGGGGTCCATCGTATCGTGTTTTGCCCCTATGACCAATGTGGGTATAGTCAAATTTTTCAGTTGTGCTTTGACGTCCCATTTTTCTAATTTTCCTGAAATGCCAAACTCGCTGGGTCCTTGCATGGTGACATAAAGCGATTGATTCATTTTGCCTAAAGAACGCGTCATCGGTTCTGGCCAAGCATTCAAAGGCAAACGGCAAATATGTGTGGCATAAAAATGAGGCATGAGTAGTTCCATATATTTTGGGTTTTCAAAATCCTTTTTGGCTTCAATCATACGGATGGTGTCCAAGACTTTTGCATCCATTTGTTTTGCCAATACATCGTTGGCGTATTTGGCGTAGTCACTGGCACTTGCCATCATGTTTGAAATGACCAATCCTTTCAAGTTTTGCTGATATTTCAAGGCATATTCCATCGCCAAAATGCCGCCCCATGAATGTCCTAACAGATAAAAATTGTCTTTTGTCAAGTTCAAAGCTTTACGGACTTGTTCTACTTCGTCCACATAGCGTGGCAAATCCCAAAGGGCTGTATCTTTTGGATTGTCTGAAATGCCACAACCGAGTTGGTCATAATAGATGATTTCGATGCCTTCTGCGGGTAAAAAACTTTCAAAACACTCGAAATACTCGTGTGTTGCGCCCGGTCCGCCATTGAGTAGCAGCAGTTTTATTTTTGGATTATTGCCAAAAGATTTTGTCCAAACATTGAACTTGCCTTTGGGTGTTTCGATGGGAATAACTTTCACACCACCTGTTTTAACACCTGTTTCGGTGCTTTTAAAGTAGGTTTGAAGGGACAGTGCCGAGGCAGAGTCCACACAAGATGTCATCAAGAAGAGGAGACCAACACAAAGCATAAAACCGATTGTTTTAAGCGTTTTCATTATAAATTGTTTTTAGAAATGAAGAATGATTGTTTTTGTTTAGGTGAAACGAATCGGTTCACGTAAACCTGCATAAAGATAATCGGATTTAAACATGTCCTTCAATACTTTAAAAGCCAAATGCCCTTTGTTAAGAATAACCCTACAAATTTTATTTTTACGATTGTCGAACGCTAAATTTATGAAAAATACTGAGGGGGGTGGTTTGCACATTCTAATACATGTGCAAACCACTTAATTGATTAAGACCTTGATTTACATATACTTATCAAAAAGCTGAGTAAAGACCTGAAAAGTCACCTGTTGCTTTCCAATCCTTTGCCTCGCCTTTGTCATTGAAAATCCAGTGGAAAGTCATGGCTGCGTGGAAAGGCTTATTGGTACTCAATATAATACCATCGTGTACCACCTCATTTGTCACTTCATTGCCTTCTTCACTGAAATTGGATGACTCAAATTTGGTTGTTTGAGTCATAGTCCCCAATTTTGTGAAATACTGGATAGCTCCTTCTTTACCTGTATAATGCCCAGCAAAAGGCACTATTGAGGCATCTGCGGTATTGAAAAGAGAGACATCGTCGCTGAATTTTGCGAGAACTCCAGGTATATCGCCTTGCCCAAAGCAGGCGTACATTTCTTGAACTGTTGCTAAGTTACTTGACATGATAGATTGTATTTAAAATTTTTAAATAATTGATTTAGAATGACTTGAATACTGATAGAGGAGTTTAAATGAGAACTTCCATACCGTAATCAGCAAAAATTTTCGCCACAACTTTCAAATCAGGTGGTCCTGATGGAAGGGCTGCTAACTCTTCAAAAAAAGCTTCAAAATTGCCACCAGGAATAACTGTCCAATGTGTTTTACCTGCCGTTGTGCCAATATTTTGAAAAGCGTGCGGGATATGGCGTGGGAAAAAAAGTAAGTCTCCAGCTTTTGCGACAAAATTCTCACCACCGAGCATAATGCCAAATTCACCTTCAAGGACATGAATCAGTTCATCTTCACGGTCATGCACATGAGGTGGAATACCGTTTCCAGGGGGTGTAATGACTTCAAATACATAATAATGACCATCGGTGTCTTCCATAGCCAATTTTACGCTGACGATGTGACCTAAGACATTGAGTGGTTTGCCTGCGTTTGCGGCGACAACTTGTGCTTTTAGCAATGTTGTTTCCATATTTTATAGATTTTAGGAAATGATTTAAATAATTTTTTTTGAATGATTTAAGACAAACCCAACTGCCGCATCAAAGAACCTGAGTCTTGGTAGTTATGGATACTACTGATTTTGTCTCCTTCGTACTTGTGAATTTCACAAACAATAAAATTAACCTGTTTGCCAGTCGGTGGAATCGCACCCGCAGGTGTTTCGAGCGCGCCCGTATGAGTGCCGATGCCTTCCATTTCAATCGCTACTTGGTTGCCGTTTTCAAAGACATTTTTATGATGAATCACAAGGTCAGGAAAGGCATTTTTGAAACCCGCCATGAATTGACGGAACTCATTTTGACCATTAAAAACTTGCCCTGTTGCATAGTTGACGACCTGAATATCAGGCGTTGAATGAGAGACAACTGCATCGTATTGATTGGTACTGAATAGGTTGTGGATGGCTTTTGAAATTTCTGCTTTCATTGTGTATTTAATTTTAAAAATTATTAATAAAATGATGTTAAATATTTTGTTTTTAGTAGTTTATATTTATTTAAATAAATTTATATGACAGTATAATTTTATTTCTCTTTGAGATTTCATCCATTAATCTGCGCCATTACGACCCATGGACTCCCAAACTACGTCAGTGCTAAGATGGGACAGAATGGTAGGAATATCGCCTCTGGAAAATGCAGCGTAGATGTCTGCAACCACCTCTTTTGGTGAAACGCTTACTAATGTTTCCATTGTTATTTTGATTTTTGTAAAATGAAAAAAAAGACGTTAAGTAATTTGTTTTCAATGGTTTAAAGAGGCTTCAAAACCCTGTTGATACTGAGGGGGGTTATTTTTTAGAGGAAGCTGCCATAGTTGCATCGCTAATCTTACCGACAACCTCTCTGAACCAGACAATTTTTCCATTTTGAACTTTGAAATGGTGATTGAAAGGCGCAGCCATTGTTTGGGTTTGACCATTTTTAACCCATTCCACGTCTATGGCTACCATCACATCGTCGCCATCCGCCACAAAGCGCGTCGGTTGGAATTTAGTCACTTTGACATCGGACATCAAATCGCCGAAAAATGTAGGGATGTTTTTGCTACCGACGAACCGGCGCGCTGCTTTTGTGGGATTGTCTGGACAGTCCCAAACCACGTTTTCATCGCACAAGGCAGCGATACCTGCTGCATCTCCTTTGCCAAAAGCGGCATAAACAGCCATGATGACTCCTGTATTCGGATTTGTCAAAGAGCCGTAGCCAATTTGGTGGAAAAACTCATTCGGATTGGCAGTGCTGTGTGAAGTGGCTTTGCCTTGTGCATCGAAAGTCACGATGTCCACGTCCATTGTTTTTACTTTTTTGCCCGAAGCAGGGAGCATACCCATGACCATGCCTGTATTGGTGCCTGTCGTCGTGCTTTCGACGATGACTCTATTGCCTTCAACAGTGAGGTTTGTAATGTCAAACTTCAAATCAGGTGCCATAGCGAAGAACATTTTATAGGCTTCAATCACATTGTCCATGCCTTTTATCGGGGCGGGTCCTGCTGAATATTCCGTGAAATCGGCGGCACAAACGGTTTTGAATGTAGCGAAGTCGCGTTTGTTGAGGCTTTCATAAGCAATGCGAGCGTTTTGTTTGATTTGGTCTGTTGAGACCATATCAGGCATCAATTGCTTCATAAAAGCAGCATTATCAAATTGGACATTCATAGAGGCTATTTTGCCATTACCATCTAATTCTGCAAGGGCATTGAATGGCAAAGTGGCTTTTTTGCCTGAAGGTGGATTGCCTTGCATACTGCCTGTGTTTGTGCCAGTGAAGATACCTTTGACGGCGACTTTATTGCCGTCAGCAAACCAGTCAATGATTTCATGCTTCATATCGGGGAAGCCTTGTTTGAAACCCATTGCGAGCATTTTCCAACTCTCCGTATTGAAAGGTGTTGGCGAAACGGGTGCGGTAAGCATGAAATTGGTAGCGGCTATTTTGTTGAATCCATCAACATCAGCGGCGTCAAGTGCGGTGTAATACGCTTTTACTACGTTTTCTGCTTTGTTTTTTTGAGCAAAAGATACTTGGATAAAAGCTAAGAAAGTGACGAAAAGAGCGAAAAAAATACGAGACGTTTTCATTGTAATTGATATTTTAAATTGTTTGAAAAAATAATGATTAAATGGTGGATTATGAGCTGCTAAGTTATTGATTAACAGTATTTTATAATGGTTATAAGTAAATGAGCCTTGCTTCCCTTAGATTAGAAAATGTTGGATAAAAGGCACACCAAAGGCTAAGAGACATAATGCCCAATGTCTCTATTTTCTAATCCAACATTGTCTAATACAAGGGGAAAATACTGAGGGGGGTTACTTTTGAGCAGTTGCCGTCATGTCTTCCATAGGTTTGTTGCCGAGTACACGCAACCAAACAGCTTTGCCATCACGGAAACGCCAATGTTGAATCAAAGAAGTCGTGAGAGATTTGCCAGATGCTTTCAATACAGCCTCAACGTTGAGCATAACGACCACATCATCGCCTTCGGCAAAGAATTGTTGTGGTCCGATTTTTGCGCTTTGCACTGTCTCATTGTAATCCTTGACCCAGTCACTAAATGCTGGTTTGCCTTGCAGGATTTGAGGACGTGCAAGAAACGGATGTCCTTTGGCATCATACGCAAAGTTGTCACTCAACATCGTCATAAAACCTGCCACATCTCTTTTCTGAAATTTCTCATAAATGCTCAAAACAATAGCTGTGTTGGGGCGGGCATATGCACCATAACCAATTTGACGAAGCGGTTCATTCGGGTTGTTCGCCCAATGTGCCGAAATTTTGCCGTTGCTGTCAAACTCTAAAATATCGGTATCACTCCAATCAATTTTCTTTCCAGTTGCGGGAATCATACCTATAAGCGGCATAGTATGAGTTCCCATAAAATTGTTTTTGACATACACCCGATTGCCTGAAACGGCGATGTCTTCAACGGTGATTTTGTAATCTGGAAATGCGCTGAAAAATGCTTTAATACTTGCAAGAATAGCGGCTTTGCCTTTCACAGGTTCAGGACTTTGTGCATAGTCAACAGAATTGTCTGCTATGTAAGAGCCAAATTTGTCAAAGTCGTGATTGATAAGGGCATCGTAACTTTCCTTTGTCGTTTTTTTAAGTTGATCGCTGGGCATTGACGAAGAAGTAGGGCTACAAGAAGAGAATAAACAAACACAAAACAAAATTGAAAAAAAACATACTGCTTTCATTTGAACTGGTTGATTAAAAAAGTTAAAAAATAGATATTTACAAATGGTTTTGAAAAACTTTCGATAATCTTACGAAGTAGCTTTTTTTTTGGATTTCAAGAAGTTGAAAAAAGTTATAAAATTCTTTTTTGAGATAAAAAATCCTCGTTTTTATGTGTCTTTTCAAAAAGATAGTAAATTTGTCAAATGAATTTATCAAAAGTTATATTTTGGGATACTGACTATAATCGAATAGATTGGGTTAACAAAGCGCGATATGTTATCGAAAGGGTTGTGATGTATGGTACTGTCCAAGATTGGCGAGCGATTCAAGCCTACTACGGCATGGAACGGATTAAAACAGAAATGCTACAATCACGTGACCTCGATGATAAAACTTTGAGTTTTCTAAGTTGTATATTTAACATACCTATTGAAGAATTCCGATGCTACAAACTCAAACAATCCATGCCGATACATTGGCACTCCTAAAAAATATAATGTTATTGCCCGAACTGAACGGTTTTAACTTAGTCGGTGGCACATCGTTGGCATTGCAAATCGGGCATCGTATATCTGTGGATTTAGATTTATTTGGCAATCGCCCTTTTGAAGCTCATGAGATTTTAGATTTGATGCACCCACTTGGCACCGTGAAGGCTCTATCACAGAGTAAGCATATTCTTATTCTAAATATTAACGGTATCAAAGTAGATTTTGTCAATTATCGTTACCCTTTGCTTCAAGATGTACTATTAGTTGATAACCTTCGCTTAGTTAGTTTGAAGGATATAGCTGCCATGAAATTAGCGGCAATCGTAGGTCGTGGAAGAAAAAGAGACTTTACAGATATATTTTTTTTGTTAAAACATTTTTCTCTTTCTAATTTAATGGGCTTTTATAATGCAAAATATGCTGATGGTAATGAGATGATTGTTGTTAGAAGTCTTACTTATTTTTCTGATGCTGATTCAGATGAAGACATATCATTGCTAAAAAAAGCAGAATGGCAAACGGTCAAAAAGACAATTTTAAAGGAAGTTAATAAATTGTATCAATAACTCTATCATAAAAAATCCCCCACAAACAGTTAGTTTGTGGAGGATTAGAGGTTTTTACTGAGGGGGTGATTTTTAAACCAAATACCCACCATCCGCGACAAAAACACCACCCGTACAATAACTCGACGCTTCTGATGCTAAAAACAAAGCTAAACCCACTATTTCTTCGGGTTGACCAATGCGACCGAGCGGTACTTGCGACAACATGTGTTTCATAATCATGTCGTTAGACCACAAGGCTTGACTGAATTTTGTTTGTATCAAACCTGGACAAATGACGTTTGCACGAATATTATATTTACCCCATTCTGCTGCCATCACTTTTGTTAAAGAAATCAAAGCCGCTTTAGAAACAGAATATATACCCAGCATTTGTTCCGCTTTCAAACCCCCAATACTTGATACATTGATGATAGAGCCACCGCCATTTTTTTCCATCACAGGCAGACACATTTTGGCTAATTCAAACGGTGCTTTGACATTGACGCTCATGATTTTATCAAAAACAGCCCCCTCAGTATTTTCGACAGGCCCAAATACGGGATTAGTTGCAGCATTGTTTACAACAATATCTATGCGTCCAAAAGCGGACATAGTGGCATCAAATAATTTTTGACAATCTTCTATATTGCCGACTTGACCTGCGACACCAATAGCAGTACCCCCCTCCCTATTTATAGCGTTAGCAACTTCATCAACGGCTTCTTGTTTGCGGCTGTTGATGACCACTTTTGCGCCCATATGGACATAATTTCGAGCGATGGATTCGCCAATGCCTTTCGATGCACCTGTTATCAGAGCGACTTTTCCTTGGAGTGAAAAATTGTTATTCATTATTTTTTATGGATATTTAAACGATATGAGCGAATATTCGCCATAAAAGCAAAGTTAATAAATCTCTTAAAATCACAACTTCTTTCACATTAGTAACTTTTTGACGCTTGTTTTTTTCCCTTAAATCGTGCTCTCAAAAAGAAAATGCCCAAAAACAATAAGGACAGAATTAAAAATATAACAAGCAAATTTATGGGTATTTCAGACTTTCGGATTTTGCTTTTTTCTATTTTTTGTACGCGCACGTCATTCGTCAAAGACGTTTCTAAAACCCATAAATTACCTTGTTTGTCAAACAGTCCACCTGTTGGCGACCAATTAAGTTTTGATTGATAAATGGTAGAAACAGTGCCGTTTGCTGCGATTTTCTTTATTTTTTGACCACTATAAACAGCAACATACACATTTTCAGCATCGTCCGCCCATAGACCAAAGACGCTATGTCGTTTATCTAACCAGGAAAAAAGAGGTGTTTTTTCAATTAAATCAGAAGCGATTAAGCGGAATTGACCATTTTTCAGTTGATAAATTTTATCGAGGTCAATAAAATACAGCGTTCCCCCCTCCGTGCAAAACATCCAACGGATGTCTTCAAACTTGCCTTTACCCAGCATTTCTATTGTTGAATCGGGTTTTACGCGATAAAACTCAAATCCATCTGTCCATTTACGGTTGTGATAATGATTGCCTTTGGCATCACGGACAAAAGAAAAGGTATGTTCAAACCCCTCAGTATCATTCTGTAATTTAACAATTTTACCATCGATACGCCTTGTCCAATAATAAAATAGCCATTTATTCGATGCCTCGCCTGTGTACCACACATGCTCACCGTAGAGATTATCATTCGCATCCATATATATCTCATGCGAATGGACATTGGGTACGGCAACGGTTTTTTTTCCATCCACAGAAATTTTTAGAATTTTGCTTAAATCCGTATAAAATAGATTGCCTTTTGAGTCTTTTACGATACCAATACCGGGGTGTGCGTGTAAAGACACGACGGCAGTGACGAGCCAGATGCATAAGAGTTTTTTCATTTTTAAAGGTATGTGGACTGGAAAATCGTGTTTTTACTGTAAAAAAGCAACGCATTATGCCAAAATAGCTTAAAAAACAACCTGCTTTGACCCCCATTCTTTACCATCGCTCACAGAGGTCATTTTCATAAAATAAGTACCCCGTGCCACGCCTTTTAATTCTAAAGTGAACGTAAAGCGGTGTCTGCCTTTTTTTTGGGACATGGTTTCAACCATCTTAAAATCTTTCAAAACACTCGTTCCCGCTGTGTCCACTAAATCCAATTTGACTTGCAAATCTGAGGGTAGCGTGTATTGAAATATACCTTCAATCGTTAAAGGTTCGAGTGCCGTTGCTGCCGTTGCACCCGCTTCATGTGTGTAGTTGTAATTTACAGTATAATCTGGAATCGGCTTGTTGAGTAAGGTGGCAACAAACTTCATCAATTCAGGATGACAGATGCCAATCAAATCTTTGTTATCACTGATAGCCCATAAAGCTGATTGCATGGCATTTTGAGTGAGCAGTTTTTTCTCAAATGCAAAAGAGACTAAAGCAAGTAGCTGGCTTGAAGCCATTGATTGAGCTAAAAAAGCATCGCCATTGCGCGGGCAACCTCTGTTTGCCCGAATGCACAGCGTTTTCATAAAAGTGGACTTTGAAGCAAGGGCTGCCAAACCCAATTCCTTGTTTTCTAAATGTATAAAGTCTTGAACAGTAGAGTCTATGGCTTGAAAAACGAAGCCGACTGGAATGGTAATCAAGAGTTCTCCTTTGGTTAGATTTTTAATAGAAATGAGCAAATTACGTCCGTCTGAAGCTTCATTAGGTTGCATAGAAACAGCCGTCGAAATCCATTTTTTTTGCAAAGCCTCTTGCAAAGTGATGGTTTTGCTAAAAGCACCAACAGAGAAGGAAAGGAGGAAAAGAACAAGGCTTAGACGATTTTTCATTAGATAGATGGATTTTAGGTGAGTCATTTTTTTTATGAAATGTAAACGCATAAAGACGTTCATCCAATATAGGTATTCACTTTTTAAGTCATTACCTATTTACAAAACAGCTTCTATCCAATCATCAATCAATCTTTGTTCTGAATTAAAGTTGACACCAATGCCTGTAATCATCTTGTTCGATGCACGATATTTATCTGCATATTTGCGGTTATAGATTTGGCCTAAGCCTTCATTAGCGGTTTTATTGAATTTGAATTCAAAAATATAAACGTCTGTTAAAGTCTGTACAACAGCATCGGCACGTCCACGAGAGGAATGTACTTCGCTTTGGGCAAACATACTTAAATAACTGAAAATCAAATGAATAAGACCATGATACAAGCCGTCCGTTTGTTTTTCAAAGACTTGCGACGGTAAATCTGCTATGATAGAGTAGATGATGGTGCGGACTTGAGGCAAGTCATTTTGTATAAAGGCTTGATTCAACTCTTGAATCGTGCGTCCTGTATGTAAACGATAAGGGTTTTTGGCTATATCATCAATCAAAAACTGGTACATGCTTTCGCGTACTTCTTTGTTCGGATAGTCCAAAACCAAATCACCTGTCATAGCATCTGATTTTTTAACCGTCAAATAACCTGTTTGAAACAAAAGAGGAATCAATTCAAGGTTTTCGATGTCGTATTTTTCCAACAAAGCAATGTTGGTGACGACATTTTCGACATCAAAATGATTGTGTTTTTTCATTTCCTTGATGAGGAAATTGGGGCTGCCTGTGGCAAACCAAAAGTTCTGAAAATGCTTTTTGGATAAGAAATTAAGTGTACCAAAAGGGTTGTAAAGTTTATTTTGACCATCCCAACTAAAGCCATTATACCAAATACGCATATTTTCAAGTAGAGCCTCATGTGAAAGATTGAGCTTTGTCTCGATAGCCACTAAATATTCATCAAAATAAAACTCTATTTCTTTTTGAGTGTATCCTGTTAAAGTAGCATATTTTTCATCTAATGTAATATCATTCAAATTATTCAAATGCGAAAAAATAGAAACCTTTGAAAATTTAGATATGCCTGTGATAAATACAAAAGTCAATTGTTCATCGGCATTTTTCAAAACGGAATAAAACTCTCGCAATATCAAACGGTTCTGTTTCGCTACTTCTAAGGTATCCGTTTCTAAAAAATCAATAATTGGTTTGTCGTATTCGTCTATTAACAAAGCAATTTTGCCATGTTTATCATGCAGTTTTTTAAGTAATTCCTTAAATTGTGATTTATAGGCTGTGGATTCTAATTCAATTTGAAAATCTTTTGCCATTTCCTTCAGTTCGTAGCTTATAGCATTATCTAATCCCAAACCCAAATAATCTGCTGCATCAAAAGAAAAATGTAAGACGGGGCTTGTCTTTGACCAATTCCATTTGTCTTCTATCCAAAGCCCTTCAAAAACGGCTTTGTTACCTTTGAATAACTCTTTAAATGTCGAAATCAATAAAGATTTACCAAAACGACGTGGACGCGAGAGGAAATAGTATTTTCCCTCTGTGCTTAATTGATAGACTAAAGGGGTTTTATCCACATAGATGCCGTTCCGTTCTCGAAGAACAGCTAAGGATTGTATGCCAATTGGTAAGTTTTTCATAACACAAAGATAGTTAAAAATGGACGTAAAATAAAAAGTAGAAATTTGCACCCCCTCAGTATATCGCACATTTTTACCTACCTTTGCGCCCTAAAAAGTCTATAAAAATGCACAAATCAGGTTTTGTCAATATCATTGGTCGTCCGAATGTCGGAAAATCTACTTTAATGAATGCGCTGGTGGGTGAGCGTATGAGTATTATAACAAATAAACCGCAGACAACGCGCCACCGCATCATCGGTATTTTGAGTGGCGACGATTTTCAAATTGTCTTTTCAGATACGCCAGGGTTCGTCCGAAAACCGACTTATAAAATGCACGAAGCGATGAATGCGTTTGTCAAAGAAACGTTTGAAGATGCCGATGTCATGTTGTTTGTCACAGAGCCGAGCGAGGCATTTGACGCAGAAGACCCCATCATTCAAAAACTTAAAAATGTGCCGTATCCGAAGTTTTTGGTTTTGAATAAATCCGACAAATTTGAACGCTCGGTTATGGATGCTTACGAAGCCCAAATAAAGCAATTGGTTGATTTTCAAAAAGTTATACGTATTTCTGCTTTGCGGAAAGAAAATACTGAGGGGTTGCTGTCTGTCGTCAAAGAGACCTTACCTGAAGGTCCTGACTACTATCCGAAAGACCAATTGACGGACAGACCTGAACGTTTTTTCTGCGCTGAAATCCTCAGAGAAAAGATTTTGTTGAATTATAGAGAGGAAATTCCGTATGCATGTGAAGTGGTGATTGAAGATTTTAAAGAAACAGAAACCAATAAAGGAGAGAAATTAGCACGCATCAATGCCACTATTTTTGTGGGTCGTGAAAATCAAAAATTGATATTGATTGGTAAAAATGGCGCAGCGATGAAGAAGTTAGGTATGGATGCCCGTAAAGACATGGAGACGTTTTTGGAATCCAAAGTTTTTTTAGAAATGACGGTTAAGGTTCGTGAAAACTGGCGCGACGATGAGAAGATGTTGAAGCACTTTGGTTATAATATGTAAATACGATACTAATTGAAAAGTGAAAAACGAAAAGTGAAAAATATAAAACGTTGGGTATGAATAATTTGAGTGCATTATTTTAGGTAAACCATTTTTAAATGAGTATAAAACATTGAAAATCAAGCCATAAGAAAATTTTAACACTCTTTAAAATGTGTTAAATTACGGTTAAAGCTTTGTAGCGGTTTATACTTTCCATTATTTTATAGTCAAATAAGAAAATTATAAAACTATAAAAAATGAAAAAGATACTCATTATTGTCGTTTTTAGCTTAGGTGTGACTTTATTTTTCTCAGCCTGTTCACCTTATTACTACGACCGTTCTTATGTTCGTTCGTATCAACCACCGCCCTCCAGAGTTTATGTTAGACCTGCTGTGCCGTATTATTATTCTACGCCACCGCCCATTTATCGTCATAAGCATAAGATTTATAGGAAGTATAGACGATATTAAAAAAAAACCTTGTAGAAATAAGTTCTACAAGGTTTTTCTATTTTGATGGTCGTGCGGATTTTAATCCGCCAATATTATGTTTGAGTCAGCAACAGCCATCATTTGACTATCAATTTATGGGCAGTGTATTTACATCTCCTTTAGGACGTGTCAAACTGCGATCCGTAGCAGTCGGTTCAGTTGATTGCGGCAGGACATCAACAGCAGGCTCGTCTCTTAAAGACGTTTCTGTTGTTGTAGAAGGTACAGAAACTGTGGCTGGTGCTGGACGTGGCGCAATTTCATTATCATTGATATTCAAAAGATTAAGGAAAAAACGTTCTGAAAAACCTGCAATAAATGCTAAGAAGATAAACGAACCCGCGTTTTTCATTTCAATACCCGGAATGATTTGCCATGTCATAAACGAAAACAAAATCATAGCTGCTAAAGCACCAATATTGAGTTTTAACTGATTGTTTTTCATGTTTTCCTGATAATCCGTCAAGACAGTCCTTGTTTTTTGAACGGACATGAGACTACTGAAAAAAGCACCTCCTGCCCCAAAAACGGCAGCACTTAATGTTACTATCCAAGGACGTATAGAAGGCAGGAAATTGCCCAAAACGGTTTTTGCCCATAATTCATTATCAAAATTGATGACGACAGGTAGAAAAACCAAGCAAATACCCAGCACATACCAAGACCATTGGCGTGCCATATTGAGTCGTTCGATTTGAAGACCCGTCGAAATAATAGAAGCTTGCTTGGCTTCATTGATGGCTTGCTTTGTTTTATCTAAGGCGGCACGCAAGCCACCGAGTGTTTGACCTTCTTGAGCGGCTGTACGTTCCAAAAAATCGCCCCAAGGATTGTTTTGACCTTTTAATTCGGCTGCTAGACCAAATGCTTGTGCTTTGGCATAATGTGGCGGATAAATCCAAACCATATATTGGTCAGTCAAATCGAGCATGGTGATGACATCATTGACATCACAATCATCGTCTTCGAGGGCTTCGCGTGAGGTTTGGAGGAATTCAATGATACGTCTTGCCGTCACCAAATCCATATAAGGCGTATTATAAAAATTGTTATAAGCGGTTCGGAAATCACCTTCCAAGCGCAAATACCGCGCTCTTAGACTGTTGAGGTAATACCCTTGAAAGCCTGCGCTTTTTAGTTTTTCAGACTTCGTTTGTTTAAGCCATTGGGGTTGCTTCCACGCCTTTTCTTCGAGCCATTTTCCCATATCCTCAGTTGGTTTTATGGCTGTTGCGGGTGCTAAAAGGTCATCGGGGTCAATGCCGATAGCTCTTACATTTTTATCCTCGCCTTCTGGTTGACCTGTTTTTTTACCAATACCCATTTTGTTAGTGGATTTTTAGTTTAAAAATTGATTTTTTGATACAGATTCAAATATAGAAAATATTCTTTTAAGACGTTAAAATTTTACGGATAAAGATTTTGCAGATTCTTATACCCCCCTCAGTATCGAGGCTTATTTCACGTTTATCTAAGGCTTTTCAAGAGGTTTTGAAGATCAGGTTGTATCAAAATAAACCTATTTTCATCAATCATTTGACTACCATACCAAACCCGTTCAAAAATAGTAGTAGTCCTGCGAAAAGGTTCAAAAAAACGATGTTGACTCATTTCACGAACATACATGCGGTTGGTTTTATCTTTTTTCCAAGCAATATCGCCTTTTAAATGCAATTCTTTCAGAATGGCGAGATAATAGAGACGTATGGCCAATGAATAGTTTTTATCGGCAATGGCTTTATGTATGAGAGGGTCGAGTTCTGCCGTTTCTAAATTTTCTTCTATGTGTTCAAGGTCAATTTGTACGGAGGGGTCAGCTATGCGCCGTTTTTTAGTCCCAAAAATATTGCCTTCACCGACAAAACGAATAGTGAGATAAGCTAAAAGTGCAATAGCACCGATGATGAAAAACCATTTCAGAAACTCAAAAAGAACGCCCCACATCGGATTGAAGCCAGAGGCATTCGTTTCTTTTTTTTGTTTTTCAAATTTATCACTGCTGTAATTGATACCTGATTTGGCTTGTTCCCAACGCGTTTTATCTATACTTTTTGATTCTAATGGTTGAGAAAGGTATTGTTGTTGTGCTGCGGCATAAGGACTTTCTTTGGGTTTTGGGAGTAAGGTTATAGTATTTTCAAGCGTATCCATTTCGTTAAAATCCAATGAATCTTCTACGGATGGTTGTATGTCTTTTTTTTCAAAAAAACCTTGTGCTATGACCCCCTCAGTATAGAGTAGGGTCGAAGCCATAAAAAGTATAAAAAAGAGATGTTTCATACTAAAATTGTTAGTGATTGTAGTAAAGGAATAGTAAACTTTACCTATTCCCGAGCCATGCCGCGTATTTTTCGTGCTTGTCCAATTTGTTTAATACGTTCAAGCAGGCTATTCGCTTCATTTATTTCTAAAAGAGAATAAAATAAAAAGCCAATAGATGTAAAAATAAGTGAAAATATCGTAAACAATGAGAATGTACTAGCAAATGTCATCAAAATAACAACAATTTCATCAAGTCGGGCTTCCGACAAAAAAGACATATTCCATCCCACTATCCACAAATAAAAGTACAAAAGAGAGGAATTGGTCAATGAAAAAATGAGCCATCCGACAAGTAATAATGTCAAATAAGCCCCAATCACCAAACCAAGATGAGCATTGATGAGCCACCATGTATGCTGCAAAGCACGGACAAATTTGAATTGAAAACCAAAACGAAACATCATAAAAGCCCATAATCCGAAAAAAGGCATCAGCAAAAGTGTTGAAAACGCAAATGAAACTTCATTCTGTGAAGCCATGAGCGACCAAATTTCAAAAATAGCTAATATTTCAAGGAAGGAATAGATTTGTTCTTTGCGCGTATAAGCATGTAAGTTTTCACCCCTCAGTATATTTTTAAAAATAATGAATGCTAACGTGGCGATGAGAATACCGTTCAGGAAGGGCAATAGGGGAATATTTTCATTGATAAAAAATTGAACAATGACACTCGTTTGGTTAAAAATATCTGTTTTTAATTTAAAGGTTTCGCTCATTTTTTCTTTTGATAAAAAATAAGTGACGATGCAAAAAACTGTGGCTGCAAGGGTAGACGTTTTCAAATAGGTTGAAATATGACGATTGAAAAAATGAAAGGTATCGCCAAAAATCTCACCACCAGATTTTATCTTTTGATAATCAATTTGATAAAAATTGTCAGGCGGCAATTTGGCTTCTATCAAAGGCTTTTTAAAACCTTTTTGGGCTTTGTAAAAGGGTAGCCAACCGAAGTAACCAATGACAATTATTAAGCAAACTGCTATAAAAAGACCTCTAAACAAGTCTCCTGCGTCTGTATGACGTGTCAAATTGCCTTCAATAAGGGCTGCAACAATCAGCAAACTGACAACACCGACCATTATTTTGACACCCCGTCGAGCGGTCATTTGAAAAGCCTGTAAACGGGTATAAGTGTTTGGAAACAGCAGCCCACGACCCATGGTAATACCTGCAGCTGTACCTATGATGATGGCTGAAATTTCAAAAGTGCCGTGCATCCAGATTGTCAAATTGGCTTCGCCGAGCAAGTTGTAACGGCTGAAAAATTGTAAAAACGCACCTACCATTATACCATTATACATCATCATAGCGACGGAACCAATGCCCGCAAAAATACCTAATAAAAAATATATCATCGTGACACGTATATTATTAGCCATGATGCCAAATGTCATATCGAAACGGCCACTCGATTTATAGACCGCTAAAGGGTCGCCTTTTTTAATGTTTTCAACCGTCATACTGATGTATTGTTCGCCCAGAATAATTTTTAAAAAAGACTCGTCCATCATGCTCGACACATAACCAATAATGAAAGAAAGTATAAAAAATGCTGTTGCCCAAAAAAATGACCAACGAGACTCATATACGACTTGTGGTAATTCCTCTGTAAAAAAAAGCCGCAACTTACTGAGGGGAGACTTTTTTTGTTTATAAATAACCCCAAAAACGGCTTGTGCCAGTCCATTGAGGTATGCACGAACCGAGCGAGTGGGGTAGAAAGTACGGGCGTGGCTGAGGTCGTCGGTCACTTGTATATATATATCGTGTAGCTTGTCGGGGTTTTTATGTTCATCGGCAAGTACGGCTTCAAAATCAACCCATTTTTGCCGATTTTGGTTAATAAACTGCGTTTCTTTCATTTTTTCAAATTAAAAAATAGGGATAGGGTTTAAAATATACTTTTTGGAAATATTTTTACACAAAATTAATAAGTTATGCAACACATTGAAATAACAACGACACAAAATGTCACGATTGAATACGAATTGGCGAGTTTGCGTGAGCGATTTTTTGCTTTGTTGATAGACCAGATTATCATGGTGTTTCTGTGGTTGGGATTGTTTTTTATCTTCATCGCGGCATTGGGTTTTAATTCTCGATTTATGCAACAAATGGTTTTTTCGTTTCCGCTGTGGTTTACGGTATTGTATAGTTTGAGTTGTGAAGCTTTTTTAGATGGACAAACGATAGGTAAGCGCAGCCAAAAGATAAGTGTCGTTCGTATTGATGGTAATAGAGTCAGTCTCAGCGATTTGTTGTTGCGTGCCTTGTTGTTGGTAATGGACTACCTTTTTACATTGGGCGCATTAGGGGCTTTGTTGATAAGTACGACTGATAGACGACAACGATTAGGGGATATGGCGGCAGGGACGACGGTGATAAAAATAGGTGCTTCTCGACGATTTGAATTAAGCGATATTTTGAACATACAAACCCTTGATAATTACACCCCTCAGTATCCGCAAGTGCGGCAGCTCTCAGAAGAGGATATGTTGTTTATTAAATCGGTTATTTTGAGGTATCAGCAATATCGAAATGCCTCGCATGAAGAATCAGTAAAAGTTTTGTTTTTACATTTGCGTACTGTTTTGGGTATTCACATTGATTTGAGGTCGGCTTCTGCGATGCTTGATTTTTTCAAAGTTTTAATCAAAGATTATATTGTATTGACGCGATAGCTTTGAAAAGGGAGATATTCAACTGTTGATAGAATAAAGAAAATTGCTTTTTTTTAAAATTTGAAAAAAAACATAAAAATAAATGGCAACACCCACCAAAATTGATACACACTGCATCTATTAAAAAGTGAGCAAAAAGATATATAACAG
>JANOAU010000139.1:0-14001 GCA_031411275.1 Saprospiraceae bacterium | reverse complement strand
GCGTTTAAAAAAGCGGCAAAAAGTTTCCTACTGAATGACAAAAGCGAATTGCCAAAGGAGTATAACGAAAGCGATTTTTTATAAATTATTGGCAATAAAACTACAATTCTGCACGCAAAAACAACATTTCTTTAACGAATTTCTGTGTTAGCCATTTATTTTCACCAACAAACATTCAACATGAGACGCTTTACCTTTACTTTTTTTCTATTCTTTCTTTTGATGGACGTTCTCTCGGCGCAAACGTCTTTTAATTTTTCAGAATTGACAAATGCTGACCGTGATTCATTGCGTAAAGGCATTATTACGCCTGAAATGAAAGGGAAAGTTGAGAAAATGAGGCTTATAGAGAAAATGAGCCGCGATAGTTTCATCCAAAATAAGATAATTAATCAACCTATTCCAGATTTTGATGCACGAGATACTGAGGGGGTGATGCACCGTTTGGCTATGTATCGCGGTCGGGTTTGGCTTATTTATTTTTGGCATTTTTGGGACAATTCTTTTCAATATGAAATTCCTGCACTCAATACACTTGTGGATTCATTAAGAGGCGAAGGTGTTGAGGTTCTATCATTTATAAATTATAGTTTAGGTGAAAGTGAGCAAAAACACCTCATTGACCGACCTATCAGATTTCCTATTGTTGAAAATTCTTTACAGTTTGGCAATGCATTTTTTGGCTTGTCTTTTCCCCGTCCTTATGTGGCTATTATTGATAAAAAAGGTATTTGTCGGTATTTTTATGATGGTCAAACTTTGCCTTTTGGCTTCAAATATGGGCATCGTAACGAGTTGCTGCAAGAGAACAAGCGCAATCAACCGACCTACGATTTTATGGAAAAAGTGAAAAGTTTGCTTCGAGAATGAAATAGTGCCTTAACTTTGCGTCTAAATGACAACTCTCACGACGACTCGACGGCTTTACGACCTACCTTTATTACTCCTTTGTGCGAGTAATTTCTTCTTTTCTGCCAGTTTTCAGATGCTTATTCCAGAATTGCCTGACCATTTGACATCGCTTGGTGGCGCAGATTATAAGGGATATATTATTGCTCTTTTTACTTTGACAGCAGGCATCAGCCGTCCTTTTAGTGGTAAATTGACGGATGCCATTGGGCGTTTGCCGATTATGGTTTTTGGCTCTTTGGTCTGCGTGGTATGTAGCGCGCTTTACCCGTTTATGACCACCGTTTTTGGCTTTCTTTTGCTGCGTTTAGCGCATGGTTTTTCAACAGGATTTAAACCGACTGCGACGGCTGCTTATGTGGCGGATATTGTCGCAATGGAGCGTCGCGGCGAAGCAATGTCAGCAATAGGTATCAGCAGTAGTATCGGTTTCAGCGTTGGACCCGTTTTGGGCAGTTGGATTACTGAGGGGTTTGGGTTTACAGGCTTGTGCGTTTTATCGTCATTTTCAGCTCTTTTATCGGTTGTTATTTTAGTCAAAAATATGAATGAAACGCTCGTTGTACGTCAACCTTTTTCTTTTAAATTGTTGAAAATCAATCGTTTTGAGATATTTGAGCCAGCCGCTATGCCGACTTTTATTGTTCAATTTCTCGTATCTTTTGCTTCTGGTGCTTGTCTGACTTTAATACCAGACTTCACCAAACAAATAGGCATTGCGAACAAAGGCTTGTTTTTTGCGGTCTTCACAGCCTCTTCTTTGGTTATTCGTTTGGTGGCAGCAAAATCTTCTGATAAGCATGGACGAGTGCTTGTTTTGCGGTGGGCTGCTTTGTCCGTCATTGTTTCGATGGCGATGATTGCTTGGTTTCATTCTGTAATCGCTTTTATGGTGGCTTCTGTAATTTATGGTATTGGTTGGGGCTTAACAACACCGACTTTACAAGCATGGGCAGTGGATTTAGTCGTACCTGAAAATCGGGGAAGAGGCTTAGCAACCATGTTTATCGCCCTCGAAGCGGGTATTGGGGTAGGGGCGTGGTTGTCGCAAGCCTTGTATCAGAACGACCCCAACCGAATAGGTTTGGCTTTTGAGGTGTCTACTTTGTTGGCATTGGGTGCTTTGATTTATTTGTTTTTTCATAAAAAATGACTTTTCTATTCTATTTTAATAAAGTATATTTGCCATCATATTACCAACAACTGGTTGTCAGAATCTTAACAATTACTATATTTTTTAAATAAACTCAATGAAAACGACTTTTTGTATTGCTTTACTATTTTTTTTATATGGCTGTCAAAAACGAGCCGTGCCAAGCCAAACAGATACCCCCTCAGTAACGATACTCAACACGCCACAAATTTTATTTGTGCAAATGCAAGTTTCCAAAAAAGAAGCTGTTTATGAAGCTAAAATTACAAGTAAAACAGTTGTCAAAGGCATACTTGATCGTGATACAAGAGGTATTCAAATGATTGAAAATCAATGGATTGTTAGTTTTTTGGATGATAAAAAAAAGATACTTGAACAGATTACCATACCCAATCCTTTGGATGAACAGTTTGAAGTAGCAGACGATAAAGGGCAGTTCAAAAACGTCGAAGTACATAAACAAGAAGCTGATTTTTTCTTCCGAGTGCAATCAAATCCTCATTTTAATACGATAGAAATCGAACAAATTCTACCTCTTCAACAAAAGAAAAAACTATTTTCACTCAATTTTTAAAATTCAACCTTATGAAAAGAATCACACTTATTTTAGGCTGTTTTCTATGGTTAATTGCCGCAAATGCTCAAGTTTTTCCTGTTGAAACCGTATTAGATAACGGTTTAGCAAGTAAACGCATTAAGTATGTTTTTTTGAGCGATGGCTATCAATCGGGCGAATTAACGACTTTTATCAGTCAAGTTAATGCTTTTAAAGACAATGTTTTTACGCAAACGCCTTTCAAAGAATACAAAAATTTCTTTAATTTTTATGCCATTAAAGTGCCTTCCACACAATCAGGTTGCACTCATCCTGCAACGGCTGCTGATGAGGCTTCAGGTGGTGGTGGGCAGCCTGTTTTGGCAGTAAGCACTTATTTTAATTCGACTTTTGATTATGCAGGTACTCATCGCCTCGTTGTGCCACAAAACAATGCTGCCATTTCGTCCGTTGTGGCGAATAATTTTCCAAGTTATAACCAGATTTTCATTTTTGCTAACTCAACTTATTACGGCGGTTCAGGCGGTACTTATGCAACGTCAACAATCAACACTTCTGCTAATGAAATTGCCATTCATGAAATCGGACATTCATTTGCAGGACTTGCCGATGAATATCAAATTGGTGGACAAGGTGAACGCCCAAATCGGACAACTGTTACCAACTCAGCAACTGTAAAATGGAAAAATTGGTATGGAATAAACAACATCGGCATATATCCTATTGGTGTTGAAGGCTGGCAACGTCCACATCAGAATTGCAAAATGCAGTTTCTCGGTGTCCCATTTTGTTCGGTTTGTAAAGAGGCATTTGTCAACAAAATATATGCACTTGTTACACCCATTTACGATTATTCGCCTGTGTCGTCAACAGTAGCGGTTAATGCAAGCACGCCTTTTTCAGCAACATTAACATTGCCTATCCCAAATACACTCAAAACGGAGTGGAAGCTGAACGGCACTTCGATTGCCACAAATACCTCAACAGTCAATATTACACCCGCACAATTAAACAATGGTTCTAATACATTGACGCTTTATGTAACCGATGAAACAACATTGTCACGGTCTTATTTGCCCAATGCAGGGTATATTTTCAGTCAAACATGGACGATTTCCAATGTTGTTCCGCTTGAAATGCTCAGTTTTGATGCCGAAAAGAAAGGAAAAGATGTCTTTTTAA
Organism: Saprospiraceae bacterium; assembly: GCA_031411275.1. Taxonomy (GTDB): domain Bacteria; phylum Bacteroidota; class Bacteroidia; order Chitinophagales; family Saprospiraceae; genus JAAFJT01. The sequence goes on along the minus strand of JANOAU010000139.1, from coordinate 10,201 downwards.
ATTGGCAAACGACCAACGAAAACAATACAAGCCATTTTGAGGTGCAACGCAGTACAGACGGAAAGCTGTTTTTTACAATTGGCAAAGTGAAATCGTTCAATCAACGGACAATCAACAGCTATAATTTTATGGATAAAAACCTGCCATCGGGTACGCTATACTATCGTCTTGAACAATTTGACAATGATGGAAAGTCAACATTTAGCCCTATTCGTAGTATTGAAAAATCGGATAAGTTTTATTACGAAATGTCACCCAATCCTACCCGCGATGTATTGACCATTAATGGCAGTGCTGACTATAATATGGATATGACGGTAGAGATTTTTAATGAAACTGGTATGCAAGTTTATCAAAAAAAGCAGTCCGTTACTGAGGGGGCGTTTCAGCATACAATCAATATGGCAGATTTAGCAGATGGTTTATATTTCGTGAATTTGCATTTACCTAATGGATTTTCTGTAAAAAAAACGATCGCTAAGGTGAAATAGGTAGATGAAAAGTTATAAAAGTCGTCCTTTTTTGCTGCTTTTAAGCAAAAAGAACTCATAAAAAAGTACATTCAATGATGTAAAAGAAGCGAATTTAAACCTTTTTAAAAATGCCGAAAGAATGTGCTTGTCATGTACTTTCGGTATTTTTATTGATTAAAGGTAAAGATATTTTTGTATTTATGCTACTTTTGCTAACGACATCACGCAATTTATACTTGAAATATGCTCAATCACTGGTTAAAACCGCTCTCTCTTGACCTCTTTACCGACCTTGAAGAATGGCATTTTGGTAAAAAAATTACTATTCATACTGAGGGGGGAAAATTAGATTTAAAAACAACAAAAATCGCCATAGTGGGCATCAACGAAGCGGAAGCGGATGCTGTACGGACGATATTGTACGCATTGAGTTTTCCGTTTTCGAAACTCAATATCACCGATTTAGGAAACATGAGAAAACAAGACCCTTCATTTATCATTCCTTTGTTGACGGAACTTTTGCAAAGTGACATTGTGCCTGTGCTTATAGGCTATTCCGAAACGAATATTTTATCCCAATTTCAAGCCTTTCATGCGCGTAAAAATTCTGTTAATTTAGCGATTATTGACGAAAAGATACGATTTTCACCTTTTTCACAGTCCGAAAACCTGTTTTTACAAACCATATTGGAAGACAATCACTTGTTTAACCTTAGTTTTTTGGGTTTTCAATCACACTATGCCGACCCCTCAGTATTGAGCGTTTTGGAGAAGAGAAACTTTGAACTCATCCGTTTAGGCAAACTTCGGGCTGGATTAGAAGACATTGAACCCATCATACGCGATGCCGATTTGGTCAGTTTTAATCTTGCAGCGATAAAAATGAGTGACGCGCCTGGGCAACTTAACGGCTCACCAAGCGGCTTAACATCCGAAGAAGCTTGTCAAATTGCCCGATATGCGGGTATGAGTGACAAATTGACGAGTTTTAGTATCTATGGCTATCGCAAAAATCTTGACAGCCTTGACCAAGCAACCGCCCAAGTTGTGGCACAAATGATTTGGTACTTCGCGGATGGCTTTTACAACCGAAAACAAGACTTTCCGATTCAAAAAGCTTTCAATCAACTCATGCAATACATCGTTCATGTTAAGTCTTTTGATGAACAATTGACGTTTTGGCGCAGCAATAAAAGTGGTCGTTGGTGGATGGAAATTCCCGTGAAAACACGTAAAAAACACGTCAGGCATCGCCTCATTCCTTGCTCTTACAATGACTATTTGCAAGCCTGCAACGACGATTTGCCTGAGCGATTAATACTTGCTTATCAACGCTTTACGTGAAAAATGTTTATTTTCTCCCGTTTTTTGTCATTTTGAGTGCAGCTAAAAAATCTGGTTTTTTAAGAATAACAGCATGATTTTATCAAATTTAGATTCTTTCACTTCGTACAGAATGACAAAATGACCCTGTTATTCATCATTCCTCATTTATAATTTATCATTCTCCCCAAGCAGCGTTTTCAAAACATAAAGCCTCTCTCTTTTAATTGTCCAAAAACCGATTTTTTTGGAGATAAGAGCAGTGAAGAAACCTTAAAATACAGAACGTGACGGAATTTGAACTCATACAAGGCTGCATACGCGAAGACCGCCGTACGCAACGAGAGTTGTTCAATCGGTATGCGGGCAAAATGATGACCGTGTGCCTGCGTTACGCCCGTCACCGCATGGAAGCAGAGGATTTGTTGCAAGATGCCTTTATTAAGGTGTTCGACAATATTCATTCTTTTGAAGGAAAAGGCTCTTTTGAAGGGTGGATTCGACGTATTGTGGTCAATACAGCTTTGAAAAATGTCAGTCGGCACTCATTTCAGAAAGAAGGTATTGGTTTAGATGGTATTCAAGAGTCATCCGAGGACCCCTCAGTATTTTCGCACCTTTCGGAGCAGGAATTGTTGGGTTTGATTTCGAGTTTGCCGAATGGCTACCGTGTGTGTTTCAATTTATATGTTATTGAGGGTTTTAGCCACCGCGAAATAGGTGAGATGCTGCATATTGAAGAAAGCACGTCTCGTTCTCAATTGGTCAAAGCACGGAATATGTTGCAAAATATGGTTCTGAAATCTCAAAAAACGATGATATGAATAAAAATAAACTTCCATATAACGATTTTTTTCAAAAAAAACTTGACAATCACGAGTCAACCCTTTCTGATGGTTTTTTTGACCATCTGATGAGTGACCGTTCTATGCGTCAAAAACTCGACAACCATAATTCACCTGTTAACGACGCTATTTTTAACCAACTCATGCATCATCGGGAAGGTTCGGACGAGCAGCTTTCCGACACCCCTTTGCGTGAACGGCTTGCAGAACATACTTCGGCTGTACCTAAACACATTTTTAATGCAATTATCGCCGAACGTGATCGGCGGCGGCGGTCTTTGATGTGGCGTTCAGCGACAGCTATTTTATTATTCTTTATTACTTATTTAATGTTTTTGAACCGTCACGATAATTTTAATAAAGAAGAATTAAAAACAGACAATTCTATTGATTTTAATAATACTCAATCACAAGCCAATAACGAATTCAATCAAAATAAAAAAGATAATTCTTTAATTGTTAATAATGAAAATATAATTCATGAAAAGAATACTAAAATTGATAAAGAATTAAAAACAAACGATAATAACTATAAAACTGGTATAAGTAATAATAAAACCTTTAATAATAAAGAAAATAAAGAAGTAGAGATAGATAATAAAGATAAAGTGCTTAATAACGATAATAAATTTGTTGTTGGTAATAAAGATAAATCGTTTGTTAATAATAATAAATTTTTGATAAATAATAAGCAATCAACAATAAATAATAAACAATCAAAAAATACTGAGGGGAGCATTTCTAAATTTAAACAAATAAACATTCAACAATCCATCATTAATAGTCATCCATCAAATGCGGTTTCTAATTCAGCAAATATAATCACTGAACACACAGCCCCACAACAAACTATAATACCCACATTTTCTGAGAATACGGGTTTAACTACCGTATTAGATTTAGGAGAAAAAGGAGTTGATGGCAAAGACTTGAAAAGGAATAATAGTGTCGTTTTCAATCCTGAGCTTTCGACTCCCGATGCTCTCAATGGTGCTTTTGACAATTTGAGTATTTTAAAGGTAAAAAACATCCCTTTACCAAGCAAAATTTTAGAAAATCCTTGTGCTGGTCCCGGCGACGGATGCCCAACTTTTGGTAAAAAAAGGAGTCGAGGCGATAATGGTAAATCCTTTTATGTGGATATTTATGGTGCACCAGAATATGCTTTTCGCAGGTTGACCGAAAATTTGGCTGAAAATTCAAGTTATTTGCGCGCCCGCGATAGTGTCGAACAATCGTGGTATGCATTCAGTGCAGGCGTACGAATTTCTCTTGTTTTTGGCAATGGTTTGGCGGTGCGAACAGGTTTTGCTTATGCCCAAACGAATGAAATTGCTGTTTTTGACAGCCTGGGCATTGGTAAAAAAATTATTACTGAGACTTATGTGCCGCGTACAGGCAGTGGACAAGATACGATTCGGAAGACAGAGATTACAAGCGGTATTTTCCGCACCACACGCTACAATCGTTATCGTTCTGTCGATATTCCTTTACAAGTCGGTTTTGAATTGCCGCTGAATGATTATTGGACATTTAGTATCAATGGCGGTGCGAATTTCAATATTTCGGCTTGGCGCAAAGCGGATATATTGGGTGATAAAGGCACTCGTATAGATGTATCAAGCGGTTTGGGCGAATCGAATCCTGTTTTTAACAATTCATTGGGTATCAGTGTTTTTGGCAGTGTTGCCGCTTATCGACAATTAACAGGCAATTTGCAATTGGTGATTGAGCCGTCGGTTCGGCATTATTTGCAACCCATAACCCGCAGCGATTATGCTTTAAAACAGGCTTATACGAATGGTGGTTTGATCATGGGTTTGCGCTATCGTTTTTAAAATCATGACAACAAAAAAAATAGTATAAATCAGAGATTGAAGCAGCATTTTTAATACTCAAAGACTCTACTTTTTGACGACAATAATAAAACACAACAGTAGCTACTTGTCTTTTTTCCAAATTAATTTTGGGTTGATTGTCAATGATTTATACACGATTTATTATAAAAAGGACATTTAAAAAATGAAAAAATTCATTTATTATATAGCCGCTTTCGGACTTGTTTTTGCGGCGGCAAGCTGTAAGAAAGACAGCACGGAATTCATACCGAAAGAGACCATTACGATTATTGAAGGAGATACCATTTGGGACGATGATTTAACTGCGAAAAGCAATTTATCAACGATACTTTTGCCCCCCCTCAGTATAGAAAAGCTCGTCAGTCAACTGAGTGCTGAACCCAAACGCGATACCTGTAACGCCGAGCGTGGCGGTACTATTATCATACCCGACAACGTGACGGTAACGATACCTGCCAATGCTTGTGTTAATCAACTGAATAAACCTTGCACGGGAAAATTGGACGTTGAAATATTGATTTTGAGAAAAAAAGGTGACTTTATTGCTTACAATTTACCCACCACTTCATTGGGTAGGCAGTTAATTTCAGGCGGTGTTGTCTCCATAAAAGTGAGTCAAAACGGTCAAGATGTCAGATTAGCCCTTGGAAAAGCAATAAAAGTTAGTTATGTGATGACAGAACCTGACAATCAAATGCAGCTTTTTGATGGTAAGATTGATGGTCGGTTCAAGTTTGATTGGCTGCCAATCTCTATTATTGGTACAGGTAGTGTGTTGCCGACAGTGACGAGTTGGGTGGACTCATCGCAACAACGCAGAGGTTATAACCTTTTTCTTGACCGTTTCGGATGGATAAATTGTGATAAATTTAATGGTGATACAACCAGTTTGAATAATAAATTTAGTGTTACACTGCCCAGTACATTTACGAATGTCAATGCGAATGTATATGTTGCTTTTAAAAGTATGAATTCAGTTCTTGCTTTGGCGGGTAATCCCCAAACGAAGACATTTGCAGCTTCTGGACGTGGGTTGCCTGTTGGTAAGGTAGTGACTATTATTGCCATGGGTTATATTAAAGATAAATTTTATTTTGCAAAACAAGAGGTAACAATTCAAAGTACATCTGGTACAACGGCTCAATCTGTTCACTTAACACCTACTGTGATAGGAAAAGAAGAAATAAAAACCATACTCAATAACCTTTGATTAGTTGATAATTGATAATGGATATTTTTATACAATTTATTGATTATCAATATTTTGAAATAGTCATTAACGTTTGTGGCATCACTCATTCTTAATTGAATTTAATCTACAAAACATAAAATAAATTCTCATTCCTTCATGTTCTGAATATAGTTAAAGTCCTCGGTGCGTCTTGCACACGAGGACTTTTTTGTTATTGGTTATCCCAAATCCAATAATCAATCCATAATAACCATTAATGAATAACAAGTAAACTTATTTTGCTTTAATGTCGCCGCTGCCCATTGCCTTCGATTTTACTGAGGGGGGATTTCCAGCATAAAAAATATCACCCGATCCCATAGTGTGAGCATCAAGGCTTTCGGTGGCGTGGCAATTGATGTTGCCAGAGCCTGTTGTTTGAGCTTCTGTTGATTTTGTTAGAAACTCATCCGCATCAATATCGCCAGAACCCGTTACCTCAAATTTTGCTTTTTCGCCTGTTCCTGTGATGTTAATATTACCTGAGCCGAAGATTGTCGCTTTTAGCTCTGTTGCCGTAGTCGTTCCCATTTTGATATCGCCACTGCCGCCGATTTCAACGGTTATTTTTTTGGCGGTCAAGCCATCAGCCGTTTTAATATTGCCTGAACCAGAGATTTTTATCTCTAAATCATCAGAATTGAAAGCAGATTCAAGGGTCATATTGCCCGAACCGCTCAGTTCTATGCTGGATACTGAGGGGGTCTCGACATAGATATTGAGTTTGTCAAAATTCATATTCCAAGAACCCTCTTTAAATTTGATGTGTAAAATGCCCTTATCAACGACGGTTTCTAAGATTTCTAAGATATTTTTTTGACCTTCGACAATAACTTTATAAGTAGTCCCTTGTTTGATAATCACATCAGCCGAAGCCATGAGGTCAATGCCTTTGAAATCTTTTGCATCGCGGTCTTGTTTTTCCATCGGCCCTTTACCTGTTATGCGTTTGCTGTTGAGCAGCCCGAAACCATCGTCGCAGGAAGTGAAAAAAAACAAGAAAGCGCATGATGCAATGATTAATTTTTTCATTTTTTGAACTGATTGAATAAATGGATGATTAAATATTTTACCTCTTTGATGCTCATTTTAAGAAAAAGGTTTCAGCAAAGAGGGTATTTTTAATAAAAAAGAGAAATATACTGAGGGGTATATTTCTCTTTTTATTAGAAAAGCGGCAAAATTATGAGTTTACTTGGATATAATATCGCCACTTCCTGAAACGCGCGTCCGAACTGAAGCAGGCTTGCCTGAATAACGAATATCGCCTGAACCACTGATGGTCGCATCCAATTCTTTTGTAACATTCAATGAAATATTGCCCGAGCCACTGACGGTGCAATGTGCTTTTTGCGCTTTCAAGTTTTCAGCTTTCAAATCACCAGAGCCACTGATTCTTAAATCAACAGACTCTACATCACCTGCCAAATCCACATCGCCTGAACCACTGATACCGACTGAAAGGTCGGCATATTTAAGGTTATTAAGGTCAAAATCGCCCGAACCACTGATATTAATGGCTAATTTGCCGCCTGAAAGTGTACCATCAGCAACAACATTCCCGCTACCTGACATACCGAGATAGTCGAAAGAAGGTGCTTCAATGGTGATTTTCAAAGGCTCTTTGTAACCAATAGAGTAGCCTTTTTCAAAACCAATTTTCAGATTGCCATCTACCACTTCCGTTTTCAAAAGGTTAAGGATATTTTTTTGCCCAGAAACAGTGACTTTGTAGCTACCAGACGTTTGTTTTAAAGTAATATCGGCACTGATACCTGATTTGAAACCTTTGAAATTTTTAATATCACGGGTTTCAGTGACAGAGGGTCCTTCGCCGCGTACTTTTTCGCCGCCGCCCCAATTGTTCCAGTTGTTCCAATTGTCGTTATCATTGTCATTGTTTTTGTTTTTTGATTCCTTTTTTTCCTTTTTGTTTTCAGTTTGTTGTGAAAAGGCGATACATGTTGTCGCTAAAAATGCGAGCGTAAGGAGGAAGAACTTTTTCATAATGTTGCAATTTTTAATTTTGTTAAAATAGATTTTAATAAACTGTTATCAACAGACATAGAATGACAACTTAAAGTTGCAGAACCCCTACGATAGTTTTCGTAGAATTGAAAAATTAACACATTTTATCCCATTCGTGCTTCAATTGTTCGCGATTGACAGGCACAACCCCTGCGACCTCACAGACTTGGCTGCCAGCCAAATTGGATAACTGAGCGATAATATCACTATCTAAATCCAAAGCAAGACACAAAGCTGCGACACTGATGACCGTATCGCCTGCGCCACTGACATCCGCAATATTACGTTGCTGCGTGGGATAAATTTTAGACCCCTCAGTCTGCGTATCATCTAAAAACAATCCTTTGCTTGACAAGGTAATCATTGTGTACCGATTGTTTAATGTACTGTTCAAAAAAGCTGTTGCTTCTTTCAGTGATTGGTGTTCAGACTTGACCTCAAACGGTACAGCATCGCGTATTTCTTTTAAATTGGGTTTAAAAAGAGTGGCATTTTTATAGCTCAAAAAATTATGGCGTTTTGGGTCAACGGCTGTTGGAATGGACAGACGCACCGCCTCTGACATGATATCTTGAATAGTAGTAAGGGACAAAACTCCTTTATTATAGTCTTGGAAAATTAAGACGTTAATATTTTGTTTTTCTAAAAAATCTTTAATTTCTGATAAAAAAACAAGGCGAAACGTTTCATCTAAGTCATTTGTAATTTCACTGTCTACACGCAACATTTGCTGAGTACCAGCCATGATACGGGTTTTCACGGTTGTTACACGCTTATCTGAAGCGACAATGCCGACAGTCGGCAAATCGTTTTTTGTCATTAATTTCAAAAAATCACCCCCCTCAGTATCTTCGCCAATGACGCTGAAAAGATAAGGTGTTGCACCCATCGCTTTGATGTTTAATGCGACATTCGCTGCGCCGCCGAGACGGTCTTCAGAGTTACCCAATTCCACAACGGGAACGGGTGCTTCGGGGGAAATGCGGTTGACTTTGCCGTGCCAATAACGGTCAATCATTACATCACCCACAATGAGTACGTTGACTTGAGCGAGTTTATCAAAAAGGTCGGTTGTATTGAGCATGGCGCAAAATTAATAAAGGAATGGTATTGATTAAATAGTTTTTGGTTTGTTAATTATTGATGCTACGATTTTCTCTGTTGCCCCTTGATTGTTGACAACGTATTCTTTGGCAGCCTTGGTCGCAGTGTCGTAGTTTTGCTCAATCAATAAATGGTTCATGACTTGTTGAAATTGTTCTTTGTCAGCTACAGAAAATGCGCCCCCTGTTTCGACTAAACTCACGGCTTCTACAAATTTTTTATATTTCAATCCAAAAATAACGGGCAAATCAAAGGCAATGGGTTCAAGTGTATTGTGAATCCCTGCTCCAAAACCGCCGCCAATATAAGCTACACGCCCATAACGATAGATGGAAGACAACATACCGACATTGTCAATTATCATAATTCTTGATGAATGGTGAACATGGGATACGTTTTGTAATTTTTCTTTGCTTTCAGAATAGCGAAGGGTTTTTTCTGGCAGTAGTTTTTCTAATCGGTTTATATTTTTGGGTGATATATCGTGAGGTGCAAAGATGAACCGCCAATCTTTAAATTTTGCATCTGAAAAAAGAGTGATAATGATTTCTTCATCGGGTTGCCAAGTGCTGCCGCCGATGAAAACAGGGGCAGCTCCTACAAATTCCTCGATAATAGTGAACTGATTTGATTCTTTTGCTATAGCCATTACGCGGTCTATACGTGTATCACCTGCACATGTCACTTTTGTTAAACCCTGTTTTTTGAGTAAAAATACTGAGGGGGTGTCTTGAACGAAAATATGCTGAAAGGTTTTAAGTACACGTATTAATATAGGTGTATAAGGATTGAACGCTGAAAACTGTTTTTCTCTAAAAATGGCAGAGACGAGGAGGGTAGGGATTTGGCGACGATGCAATTCATTGAGATAGTGATACCAAAATTCGTATTTGACAAAAATAGCTAAGTCAGGTTTGACTAAATCTAAAAATTGACGGGCGTTTTGGGCAGTATCTAAAGGTAAGTAAAAAATGTCGTCAGCATTCGGATAGTTTTTGCGAATCTCATACCCTGACGGGGAAAAAAAGGTTAAAACGATTTTATACTGAGGGACCTCTTTTTTCAATTGTTCAATAATAGGACGACCTTGTTCAAATTCACCGAGCGAAGCAACGTGCATCCAGAGTGTTATGGGTTGTTGGTTATGTATTGGTTTAGATTTGCTTTGTATTTTTTGGAAAATGTCTTTTCTGCCATTTATCCAATACTGGGCTTTTTCGTTTCCGAACATAGCTGCTATGTGGATACCGATTTTATAGAAAAATAGTGAAATGTTGTAGAGAAATATCATCAGTGATGTTTTTTTGAACGCTGATTAGGCTCATTCCATTGATTTAC
>JANOAU010000138.1:0-25454 GCA_031411275.1 Saprospiraceae bacterium | reverse complement strand
ACACAAACAAACATAAAATGTATTAAACGATTTAACAAACTTTGCGAATTGACTCCTAATGTTTTATATTTTTCACTTTTCGTTTTTCACTCTTCATTTAGTAAATGTATGGATGAGTCAATTCGTAAAATCTGTGTCATTCGTAACTCAAAATTTATAATGTTAGTTATGTTTGTTACTGTTTGTTTAGTCGTGTCTTGTCTTGCTTATAAAGTAGTGACACTTAAAATAAGTGATTGATAATCAACAAGGTATGAGTCTCAATACACACGATTACTGACTCAATACTACTTAAAGGTGTCGGCGTGACTTCAAGTCACGCCGACATTGCCCTTTATAAAATCTAAAATCATCCTTAATATAGGCAGTCCTCTCCTTTATTGGATTTACTGCTTCATAAACTTGGCTTGTTCAGTGCCAATTTTAAGTATGTATGTGCCTTGTGGCAAAACGGATACATCAATACGTTGGGCGACTTTACCACGCAATACTTGTTGACCTAAAAGATTGATTATTTGGAAATCGCCTGTATTAGAGGTTTCGATGGTTAAAATATGGGCAACAGGATTCGGATAGGCTTTCAATTTGCTTGGTTTGTCCAATGTTGCCGTCACAATTTTTGATACCCTTTCTTTGCCATCCTCATCTATTTGGCGCAGCCGATAGTAGTTAGTACTGAGGGGGGCATCGTCTATGTATTGATAACTTGAGGCTTTGCCTTTGGTAGCAACAAAGCCTAAGACATCCCATTTGTCACCTGTGGCTTGTCGTCTTTCAACTTGGAAGCCTTTGTTATTCGTTTCTGTAGCAGTTTGCCACGTCACTTTGACGGTGTTACTGAGGGGGGTCGCTTGTAGGTTGAGTAGTTCAACGGGTAGAATTGATACAACCGTCACCAATTTTAAATTGGAACTGAACAAAACACAATCACCGCCCGAAAGTATTTGAGAAAGTGTTAGTCCCGTCCAAGCTGCCGTATTGACATCTGTTTTGTAGGACGCCCCATAAATATTGTAAACGCCAACGCCAAGAGTGGTAAAATCAGATGTAGCACTTATGGCGACTACTTGGCTATTCACTGTATTTACGGCAACATAAGTATATGCATAGCTCCCACCTGGGTCTGTACCGATTAGATAGATGTCTCCTGATCCTGAAAAGGAAATTGTGGTATTCCCATAAGCGTTTGTAGAAGAATAAACCATGACCTTATATTGCGTACAGGCCGTTAATGTGACAGAAAAGGAACTACTATTCATGGCACTGCCACCTCCAGCATCATATGCATTTGAACCTAAAAATGTAGAACTACACGGGCTACTCGGATTAAAACCAGTTGATGCAAAAACAGAGGCTGCTATAAATCCTGATGCAGCATTACTGACGTTCAGAGTATAGGTACCTGTTGTTGCAACAGCAATATCAAAAGACTTATAAGCTCTTGTACCAAGGACAGTACAAGTTGTGCCATTTACAGAATTTCTCATTGCTCTATCGGCAATTGGGTCAGTCCCCGTAATATTGACGGTTGTAGATGTAGCCGTTCCACCATAATATTTATTTAGGCCTAAGTTTAGACCTGCATTGCCTTGTGCAAAAGAAACTGCTGTGGCAGAGCAAATATTACTCGTTGCCACTGCACAACTGGAGGTTACAGTAAAATTAGTATTGGATATATCAAAAAAGACGACACAAATATTATCGGCACATTCCACTTTCATCCTTGCTGAACTTGTATTGGCAACACCTGCGGGAATCGTCACCATTTGTGAACCTGCGGCATTCGATACATTCGTCGCTAAGGTGTAAGGATAGGTATAGCCGCCGTCAATAGACATCTTAATATTGACATTGGTACAGAAAGAAGTCGTATTCGTTGTCCATGTGACCGTTGTGGTCGCACCAGCGACAATACTTTCTCCGCCATTGGGTGCAGTGACAGAGAATGCACCACCTGCCACAGCACTCACCGTTACCGCCATATCTGTAGAATGAATACCGCCACCATTGACATTGTAGTCACGCCCTGTCAGACGGAAATTTAAGGTTCGGGCAACCGTTGGCAATGGCTCAAAATCGGTAGCATAAGTATTAGCAACGATGGCACTGATGATTGGGAAAGTACGAGATGGAGAGGTTATAGGCGGATAACTTCTGAACAGAGGCGCAATAGCTGAAGCGGCTGCTGCCGACCCAATAAAGCCTTGTGTGGGCGTACCCACGCCATCTTCATCATATTGTTCCCATGAGTAATAAACGACATCGCCGTTGGCATCTGTACCGCTCCCTGTGAGGGTAAAAGGCGTACCTGTGGGTATAGTATAAGCCCCACCGCAAGGATTGGCATTGACGACGGGCGGTGTATTACCTGTGGATGTTGAGGTTTGACAGGAGACGGTTCCCATGTAGGTAACGGCTCTATCAAGGCTATTAGCATGAAAATAATCGTCGGCAGTACCACCATCTGGAATATTTTGGGCAGCACTACAAATGCCATTGTACGACATCAAACTGTTGCCACTGCCAATTTCATAAGCCGTGGTGGAGCTGATACTACTCGTACAACTACCGCCTGTGCCATTGAACGTGTGCGGCATATTGAACATGTGTCCTACCTCATGGGCAAATAAGCCATACCAGCCATTTGTGGTATTATTGGAAGACCCACTCCAACCAGCTGCTCTATCGAAACCCGATAAGCCATCTGGTTCATTAGGATTGCTTGCGCCCGTTTGGGTGGCAAAAAAAGTGCCTGTTGAACACACAACCCCCAAACCTGCGACACCTCCACCACTCCAGTTGTTACTTGTTGAGTTATGCAACACATGACCTATATCATAAGTGGAGGACATAAAGTTGATATTCACAACTTCTGCGGCTTGGTTGGGGCGACTATCACCCCCTGAATTATCAGACGTAAAAGGGTCGGTTGCCGCATCTGTGTAAGTAACAGGTGTGAGTAGCGTAAATCGCACAGACAGCTCTCTATCATAAATGGCTTGAATCGCATTGACAGAAGCAGTCACAACGGCTGCGGCAGATATAGCTGTACCGCCATTATTGGCCGTAAATTCACCTGTCGTAACGATTGCTAACCTATACGTGCGGCGAGTCGTACCATTCGTGATAGACGCCAAGTTTGTCTGCGAAGGGGGTGCGGTTGTTTTGATAGGGCTGTCTCGTACTTCATCAAACTCACAGATACCTGTTGGGACATCCGTATCGCCGCTGCCCGTATAAACTTGATGTATTTTAGGGTTCAATAGGTCACGGGGTCTAATGCCCATTGTACCTGTTTCCAAAAAGATAAAGGCATTTAAGCCATAAGGTGTCACCGTTATCCGACCTGTAACTTGCGGATTGTCGGCAGCAACCAGCGAATAGGTCTTGAAAGTTGGATAAAGTGCCGCGAATGCTGCGTCCATGATAGGCGATTCGACGACCTTAAAAAGACGTTCATTGCCGTCGGGTAAGGGCAGACGGAATAATAATGGGTCGGTTTGTGCCAGCGCAGTAAACTCCATAGGTGCTTTTGTCAACACAGCAATGATGTCTGTCATACTGAGGGGTACATCGCGGCTGATAGCTACTTTGGTTTGTGCTTGACTCGGTGTGAAAGATAAGAATAAGGAAAATGAAGTGAAGAGAATTGTCTTCAGAAGGAATAGATGCTTCATTTCGATAGGTTTGTTTTAAGGTGAAAAAATAAAATACAATAGTCGAATGGCAAAAATAAAATATTATGGGAATACTTAAAAGGTGTAAGGCTGCAAATTTAAAGTTTTAACAACTATCTCTTTTTATATACTCATTTTATAATTTTCACTTTTCGTTTTTCACTATTCATTTAGTATAAAACAAAAACAAGCCTTATGCGCACGTATTATAGCGTTGACATTTGCGCTAACGGCTTTAGAGAGGGTGAAAATAGGGGAAATTTGACTGCTCTTTTTTACATTTGCGCAAAAAATATAGAATTATGCCAGCCAGAACCGTTTATTTGATTAAAAGAATTGAAACAGAGGTGACAGCGAAGATGAATAAAGCTTTAACAGAGTATGAGGTAACGCTTTCTCAATTCATCGTCCTAAATTTTGTCAATGACAATCCCAATGATTTATCGTCTGCACAGTTGTCGAGGCGTTTCAATATGACCCCTCAGTCTATGAACGAAGTAGTCACAACCCTGCAACGCAAGGAGTTGGTAGAGAAAAATGTAGATGCTGATAATAAGCGCATTCTGCGCATTAGCTTGACAGAAAAAGGTAAGGACATGCTAACACAATGCAACGAAACGATTGATGCAGTCGAAAAAGAACTGTTTGGAACATTGCCAGATGCTGATTTGCAGACACTTAGAAATTTGATAGGCACTGTTTTAACCAATATCCGCAAAGCGGCAACTCTGTAAGCAAAAGGTATTGAGCAACATGCTGAGGGTTTCAACGCTATTTAAAATCAATGACTTATGTTTATCCTTTATCAACTAATTCTAATAGTTTTTCAATAAAAACCGAACAAAAGCCCACTGCATTTTTAGGGTCAAACAGAACGTTTATTTGCTCAATATCTAAATGCGTTCTGACTGTATTATTTTCTAAAAGTATGTATTTCAAATGTTTATGCGTCTTTAAAGTTTCTTTACAAGCAGTTTCAACCAATACATAGGCTTCAGTTTTACCAATCTTTTCGGCTAACGCTAAAGAGACGTTTTCAGCAAAAATCAACCCCTCAGTAATTTCTATGTTTTGCAACATGCGTTCTTTGTCCACTTCTAAACCATTGGTGATTTCATTGGCTTGACGCAACGCCCCTGCTGTCAATTTGATGATGTCGGAAAGCGTTTCCCATTCGGCATGCCAAGTGCCTGTGGCGCGTTCATGGTCTTGCGTCATACACGATAACATGGTCGAAACCAAAGGCGGTATGCGGGTAGCATTTGCCAAAATCGCTGTGCAACCGACGGGGTTGCGCTTGTGTGGCATGGTAGAAGAACCGCCTTTCCCTACGCCTGAAGGTTCAAACACTTCACCAATTTCTGTTTGCATTAAAAGGCTGATGTCTTTTGCCATTTTGCTTAAACTACCCGTCAAAATGCCCAAAGTCGTAGCGATTTCGGTCAAATTATCGCGCTGCGTATGCCAAGAAGTCATTGTGAAAGGCGAAGTTACTGAGGGGGGCGTTAGTCCTAAAATTTCAGCCATGGTCGCGGCAACGAGCAATCCTTTTTCAGGCATACTTGCCAGAGTACCCACCGCACCGCCAAGTTGCAATTGACAATTATGTTGCAACAGATTTTCAACCCTGCGTTTTGACCTTAAAATGCCCTCCAACCATGTTGCTACCTTGAAACCAAAAGTAAGCGGTCTCGCTTGTTGCATAAAGGATCGCCCAATCATCAAGGTATGTCGATGATTCTCCATGAGATAGATTAATTGAGCGATGAGTTTTTCTATGTTTTTATGAATCAAAAGGAGGGCATCACGTGCCTGTAAAATGGTCGCTGTATCAATAACGTCTTGGCTTGTTGCGCCAAAATGTACAAATTTAGACCCCTCAGTATTTTCTCTATTTACCACACTTGTCAACTGTTTTATCAATGGAATATTGACATTGCCACCCAAACCAACGCCGTATATAAGTGATTCAAAATCAATATTTTCTACTTTACAAGCTGCCTCAATCGCCTTTGCAGCAGCTTCTGGAATCATGCCGTGTCTCGCTTGTGCTTTAGCCAATGCTGCTTCAAATTGCAGCATATACGCCACCGTTGCTTCGTCCGTGAATAAAGCGTTTATGGTTTTATCGTAAAACAGATTTTCGTATAGACGTTGCATGATGTTTTATTTCAATAAATAGAATCAATATCTTTCCAACCAAAAATCGTTATATCTGTCCTCAATTGTGTATCGTCGCCTCCATAGATAATATGTTTTTTGGCTTGTAAAGGCGTTATAATGCGTTCAAAAAGTGTTAAATTTTTAAAAAATTCTGAAGTTATGGTTTCTCCAGATTTAATTTCAAAAGCATCGAAACCCAATGGATTTGCTGTAATAATATCTATTTCTTTTCCTGAACTGTCTTGCCAAAAGTAAAATTCTTTATGTAGGTTTTTGTGAAATTTATTTTTTATAAACTCACTGACAATCATATTTTCAAAAATATTACCGCGTAAAGGATGCAGCGGTAAATACTTTGCGTCTTCAATTTCGAGTAAATGACAGGCTAAACCTGTGTCATAGAAATACAATTTTGGCGATTTCACGACTCGTTTTGTAAAATTTTGAAAATAAGGCGGCAACGTAAAAACAATAAAGCAGCTTTCTAACACTGAAAACCACGCCTGTGCTGTTGGCGTCGAAATGCCGCAATCGTTGGCAATAGCACTGAAATTGAGCAATTGCCCGACACGACCAGCACATAATTTGACAAATTTGCGGAAAAGGCGGAGGTCTTTGATATTAATAAGTTCGCGCATATCACGCTCAACATAGTTCTCAAGATAAGGGGCGTAATAGTCTTGTGGTGCAATTTCACGGTCAAATACTGAGGGGTATGCACCATAAAAACACGCTTCATGAAGGGTATTTTTTAATAAATGATGACTTTTTAACTCGGCAAAACTGAAAGGTAGCAGTTTGAAAATAGCGACACGCCCTGCTAAACTTTGGGTAATTTTTTCTAATAATTGAAAATTTTGGGAACCCGACAAAATGTATTGCCCCATTATTTTATCCTCATCTACTTTGGTTTGTAAGTAAGAAAACAATTGAGGTGCTTTTTGGACTTCATCAAAAATGGTAAAAGTGTCGTATTTTTTCAAAAAGCCAATAGGGTCATTCAATGCAAATTCTAAATTGTTAGGATTTTCTAAAGAAATATATCTATAATCATCGAATAATTCCTTCAATAAGGTGGTTTTGCCCGATTGTCGAGGACCTGTTAAGGTTAAGATAGGAAATTTGTCTTTGAGTTGCAGCATTTTTGCTGCTATTGTGCGTGGTATCATTTCTGTTATTTTATGCAAATTTAAAATTCAATTTTAAATTTGCATAAAAATAATACTTTTTTATAGTAAATCCTTGAAGGATTTGGCTTTAATCTATTCTAATTGCTCTACAAACTTCGCTGCCGTTTTATTCCGTACCTCTTCCAAAGTGACATTTGGCATCAATTCTATCAAGGTCAATTGCTCATTTTGATAGTTAAAAACCGCTAAATCAGTTATAATCATATCCACAACGCCCATAGCCGTCAAAGGTAAAGTGCATTCGGGAACAATTTTAGACGTGCCATCGGGGTCGGTATGAATCAAAGTGATGATGAGTTTTTTGGCACCCGAAGCCAAATCCATCGCACCACCAACGCCCAA
This sequence comes from Saprospiraceae bacterium, assembly GCA_031411275.1. Classification (GTDB taxonomy): domain Bacteria; phylum Bacteroidota; class Bacteroidia; order Chitinophagales; family Saprospiraceae; genus JAAFJT01. The sequence continues at coordinate 18,082 of JANOAU010000138.1, read as the reverse complement.
CAAAGCCTTACCGGGGACTGCCCAGTTTGCCAAATTCGCTTTTTCATCTACTTCCAAACCACCCATAATCGCCACATCAATATGCCCACCTCGAATCATGGCAAAAGAATCGGTGCTGTCAAAATAACTACTACCCAACAAAGCGGTGACTGGTATTTTACCTGCATTGACTGGATAATCCATCGCGCCGCCCCCGTCAGTAGGTGCAGGTCCTACGCCTAACATACCATTTTCAGTGTGTAAAATAATACCATCTTCAGGCTTTATAAGGTCGGCAACGAGTGTCGGAATACCAATGCCGAGGTTGACAACATCGCCTTTTTTGAGTTCTTTGAAGGCGCGACGCGCCATATTCATGCGGCTTTCGCTCACTTTTTTACTTGCACCAACCGAAGCAGAGCTGCCTAAATCGGCTAAAGTCACATGTTCTTGTACCAAATAATCAATAAAACAACCGGGTGTATGGATGTAATCGGGGTCAAGTGTGCCTACGGGAACGATTTCTTCTACCTCTGCAATAACCAAATCAGCGGCTGTTGCCATCGCTCGATTGAAGTTTTGTTCCGTCATGCGGTAGGTCAAATTACCTGCTGTATCCGCTTTCCAAGCACGAATAAACGCCACATTACCCCGTATGCCCTTGATAAAAACCTGTTCTTGACCGTCAATCACCATTGTGGGGCGGTCTTTTGCCAACTCTGTGTGAGCAGAAGTGGGCGTGTAAAAACCACCAATCCCTGCGCCCCCCGCCCGTATGGCTTCGGCTAAAGTACCTTGTGGCAACAATTCATATTCTATCGCACCCGATTGGGCAGCCACAACGGCCTCTGGATTGGATGTAAAAAAGGAACATATCGCTTTTTTAATTTGTCCATTACGCAAAAGGCGACCGCCACCGAGACCTGCTTCACCCGTATTATTGCCTACAAATGTGAGGTTTTTAGTACCTGTTTCAGCCAAAGCATGGGTCAAATGAATCGGATTGCCTGTCATGCCAAAGCCACCGCCGAGCAGAATATCACCGTCTTTGACCATAGCCGCCGCTTCTCGCGCGGTGATTTGTGGAACTTGTTTCATAATTGTATAAATATTGATGAACGAATTTTGAACGCCGAAATAGGCGATATACTGAGGGGTAGTAGAGATTTACTAAATTTTAAAAATTTAGTAAATCTGTCTAAATCTATCTCAAACCAAGCATTTTTATAGCATTTTCCTTCAAAATCAAAGGTTTTACTTCTTCTTTAAAGCCCGCATCTTCAAAGTCTTTAAGCCAACGTTCAGGTGTAATAAGCGGAAAATCAGTGCCAAATAATATGCGATTTTTGAGCATCGTGTTGGCATATTGCACCAATTGTTTCGGAAAATATTTAGGCGACCAACCAGACAAATCAATATATACATTCGGTTTGTGCATAGCGACGGACAATGCCTCGTCTTGCCAAGGCCAACTTGGGTGGGCAATAATGATAGGAGAATCGGGAAAATCAATTGCCACATCGTCTAAGTGCATCGGATTGGAATATTCCAAACGCAGGCCACCACCACCGCGTACACCACTACCAAAACCTGAATGACCTGAATGAAACAGCATCGGCAATTTATATTCTGCAATAACTTCGTAGAGATGATACGCCATGCGGTCATGTGGATAAAAACCTTGAACCGTTGGATGAAATTTAAAGCCCTTTACACCGTAGTTTTCAATCAAATCACGGGCTTCTCTGGCACCCATGCGCCCTTTGTGGGGGTCAATGCTGGCAAACGCAATCATCACATCGGCATTTTTTTGAGCCGCTTCTGCCACTTCAATATTGGGAATACGTCGCTTACCAACCTCATGTTCCGAGTCAATCGTGAACATGACAAAAGCCATTTTTTGCGCCCGATAAAAGTCCGCCGTTTCTTGAATCGTCGGTCGTTTGTCCGATTTGAAGTATTTGGCGAAAGCCACATCAAACTCCGAACGGTAATCATCGTGCGGTTGACAACAAGATACTTCGGCGTGTGTATGCACATCAATTGCTATGATTTCATCTAAATTTATTGCCATGTCAAATAGTTTGCTTTAACACATAATTATACAGTACACATAGCTTCTTTCTTTTGTCATCCTGTAAGGAAAAAAAACTATACTCATTTGAAAATGAGTTTGCCTAAAATATTAGCGTCAAATCATTCATAACCAACGTTTTATATTGTTCACTTTTCTTTTTTCACTTTTCATTTAGTATATGTATTAAAATAAAAAATTATTTCGCTTGCATCCGAATCGCACCATCTAAGCGAATCACCTCACCATTTAACATTTGATTTTCAATAATATGCTTTGCTAAAGCTGCATATTCATGAGGCTTGCCCAATCGAGAGGGAAACGGCACTTGCTGCCCAAGCGACTCACGTACTTCATCGGGCATACCCATCAACATAGGCGTTTCAAAAATGCCCGGTGCAATGACCATTGAGCGAATACCAACCCGCGCCAACTCTCTTGCAATTGGCAAATTCATACCCACAATACCGCCTTTCGAAGCAGAATAAGCCGCTTGACCAATTTGTCCATCAAAAGCCGCCACACTTGCAGTTGATATAAATATGCCCCGTTCACCGCTTTCACCCGTTTCATTGTTCTGTATCACATCAGCCGCCAAACGTATGACATTAAATGTTCCAATCAAATTGATGGCAATCACTTTGGAGAATGACGCCAACGCATGAACGCCTTTGCGCCCCAAAATCCGTTCTGCTGGTCCGATACCCGCACAGTTAATCGCTCCATGCAAACCGCCAAATTGACTGACGGCTGTGTCAATCGCCGCTTGAACACTTGCCTCATCCGTTACGTCCGTTTTGACAAATTTTGCCCGTTTTCCAAGCAATTCCTCTGCTTTTTGCCCCCCCTCAGTATTGACATCAGCGAGGATAGCATAGCCTTGATTGTCAATTATCATTTTGGCTGTCGCTAAACCTAAGCCTGATGCACCCCCTGTAACGATGAAAATTTTATCTTTAATTGTCATTTTTATGAAGTATAAAATATGGATGATGAAGTATGAATTTGGCAAAAATACGAGAATATAGTTCCGATGAATCTAAAAACGGATTGTTTTCATACTTCATCGTTCATATTTTATACTTAAAAGAATTATACATCAAAAAACACCGTTTCATTATCTCCTTGCATGATAATATTGAACCGATATACCGTTTTGCCGCTTCGCTCGCCCTTTTGTGCAATCAAAGTTTCGCGGCGGTCTGCTGGGACGCTTTGCAGCACGTCATCGGTTTGATTCGCTGCTGTTTCATCCGAAAAATACAACCGCGTAAAAGCATGAACCAACAAACCCCGCATCAAGACAATGACGCAAATATGCGGTGCTTGCCCCTCAAAGGAAAGTGGTTTGATGGTATTAAAAATAAACCGACTTTGTGGGTCAGGGCCCGTTCCAACACGCCCAATCGCTTTGATATCAGGTTGCCAAAGCTCAATCATAGCATCAGAAATCGGCTCGCCTTTGCCGTCAATGACTTGCCCGACAATTTGAATATGCTCCCCTGCCCTATCCTCGTTAACCATATCGCCCGTAATGATGCTGTTAAAGTCATAATTATAAGGCTCTGGTGTCAAACTATAAGCGAAAAATGGTCCGACAGTCTGCGAGGGTGTCTGCAATAACTCATTCATTATCAATAATTTAACCCCTAACCCCAAAGGGGAATAAGAGGATTACTTAAAATTATATTTTTAAAATCCCCCTTTGGGGTTAGGGGGCTAAACCCCAAAAGGATTCGCCTGATACCCCCTCAGTACAATATCAAATTCATAGCCCAAAGCGAAGTTCGGCTCGGTCAAATCGAGGGTAAATTTTGAGACCATCGCCGCCCTGTTTTTTTCAGGAATACCTAAATAAATAGGATCATACTGCAAAAGGGGATCGCCCGGAAAATACATTTGCGTCACCAACCGTGTCGAAATATTGGGTCCAAACAATGAGAAATGAATGTGGTTGGGTCGCCAAGCATTGTGGTGGTTGCCCCACGGATAGGCACCGGGCTTGATGCTGTAAAATTTATAACGTCCTTCGTCGTCCGTCAAAGCTCTGCCACCACCTAAAAAATTAGGGTCAAGCGGTGCATCATGCTGGTCAACTTTATGAATATACCGACCACAGGCATTTGCTTGCCAAATTTCGACCAATGTGTTGCGAATCGGCTGCCCGTTTTGGTCTAAAATGCGTCCCGCAACGACGATGCGCTCGCCCAATGGCTCGCCATTTTTCTGCCCATTTTTAGTCAAGTCATTGTCCAGACGACTGATACTGTCCAAACCAAAAACAGGGCCTGTGCGCTCCGACAAATTGGCTTTTATAGGCAATAGCTCCCGCTTCGGTGCGCGATGAATCGTTGATTTATATTCTGGATAGAGGTACGAAGGATGTACAGACCAGTCTCTTTTATCCATTTTTTTTAATGCTGAATGATGAGTTATGAATGATGAATAGTTTATATTACCCCTCAGTATTTTCCATTTCCGCAAACACTTTTTTAGCAATTTTATAAGCAATATTGGACACAGGCATACCCGCATAAACTCCAATATGCAACAACACTTCTTTGATGTCGTCCATCGTTGCGCCCGTATTTTTTGTTGCTCTGATGTGCATTGCCACCTCTTCGTCATGCCCCAAAGTCGCTAAAACGGCAATCGTAATCATGCTCCGTTCCCGTTTTGTCAGACCAGGGCGCGACCAAATGGCTCCCCAGGCACTGTTGGTAATGTATTCTTGAAAATCTTTATCGAAGTCCGATTTATGCGCTTCTGCCCTATCCACATGTGCATTGCCAAGTACAGAACGGCGTGTTTTCATGCCCTGTTCATACAAAGACACTGGCGAGTCAAATACAAATTCAATAATATGTTTTGACATAATAAGTGGGGCTTCTACACAAGGTATATGCCCTACGCCATCAATGAGAATGTATTTTGCATTAGGAATCGCGTCTGCCATGGATTTCACCAATTCAGGCGGTGTTGAACCGTCTTCACTTCCCGCAAAACAAAGTGTCGATGTTTCAATATTAGATATGCCTGCCCTCAAATCATTGTCTCGAATTGCCGCACAAGCGGTTAAATAACCGGCAAGTGTTGTGTTTTTGAGCATATTTTGATAACCTAACAATTCGTTACTTCGATTTTGGTGAAAATTATCAGAAAACCACACTTTCATCACCCCCTCAGTAATGGAGGCAATTCCATTGGTTTTTACTTGATTGATGCGTGTATTCCAACTTTCATCATTGCCAATTTTAGGCGCAGTATTGCTTAAAATCAATTTTTCTAAACGCATTGTATGATGCACTGCCAAATATTGACCCATAATGCCACCAATTGACAAACCAATAACCACCGCTTTTGGGATGTTCAAAGCATCCATCAAACCCAAAACATCGTGGGCATAATCGGCTATAGATGTCATTTCCTTGGAAAGACTGGACAAGCCATGCCCTTGTTTATCAAAGCGGAGGATATTGCCGTAAGGCTTTAAATCAGCCACAACATCATTCCAAATCCGAAAATCTGTTCCGAGTGAATTGATAAACAAAAACGTTGTATCATGTTGATTATCAATGTATTCGTAGTGAATGGTTGCGTTGTTTATCTTTAGAAAAGTCATACTCTTTATTGTATTTAGTGTAACGCATTTAGTATTACAGGTCTCAATTGCCTCCATCTTTAGATGGAGAATATGAGATTTGATTTTTATTCTCCATCTAAAAATGGAGGCAATTGAGACCTGTATGCAGAATAGTTAAATATCCTTCAAACCCACATAATTCTCCGCAATCGTACACGCATAAGCTTTTGACAAACGGATATAATCAAACTTTGCTTTTTGCAATTGCGTTGTATAAGAGCCATGTTCATCTTGTTTGTGAAACAGAGTGGTCATAAAATTAGAAAAATCTTGCGCCCGCCAAACCCGCCGCAAACAGTCTTGCGAGTAAGTGTTGAGTAAATCATCTGTACCAAGTTCAAACCATTGTATCAAGGCTTTTGATAAAAAACGAATGTCGGCAACGGCTAAATTCAAGCCTTTTCCACCAGTCGGTGGTACGATATGTGCCGCATCTCCTGCCAAAAACATTCTGCCGTGCTGCATATTATCAATCATAAAACTACGCATCGGGGTGATACTTTTTTCAAAAATTTCTCCTCGATTGACTTTAAAATCTTTACCGTCACTCAAACGAATGTCTAATTCGTCCCAAATACGTTCATCTGACCAATTTTTGATGTTGTCATCATTCGACACTTGTAAATACAAACGGCTGATTTCTTGCGACCGCAAACTCAATAACGCAAAGCCATTTTGATGATAAGAATAAATCAATTCTTTAGAAGCAGGTGGCGCATAAGCCAAAATACCCAACCACGAAAATGGGTATTCAATCTGAAATTCATTGTAAGAATCTTTGGGTAAATGTTTGCGCCCGATGCCATGGAAACCATCACAAGCGGCGACAAAATCACATTGAATAGATATTTCGTTACCCCCCTTAGTATAAACGATTGTTGGGCTGTCTGTTTCAATACCTTCAATACGGCTTGCATGACACTCAAATTTTACCTCAATCCCACGCTGTTCGCACGCCTCAATCATGTCTTTGACGATTTCTTGTTGACCATAAATCGTGATGTGTCGCCCCCCTGTATGCTCGTCAAAAGGGATATGGATTTTTTCATTATTAAAGCTCATATAAACGCCATGATGCGTTTCGCCCTCGCGTTTCATGCGCTCACCTACGCCCAATTCGTTGAACAAATCCACTGAATTTTGCTCCAAAAGACCTGCCCGAACACGGCTGATGACGTATTCTTTATTTCTATTTTCTAAAATAATAGCACTTATGCCCACTCTGTGTAGCAGCAAAGCAAGCGTCAAACCTGCGGGACCTGCACCTATGATGCCAACTTGAACCTTTGTCATATCTTGAACCTTGTTTTTTTGTTATTGCATTTTTTCCCATTCTGAACGAAGTGAAAGAATCTAAATATTATTTTATACAGATTCTTTCACTTCGTTCAGAATGACAAACAATCTGCTACAAATGTCTAAAATACTGAGGGGTCTGGTTTGGATATTTCTGTAAAATAATTGTACAAATAAAACATAATTTTTATTTTAAAAATAAAACCTTGAACGACATTTGCTTGATTTTCCTTTCTATAGGCGAGAATCTTAGTAAGATTTTAAATCTTACTAAGATTGCTAATATACATTATTGTAAATTTAAAACATGACCAATAAAAGAACCCTCGTCACTTATGACGGTTTATATGGTGAAAATGACACTGCAAGCTTACCCGATTTCGTGCATTGCGAGATGCTCGAATCAAGAAGTAAAACCTATAATTGGGAAATCAAGCAGCATTTGCATACGCATTTGTATCAGATTTTTTTAATTGAATCGGGTGAAGGGATTTTGAATCACAACAATGAGAAACTGTCGTTTCAAGCCCCGTGTATCATCACGATTCCCGCTAATCATTTACATGGTTTTAGTTTTCAAACTTTAAGTAATGGTCGGGTTATAACGCTGTCCGATTCGTTTGCCGAAACGCTTTTTAAAACATCGCCAAAGGTTGTTTTGGAGTTAAATCGGTTGATACACATCCCTATTTTACCCGTAGAAGAAGCGCAGTTTGGCAGCCTTATTCGTATTATTGACCGCATTTCAAAGGAATTGTATGAAGATTTAGCAGAAAAACAAGTGGCATTGCAAGCCTATTTGAGCATTTTATTTGTAGAAGTTTTTCGCTTTGCAAAACAACGAGAAGAACTATTTTTGAAGAGTGATAACAGGCAATTGAAGTATTTTCAGGACTTTCAAAAAAATATCAAAAAGTCAAGTTCTGCCTTAAAAACAGTGACAGAATACGCCACAGAACTGAATATTACGACCGTTCACTTGAACCGAATCTGTCAAGCAGTTGCGCAAAAATCGGCTTTGGAACTGGCACAAGAGCATATTTTAGCGGAAGCGGACAAGTATTTAACGCATACGTCTTATACAATAACAGAGATTTCTTACATGCTTGATTTCAATGACCCCGCCTATTTTTCACGGTTTTTTAAAAAACACAAAGGCGTTTCGCCAAAGGTTTTTAGAGAAAATCAGGTCTAATTTTCTTCTTTCAAGTTTACAGTTTCACAAATAGATTAGAATAGCTGTTTTATGCTCCGTTGTAAAACATATTTCTTCTTCGCATTCATAAAAGTAAAGGTTTTAAGCATAAAACCACTTTACAGAGAGCCTGTTGTCAGATTGAACAATAGCCTTTGTTGGGCTGTTTCTACAAAATATTGTAGATGTCGCAATGTCATTCTAATACGTTTTATTTATTCCAATGAGACAAAATTATTATTGGTCAGATTCTTTTAAATTTCTGAACTTTGTAAAAAAAATCAATCACAATGGTAGAATCAACTGATATACAAGCCGCTGTAAAAGCTAAAAAAGAAACAGATTTCCTGCCGTTGAATGGCACGGATTACATCGAATTTTATGTTGGCAACGCCAAACAAGCCGCTCATTTTTACGAGAGTATCTTTGGTTTTGAAATCATTGCCTACGCGGGTCCTGAAACAGGCGTGCGTGATAGAGCGTCTTATGTTTTGAAACAAGGTAAAATCCGCTTGGTTTTGACGGCTTCACTGCAAGCTGATTCTGCGATTTCTAAACACGTTCAAAAACATGGGGATGGCGTGAAAGTGTTGGCTTTGTGGGTGGACGATGCGACAAAATCGTTTTATGAGACCTTTGAACGGGGTGCAAAACCTGTTTCAGAACCTCAAATACTGAGGGATGCAAACGGCTCAGTCGTCGTGGCATCTATCGAAACGTATGGCGATACAATTCATACTTTTGTTGAACGGAAAGACTATAAAGGCATCTTTTTACCGGGTTATGAAGCCCGTCAAAGTCGCACGTTCAAGAGCGATGTGGGCTTGCAATACATTGATCATTGTGTCGGCAATGTGCCTTTAGGTCAGATGAATCAATGGGTGAAATTTTATGAAGATGTCATGGGTTTTAAGTTGCTAATCACGTTTGATGATGCAGATATTTCAACCGAATACTCCGCTTTGATGTCAAAAGTGGTGTCAAATGGCAATGGTTTTGTCAAATTTCCCATCAATGAACCTGCACAAGGCAAAAAGAAATCGCAAATTGAAGAATACCTCGATTTTTACAATGGAGCGGGCGTTCAGCATATCGCTGTTGCTACCAATAACATTATTCAAACGGTTGGTGAATTGCGGAATCGGGGTGTTGAATTTTTAAAAGTTCCTGATACCTATTACGATGATTTATTAGACCGTGTCGGTCATATTGACGAGGATTTACAGCCGCTTCGTGACCTCAATATTTTGGTGGATAGAGACGAAGAAGGCTATCTTTTACAGATTTTTACAAAGCCTGTGGAAGACCGACCGACCTTGTTTTTTGAGATTATTCAAAGAAAAGGGGCAACTTCCTTTGGAAAAGGCAACTTTAAAGCACTATTTGAAGCGATTGAAAGGGAACAAGCGAGGCGGGGGAATTTGTAAATTATGAATGATACCCCTCAGTAAAAAGTCTATTTTACTGAGGGGTATCCTTTTGATAAACGCGCCTTAATTTTATCTCTTTTCACCCCAAATTAACATCCACATCAACCCCTTGCCCAATCCGTCCTGGACTGACAACTTTCTCGATAATGCCATAGCCGCTACTGATTTCTTTAGTGACTTTGATAACGCCTGATACAGAATAATGCAGTTGCCACAACGACGGCGTGTCAGGTATCTCGGTGGGCGTGGCTTGTACCAAGCGGATTTCGCGGAGCGTATGCTCCGATTGATAATTGCCAATGGTGTGTTGGGTGCGGTCAATGGTATTAAATTGCTCTAAAAGCCAGTCATAATTGGTCAAAATGATGGCATTGACCACGGCTACAAGGCGTTCAAGTTGGTCATTGGGGGCATGAAACAGTTCGATAAAAAACTCTTGATAAAATTCGCGGATGGTAAACACACCCGGAAAATTATAACTCACCCGCACACTACTCGCCCCCGTGATGTCCGTTGAAAAAGTCATTTGCCGATTCAGATAATTGATGGTAAAGTCTTTTTTCTCAATCATAAGCCGTTGTTTTTCACCTATTTGACCTTCATTGAACAGCACTTGACAGACTAACGAACTTTCAAGTGGCGTTTTGGGCAAGGTGTAAGGGCCTTGTGGCGTATTATTGTCTACCACAAAACGGTCTTTGCGCTCTTGCGGACGCACAGCACTTGATATCGAATCTGCTGTTTGCTGACTGATATTGACAATGCCGAGGTAAAGCCCAATAACAGGGGTTTGCCCATTTTGGACACCCACAGGTATTGCCACATTGATGCGGGCATCGCTGATTTCATTGTCGGGTAATTCATTGCGCAACAATGTTTTAATGATTTCCAGCAGCTTGTGAATCATGCTAATAAATTGATTATCAATGACTTTTTGAATAGCCTTACATTTAGGAAATTTTAAAAATTTCCTAAATATGGGTTGTTAAGCAAGAGCCGTTGTTGGTTTTACGCCATTCTCTGTTGCCTTGCTTTTTTCTAATTCTTCTTCCAAAACTTGAACGGCGCCACTGATGCGCAGCAAAGTATGCCGCAGATTAGCAGCTTCGTTTTCCAATTCTGTCAATTTTTGTTGCCCTTGCTGAAACTCGCGTTTGAGTTCTTGGACACGTTGCTCTAATTGTTGTTTCATGTTTTAAATTTTAATTTTTTTTGAAAAATAATCCCCTCAGTATTTTTGGGATTTTCAGCCTATTATACCCATTTGAAAATGGTTTGCCTAAAATAATAGAATCAAATCATTCATAACCAACGTTTTATATTTTTCACTTTTCATTTTTCACTTTTCATTTAGTATAACATCAGATTTTCAGATGTTCTTTGATTTTATTTATTTCTGATTTCAGTTCTTTGAGTGATTCGACCATTAACGCTTCGAAACCAAAAAAACCAATGGCTTTATTGCCATTCACATCATTGATGACCCATTCTGGAAATATGAGTTCGACTTCTTGAGCTATCATACCTGTTTGGATACCTTTATGCCCACCCATTTTATCTTCGTCTTTCCATTCAAAATTGACACCTCGCAGTTGTGTCAGTTTATTTAAAGCACCATCAATTGTTTTAATATTCTTTTTAAGTTTTTTATCAGAAATACCCGCCCACGGTCCACCATTTGTTTTAGCGGCAGTGCCATTCACTTCCAAGTAATCCCATAATTTTACGACACGAGTACCACCTGTGCCAATACTTCTCCCTAAAATCATAAGCGCATTATAGGGGGCAGCGGCATTTTCAATAGCAGCAAACCCATTCGTATTACCAAAACCGGTATGCGAATGATTAGTTTGGGTAAAATAAAGATCTGAACCACCGACAGTAAGGCTACCTGTAAACTTACCGTCACCATTTTGATTAACTGAAAAGGTTTCAACAAACGGTGACTGTCCTATGACAAAAAAACTGCTTGTGTACCCTACTTGAAAATTATAGGTTAATGGTGTTCCACCAATAAGAAGTCCACTAAATCCTAAGTTCAGTTGTAAGTTTGTATCCGTTCGAGTTATTGACATACTATTTCCTGTATTGCTTGCAGTATTAAACGTAAGAGATTGCGTTTTTATACCCCCATTCACTTCCAAACGCTGTGTTGGGTTAGTAATGCCTATTCCTAAATTACCAGATACAAACGTCCTATCTGCAAACAAAGCGATGCGCCTTACTGCACTATCTGTAATGCCGCCAATATGAAGCCATTTGGTAGCCGCTTCAATATTCTGTGCCATACCTATCCATGTATCAGGAAAGGTTACTCCCGTGGCAGGGTCTGTAATTTCAAGTTTATGGGCTTTTGCAAGACCATTTATGAATAAAGAGCCTGCAATAATACCATTGCCGACTTTATTTATTTTTGTATTAAACTCATCCACCATATTGTTCCAAGCTGCGGAGGTGATGAGTTCGCCCGCATTGACGTGTGGTAATGCCATAATTCACATTTTTTTTATGAATGAAAAAAGAGGTTTCAAAAAAGAATTTCCCAAACAAGAGTCAGTTTAAAATCCGTTGTTTTGTTCACTGTTGGAAACACAACGCGATTGTACATCACACTACCTGCGGGTGTTGCACTGTTGAAAATTGCCGCTTCGGTCAATGCCCCATTCGCATCATTTAAACCCAATTCTGTGCTGACAATAACACGCATTTTGTCGCCAACGACGGCAATATCCTTTGTTGCATCTATCGCTTTGATGGGTTTTCGCGCCAATTCTGAACCCAATGCCTTGTCATTGGCGGGGTCAACGGCGGTTGTACCTGTGCCAACAGCGATGTGTGAAATGGGTTCAACATCTGCTATTTTGGCAAATAATTTGGCAACAAGGTCGCGCCCTGTTAAAACAATATCGTTATCGGCGGCACGCTCTTCGATTAAGTTGCCCCACCTGTCATGCAGCCGCAAGGTCAACCGACCTTTCATATCTATGGCATCGTTTAGTTTCATTAGCAAGTATTTTTTAGTTTTTTAATGATAATTTTATTTCTAAATGGATAGTTTTATACTCATTTGAAAATGGATTGCCTAAAATAATAGAATCAAATCATTCATAACCAACGTTTTATATTTATCATTTTTCGTTTTTCACTTTTCATTTAGTATAGTGATTTACTGAGGGGTCAAGCAAACCCATTCAGCGAATCAAAATTTGTATAATCGAAAACGCCTGTAACAGCAAATGTCTCTTGAATCTCATGCACCACTTCATTGATTTGGCGGCTTTCAATCGTAAAATTAGCTTCTACCATGCCTTGGTCTTCGGGTGTTCGTTGCCAAACCATACCAAATGCTTCTTCTAAACCTTGATTTTCCCAAAACCTTTTTTCAAACGCAATCGTCGCAAACACCCCTGCCGCTTTGACGCGATTGATAATAGCACTGAGTTGCGCCCGAGGGCTGATATCAAAACGCTGATATTTATCTGTCAAATCACACTCGCGGGCAATGAGGTCTTTCAAGGCTTTGTCTTCCGTTTTATCCTCTTTAAGCTTTGTCAAAGCCTTTGAAAAGGCATCAAAACTATCAAACTCTTTATTTAAAAGGCCTTTGACTTTATCCAAAACGGCTGCCTCAACGCCAAACAGTGGCAGCCGCCGCAAAGTCCTTTCGGTAATTTTTATGACTGTCGAAAAACCTGCAATATCCCATGGCACAACCGCCGTAAATGACCCTGGAAAAAGCCTCAAATAAGTCATACTCAATATCGCAAAACTTTTTTCATAATTGAAAACAGCCCCATCGAAACGTGTGCCGTCTGTCTTAATACCGTCAAAACGGGCTTTGTCGAACAACCCAATTTGCCGTTCCAAGGGTTTATCAAATTGAGCAAAATCAAAATACTTATTTCTATCAAATGCACCCGTTGGATAACCGACTTCTGCTTCAAAACGCAAAACGGAATCGCCATGAGGTAAAGTCATTTTCTTTTTGCCCACAATGTCCACTGTCTGACCCCTCAGTAAACCTGTCCCGTTTGGCAAAAAAATGATTTCATCGCCTGGCTTAATTTCAACACCATTGACTAATTGCACCGATTCACCAGTCGTTAAATTCACAATGCGTGCATTCAGCAAAGGCGGCAAAGCGACTTTCGAGGCATCCTGTGCCACCTCGGTCTCTGTAAACAATTTCAATCGAAATTCCGCAATCGAAGGAACGAGGCTCTCATTTTTCGCTGTAAAAGGTATAAATAGTTTTGCGCCAAAAGGCGCAACGCTTTCCGTCACTTCGGGCAAATACTCAACAATTTCGATGGTTTCCTTGGCTTCTTTTGCAAAAGGCAAATCTTCAGCAATGCCCAGATTGGCAGCAATGATGTCAATAATACCCGATTTCGTAGCTGCCCCGTTTTTCAACACATTTATCACACTCAAAATGCGTTGCCGATACAAAGCATCGTCGGCTTTACCCCCCTCAGTATCGGTGCGCCGATTGCCTTGTTTCAATAGGGCTGTCGCGCCCAAACTTTCAAGATAAAGGGTAAAAATCTTATCCAAATCGCCTTTAACGCCTATATCTGTGCTTTGAGGCAAAGCATTATCCGCCGTTTTCACCCAGTGCATTTTCATAATACTGAGCAAATCCTCTTCCGCTATATCGAACATAGTCGCATAGACTTCCACAAACTTGTACAACAAGTTTTCGGTTTCTCCCGAATGGTAAAAATCGGGCATACGCGCTATGATTTTATCCGTTGTAGGACTCATATTGGGTAATGATAAAGTATGAATGATGAATTATAAATGACCGATCATTCATCATTATTAAAGAATAAGGACTTCTGCCGTCACATTAATCGTCGCCGCTTTAAACACAGCACGCTCGGTAATTTTAAAATTAAAATTCTTAATACTTAAAAGATTTGCCGTTTGTGTACCTGCTGGATAAGCCACGGACACGTCAAAAGTTTCAATTCTGAAATTAAAACCAATGTCTGTATTCCGCACTTTGTCTTGCAAATCCAGATATTTCACATCTTGTCCATTCGTTAAGGTGGCAAAAAACGACTTCAAACTGTCAGTTATAACGGCTTTTACACGAGCTTCATCGGCCGCTTTAGAATAAGTATGTGGCAATCGAATTTTAATGGCAATATTCGTAAAAGTCACTTCAATGTTTAAAACAGTTGTTGCAATCACAAATTTTGAAGGCAACTCAGGTAACGCAGGTTTTTCAAACTCTTTGATGTCAATTTTGCCGTTTGCCAAACCATTCTCAACCACGATATTGTCATCTTTTTTGATAACAAAATCATCTTCTGACCAAATCGCTTCTACCACACCAGCCGTTTTTTTAATATCGGCTAAAAAGTCTTCAAGAACAACAGGCGTTTTCGGTGGCAAAGCCTCTAAAAATGCGTTCATTCGTTTCCGTACTTCCAGCTTAATATTCTCTGCATTTGCCACATCTGAAACTGTGAGCAAAAGAGCTGCCTCAATGGTGATAAGATTGTTATAGCCAAACAGATTTCCTAATTTGAGTTTTTCGACAAATAAAGGCGTATAATTCGTCGTCAAAACCATTTCCGTATTAGGTTTTGACCAAGAGCGAACGCTGATTTTTAGATTAGACACGGCGCCTACAACAGCCGTTAACCGCGTTTGAATTTCATTCATATCAACCACTGCCCCTACGGCTAAACCACTGAAATAAGGGTTCAAATTAGTTTGTACCGCTGTTATTTTATTACTATCTATCGCCGTACCTTTAAAACTGATATTGATAATCAAGGTTTTATCTTCAGAAGCCACGAAAAGGTCTCCAGCTGAAAACCGTTCAAGCGGCTCTGCTTTGATTTTGTTTTCTGCAATAGGCACAATATCCACCCCTCCTCCAACAGGCTTCGGTTTTGTTGCCAAAAGACGATAATCCGCCAAATTGTCTACACCATCAACGGTCAAAACGGCTTGCATTAACTTCGATATACTGAGGGGTTCGCCCATCTTGATGCTGCGTAAAAAATCTTCAATCGCTTCTTTCACTTTTTGCTCAAATTTGACACGTTCCTCGGCTGTAAGGTTCTGTTGACCTGCCGCATCAATGCGGAACGTGCCGTCAAGTTTAATTTTTTTAGCTTGTTGAATATCGGCATACACACCCGCCGCCCGCACCCGCTCAACAGTTTGAAAGACGGTATCACGGATTTTATCGTATTCCGAAGCATCTACAACGACTTTTACCATACCAAAACCGAAATCATTGGCAGCATCATTGGGTCTAAATTCTTCAATAATCTTAACATCTAACACACCTGATAAAGCCAAAACCGCATTTTCTAAAGCCGAAATATTCGCTTTTCCTGAAGCCAACAGCGCATTTTTGGCGCGGCGGCGCAATTCGTCATCCGTTTCGCGGCGGCGACCAATCAGTTTGACCCCCTCAGTATTTGTTACCGATTTGATGCCTGCAATAGGTCTTGGCATCACAACCACCGTATCAATATCTGCATTTTGTTCCTGCCCTCGTTCAAGAGCTTGGATGGGTACAGTGGCTTCTTGCTGATCTTTTACCAACAAAATATCTTCGAGTGTGGCATATACTTTTTTAGGCACGTCCGGTTTTTCTTCCGTTGCCACCAAAGTCCCGACAGGAATCGTCACTTCGGCATTGCCTTTGTCTCGTGTAAAGGTCACTTTGCCCACCGCAAAATCGGGTAAGCCGCGTTGAATCCCCAAAACTGCTACCACATTGTCCAAATGGCTGCCATTGGCGGTATCCACAAACCCAGACAGATAGACGAGGTTCATTTTTTGATACAACAAGCCCATCTCGAATGAAAAGGATTCGAGCATCGTCCGCGTCACGCTGCCCACTTCAAAGTCCGTTAGCGCAGTCGTCCGTCCGCGCATGTCTTCGAATATGTCGTTGAATTTCTTTGGTTCGAAAGCCATTGTTTGGTTATTTATCAGTAATGGGTAATAAGTAATGAGTAATAAGTAATAAGTAATGAGTAATGGGTAATAGGTAATGAGTAATGGAGGATGCGTAATTAGTAAGGTAGACGTCGAATTACTTATTACCCATTACCTATTACTCATTACCTATTACCCATTAAATATTTATCGGAATAATGATACTAAACTCTTGTACTTCTCCGATGGCTTTGATGCCGATGGTTGTTTTTAACACATTGCGGTCAATGCCTCTTTCAGGCGGATGAAAGGTGACATATCGAACTTTTTCAATACGGCTTTCTTGCCCTAAACAATCTCGAATATAGAGTTCTGCTAAAGCCCGAATCCGCAAATTATTGAGTTCACCGACCAATTCGTAGAGTCGTGAACCGTATTCAGGATGCCCTAAAGTTGTCAATTCGCCCCGCCTTGTCAGTAAGCGATTGATAATGGCTTGCGCCAAATTCTCACGTCCTGTGATGGTCGTCAAGTCGCCACTTTGATTTGCCAAAAGACTCACATACTCGCGGTCTGATGTCTGCAAATCGAATGCACGACGTGTTAAGCGGAGGTCTTTGAATTGTTCGAGCATTATTTACGATATTAAGATTTTAAATTTTAGGATTTTAAGATTAGTAGAGCAATTTGAATAATTACTTTGCCGCATTTCTCTTCTGCTTTGCCACATTTCTCTTCTACTTTGCCGCATTTCTCTTCTGCTTTGCCACATTTCTCTTCTGCTTTGCCACATTTCTCTTCTGCTTTGCCACATTTCTCTTCTGCTTTGCTATTAACCAATCTTTACTTTGTCACTCCCTGAAGTAATTTTCCCTTGCACTTTGACGGGTGCAGGATTCGGCGTGCCAGTTGCCGAACCTGCCACGGCGATGATAAAAGATCCAGAAGGAATGGTTACTTCTACGGTATCGTCCTTTCGTGCTGCGCCATTTGACCCGTCGTTTATGGTCACATTGCCATCTGTTTTGATGGTAATGTCCTTTTTTGCTTCAATTTTAACGTTGCCATCTTTATCTATTTCAAGGGTAGAACCGCCAATCAGTTTGATTTTGATACTTTCTACTTTTTCAATCACCCATTCGTCTTTTTTACTGAGGGGGGGCAAATCCTCGTCGTTGTAAAGCCGTCCGATGATAACAGGGGCATTCAAATCGCCATTGATAAAGGCAATAACAACCATATCGCCGACATTTGGAATATTGACCATGCCTATATGATGGGTCGTCACGGGTACTTTTCGCAATTCAAAATCAGCACCGTCCACCTTTTTCCTGTTTTTGAGATTGACGGAACATTGATAATTGTTTTTATCCCCATCGCCTTCATGCGGAAAAATAGCGGTCACAACGCCTACTTCGGTCGTATATATTTTCTCCGCTTCCCGAGCGGCGACTTGTTGCATGATTGAAACAATAGATTCCATGTTTTTTAATGGTGAATATTTTAATGGTGAATGGTGAATGATTTAATGGTGAATGGTGAATCATTCACCATTA
>JANOAU010000137.1:0-2018 GCA_031411275.1 Saprospiraceae bacterium | reverse complement strand
ACTGATAAATGCCAATAAGATGAATAAAAAACTGTATTTTAATATATTTTTCATTTTTCGATTTCTTTAATTTAAAAAAATTAGACCCCTCAGTATTTTGGGGTTTTGAGTTTCGAGTTTCGGGTTTTGAGAGGAGCTTGTTACCACTCAAAACCCGAAACTCAAAACTCAAAACCCTAAAACGTAACCCCCAATTTAAACCCAATACTCCGCGTCGTCGGATAGCTCATATCTTCTACGCCCGACACCAATTTTTGCTGTTGAAAGCCAAATTGTTCGGGGTCAAAATGCGGAATTTTGCTGAAAGCGTACAAATTGCGACCCACCAATGAGAGCGTTACGTTTTCAAAATACCCATTTAAAAGTGCTTTGGGGAACTGATAACCAATCTGAATTTCACGGATTTTCACAAAACTCGCCTCATAAGTATTATTCTCTTCGTGGTTGCGGTCGTAATACATGCGGTAGTAGGTTTCAGCCGTCACCGCCGTCGTATTTGGTTGATACACAGGCTTTTCGGTGGTGCCAGTATTCACCACGCCTTGTGCGATGATACCCGCATCGGGACGATTTTCGGTCTCTTTCAACTGCCCCGCAACTGCCGCCAACGCCAATGAACGAGATACGACTTTGCCACCTTGCCGCCAATCCAAAAGGAAGGAGAAATTGAAGTTTTTATAAGAAAAAGCGTTATTCAAACCCACTGAAAAATCGGGGTTGTAATTGCCCAATTTTATCAAATTATTGTTCACCACATAACGTCCATCTTTAATCAAAAAATCGCCGTTTTCAGTTCTTTGATACCCCGTTCCCCACATATCGCCTAAGCGTCCGCCGACTTGCGCTTGATACCAAACCGTTTGGTTGATATTGTCATAAATACTGTTGTAAGCCAGCGTAATAGTGTTTGCTGATTGCGGCAGAGTTTCGACAATATTTCGATAAGTTGAAAAATTAGCCGTCGTTCGCCACATAAAATCCCTTGTTTTTACGGGAATAACCTCCAAAATTGCTTCCAAACCCTTGCTTCTCACCGCGCCGCCATTGATGTTTTGTTGGGCATAACCCGTAGTCGTGGAAATGGGCAAAGAGATAATTTGGTTTTCATTCAAGGCGTTAAAATAGGTCAAATCCATTTTCAAACGGTCGTCAAAAAAGCGAATATCTGTCCCGATTTCAACGGAAGTAATGCTTTCAGGCTTCAAATTGGCGTTGGGAATGAGGTTTTGACTGCTAAAACTTGGCAAACCATTGACAGGCGTGCGTGCCACAAATGCCCCATTTGTTTGGAACGCATTGGCGTCGTTGCCCACTTTTGCAAAACTGCCTCTGACCTTAAAAAATGAGATTTGCGAAGGCAATTTTACCACATTTGACACCACAAAACCCGCCGATACTGAGGGGTAGAAAAATGAAGTATTCGCCGAAGAAGTGGACGTTGCTAAAGCACTTGACCAGTCATTTCTGCCTGTAATATCCACAAAAAGGAAGTCTTTGTAGCCCAATTTGGCGATACCATACACGCTATTGATGCGTTTTCTACCCACATTCGTAAAATATTCCAAAGGCGAAGCAGCATTTGTCAAGGCATAAACACCTGGTTGCGCCAAAGTGGAGGCTTGAATTTGCTCAAAACTGGCTTTTTGATCCATGCGGTTGCCCCCTGCCGAAATATCCACGCTGAAATCGCCGATATTTTTAGCATAATTGAATAAAAAATCAGAATTGACTTCTCTGAAAAAAACGCTTTGCTCGGCATAAGCCCCCGTTTTGAAACGATTGGAACTAAACGCACGGCGGAAAGTGCGGTCTTCATTCGAGTAATCCATGCCGCTTCGGATTGCCAACGACAATTCGGGCGTAAATTCATACCGTGTCGACACATTGCCAAAAACCCTATCCCGTCCAAAACCATTGCGATTTTCTAACAAAGTGAAATATGGGTTATCGAAAAATGTATAGTTATAAGAATATTGCTGCACGTTTTCAAGACCCGGCTGCCAATAATTTTTCAAAGG
>JANOAU010000136.1:0-24181 GCA_031411275.1 Saprospiraceae bacterium | reverse complement strand
ATGAAAAAAGCGACTTTTTATAAACAGAAAGTCGCTTTTTTCATAACTCCTAACTCATAACTCATAACTCATAACTCAATTTCCGTTTTCCAAGTGATGGTTGCGGCTTTTTCGAGCATAGCAGAGACAGAGCAGTATTTTTCCATAGACAGTAGGACAGCTTGTTCAACTTTTTTTTGCACCAAATTAGCCCCCCTCAGTATAAAACGCACTTCGATGGATTCAAATGGCGCGGGCGTGGCGACGGCATCGCGTTGTCCTTCGATAACGATGCGAAAATCTGAAACATCCTGTTTCATTTTTTTTAAAATCAAAATAATGTCTATGGCGGCACAACTACCCAGCCCCATCAGAATCAACTCCATAGGTCTGGTGCCTTGATGTGAGCCGCCGATGGCTGCCGCTGCGTCAATGTGCGTTACGATTTTGTCACCACCGAGTGCCTCAAAATGAAAAGCATCGTCCACTCGTTTCATTTCGACGGACATGGTCTTGTATTTTTTTTCTGTTGTCATTTTTGATTGTTTCTTTATTTCACCCATTATCTCTTTATAAAACAATTTATCAACATATTAATTTGCCGCAATTTGCAACAATTCCCCATTACCACGAAGATAATGAGGAATAGTTTTAAACATCAGGCGTCATATTTTCGATTCATTTCAATAGGGATGCAATGTTACATTCTGACAAAAGATTGAAATAAAGAGATAAACCAATTTTTTGATAGTTTCCTACAGATATCTAATTGCGCCGAATTATCTTTTTGTCCACAATATCTCTTTGAATTTTATCCCGATACTGTGCGCTGATGGGCATTTTTATATCCCCTTCAAGAGTCACGGTTTCACGTTCGATGGCGGTGACGAAGCGATTGTTTATCAAAAAAGACCTATGAATACGCGAAAATACTGAGGGGGGCAATTGCTGCTCGAAATTGCGAAGCGCCGCTACCACGGTGTGAACCTGACCTGATACGGTATGTACTTGAACATAATTTTCCAAGGATTTCAAATAAATGACTTCATTGTAGCGCAATTTGACGTTTGTATGATGTATCTTAATGAAGAAGTACTCTTCTTCTTCTTTCTCATATCCTGCGGCTAAGGCTTGATTGGCTTCAAAACGTAGGCGAACTTTTTCCACACATTTCATAAACCTATCCAATTCAACGGGCTTAACTAAAAAGTCAGTTGCTGAAATCTCAAAACCTTGAACAGCATACTGCGTTTGCTCTGATACAAAAACAATTAGGGGCGGTTTTTCAAGACTTCTTATAAATTTCACACTATCTAATTCGGGTAAATCTATATTGGAAACCACCAAATCAACCTCTCCTGCAGCAATATGTGGATAGGCTTTAAGAGTAGATGAAAAAGTGCCTACAAGTTGTAAAATCGAAGTCGCTTGTACAAACCGACTCAATAAATCAAGCCATTTTGGCTCTTTATCTATAACTATCGTACGAATTTTCATAATAAAAAACAGTATTTATAAAAACAATAAGAAACAAATGTATAACAGGATTTTTGTTTGCCATAACCTAATTTTCGTAGTCTCAGACACCCAAAAACTGTTTTACAAGTTTATACCGCTTAACTGCTGATTCACATAGGTTAACTGCCTATTCATCAATAATACAAAATTAAGTTTTTTTTTTGAATTAACTTTGAATCAACAAATACGTGACACAAACAAATAGCATGAAAAATTTACTTCTGCCCAAACAGATGTTTTTTTTATCTTAGAGATTATAGCCAATCACTTGAGGTTGCCAATTACTAACATTTATTAATTTGGTCATCATGGCTTATCTCTTTTGCCCTTTTTACAAGCTGTTGCGTCTTCTTCCTCTCAGTATCACATGTGGTACTGAGGGAGAGACGAAACTTTACCAGCCAAGTTTGTAGAGATATTTTTGAACGATTTTAAAGAGTAGAAGATCGTGTGGAAGGAGATGAAGCCTTTACTGTTATAGGCTTTACACCAGGCTCTAATCGTTGCCCTATTTAATCCATTCACGTTGAGCAATTAAATTACATACGCGATATGGGTTTTATGGCGTCCAAAATATTTAAGTCAATTAAATAATCACCTTTAACGATTATAATAAATTATATAAAGGGCTATCGAAATGTCGCACACATTAAACGTATTTTCAAGGGATTAGAGATAATGAAGGGTATAAACATAACATTTTACACAATAAAAAAGTTTATCAACAATAGTATTTATGTGAAACTTTGACAAATTGGATTACCTCATAAACACAACAACAAGAAAACGGTAAAAATACTGAGGGGTCTATTTCTTAACACTCATCATCCTTTCCATCGTATTTGTAGAAAAAAAAGCCACGCTCAAAAGAGTTTCATTATATTACCAACGAAAGTTCAACCAATTTTATAACAACCAAATGCTATGCTCTATGCAACTTCTGATTGAGAATCTCTCCAAAACCTATTCCAATGGCGTGAAAGCCTTGAATGATGTATCATTGACTGTTCCGCAAGGTATGTTCGGTTTGTTAGGGCCGAACGGTGCGGGGAAATCGTCCTTGATGCGCACCATTGCCACTTTACAAGATGCCGATAGCGGCTCGATTCTATTAGGCAATATCAATGTGTCGGAACAAAAAGAAGCTGTCCGCAAAGTATTGGGTTATCTGCCACAAGAGTTCGGCGTGTATCCAAAAATCAGCGCAGAAATGATGCTCGACCATATCGCACGGTTGAAAGGCATTACCAACAGCCGTGACCGCAAAGAAACGGTTGAGGCGTTGCTGCAAAAAGTCAATTTATACACCGAACGCAAGCGCAACCTCGGCACGTATTCGGGTGGTATGAAACAACGTTTCGGCATCGCACAAGCCCTCATTGGCAATCCTAAATTACTGATTGTTGACGAACCCACCGCAGGACTTGACCCCGCCGAACGCAATCGTTTTTACAATCTCTTGAGCGAAATCGGTGAAAATACAATCGTTATTTTAAGCACCCACATTGTTGAAGACATCAAAACATTGTGTAGTCGCTTCGCCATTATTTGCGGCGGCGAAGTCATGTTGATTGCGACACCACAAGACGCAGTGGCGCATATGCAAGGAAAAACGTGGACAAAAGCCATTGACAAAGCTGATTTAGAAGCCGAACGCCTCATCCACAAGGTCATTTCGACCCAACTAAGCGGTGGTAAACTTTTCATCCGCATCGTTAGCGATGACGCAACTGAAGCGGGTTATGTCGCTGTCGAACCGACACTCGAAGACGTGTATTTCAATACCATTTCAGAAAAAATGGATTTAATCACCCTTTAGGAAATGATGAGTGATGAATGATAAATGATGAATCTGTAATTTGTATTCATCATTTCTCATTTCTCATCCATCATTCCTCTAAAACCATAAAACATGTTCTGGTCAGTCTTTACTTTTGAATTAAAATACCGCTTGCAACGTCCTGCAACATATATTTACTTTTTCATTTTCCTACTTTATACAGCCTTAGTCATTGGCAACGGTGGCACAGGTGTGAGTGAAAAAGTGTATCACAATTCACCTGCTGCCATCGCCAGTTTTTTTACGATTTTGAGTATCATTTCGGTACTCATCAGCTCGGCAGTGATGGGTGTGCCGCTGTATCG
This sequence comes from Saprospiraceae bacterium, assembly GCA_031411275.1. Classification (GTDB taxonomy): domain Bacteria; phylum Bacteroidota; class Bacteroidia; order Chitinophagales; family Saprospiraceae; genus JAAFJT01. Next base: position 20,539 of record JANOAU010000136.1, on the reverse strand, counting down.
TGATTTGGAACACAACACCAAAGAATATTTGCTCTCGACGCCGATTACCAAAGGGGCCTACTTTTGGGGGCGTTTTTGGGGTTCTTTTGCGATTTTAGTCCTTATCAGCACAGGAGCTATATTCGGTTACATCATTGGTTCGTGGGTTGGCCCGATATTCGATTGGACAAAACCCGAACGATTTGGTCCCAATGTGGCGATGTTTTATATTCAGCCATTTTTCACCATTCTCGTGCCCAGTCTGTTGTTTACGAGTTGTGTGTTTTTTGGATTGATCAGTTGGCTACGCAACAACAAAGTGCTTTACACGGCTTCGATTATGTTGTTTATCTTGTATTTATTGGCAAATTTCTTAGTCCGCGACCTCGAAAAACGCAATTTGGTGGACTTACTCGACCCCTTTGCCTTGAACACGATGCGTAATGCCACGAAGTACCTCACCCCTACAGAACAGAATACGCAGTTAGTTCCCTTAGTGGGCAACTTGTTGTTGAATCGCTTAATTTGGTCAGGTCTGGGCTTACTCATCATCGGTTTAACCTATTTTCGCTTTACAATTAATCGGTTTATCACTGGTCGCACAGCGAAAGGTACCCCTCAGTATAAAGAAGAAAAAAGCCTTGTAAAACGCCTCGGTTTGCCTGTTTTTACACCTCAATTCAGCACGTCTTTAAGTTGGACGAACCTTTGGAATCTCGGCAAATTAGAGTTTCGCAACATCATCAAAGACGCTTATTTCATTTCCATCTTACTCGGTGGTGTGGTCTTTTTATTCATTGATGACTGGATTGGCAACCTACTTTATGGCGTACCTGACCGACCTGTGACGATGAATATGCTGCTGTTCAAAACCTATAATTATGGTCTTTTTGTTTTTATCATATTGATGTTTTATGCAGGTGAAACGGTACATAGAGACCGTACAACCCGTTTTGCAACCATTGGAGACGCTTTGCCGATACCCAATTGGGTGCAATTAGGCTCAAAATTCATGGCTTTGATGGGCATTTGCTTGGTTTTGGTTACGATTCCAATGCTTGTTGGTTTGGCAGTTCAAACGTTGCATGGTTTCTTTCATTACAAATTCGCATTTTATTTTATAGACCTTTATGTCATTACGTTTTGGGATTATTTGCAAATGGCTATGCTGGCGTTTTTTGTTCATGCTTTAGTCAACAGTAAATTTTTAGGGCATTTTGTAGGCATTGCGATATGGTTTTTGATGTTTGTGTTGCGCAATTTCTTAGAAATGAACTACAATCTATTTTTTTATAGCTACAAACCCGGTTATCAAATTTCAGACATGAACGGCTTTGGGCATTTTGCAGCACCGCTGTTTTGGTTCAATTTCTATTGGTTGGCTTTTGGTTTGATTCTATTGCTGTTTGCCGCTTTATTTTGGACACGAGGTACAGAGAATAATTTTAAAAAGCGTCTGACAATGGTCGGTCAACGTTGGACAAAAAGCACCACGTTCGGTATGTTGATTTTACTCATTTTATGGCTCGGCAGTGGCGCATTTATCTACAAAAACGTCAGTTTGACCAATAAATACACCACCAATAAGGAGGGCGAAGAACTCCAATCGGAGTACGAAAAACGCTATAAACAATACGAACGCATACCACAGCCTAAAGTAACAGATGTAACGGTCTTTGCAGATATTTTTCCCGATGAGCGCAGATTGATGATGAAGGCAATTGTAAAGATTAAAAACAAAACAACCGTCGCCATTGATTCGATTCATTTATTGAGTACAGCAAATCAGACCTACACGATTAGTTTTGACGATACCCCCCTCAGTATTTCTAAGTTTGATTTCGTCAAAAGACCTAAATTCACTTTGTTTTATGACAAACCCGATACGGGCGGCTATCGGATTTTCAAGTTACCACGCACTTTGCAACCGGGCGATACGGCAACCTTGACATTTAATATTATCCAAGAAAATCGTGGATTCATCAACGATGGGTTTAGTCGTGAACTCGTTGAAAATGGCACATTTACAAGCGGTGGTATTCCGAGCATCGGCTACGACCCGAACAATGAACTGAGCAGTGATGAAAAGCGCAAAAAATACAATCTACCCGAAAAGCCAGAAGATTTGCCGCCACACCACGACCCTTATGGCGAACAAACTTTATTGTTCAATGACGATGCAGATTTTATCAGTTTTGAATGTACCGTCAGTACCAATGCCGATCAAATTGCGATTGCACCTGGCTATTTGCAAAAAGAATGGACTGAAAACGGCAGACGGTATTTTCACTATCTACAAGACAGTAAAATTGATTATTTTTTCAATATCGTCTCTGCCAAATACACTGTTTTGAAGGATAAATGGACAAGCCGCGAAGGAAAAGAGGTCAATATCGAAATATATTACCACGCCGAACACGCTTACAACCTCGACCGTTTTGTCAATAGTTTGAAAGATGGCTTGACGTATTTTGAAAAGCATTTTGGTCCTTATCAACACCGTCAAATACGCATTTTGGAGTTTCCACGCTATGCCAATTTTGCTCAATCCTTTCCGAATACAGTGCCGTATTCCGAAGATTTTGGTTGGTTTGCCGATTTCAGCGACCCAAACCACTACGATTTTGCGTATTACGTTACAGCACATGAATTGGCGCATCAATGGTGGGGACATCAAGTGTCACCGAATATGACACGCGGCTCAAATTTGGTTTCTGAATCATTGGCAGAATATTCCGCTTTGATGATTGCGGAACACCGCTACGGCAGCGATAACTTGCAACGTTTTTTGAAATACGACCTCGACCGCTATTTGCGTGGCCGAGCGAGTGAAAGCAAAAAGGAAAACATTTTCATTAATTGCAATCGCCCTTATCAATGGTATCAAAAAGGCAGTTTGATTCTCTATGCTTTGAAAGATTATATCGGTGAGGACAAATTGAACGGGGCTATTCGCAGTTTCAGAGACAGTTTTGCTTTGAAAGAAACGCCACCGTTTGCGGGCAGTTATCATCTCTACGATGCCATCGAAAAAGTCGTACCCGATTCCTTGAAGTATTTTATGGAAGACTCTTGGAAAAAATTGGCGTTGTACGAAAACCGTGTTTTGTCCGCCAAAGCCACCCCCCTCAGTAACGGAGCGTACGAAGTGACGATAAAAGTCAAAGCGCGCAAAATGTACGCCGACGAAAAAGGCAACGAAACCGAAGCCACCACCACGAATGACTACATTGACATCGGCGTATTCACCGACGACGACCTGACAAAAGAAGGGAAAAAGCTCACGAAACCCCTCTATCTACAAAAACACCGCTTGACAAATGGTGAGCATACAATCGTTGTGACCGTGAAAGGCAAACCTGTACGGGCAGGTATTGACCCTTACAATAAGCTGATTGACCGCGTACCCGAAGATAATCGGATAGATATTGAGTAATGGTGAATGGTGAATATTTTAATGGTGAATATTTTGATGCAGCTGCTTCCTACCTCGCAGTTGAGTGATGAATAAGAAAATCGCTTTTTATGGAACGAAAGGATAATAATGTTCAAGGAACTTTAAAACACTCCTTTCGCTTAAAATTTAGGCTCTAACTTCATTTAACATCTTGAAACTCGCCATTTCAACGGCGGGGTGCGACAATACACCCACTCCTGCATTTAACATCTATTCAAAACATTACATCCAACGTCTTTTTATGTGATGGTTTGAATAGATGTTAGATGAGATTCGTGGATGATCATTGCCCACCAATTGAAAATCGGTGGTTTCAAGATGATAGATGGTGTTTCAAGCCACTTTAACGGCGAAATTTTAAGCGAAAAGGGTGTTTAAAAGTTCTCTGAACATTATTGTTAACCCGACATATTGAAGCCCTACACAAAAGCCAGAATGGTTTAACTGACCTTCTGCACAGTCTTGGTAATCGTGCAACAACAGCCTCCATTCTAAAAGAAGCAAAAACGGAAGTCCTGATAGCGTTTCCGGAAAGTACCGAAGCAAAAACGGAAGCCATGGAAGCGTTTCAAGAAAGTACCGAAGTAAAAACGGAAGTCCTGATAGCGTTCCCGGAAAGTACCGAAGCAAAAACGGAAGCCATGATAGCGTTCCCGGAAAGTACCGAAGCAAAAACGGAAGCCATGGAAGCCACTTTCGGTTGCTGTGGTAGCCTTTCATATAAGCCTATGAGCGGAGTGCCGTCATGCCTCATCTTGTCAACTTAGGCGAATAGGTTGACGACACGAGACTTGACACCACCTCGTCCCTTAAATCTTATACGTTTTATGTGGTTTTGTTAGGTGGGTTCGGGTTTTATGTGTTTTTTTGTGATGTAAATTCCAAATGAATAAAAAACATTTTTAAATCAATAAAAATACTTCAATCAACCACCCAGATATGAACGGTATCGAATTAGGCTTCTCTGAATCGCATGAAAATTTACACATTCATAGCGCAAAAACAATTTTCCAAAACCTAATACAACCAAGCCAGTATGTAGGCGAGTTGTATTCCATCAACTATGAGAGCTCAAAGGTTCAAATACATGAAGATGATAGAAAAAAGGTTGGAGGGATACCCAGTTTAAGTTTTCTTATAGCCACTAGAATAGATCCCGCATCACAGAATATTGATTTTAAAACGGAAGATGCTTCAGTTATTTTACTAAGAGTAATGGACGCTGCTCAACTGCCTAACAATTCAGAAGCTGAAAGACTAAGAGTTGAAACAGCCCAAAGAGTAAGTGGTGATACCGTAAAACATTGGGACAGTAAAGACGCTATGGATTTAAAAACGAAGATTTATTTGGGTTATGCTGCGGTTGAGTGCCGTATTATTGGTACTTTTTTCTTAGAAGAAAATCCGCGAAACGGACAAGCACCATTAATACTAAAGTTTGGTTGTGATATTTCAAATTATTATCCTAATAGAGGATTAAAAGTTTATAAACCTAATGCCGAAGCATTGGAGAAAATTGTAAATTATGTTGACCCACTTGTTTTAGAAGATTATCGAAGCCGTTACAATAACATAGCGAGAGTTAAATTAGGTCAAATCCGTTATGCTTCTACCAATAGAAAATATCAAAATATCGATAATGTAAATGTAGGTATTTTTCCATCAGATTTACTTGCTCAAAAATCTGCAGTTTTTGGAATGACTAGAACAGGTAAATCAAACACGGTTAAAATAATTGCAAAATCAGTTTATGAATTGCGTTATCCTAAACAATCAGAGGACACACCTTTGAGAATTGGACAGATAATTTTAGACCCCAATGGCGAATATGCCAATGAAAATGTTCAAGATAAAGATGGTAGAGGTATCGCAAACGCTTTGAAAAATATCTGGCAGTATAATGCCGAATTGCTAAAAAAAGCCGAAGAACTAAAATCAAAATTTATAAAGGAGGTAGATAAAGAAAGCAAAGACAAAATCAGAAAGCAGATTGTTTCACTCATTCAAGAGGAAGTCGTAACTTATGGAATTACAGACCATCCAAATGACAAAGGGCGAAAACTAATGTTGTTAAACTTCTATGAGGAAGAGAATCTGCAAATTGGTAAAGAAATTATTGATATTCACTTGGCTGATCAAACAGCACAATACTTTAAAAATTTCTGCCAAGTCGTTTTCGATAAACCTGTTGAAAAAAAATATGAGAATGGAAAAGAATATTTAGCAGAATTAAGAAGATATGAAAGGCGGGTTCTGGTTTATAAAGCACTTTTGAACAAAGCAGGATTTCAACCTTCACAAAAAACTGTACTGGTAAAAGGCTATTTCAATGCCGATTTAAGAAAATCTATGCAAGGATTTGAAGACAAAAGAGATAAGAGAAAAGAAGGTTTGGTTAAAAGTGCTGCAGAAACTTTAAGTAAAGATTTTGTAACATGGGATGCTTTAGCATCAGCCTTTGAGGGACTTTTTGCCTTCTTGTACACCGATGCGTACAATAAATTCAATGCCGATTATATAAAAAATTCTGATAAAGATAATCAGGAAGAAGATGGGGCGAAAACTGGAGAAGGTTGGGCAGACGGAGATTTGGAAAGACTTTTAGAAATGTTCAAATACTCTAAAGGCTCATTGTTGATTGGTAAGGTCAATGTTCAACATACTAAATCAACTTCAACAGACTATGCTGATGATATTTATCAAGATTTGAAAAAAGGAAAACTCGTTATCGTTGATCAGTCAAGCGGTGAACCAGAGCTGAATAAATCAACTGCCGAAAGAATAATGTGGAAAATTTTCAAAGAAAATCAAAAGCAGTTTCGACAAGGTGTATCACCAATCGATATGTTAATTTATGCAGAAGAAGCGCATAATTTACTCCCCAGTGGAAGTGATTTAGATTTGCAGAATGTATGGGTGCGTACAGCAAAAGAAGGCTCAAAATACCGTATTGGAATGGTTTATTCAACACAAGAAGTAAGTAGCATTCAAAAAAATGTTCTAAAAAATACAGCAAATTGGTTTATTGGACATCTGAATAATACTGATGAAACAAGAGAACTGTGTAAATACTATGATTTTGCTGATTTTGAGAATTCAATTCGAAGGACTCAAGACAAAGGCTTTTTAAGGGTTAAAACATTGAGTAATTATTTCGTTATACCTGTTCAAGTAAAAATATTTGATGTAACCGATAAATCATAAATTCACTATGCCATTTGAAGGAGAATTTGCCAGTTACGAACCTTTACGTCGATTATTGACAGATGAAAGGCTTGAAGCAATAAAGGAACGCTTTAAAGTTCGGAACAATGGACAGCAAGACGATTTAACAACGTTGAATATCATCAGTAAATCGGAATTATCGCAAAGTGATTGGCAACCTAATTACGTAATTGGTATTGACGGTGGTTATCACAAAGTACCAGTAGAAAATGGTTTTCCAGGTGCTGAAGTTGGTTATGTTACAGTTGCTTCTGTACTAATATTGCTTGATGTTATCAGAAAATTAGAAATCCAAGAATTCATTAGTCCTAAAGAGTATAGAGAGTCAGAGAAAGCCTCTACCTTTGACAGCACTTTTGCTGGAACAAATGTAATTATTGACGATGAAGAAGATGCTAAATCTTCAACGAGAAAATTACTGTTTGAGCAATTGCTTAATAGAACGGAATTTACTGATGGTGAGACATTATTAGAAACCTATGAAGCCTTACTAAAACTAAAAAGAGATAAAGACAAAGATAGTCATCCGCCTAAATGCCCATGTGATAAACAAGATGATTATAAATATGGGTATAATCAGTATGCTTGCCATTGTGGTAAAATGCTTTATTCAACGGATGCTTTAAGATTACATGAACTGCATAATGATATTATTGGATGTGGCGAAATGTATGGACAAATCATGTCAACTTTGGAACGCTTATGGTTGGTTCATATTCTACGAGCTTTTGAGCGAAAAAATTGGTTAGGAACTTTACGTCAAGTTGCATTTATGATTGATGGGCCTCTGGCAGTTTTTAGTACATCATCTTGGTTAGCAAAATCGATTACAGATGAGTTAGAACGATTAAATGATTTGCAAAAAGAGATTAATGGAATAGATTTATTGATACTCGGTGTTGAGAAATCTGGAACATTTGTAAATCATTTTGAAAGTATTGATACTTATAAAGAAGGAAGTAAAGACAAATTTCCTACTCAATCCGCTTTATTACTTGATGATGCTTATATTAAAAAGAATATTATTTTTTCAAAAAGTGAAAAAATTTATGGAAAAGACACCTATTTTGGTAGAAAATTTTTCTATAAAACCAAGACGAGTTATAAAGTTGTTATAAGTATGGCAACTTTTAATGATTATCAACAAAGTTTAAAGACTGCTAATTCAAATCAATTTCCAAGATTAGCAGATGCAATGAATTTACTTGACCAAATTACATCTAATCGCTATCCAAATTCTGTTACACCGCTAATATCAGCACATTCAGAAGCATCCATACCACTAAATTTAGGAAAACGACTTTTTGAAGATATAGCAAAGGAAATAAGAAAAAACACATAAAAAATCAATGCAAACAGTATCAGAGATAGGGAATCTAAAAGGTAGTAGTACTGCAATAACCCGTTGGGCAACATTTGGACCGTATTATGCCATGTTTCCAATAGATTTTGCTTTTAACGTAGTTGAAAAATACTCAAAAGAAGGAGATTATATTTTAGATCCATTCGCAGGTCGCTGTTCGAGCGTATATGCGGGCGGTGTACTTGGTCGTAATAGTTTAGGTATTGAAATTAATCCATTAGGTTGGTTATATGGAAGTACAAAATTAAGTCCCGCACCTAAAGACCATGTAGTAGATAGATTGATGGATATTTTTAATGAAAAAATCCATTTCAAACAGCAAGCTGAAGCTATGCCTGAGTTTTATCAGTTGTGTTTTTGTAATGATATTTTAACTTTTTTACTTGCCGCAAGAGAGCTTTTGAATTGGAAAGAAGATAGTACAGATGCTACATTAATGTCAATACTTTTGGTCAGTTTACATGGTAAATTAGGCGAAGGAATGTCAAACCAAATGAGACAAACCAAAGCAATGGGTTACAACTATTCTATAAATTGGTGGAAAGAAAAAGGTATATGTGAACCACCTAAAATTGATCCACTTAGTTTTATAATGCAAAAAATTAAGTGGCGATACGCAAAAGGTATTCCCAGTCTTTCTGGTGAAAGTTCAGTTGTTTTTGGAGATGCAACTTTAGAATTACCTCAAATGGTTAAAAGAGCAAAAAAGAATAAAATAAAATTTTCATTACTTTTTACTTCACCTCCTTATTGTTCAATCGTAGATTATCATGCTGACCAATGGTTAAGGTTATGGTTACTGGGAGAAAGTGAGAAGCCAAAAACTAATCCTGATAAACATAAGGGGCGTTTCGTTTCTAAACCAGATTATACTAATCTTTTACAGACCGTTTTTGAAGAATCTGCAAAAGTCATGAAAAAAGAAAGTACAATATTCGTCAGAACGGATGCAAGGGAATTTACTTATAAAACTACTTTAAATGTATTAATAGAATGTTTTCCTAAGCATAAATTATTCGAAGAAAAAAAACCATTTACAAAAAGAACTCAAACAGAATTGTTTAACCATACTGAAACTTTACCATCTGAAAAGCATGGTGAAGTAGATATTGTCCTAATGCGTAAATAATTGGAAATCTGCCGGCACAACGTCTGTCGCTAGTAGCCTTTCCAAAGACGCAACACACTATCCCATACATCTCTGACATAAGTTATTAATTCAAAACAGCAAACACCGAAGCGCCCTCAGTAAAAAGGCGGAAAAGGCCTTTATTCTGAAAAATAAATACACCAAGAACAAAGGGTGATTAAATTATAAAGCGCAAAATATGGGCAATCGCCACAAATTAATGTAACTTTGTGGCGTGGAGTAGGGAAACCTACACCACTCCGCGAAGAGGCTGCCTTAGGGTAGCCTTGTTCGTTTAGGGCAATCGTGAAATAAAACGCTTATCCTCAATCTCTTCGCGTGCAAATTCTAATAAATTCAAATCGGCAAATAGAAGCCACACTTCTTGGATACCTGCTGGCAATACGTATGTCGCTCGTAAGCCCTTCCAAAGATGCAACACACTATCTCGCACGCCTTCAGACGTGCGAGATAGAAACAGCAAGCCCCCTCAGTAAAACAACAAAAAAGCCTTGTAGGACACAGAATGGTCTACAAGGCTTTTTTGATAACCTGAATAAGTGAAAGGAAACACCTAAGCCACAGCAAAACCCGTATAAGGTCTTTTAGTCGGGGCATGAAAAGCTAAGACAATATCGTTCTTTGGAATACCTTGTTCGGCAAAGGTATCGGCGAATCCGACATCTGTTCCGTCATATTCGACATATACTTTTTCATTTTTTAAACGGACATGGAGGACACAACCGTAGTCCCGGCTGTCGTGTCGCCAAGCATTGTGGTACAAAAGATAGTGCATATTAATATCGTCAGCGACTAAATACACTTCTTCGTCTGCACGAGGTTTGTCGGTAGCGATATAGTCTTCAATGACTGTTTTTATTATTTGCTGATAATGTTTTACCTTTTCCATTCGTGAATAATTGGATTTTGCGTATCAAAAATAATGAGTTTTACATTATGTCTTTTCAAAAACTTTTGAATGATTGGCTCTGATATTAAGTCTTCATAAGCATCTTTAGGCATTGCGAGAAACGGTATTCTATCTGGTTCTTTCTCTTCAAGTAATAAAGCGTAAAAATCATATTGACCAACAGAATGATTTAACTCGTTAATGTTTGAAGACGTTATAAAGCTTTTGACTTCAACCAGAATCTTTTGTAGTTCTCGTTCTGCGACAATATATTTTTCTGCGCCTAAATCTGACGACACTTTTCTACGTCGAAATCCTATGGGAAAATAATAAGGATCGTCTGTGATTGTCCATCCTTCATTCTCTAATGCTTGGCGCACTAAATTATGATAAATATCTTTTGCCATTCGTCTTGTTTTTAAAAACAAAAGTACAGAAAAATCTTTAAAGGTGACAAACAAAAGCCCTCCTCCGCAAAACAAGCTAAAGACACCGCTGTGCTAAGTCTTCTACTATGTGCACACCCCTTACCGAAAGAATCGGGATTGCGTACCCCTCAGTAAAACAACAAACATGAGTCGCTGAACACTAAAGTTAGATTAGGCTTTTCATGAAAAAAACAAGCCGATACAGAGACCCCTCAGTATCGGCTTGTTTTTTTATTATGAACATCACTGTTCCATTGTGTTAGCCGCAACTTCCAAACGTTTGAAATAATAATACGTCTCAATCTGCGCCCGCATGGCAATCTCATTATCATCTCTGCGATAAGAATTGTCTTGCTCGGCATTGATGTTACGTGCTTTAACGTTATCTAATAACTGATAATCAATCACTTGCTTAATAATTTCTTTGAATTTGGGATTATAAATGGGGAAACATGTCTCTACCCGATGCGATAAATTGCGGGTCATCCAATCGGCACTCGACAAGTAAATTTCTTCCTTGCCATTGTTGTGAAATATAAAAATACGCGCATGTTCTAAAAAGCGGTCAACGATGCTGATGACTTCTATATTATCGCTGAAATGCTCAATACCTGGCACAAGCGAACAAATACCGCGTGCAATAATTTTTATTTTCACACCTGCTTGGGACGCATCATATAACTTTTGAATCATCTCTCTATCTGACAGACTGTTCAGTTTTATGACCATAGAAGCAGATTTCCCAGCTTTGGCAAAGTTAATTTCACGGTCAATTTTAGCGACCAACTCTTCTCTTAAATTAAATTGACCGACTAAAAGATGTTTAAATGGCGGAATGCCGTCCTTTTTCGATGTTTCGAGATAGCGAAAAACCTGCGCCATCTCTTTTGTTAAGCGTTCATCGGTCGTAAAAATGCACATATCGGAATACAATTTGGCAGTATCTTCATTAAAATTACCAGTGCCGAGATAGGCATACAACTTTTCTTTCCGTCCTTCTTTTCGACTCACCAAAGCCAATTTTGAGTGTACTTTTATGCCTGGCATCGAATAATAAACAGCCACACCTGCTTTTTGCAAAGCCTCGCCCCATTTGATATTGGCTTCTTCATCAAATCGAGCTTTGACTTCAATAAAAACAGAGACTTGTTTACCATTTTCAACTGCTTTCATCAAAGCCCGCATGATACGGCTTTTGCGCGCCACACGGTACTGAACGATTTTGATATGAGTTACTGAGGGGTCTTCAGCAGCGACTTCAAAAAACTTAATAACCGATTCGTAACTTTGGTAAGGGAAATGCAAAAAGTGGTCATTTTGCGAAATAACAGTAAAAAAATCATCTGTTTTCTCTAAAATCGGATATGGTTGCGGCGGCATCGGCTTGTACTTGAGTTGTGACAAGCCAAAATCTGGAAATTTAAAAAAATCAAAATTATTGTGATAACGCCCTTCAGGCAGCATATCGCTTTTTGCAATATTGAACGTATCGCTCAAAAAATCGAGAAATTCTTTAGGAACCGTACGGTCATAAACAAAACGTGAAGCAGGACCCACATTTCGTTTTTGGAGGCTCGACTTGACTTTGAGTATCAAATTGCCTGTAAATTCATCATCAATATAGAGTTCTGCATCTCGAGTCAATTTTATGGAATAAGTGTCCACAATATCATAACCTGGAAACAGATACGAGACCGAATGGCGTACAATGTCGTCGAGCATAATGATTTCATGTCGTCCAGTTTTTGAAGGCAATTCGATGAAACGAGGTAAAAAATCGCTTGGGATTTTGACAATTGCGTATTCTGATCTCGACGTATAACTGTCTTTAGGTATTAATGCAACGGTCAAATACAAAGCCGCATTGTTCAAAAAAAAACGGACTTTATTTTTAACAAGGAGTACGGGCTGCACGAAAGGGAGCAAATTTTCTTGAAAATAGGACTCAACAAACTCTTTTTGTTCACTGTGTAAATCAAGGCGGCGCAGCATAAAAATATTGTGTTCACGCAGCGCCGGAATGATTTCGTCTATAAAAATGCGGCTGAACTCAATTTGTTGTTCGTTCACAATTTTCAACAATGCTTTTAAAGTTTGTTTTGGATGGTAATTCAGTTCCTTTTTAGTTTTTTTTGATAACCGAATCAAGCTGCGGTGCTGTGCGACCCGAATACGGAAAAACTCATCGAGGTTGGAAGAGTAAATGGCTAAAAACTTCAACTTCTCCATCAAAGGCACTAAAGGGTCTTTTGCCTCTTGCAAAACCCGATAATTGAAACACAACCAACTTATGTCTCTTTGTACATAAGGCATGTCGGAAGGGGTTTCTAATCCCGTATTTTCTATCTGTACTGCTGTTTCTGTTTGCATAACATCGATTGTTGAATGGTTGAATTGCAATTTTAAAGAAAATATCTTTTATACAAGCCTATCAAGATGTAAAAATAAAAGCTGTTTTTTAACCTGACTGCACCTAATCTTTCTTCGCTGCAGGTGGCGGGGGTTTAACCGTCACATCTATATCGTATTCATAAACCATAACTGTATCGAAAGACTGTCCATTCATGTCCATTTTTAATTTCGCTCTTTCTAAATCGTCTTTATCATTCACATAAAAAGTCGTTTTCATATCCATTTTACTAAATAAATCTGAATTAGGCATCGTCTGAGCCGATTTGCTCATCAATGCTTTCATTTGTTCAGCATCAAAATCACCAGTATAAACACGGTAGTTTTTACCATCCGTGATTTCATTGTCTAATTTTTTACAATTTTTGAAAAACTGCAATTGGTTGTTTTGCCATTGGTTTTTAAGGCTTTCCATTTGAATACTGTCCAAAGGTTGTGGTTGCCACTCTTCATCGTTCTTTTTTGTAAACATCTTTTTGTCAAAAATAATGGACTCTACTTTTATGCTATGTGCTGCCATCTGTATCGAAATTGTTTGATGAAAATTACCAGCTTTATCGTGTTCCATTACTAAGGTTTGCCCCATACTTTCCATTTTTGAGGTCATGCGGTAAGCTCTATTTACGTTTTTATTGTAATCGTTGAATCGCATCAATTCGCTGCAAACATCTTGTGCCGTTATAGATTTGGATATACATAGGAGTAAAAAAAATAGAAAGTTTTTTTTCATGATAAAAAATTAATTTTAGTGAACAATACGGTTCTATACTGAGGGGGTGCTTTTCCATATTTTATTAAGACCTTTTTTCATTTAGAATACTCAACAAATGTATAAAAACCAAAAAGATTTCCTGTTATAATGTCAAAAAAAGAATAACACTTACATTTGTTCCGCAAAGAGACGCTTTGAGAAAACCCTTCCCCGTCTGGAGGACTCCTCTGGATTATGTATCAATCTTATATTTTAACCAAATAAAATGGATATTAAAAAAAACGAACTTGATTTTGCGAATACGCAAATAGCTTTTTCCAACAAAACTGATAAGGAACTGAAAAAAACCGCTTGGCTGTTCGAGATGATGAATAAGCCTTTTTTAGTTAAATGGGGTTCAAATTTGGCAATGAAATCCGTCAAATTGGGCTTACCTTTTGCTGAAACAGTGATAAAAAACACCATTTATGAACAGTTTTGTGGCGGTACAACGCTGTTGAATGCCTCTCCGACCATTGAGCGTTTGGCGCATTCTGGCTCAAAAACCCTACTCGATTATGGTGTCGAAGCCAGTAAAACAGAAGAGGATTTTAACCGCACCATGGTCGAAAACTTGAATGCCATTGACTTTGCGTCGCGGTCAAAACATATTCCGTTCATCAGTGTCAAAATTACAGGCATAGCCCGATTTGGTTTGTTGGCGCGTATTCAACAAAATGCGCCCTTGACACATGACGAAGAGAATGAATATTTTACAGCTTCAAAACGCCTCGATGCGATTTGTCATGCAGGACGTGAGAAAGGGGTATCGGTGCTGGTAGATGCCGAAGAGTCTTGGATTCAAGATGCCATTGACCGCATGGCAAATATGATGATGGCACGTTACAACCGAGATAAAGCGGTGGTTTTCAACACTTTCCAGATGTATCGGCACGACCGTTTGGCGTTTTTAAAAGAATCACACGCCTTAGCTAAAGAGAAAAATTTTATACTGGGTGCTAAATTGGTGCGCGGTGCTTATATGCAAAAAGAACGCAAACGGGCAGAGGAAATGGGCTACCCGACACCTATCAATCCCGACAAAGTAGCGACCGACAAAATGTACAACGATGGCTTGGTTTATTGCGTAAAGCACCATGAGCAAATTGCCGTCATGAATGCCACGCACAATGCCCAAAGTTCCATTCTCCTCGCCGATTTGATGGAGGAAATGGGTATTCCGCACAATCATCCTCATTTTTGGTTCAGTCAATTATATGGTATGAGCGACAATATTACCTTCAATTTGGCGGCAGCGGGTTACAACGTGGCGAAGTATATGGTCTATGGTGCGGTCAAAGATGTTGTGCCTTATCTGGTTAGGCGAGCAGAAGAAAATACTTCCGTGACGGGCGATGTCGGTAGAGAATTGGGCTTAGTGCATCAAGAGTTGAAAAGACGGGGATTGGAATGACCTCTAAAGTGGTAAGTGAAAAGTGGGAAATGAAAAATGGATAGCCCTCAAAGGGCGTAATGACTTAGAAATGGGTAATGCCATTGACTCAAAAAAAATGTAAAATGTAAAATGTAAAATGTTGGAATGACCCCTCAGTATTAATGGTCATAAATGCGTATTTTAAGAAAAAAAATACCGTATATTTGTTCATAAAAATCATATAATAACATGACTGCAACACTTAAATTAGAGCCTCAACAAAAAATTTACACTGTCGAAGAATATTTCGAGTTTGAAAAACAATCCGAAATACGTCACGAATATGTCAATGGTAAACTTATAGCTATGCCAGGAGAACTATTACCCAATATCAAAATCAGTCAGAACTGTTTTCGAATACTTGATGATATATTTGAAGACAAAGGTTGTGATACTTATATTTTTAATGCTAAAATGGCTGTCAATATCAATAATCGGTATCGCTATCCTGATGTCGTCGTGACTTGCCAAAAAGAGCCTGATATACGCATGATTCAGTTTCCGAGCCTTATTGTGGAAGTTCTTTCAGAAGGTACAAAGCATGTTGACAAAGTAGATAAGTTGAAGGAATATCGGACATTGCCGACTGTTCAATACTATATTTTGGTAGATTCCGAAAAGGTTGAAGTCACGGTTTATAGCCGAAAGGGTAAACAATGGGCGCATGAAATATATACATCGTTAGATGAAATCATACCCTTACCTTTTTATAACGTGCAATTGCCGTTGATAAAGATGTATAAAGGTTTAGAATTTTGAAACGTGGACAGAGTGATGGGGTGATTTTTTAATCACCCCATCACTTAAAATATTAACCTTCAATATTTTATACCCTGTAAAAATAAAAATTCTAAATAAATATGCCAAATATACTGAGGGGTATGATTTTTGTAAAAACTAAAAAGCAACAAAAAAAGGAGTCGTGAAAAACAGCACAACTCCTTTTTTTATTTGGTCAATTATTGTTTCAAATACAAATAAAATGTTAATGCTGCTGTTTTGAGATATAAAATTAAACTGTAACACATGGGGGTTTGACAAAAAGTCATAGATTTGTCAATACTTGAAAAACAATTTTTTCCAATTACCGACATCTCTTCAATGATTATTTTGACAAAACTACAGACAATGAAAAGAATACTCACTTTCACCATCATCCTTTTACCCTTCATTGTTTTTTCTCAACAAAATTCCCCCGCTTCAAAGTCTATTGACCCACGCCTCTATGCCGCCTACGAAAAGGCTTATGTAGACGATGTGGCACAAAACGACGCATTCCTGTTGAAACGGTGGACATTTTATCTCGACCATGCTTATTTTATCTCCGAAACATCTCTAAGCAAGTCAGAAACGGCGGAAAGCTACCCCTCAGTAAAAATAGCAGATTTACAGCATATCAACATTCTAAAATTAGAGCAAGAGCAATCTCTTAAACGGGATTATTATACAGAAACCATTTACAAAATTGAGGGAACGGCTAAATATTTGGTCTATTATTCTGGTCGGGCATTCATCGAAAAGTTGAATGATTATTTATCTAAAGACAACAGTTTGAAAAAATAAAGAATCTGTATCTAAGTGAAAAATGAAAAGTGAAAAATACAAATGGGTGTATAAGTAATGATAAATGATGAACGATGAATAGCATAAAACGTTGATTATCAAATATCTCCACGAAATCAATTTCCCGTTTATTTCTGTTCATCTACTTATCAAAAATTTAGGATTTCACTTTTAGGCAAATCATTTTATTTGAGTCTATCTTTCAGGTTTTTCAAACATAAAAACTGATAAAAAGTAATGAGTCTAAATCATAACCAATCTAAGGACGTGAAAACTATAAAATTCATCTGGACACTTGTGCTTTTTTGCTGGGTTTTTACAACACCTATCGCTTCACAAATCATCATGCGTAATGCCACTGTCAGCACCAATACTTGCGGAGCTAATTTTTTTGATAGTGGGGGCAGTCTGGGCGGTTACAATGCCAATGAGAATTTTACAATCACAATTTGCTCCGATGACCCGAGCAAAAAGAATATTTCACTTGGTTTTGACCTCCTCGACGTTAAACCAGGTGATGATTTATGCTTTTTTGACGGCAACTCTACTGCTGCACCGTCATTAGGCTGCGCTGCTGATTTTGGTCAATCGAGTGCCATTGTTGAAACGACAGCACGAAATGCGAGTGGCTGTATGACCATTACTTTTCGCTCAAATGGGTCAAATCAAGGGGTGGGTTGGCTGGCTCGGGTGTTGTGTATCCCTTCTTGTCAAACCATTAAAACGCAAATTGTCGCCACAACGCCTGCCATCGTTCCTGCGGATACGGGTTGGATAGATGCTTGTGCGAATGTGACGCGCGTATCTTTCAAAGGAAAAGGTATATATGCGTTGAATGATATTGCCTATCATCAATCGGATACATTGAGTAAATTTGAATGGAATTTTGGCGATGGTACACCTGTGGCATATGGCCCAGATGTGAATCATATTTATGCTCAATCAGGTGGATTTGTCGTCAAATTGACTGTTACAGATACAATTGGCTGCAAAAACATCAATTATATCAAACAACGTGTTAGAATTGCACCTAAACCTTTATTCAGTCTTGGTTCAGTAGTCAGTCAAATTTGTGCTGGGCAAGAAATCCGACTGAGGGGTCAAAGCCAAAGGATTGATACGACTTATCAAGTATCTACCACAACCAAAACGGATAGTTTCCAATTGGGACAAGTGCGTTCTGAAAAGTTGTTTATTCCTGATGATGGTACAAAAGAATATAAAACAAGTGTGTTTTTTACGGATTTCGGGCCCGGGCAAATGTTGACAAATATCAACGATTTCAAACGGGTCTTTGTGAATATGGAACATTCTTATGCCAGAGACTTAGAAATAAAATTGATATGCCCCAGCCGTCAACAAGTCATCTTACATAAGTATGATGTCGCTACACGCAATCGCAATCGTATCAACATTGGTATCCCTAATACAAATGATGCTTCTGGGGTAAATATCAGTAATCCTGCGTTTAACCTTGCGGGTACAGGTCAAGAATATTCATGGACACCATTGGCGACGCGGACTTGGCGTTCATATACGACTCCTTCTACCTATAACCTACCTGCGGGTAATTATGCAACCGACGACCCCCTCAGTAATTTGATAGGCTGCCCTTTAAATGGTGAGTGGTCTATCGTGGTCAAAGACCAATTCCCACAAGACAATGGGTGGATTTTTTATTGGGGTATTGATTTTGAAAAATCGCTTTATCCAAATATCGAAACATTTAAACCTGTGATAGTTAGCCACTCATGGTTAATGAATCCAACGGTTACGTCTTTTATGATGGATTCGATTGTGGCTCGTCCGAGAAATGCAGGTGTTGCCAGTTATACCTATCAAGTGCGCGACAATTTTAACTGCGTTTGGGATACATCCATGAACGTCAATGTTTTGCCGCCGACTAATGCCCGTTGTGCTGTTTGTGATTTGAATTTTCCAGAATTAATTGATACGACGGTTTGTTCATCCGAGCCGTTTGGTACTGTTTTGAACAAAACATCACTCAATCGCGTCAATAATTCAGTGCCTTTTGATGCTTATCCGAATGTACAATTAGATGGTTCATCAGCCACTTTGTTGAATCCATACAGCTCAACAATATTGATTCAGAATATTTTTGTACCGACATTGACAGACCCCATGAACCAAATTGACTCGGTGTGTGTGGATATCAACTCAAATGTTGCTGATGACTATGTGGTTCAACTTAAAGCCCCATCGGGTCAATCCATTCTTTTAAAACCCGACCGTGTGGGTGGTGTCCAAAAACCGATTCGCAGCCTGTGTTTTACACCCACGGCAACAAGAGCCATTGAGACTGCCGTCTCACCCTTAACAGGTACCTATCAACCTGTTGGCGGCAGCACCACTTGGAATACACTGAGGGGGGCAACCGTAAATGGTAATTGGCAATTGCTTTCTTCCGTCGCGCGAGGTGGGCATACCGATACCTTGACACACTGGTCTCTGACTTTCAAAAGTGGCAATGCCTTGAAATATTCATGGACACCCACCAATGGATTGTCTTGTGCTACCTGTGCGACACCCACGGCTAAGCCAACGACGACCACTCAGTATATCGTTTCTATTGTAGATAGTTTGAATTGCCTACACAAAGACACCGTTCGTGTAACAGTTATTGACAGTTTGGCGGCACCTGCCCTTTCAGTCGGCAATCTCAATTTTTCATGGATTCAGTTTGTTTGGGCACCCATACCTGGAGCAATAGGCTACGAAGTCAGTATTGACAGTGGTCGAACATGGAGAACCCCGAATGGTAATTTGCAGCATACTGTCAATGGTCTTCAAACCCTTCAAACGGTTACTTTGCTGGTGCGCGGCTTAGGGGGTGCTTGCGGAGCGCGGACGGCGCGACTGACAGAAACCACGATGGACTGTATCGCTACGATTGGACGCGGTGCGAATCGGCGTATTTTGGTGGATTCAATCCTTTGTTTTGGCGGCACAAGCCCCTTTGTCAATTTTGCATTTGCTAACGGTGTTCAACCTTTGACATATAAGATTGACACCTTTACACAGCTTTTAAGTGGTGTTTTTGTCAATAAAATCAAAGTAGGACGACATGTCGGTGTCGTTATAGACGGTGAAGGTTGTACAGATACGCTTATTTTTTATCTCGGTCAACCCAGTCCGCTTGTTCTTCAGAAAACGGTTGACTCTGTAAAATGCAATAATACAGCAACGGGTAAAATTACCGCTCTTGCATCAGGTGGCACAGCTCCTTATGTTTATACGCTCAATTTTAGTCCTTTTGGACGTAATCCAGGCGTTTTTGACAGTTTGACCGCAGGTGGTTATATCATTGAAGTTGAGGACAGCAACCGTTGTCGTGTGCGCGATTCAGCAACTGTCTTGCAACCTACCCCCCTCAGTATGAACCTCAGCAAGCAAGATGTCCGCTGTTTTGGGAATACAAATGGCTCAATTCGAGCCTTAGTTTCTGGTGGCAGCGCACCTTATAGTTATAGATGGAACACTGGCAGCACATCTGATGTCTTAACCAACCTTGCAGTAGGCACATACAAAGTAACATTAACTGATAAAAATGGATGCCAAAAAATAGACTCTGCCACCGTTGCATCGCCCGCTAAATTAGTCATTACGACTTTACAAGACTCCGTCAAATGTTTTGGCGATGCCAATGGGCGTGCCAGGGCGCGTGTCACAGGCGGCTTATCGCCTTATACTTTCAATTGGAACAATACGCAATTTGACAGCATCGCCACAGGCTTACGTACTGGTATTCAACGTATTACAGTTACAGATGGCATCGGATGTACCGACACGGCGAGTGTCGTCGTTTTACAACCTAATGCCATTCGGTTCGATTCACTCATTAGCGTCCCAGCCACTTGTAGCAACCAAGC